>CAJUCZ010000006.1 GCA_910585375.1 uncultured Alphaproteobacteria bacterium | reverse complement strand
AAGTTCAGAAATGCAAAGGGCTTTTGGGGCAGGAGAAAAACTGCGGGGGGAAATAATTTATTATTGACAACGCGTTGTCTTGTGTTATCTTTTTGGGGTTTTGAAATTATTTTGAGATGAATTTTATTTAATTATTATCAGGTATGAAAATATTAAAATTTTTGGCAAATGCAGATGTTTTTATGACAGAGGATTTTTATTTTTATAAAGCTAAAGCCCCTGTCTTGTTGAATGATGCGGACAATTTACGGAAAGGTGAGAGAAAGCTTTTGATTCAAAAAATTGCTCCGTGTTATAAAAACAGCTTCGTAGAAATTTATGTTATAGAACGCGCTCTTTTTTCGCCGTATTATTTTGCGGTGGCCTTATCGGCTGATGCAGGTCGAACATTATGTTCCGATGTGTTTGAAAAAGCACTGTTTCCGTATAAAATCCAGATGTTGGGAAAAGCGGATTTTGCCGTTGCCTGGTTGGGAGAAACCCAAAAAGTGATTACAGATGACGGGATACGTTTTGAAGACGTACAAAATGGTTTTGGTGAAAACTGGAGTGTGTTTATGCTGGATGAGAATAAATCTTTTCGGAATGTTTCCGGAGATTTTGGGGCAACGGAAGATGTGCACATTTCTTCATTAAAGTATGATGACGGAATTTTGAACATATCTTTAATGACCCGTGGCGGTGCCTATGAAGACAAAAATCTGTTGTTTATGAAACAGGAAGGAGGGTATCGCCGGATTTCTCGGGAAGAAAATGAGATTTACTGGGCTGATATTTACAACAAGGTGGTTTTGTCTTCCGAGTGGATACCGGCCGATAGTACCCTGTTGAACAATCTGCATGAATTTGCCGGTGTGATCTGAGTATTAAAAAGCTCTGGACCTTTTGTGGTTCAGAGCTTTTGCCGTATCGGGAGAAATTAGTTTTTCCAAGTATTTTTGATTGCTTCCAAATCACTTTTGATTTTTGCTTTCTTTTCTTCGGCGGCAGCTTTGTCAGCTTCTTGTTTGGCTTTGTATTCAGCCTTTTTTTCTTCCATAGATTTTTTTAATTCGTCTTTAAGGTTGCTGTCGGAAGACGCAGCTTTTTCTTGTTTGATTTTTTTAGCGTTTTCTTTGGCGGTTTTGAGGTTGTTTTTAATGTTTTCCGCTTTTTCGTGCAGACTATCGGAAGTCTGACGCAAGCCGGAAGCGGTTTCAACAAGGTCGATGTCCTGAGCGGAAGCGTTTGCGGCGGCAAAAGCCAGAGCAATGGCGGCACAGGTAAGAATTTTTTTCATGTTATTACTCCTATAGCTATTTATACCATTATAATGTAATACCGCCTTCTTTTTATATCAAGATTAATCGCCTTTCCTGTGAAAAAAAGATTTGCTTGACATTTGTTAAAATAGGAATTAAGTTTTATTATGTTCCGGTCGTCCTTAGGGCTTATGGGCGAGGGACTAATATAAACTGAGCCGGTTTAGAACTGATGTTTTTTGTATGTCGATTCTTGCAGGCTCCTGTTCAGGGAGTTTTTTTTATGTATAAATACAAACACGGAATTGCGGTTATGCGTGCGCAGCCTTTTCATATCGGGCATGCCCGAATAATTGACCGTATGCTTGCTGAATGTGAGCAGGTTACGATTATTCTCGGTTCGATTCAGGAGCAAGGAACGCAGCGTAATCCGCTTAATTATACTACCCGCAAAAAAATGATTCAGAATGTTTACCGTCATCATCCGGATTATCCGCGCCTGAAAATTATAGGTTTGTTTGATATTAACAACCCTGCGGAGTGGGCAGAATATGTTTTGGACTTTATGAATGAAAGTTTGCCGCAGCTTGGGGGACCGGATGTTTATTATGCCGGAAGTTCTTATGATGCACACTGGTTTAAAGAGGCTTTTAAAAATATTGAATATGTTGACCGTACCAGTGGGGATTTTCCGTTTGTAACCGGTACGATGGTTCGTGATATGATTAAGTTTGGCGACAAACGCTGGCGGAATTTTATTCATCCGGAAAATTATGCTCTCATTGAAGAACATTTTTATAAGAAAAAAGCAATTATTTAGTTTTTAATCAAATAACCCCCCGGTCTTCTGCAGGGCTTATAGGAGAGGGGCGGTTTTTGTAACCCGATAAGCCTAGGGAGAAAAAGCATGAGAGATCGTGTTCTTGTCCGTATAGATTGTCAGAACGACTTTGTCGATCCCGAAGGGGCGCTGACAATTAACAATCCTGATTTTATTTATCAGCACCGGCGTTTTTGCGAAAATCTGCAAAAGGGAATGTTCAGCCGAATTATTGATGTGGCGGATACTCATTTTGCAGAGACTTATCAGAATACGCGTGAAGCCGAAGATTATCTTCTGCATACGGTATATTACAGTTGGGGCTGGCAGAAAATTGCCGATTTTAAGGATAATATTCCGGTGACGGATATTTATAAATCAACGACTAATTTGTGGAATGAAGAAAAGACTTACGGCATTTTGCAACAGGACTGGCGGTTGAAAGACGTTTATCTCTGCGGGCTGCTCAGCGGTGTCTGCGTTCGGCAGGCCATGGACGGATTTTTGCGGCGCGGTGCCAAGGTCGTGATTTTGGAGGATTTGTGTCGCGGCGTCCAAACGCAGATGCCCGAGGTCGTTGCCGAAGCTCAATATGCCAAGGCACTGGCCGGCGGCCGGTTACAGATGATTACGTCAAAGCAGTTTTTTCGGCAGATTTTGAATGAGAAAAAACGTTTTTTTAACTTTGTAAATAAAAACAGCGGAGAGACAAGATGAGAAGAAATTTGATTGCAGAGGGCAGCCCTTTGTGGGCAGATGAGTATCACTGGACAATGAGTAATGCCTGGTTTGAAAACAATATGCATAACGATTTTAAAACTTCAGAAGCATTTTTCAGAAAAAACAGTCCTGACTGCGGATATATTGTTTCGGCCGGATTGGGCGAGGTTTTGGAATGGCTTGACAACTGGCATTTGAGCAAGGACGATGTTGATTGGCTGCGTTCAAAGAAAAACAGCGCGGGCGGACGGTTATACAGTGATGATTTTGTGAATTTTGTTAAAAATGAAAAGTTGGCAATAAATGTTAAAGCTGTTCCGGAAGGCGAATTGGTATTTGCAAATGAGCCGCTGTACAGTATCAGCGGTCCCAGTTGGCAAGTGGAAGTTGTTGAAGCCGCTTTACTGAATGTGGTTAATTCACAATTTCCTGTAGCGACAAAAGCTTCCCGCGCCGTATTGGCGGCCGGTGCCGATGGTGTGGAACGCCGGGTAATGGAGTTCGGATTGCGGAGGGCTATGGAACTTGGCGGATATTCGGCGGCCCGCGCGGCATTTATCGGCGGATGCGCTGCAACATCCAATCCGTCGGCCGCCAGAGATTACGGCATTCCGTCGAGCGGAACGATGGCTCATTCTTGGGTTATGTCTTTTGAAGATGAAACGGATGCTTTTAAAGCTTTTCTGAAAACTTATCCTCATGACGGAATATTGTTGCCGGATACTTACGAAACGCGTCAGGGAATTAAAAACGCGGTTCGGGCGAGCGATGAGACCGGTATTCCGTTAAAAGGCATTCGGATAGATTCCGGTGATTTGGCTTATTGGAGCAAAGAAGCGCGTAAAATTCTGGATGAGAGCGGTAAGCAGGATACGCGGATTATTGCTTCCAATGATTTGGATGAATTTCTTATTGAAAATCTGGTTTTGGTACAAAAGGCCGCGTTTGACTGTTTTGCCCTTGGTACCAAATTGGTGCGAGCCGATGATATGGGAGCGCTTGGAGCTGTTTATAAAACCAAGTCTTATCAGGGCAAAGACAAAATTAAGGTAGCACAGGGAAAAACGACTATTCCCGGCTCAACCAATGTTTTGCGGACTTTAAAAAACGGCAAGTATACCGGCGATATTATTGCCCGGCCGGACAATAACACTCTGCGGCACGGAAAAATTACGGAGACGGTTGTCTCTTATCATTTGCAGGACGAAACGCAACAGCCGCGGAAATTTGAAAAGGGTATAAGCGGATATTGGCTTTTGCAAGATGTCGTTGTTGACGGGAAGGTTGATATCAGGCATAAAGCACGCAGTCTTTGGGATATTCAGAATGCGGTGAAGGAAAATTTGCAGTGTCTTGATGCCGAGTGCCGGCGGTTATGCAATCCGCATGTTTACGGTGTGGGGATTACGGAGGAAATCCGCAAAAAACAACAATATCTGATTCAGGCTTATCAGCACAAATACGGGAGATAAATTTATGGAAAAGCTTTGGGACAAGTTAAAAAACGGTTTGTGCGGTTATGTAAAAGACAACGGGTTCAGCGATGTTATCCTTGGCCTTTCCGGCGGTTTGGATTCAGCAATCGTCAGTGTGCTTGCGGTTGAAGCTCTGGGACGTGAAAACGTACACTGCCTTATGATGAAAACACGTCATACTTCTGAGTTGAGTTTGCGGATTGCACAGGAACTGGCTGATTTGAACGGTTTTGATTATCAAGTTTTGGATATTGATCCGGAAATAGCGAGACAATCGGAATTCCTGACACAGGCATTCGGAGAAAAGCCGGCCCCAATCGTGCTGGAGAATTTACAGGCCAGGGAGCGCGGCAAAATTCTGATGGCTTATGCCAATCAGAAAAATTATCTGGTTTTGGCCTGCGGCAATAAATCAGAAGCAGCTGTCGGCTATTGTACGCTCTATGGTGATACCTGCGGCGGCATTATGCCTATCGGAAATGTTTACAAGAGTGATGTTTTCAAGTTGGCACGGTGGCGAAACGGTTTGAGCCGCGTTTTGCCTGACGACGTTATTAACCGGCCGCCATCGGCGGAACTCTGTGCCGATCAGAAAGACGAAGATTCTTGGCCGCCTTACAGGGTTTTGGACGGAATTCTTAAGAAATACGTTGATGACGGTTGCTGTGCCGAAATGATTATTGACGAAGGCGAGAATGCCGATACGGTTGCGCGAGTTATCCGGTTATACCATCTGGCGGCATTTAAACGACGACAAATGGCAGGTGCATTATGAGTATAGAGGTTGGTGATTTGAAACGGATGTTTTCTTTTGTCGATTCGGGCTAATTCGAGTCGTTTTTGAGTCGAAAAATTAAATTTAGACTCGCGGTTTTTAAAATTTGTCAATCTGACTCAAAAAGAGTCTGACGCGGCGATTCATTATTGTATAAAAAATGAAAAAAGTTGATTTTTTTGCTTGCAATTAGAATTTGTCTATGTTACAAAGGGCGCACAGTAGCTGTGAGATGGGCGGAATCTGTCTGGCAGCGAGGATATAAAACATAGCGCAAACTATTGAGAACCAAGGGTTTGCTTAGTTTAATTCTTAGATGGCAAGGATAAGATAATCGAATCTGTTGCCGTCTAGTTATAAGGTAAAAATTAAAAATGATGGAAACACAAAATATCAGAATTCGCCTCAAGGCTTTTGATCACCGTCTGCTTGATCTGTCTACCAAAGAGATTGTGCACACGGCCAAAAGAACTGGGGCTAATGTCAGAGGGCCGATTCCTCTGCCGACCAGAATTGAGAAGTTTACGGTAAACCGTTCTCCGCACGTTAATAAGAAATCCCGCGAGCAGTTCGAAATCCGTACTCACAAGAGACTTCTTGATATTGTTGATCCGACACCGCAAACCGTAGATGCTTTGATGAAGCTGGATCTGGCTGCCGGTGTTAATGTTGAGATCAAATTGTAGTTATAAATTAATGTTGGCTTTTTGAATTTTAAATGGTCAACCTATTAAGAAAAGGAAAAATATAATAATGCGTACGGGTCTAATCGCAAAAAAGCTTGGAATGTCTCGTATTTTCGAGAGTGACGGAACTCATGTTCCCGTTACCGTTCTCAGCGTTGAAGATTTGAAAGTCGTTGACGTTAAAACTCTCGACAGGGATGGATATACAGCTGTACAACTTGGTACAGGCGCCATTAAGGCTAAAAATGTATCCAAGCCTCTGAAGGGACATTTTGCCAAAGCTAACGTTGAGCCTAAGAAAAAACTGGCAGAGTTCAGAGTTTCTGAAGATTGTCTGCTTTCTGTAGGCGATGAATTATCTGTAGAACATTTTGTTGCCGGTCAATACGTTGACGTTTGCAGCATCTCCAAAGGTAAGGGTTTTGCCGGTGTTATGAAGCGCCACAACTTTGCCGGTCTGGAGGCTACTCACGGTGTGTCTATTTCTCACCGTTCTCACGGTTCTACAGGACAAAGACAGGATCCTGGTAAGGTATTTAAAGGCAAAAAAATGGCCGGACATCTCGGTGACGAACGTGTAACCGTTCAAAATCTGAAGGTTGTTGCCACTGATGCTGCCAGAGGGTTGCTGATGGTTAAAGGTGGTGTGCCCGGCGGTGAAAATGCCTGGGTATATGTTACCGATGCCGTTAAAATCCCGAGCAAGGTTGAATTGCCGATGCCTGCAGGATTGAAGAAAGTTGATGAACCTGTTGCAGCTCAGGCTGAAACTCCGGCTGAAAATGCATAAGCGATAAGGATTGAAAAATATGAAACAGGACATCTTAAGTTTAGATACGAATAAAAGTGTCGGCCAAATTGAACTGAACGAGTCGATTTTCGGCTTGGAAGTTCGTGCCGATATTTTGCATCGCGTTGTTGTTTGGCAGCTTGCCAGACTGCAGTGCGGCAACCACAAGACTAAAGGCCGTTCCGAGGTTGCCTTGACCGGTTCAAAACCTTTCAAACAGAAAGGCGGCGGGCGTGCCCGTCAAGGTTCTTACAAAGGAACGCAGTTTAGAAAAGGTGGTGTTGTGTTTGGTCCGGTTGTACGTGATCATTCGCATGAACTGACCAAGAAGTTCAGAAAACTTGGTTTGAAAACAGCTCTTTCGGCTAAAGCCAAAGAGGGGAATCTGGTTGTTGTCGATGAAGCAAAATTATCAGCTCCGAAAACTAAAGATTTGCTTGGCAAACTCAATAGCTGCGGGTTGAAGAACTGCTTGTTTATTGACGGCAAAGAGGTTGATACTAATTTTGCATTGGCATCCAGAAACATTATTGGAGTCGATGTTTTGCCTACGATCGGCGCTAATGTATACGACATCTTGAGAAAAGACAAACTGGTCTTGACCAAAGATGCAGTTGCTTGCTTGGAGGATAGATTGAAATGATAAAATCTAAGAAAACAAACAATACCGTAACTGCAAAAATGTATGATACATTGACCCGTCCGGTAATCACAGAAAAATCAATGATTGCATCGGAAGCCGGCAAAGTAACTTTTTTGGTTCCGCTGAGCGCTACCAAAGATGAAGTTAAGGCTGCCGTTGAAGCAATCTTTAATGTGAAAGTAAACAAAGTCAATACTATTCGCCAGTTCGGCAAAGAGAAACGTTTTAAAGGCTATATCGGTCAGCGTTCTGACTATAAAAAAGCCGTCGTTACTCTGGCTGAAGGCCAAAATATTGATGTTACAACAGGAATTTAAGATATGGCATTGAAAAAATATAAGCCTACATCTCCGGGGCTTCGTCAGCTTGTTATTGTTGACAGAAGCGAGCTCTACAAGGGTGCTCCGGAAAAGACCCTGACTGTCGGTTTAACCAAGTCAGGCGGGCGTGACAATTTCGGACACGTAACAAGTCGCAGAATCGGTGGCGGTCATAAACGCAAACTTCGTATTATCGACTTCAAACGTAATAAATTTGATTGTGAAGCAACTGTCGAGAGAATTGAATATGATCCGAACCGTTCTGCTTTTATTGCTTTGATCAGCTATACGGATGGTACAAAATCTTATATTCTCGCTCCGCAGAGACTTAAAGCCGGCGATAAAGTCGTATCCTCCGATAAGGCTGATATCAAACCGGGTAACGCCATGCCTTTGAAGAATATGCCGGTTGGTACAATCATCCACAATATTGAGCTTAAAGCAGGGAAAGGCGGACAGTTGGTTCGTTCTGCCGGTTGTTATGCTCAATTGGTTGGTAAAGATGCCGGCTATGCTCAGTTGAAATTGGGTTCCGGTGAATTGAGAATTGTCCGTGAAGAATGTCTGGCTACCGTTGGTGCAGTTTCCAACCCCGACAATCAGAACAAATCTCTCGGTAAGGCAGGCCGTACGCGCTGGGTCGGCAAACGTCCGGTTTCCCGCGGTGTGGCTATGAACCCGGTTGATCACCCGCATGGTGGTGGTGAAGGCCGTACTTCCGGCGGTCGCCATCCGGTTACTCCTTGGGGTAAACCTACTAAGGGTGCTAAGACTCGTACTAACAAAAAGACTGATAAGTTCATTATGAGAACTCGTCATGAAAACAAAAAGAAATAGGGAGAAACGCTAATGACACGTTCCGTATGGAAAGGGCCGTTTGTTGATGGCTATCTTCTCAAAAAAGCTGAAAAAGCTAGAGCAACTACTCGTAATGAAGTGATTAAAATCTGGTCGCGCAGATCTACGATGCTGCCGCAGTTTGTCGGTCTGACCTTCGGGGTTTATAACGGCCACAAATTTATTCCGGTTTTGGTTACGGAGGATATGGTTGGTCATAAATTTGGTGAATTTGCTCCGACCCGTACATTCTACGGCCACGCAGCAGATAAGAAAGCTAAGAGAGGTTAATTATGGGAAAAACTAAAGATGCCAGAAGAATGGCCGCAAATGAAGCTATGGCTTATTGCAGCTCTATTCGTTCCAGTGCCCAGAAACTGAACCTCGTTGCCCAATCAATTCGTGGTTTGAATGCTTCCAAGGCTGTTGCCGAGCTGAGCTTTTCCAAGAAGAGAATCGCTAAAACCGCTTTGGCCGTTCTGCAATCTGCAATCGCCAATGCTGAAAACAATCACCAATTGAACATTGATAAGCTTTTTGTTAAAGAAGCTTATGTTGGCAAAGGTTTAGTAATGAAACGTATGCACGCCAGAGGTCGCGGCAGAGGAGCCAGAGTTTTGAAACCCTTCTCTAATCTGACCATTGTCGTTTCCGAGCGTGGGGAGTAAGTTAATGGGACAAAAAGTTAATCCTACAAGTCTTCGTCTGGGAGTTAACCGTACTTGGGATTCCCGCTGGTATGCCGATGAAAAGTATGCTGATTATCTGCACGAAGATTTGAAAATTAAAGAATTCTTGAAAGAGAAATTGGCTCAGGCCGGTGTAAGCAAGATTGTTATCGAACGTCCTGCCAAAAAGGCCAGAGTTACAATTCACTCTGCAAGGCCGGGTGTTGTAATTGGCAAAAAGGGTCAGGATATTGAAATTCTGAGATCTCAGATTCAGAAAATGACTGACGCCGAAGTTCAATTGAACATTCTGGAAGTCAGAAAACCGGAGCTTGATGCTCAACTCGTAGCAGACAGCGTTGCTCAGCAGCTGGAACGCCGCGTTGCTTTCCGCCGTGCCATGAAACGCGTTATGCAGTCTGCCCTGCGTTTGGGTGCTGAAGGTATTAAAGTCAGCTGTTCCGGCCGTCTCGGCGGTGCCGAAATTGCCAGAACCGAGTATTATCGTGAAGGTCGTGTTCCTTTGCACACATTGCGTGCTGACATTGATTATGCTACCTCTACGGCTCACACAACTTATGGTGCCTGCGGCGTTAAAGTTTGGATCTACAAAGGTGAGATTATGGCTCACGATCCTATGGCGCAGGATAAGAAGTTGGCTGAACAAAAATAATTATGAAGGGTTTTATGGCGCATCTAGAGCAGAAAATTCACTATCGAAAAAATTCATGTACCTTTTTGTACACTAAAATTTTTTCTCAGTTCTTTTCTACTCTATCTATCACCCTAAAACCTCTACATAATGTATAGAAATAAGGTAAAGAATAAATGTTAAGTCCAAAACGTATTAAGTTCCGCAAACAGCACAAAGGCCGTATTCACGGTTTGGCCAAAGGCGGATCAGAATTGAGTTTCGGTTCATACGGATTGAAAGCTCTTACACCGGATCGTATCACTGCTCGCCAAATTGAGGCTGCTCGTAGAGCTTTGACACGTGCGATGAAAAGAGCCGGAAGAATATGGATTCGAATTTTCCCGGATGTTCCTGTGTCGGATAAACCTGCCGAGGTTCGTATGGGTAAAGGTAAGGGCTCTGTTGAGTTCTGGGTTGCCCGTGTTAAGCCGGGTCGGATTTTGTTTGAAGCGGAAGGCGTTGACGAAGCAACAGCCCGTGAAGGTTTTGCTTTGGCTGCCGCCAAGCTTCCGATTAAAACAAAGTTTGTTAAAAAATTAGCTTCAGAGCAAGGAGAATAATTAATGGTTACTAAAATAAAAGATCTTCGTGCTATGAGCGATAATGAACTTGAAAATAAATTGCTCGAGGCAAAAAAAGAACAATTTAACTTAAGAGTTCAACAATCTACTGGACAATTGCAAAATACTGCTGTAATAAAGAATGTCCGTCGTGAAATAGCAAAAATCAACACGCTCCTCGCTGAGCGCAAGAAGAATAGTTAGGAGAAAAAGATATGCCTAAAAGAATTCTTCAAGGTGTTGTTGTCAGTGATAAGCAGGATAAAACCGTCGTGGTCAGCGTAGAGCGTCAGGTTATGCATCCTGTTTATAAGAAATTCGTTAAGAAAAGCAAAAAATATGCAGCTCATGACGAAAATAACCAGTTCAAAGTCGGCGATACTGTCCGGATTATTGAATCCAGACCGCTTTCCAAGACAAAAACTTGGACTGTATTAGTTGATAACGCCTAAGAGAAAAGGAATTAAAAAATGATACAGATGCAAACCACCCTTGATGTTGCTGATAATTCCGGCGCACGTCAGGTGCAGTGCATTAAAGTTCTTGGCGGGTCCAAGAGAATGCATGCGACGGTTGGCGACGTAATTGTCGTGTCGGTTAAAGACGCTATCCCCAAGGGTCGTGTAAAAAAAGGCGATGTTCAGAAGGCTGTTATTGTTCGTACAGCCAGTGACATCAGACGTAAAGACGGATCTGTTATCCGTTTTGACAAGAATGCCGCAGTTCTCATCAACAAAGACGGTGAGCCGATCGGTACCCGTATCTTCGGGCCGGTTACCAGAGAATTGCGTGCAAAGAAATTTATGAAAATTATTTCATTAGCACCGGAGGTATTATAATGCCTAAAATGAAAATTAAAAAAGGCGACCAGGTTGTTATTTTGTCAGGTGATGACAAAGGTAAGAACGGTGAAGTTGTAAAAGCTATGCCTAAAGAGGGTAAAGTGGTTGTTCAAGGTGTCAATCTGGTTAAAAGACACACCAAGCCCAGCCAAACTACTCCTGGCGGCATTGTTACCAAAGAAGCCCCGATTAACGTTTCCAACGTGGCTTTGGTTGATCCGAAATCCGGAAAGGCCACCAAGGTTGGATATAAAGAAGTTGACGGGAAGAAAGTTCGTGTTGCCCGTAAATCCGGTGAAGTAATCGATAAATAGGAGAAAAATTTATGACAAATTTTGAAAAGTTATATAATGAGGTCATAAAAAAATCTCTTGTTGAGAAGTTCGGTTACCAGAACAAACATGAGATACCTAAACTGACTAAAATTGTCTTGAATATGGGCGTCGGTGATGCCGTTACAGACAAGAAAAAGCTGAATAATGCCGCTGATGAGCTGGCTTTGATTGCCGGTCAGAAACCGGTTATTACAAAAGCCCGCAAATCTATTGCGACTTTTAAGCTGAGAGAAGGTATGCCGATTGGTTGTAAGGTAACGCTGCGTTCCGACAGAATGTATGAGTTCCTCGAGAGATTGATTAATATGGCTTTGCCGCGTGTGAGAGACTTTCACGGAATCTCCGGTAAAAACTTCGATGGTAAAGGTAACTTTGCTTTCGGTATTAAAGAACAGATCATTTTCCCTGAAATTAACTACGACAAGGTAGAAAATGTCCGTGGTTTGGATGTGGTCATTTGTACAACTGCAAAGACTGACGAAGAAGCTAAAGCTCTTCTTACCGGTTTTAACTTGCCCTGCAAGAAATAGACGGAGATTTTACTATGGCAAAAACAAGTTCAGTTTTTAAAAATCTGAAAAGAGCCAAGATGGCGGCAAAATTTGCTAACCGCCGTCAGAAGCTTAAAGATATCGTTATGGACAAGACTATTTCTCCAGAAGAAAGATTCCAGGCGACTCTTAAATTGGCAGAACTGCCGCGTAACTCTGCACGTATTCGTTTCAGAAACCGTTGCAAACTTACAGGCCGTTCCCGCGGTTATTACAGGAAATTCGGTCTGGGCCGTTCCGAGCTCAGAGACATGGCCGGCTTCGGTGAAATTCCCGGGTTGGTAAAATCTAGTTGGTAGGAGAGTGAGATAATGTCTATGTCAGATACTTTGGGCGATATGCTCACACGCATCAGAAACGCACAAAGGGCTAAGAAAAGTGATGTTGTATCACCTGCTTCCCGCCTGCGTGAAAATGTTTTGGAAGTTTTGAAGAAAGAAGGCTACATTTCCGGTTATGAAAGAGTTAATGTTCGTGCCGGCGTTGATGAGCTTCGTATTCAATTGAAGTACCATGAAGGTACTGGTGTAATTACAGAAATTTACCGCGTGTCCACTCCGGGCAGACGCGTATACTCAAGCGTTAAAGATTTGCCGAGAGTATACAATGGTTTGGGTATTTCCATCATCTCTACGCCGCAAGGTGTTATGAGTGACCATGAAGCCCGCAAAGCCAATGTCGGCGGTGAAATTTTGTGTCAGGTATTTTAAGGGAGAAAATGGATGTCTAGAGTTGGAAAATATCCGGTTATTATCCCGAACGGCGTTACGGTTGATATTAACAATAACGTTGTTACCGCTAAAGGTAAATTGGGCGAACTGAGCTACGCTTTTGACGATAGCCATGTCGCTGCAAAAGTTGAAAACAATGCTGTTACTGTTTCTCCGTTGTCAGATACGAAACAGGCTAGAACTTTGTGGGGCACGACAAGAGCCAGAATTAACACTATGGTTAAAGGCGTTAACGAAGGCTTTTCTAAGAATATGGAACTGTTGGGCGTTGGTTATAAAGCCCGTGTTGAAGGTTCCCGCAAGCTGGTACTTTCTCTGGGATATTCTCATGATGTTATTTTTGAGGTTCCCGAAGGTTTGAAAGTTTCTTGCGCAAGCCCGACACAGATTTGTATCTCCGGTGCGGATAAGCAATTAGTCGGCCAGACTGCGGCAGAAATTCGCGAGTTCAGAAAACCTGAACCTTACAAAGGAAAAGGTATCAGATACGAAGGCGAATACGTACGTCGTAAAGAAGGCAAGAAGAAATAAGGATTAATTTGATGAATACGCCAAAAGAGTTATTTGAAAAAAGAAAAAGCCGCGTAAGAACAGCTTTGAAAAAAGCTGCGAATGGAAGGATGAGACTGTCTGTATTTCGCAGCGGAAAGCATATTTACGTGCAGGTTATTGACGATGCCAAAGGTGCTACCGTAGCTTCTGCTTCTACCTTGGACAAAGAAATCAGAGACCAGATTAAAAAGTCTTCTACCATTGAGGCTGCCAGCATTATTGGTAAGACTGTTGCCGAAAGAGCATTGAAATCCGGTGTAAGTGAAGTTGTCTTTGACAGAGGCGGTTACATCTACCATGGTCGTGTTAAAGCTTTGGCTGACGCAGCTCGTGAAGCTGGTCTGAAATTCTAGGAGATTATGTTATGGCACAAGCTGTAGATCGTCGTAAGGCAGAAAAGAAAGATGAATTGGTTGAGAAACTGGTTCATATTAACCGCGTAGCTAAAACTGTTAAGGGCGGACGCAATATGTCCTTTGCCGCTGTTGTTGTTGTCGGTGACCAGAAAGGCCGTGTCGGCTATGGTTCCGGCAAGGCAACCGAGGTTCCCGATGCTATTGTCAAAGCTACCAATGAAGCTAAGAAAAATATGGTTCGCATTCCGCTGCGTGAGGGCAGAACCCTTCATCATGACGTTCACGGACGTTTTGGTGCGGGTAAAGTTGTTCTGAGAACAGCGCCTGCCGGTACCGGTGTTATTGCCGGTGGCCCGATGCGTGCTATTTTTGAAGTTTTGGGCGTGCAAGACGTTGTTGCTAAATCTTTGGGTTCCAACAACCCTTACAATATGATTAAGGCAACTTTTGACGCTTTGCAATCTATCAATTCTCCGAGAATGGTTGCTGCCAAACGCGGCAAAAAGGTCGGTGATATTGTTAGCCGTCGTGAAAACTCTTCAAATGCAAAACTTTCAGTTGAGGAGGCTTAATCGATGTCAGCAAATAAAAAAACTATTAAAGTTACTCAAATCAGAAGCGCGGTTAATCGTCCGGCTGATCAGGAAGCCACTCTTAAAGGGCTGGGCCTGAACAAAATGCATAAAGTATCGGTTTTGGAGGATACTCCTTCGGTACGCGGGATGATTAAAAAGGTGGCTCATTTGGTTAAAGTTGAAGAGTAGTCCGGTTGCCGGCAAAAGTTTTACATTTGTCGGCGCCTAACTCCGATTATTTAAGGTGAATAGATATGAAATTGAATGAAATTAAAGATAACGAAGGCGCCAGAAAGTCTCGCAAACGCGTAGCCCGCGGTATCGGCAGCGGTTCCGGTAAAACTGCCGGTCGTGGTGTTAAAGGCCAGAAATCCCGCTCCGGTGTTGCCGTTAACGGTTTTGAAGGCGGCCAAATGCCTATCTACCGCAGACTTCCGAAACGCGGTTTTAATAATCCGTTTTCTAAAGAGTTTGCAGTAGTTAACCTTGACACTATTCAAAAAGCTGTTGATGCCGGCAAATTGAAGGCAGAGGCTATTGATGTTGAGGCATTGATGAGTGCGGGCATTGTTTCCAAAAAGTTGGACGGTGTTCGTTTGTTGGCTCGCGGTGCATTGACAGCCAAAGTTGTTATCAGTGTTAATTCTGCTTCCAAGGCAGCTGTTGAAGCTGTTGAAAAAGCCGGTGGTAAGGTTAACCTTATCTAGCCAAGAAGCAGAAAACGATTTAATGAAAAGGCGGGATAATTGTCCCGCCTTTTTGTATTTGTGGAATTTTGTCAAAAATACTTGATGTAGACATGAAAATGTGATATAGTTATCTTGAATGAAAATTATTAAAATATTAATGAAAATTATTAAAATATTATGGAAGAAATAAAAAAAACAGTGATTGAGTATCTGAAGGAACAGGTAGAAATTTTTGAGCAAATGACAAAAATTAAAAATTTGTTGAAAGAAGGTACTTTAACCCAAGATCAAGAAGAGGAAAAACTGACAGAAATTCAGGATTTAATGAGCAGAGCACATCGTTATGCCGAAAATGGGCAACTGAAGGAGATTCTTTTTTCCGAACCTTGTCTTGCGGCGCTAGTGCTTTTGACTAATTTTGCAATTGAGGATTTTAAAAACATAAATTCAGCGGCAAGAATTGTTGATTATAAACTTTTTGTAAAGCAGATGGCGGCATCTGTTTTGGATGGGATGTTTAATCCTGTGCTGAATGGATCGGTCAAAATGCGAGGTTTGTAGCAGCTGCGGTTTTGGGTTTGTTAAGGAATGTTCGTTATGTTTTATGTCAAAAATGCTTATTGTAGACATAAAAGTGTGATATGGTAATTTATAATTTGAGATTATTAAGATATTTATTAACGAGGTGCTGCCTCATAAAAATTAAAAAATATGGAAAGATTAGAAAAAATTTTTACTGTTGCATTGGTTATTGCGATGGCTGGCGTTGTTTTGTTCTGGACAGCCGGATTTAAGGGAAATATGATTATTTCCCAGTGGTCATTGATTACGGCCGGTATTTCATGCTGGGTAGCTTTGTTCTGTATCGGGTTGCAAAAGCTGCGCCGTTATCATCGCGGTTACTAACAGTCATCATTTTTTTCCAAAAGATAAAAAGCGGTTTCGTATGAAGCCGTTTTTTTTGTTTTTAACGGGAGAGGAGATGTAATCTCTGTCAGAGGAGGAGGGCTGTCAGTTTATATCACCAAGAATAATGGTTTCTTTGATGTCTTTTAGCTTTTTTAAGTAAGGAATGATTGTTTTAAGGTAAAAATCAGAATCTGCCAGTGTGTCTATGTTCAGCCATTTTATTCGTTGTGCAGGATTGTCCGGTTCCGAGCCCGGTCCCAAGGGGGAAAATCAGATACCTGACATTCAAACATGAGTTCGGCCAGATGAAAACAGGGAAGATCCAAGGTCATGTAATGATTCTTGGCAATGTAGTCCCGTACAAAGAGCAGTCTGAGAGGTTTAACCTCGATATTTAATTCTTCTTGCATTCGCGCATAAGTGCTTGTTCTATCGTTTCTCCCCATTGGTGTCCGCCGCCGGGGAGTTTACAAAAACGTCCTTGTCCGTAATCGCAGCTTTCTGCCAACAACTTTCCGTTTTTTTATAATAATGGCTTTCATTGAGTATCTGAAAACTTTTTCTTCCATGTTTTTCTCGTTCAAATCAGAAATTGCATTCCTATTTAGGATAAAAGACAGGTGTTTTTTTGTAAATGTTTTGTTGAATATTTAGAGAATTGTTTTATTCTTATGGTGTAAATGGATAATTTTGTTGAATTAAAATTTTTTTCGTGTATAACTAGCTTAGTTTAAAAGGGAAAATTTCCCTTGCTTGGTTGTTTAAAAATAAAATAAGGAAGTAAAAATGGTTTCTCTTGCAGAAAAAATGGCAGCGAATCTTGATATGTCTGCTTTTAGCAAAGCTGAAGAACTAAAGAAAAGATTGTGGTTTACAATTTTGGCCTTAATCGTTTTCCGGTTGGGAACATTTATCCCGCTGCCGGGGATTGATCCGCATATTCTGGCTGATATTTTTAACAGAAATTCCGGCGGTATCCTCGGAATGTTTAATATGTTTGCCGGTGGTGCGTTAGAGCGTATGACCATTTTTGCTCTTAACATCATGCCGTATATTTCGGCTTCTATTATTGTTCAGCTCGGGCAGTCGGTTATTCCGTCTCTGGGGGCGCTGAAGAAGGAAGGCGAAGCAGGGCATCGCAAGATTACGCAATATACCCGTATTCTGACGGTTTTGATTACCATTATCCAAGGGTACGGTATTGCCGTCGGTTTGGAAGGGATGACCGGTGCTGCCGGTGCCTCTGCCGTGGTTGATCCGGGTTTTACCTTTAAGTTTACAACAGTCGTTTCTCTGGTTGGCGGCACGATGTTTATCGTCTGGTTGGGCGAGCAGATTACGGCGCGCGGTGTCGGTAACGGCTCTTCCCTGATTATTACGGTCGGTATTATTGCCAATATTCCGTCGGCCTTGGCCAAGACCTTTGAACTGGGACGTGTCGGTTCCATGTCTTTGGGGGTGATTGCCTTGTTGATGATTATGGTGATTGTTTTGATTTATACCATTGTTCTGGTCGAAAGAGCCCAGAGAAAAATTACGATTCAATATCCGAAGCGTCAGGCTATGTTGGGCGGCAGTACGGCCGAAAGCTCCCACCTGCCGTTAAAAATTAATCCGACCGGTGTTATTCCGCCGATTTTTGCCAGTTCTTTGCTGCTGTTGCCGATTACGATTGCCAATTTCAGCGCCGAAAGCGGACCGGCCTGGGTTCAGACTTTGAGCCAGCTGCTTGGTCACGGACAGCCGTTGTATCTGACATTGTATGCCGGTTTGATTTTGTTTTTTGCTTTCTTTTATACCGCGATTGTGTTCAATCCGGAAGAAACGGCCGATAATTTGAAAAAACACGGCGGTTTTATTGCCGGTATTCGTCCGGGGAAAAACACAGCCGAGTATCTTGACTATGTTGTTACCCGTCTGACGGTTTTGGGCGCGGTTTATCTGGTGGCTTTGTGTATCTTGCCGGAAATTTTAATCAGCCGTCTTTCCGTTCCGTTTGTTTTGGGCGGTACAACGCTTTTGATCGTGGTTCAGGTTACCATGGATTTTGTCGGACAGGTTCAGTCTCACCTGATTGCTTATCAATACGAATCCTTGATTAAAAAAGCTTCTTTGGCCGGAAAAGGAAAGAGAAGATAATGAATCAGAACGGTTTGGGTTTGCATCTGGTCTTTACCGGCGCTCCTGGCTGCGGTAAGGGAACGCAGGCGCGACTCCTGAAAGAAAAAGTGAATATTTGTCATTTGTCAACGGGAGAAATGCTGCGCGCCGAAGCTGCAAAAGCGACTCCTCTGGGACTCGAAATCAAAAAGCTTTTGGATGCCGGTTCTTTTGTGACCGATGAAATGATTATTAAAATGGTCTCGCAACGTATTGATGAAGATGACTGTAAGAACGGTTTTATTCTGGACGGGTTTCCGAGAACTCTGCCGCAGGCAGAAGCTTTGGAAGAGCTGTTAGCCAAGAAAGGGATTAAGCTTGATGCCGTTATTGAGATACAAGTGCCCGATGAGATCATTATGGAGCGTATTCTCGGACGTTATGCCTGTATGACCTGCGGGGAAGGGTATCATGACAAATTTCACAAGCCCAAAGTTTACGGCGTTTGTGATAAGTGCGGCGGCACGGATTTTTACCGCCGTCTGGATGATAACCGGACGACCGTGCAGAATCGACTCGTCAATTATCGTGTTTATACATATCCGACAATTCCTTACTTTGAGCAGAAAGGCCTGCTCAGATGTGTGGACGGGACAGGTACAATCGAGGCAACAGCGAAGAAGGTTGACAGCCTTTTAGCGGTTGCATAATGAATTTTTTGAAAAAAATGCGTTTTTTTCAAGAATTTTGTAAAAAGGGTGGTTGACACTAAAATTTTTTGGCATATAATCCGCCTTAATTTTGAAGAGTGGTGATCAACTTTTTGAATGTGGTAAATTTTTTTAAAATGGAGAGTTAATTTGGCTCGTATAGCTGGTGTAAATATCCCAACTGCCAAGAAAATTGAAGTCGCATTGACTTATATTTTCGGTATTGGAAGAAAAACTGCTCAAGACATTTGTGCAAAAACCGGAGTTTCCGGCGATCGTCGCGTTCAGGATCTGAGCGAAGACGAGATTGCCAAAATCCGTGAAGAAATTGATTCAAACTGCCTCGTTGAAGGCGAATTGCGCCGTGAAGTCGGTGTTAATATTAAAAGACTGATGGATCTCGGCTGCTACAGAGGCTTGAGACATCGTAAAGGTTTGCCGGTCCGCGGACAGAGCACTAAACAGAATGCCAGAACCCGCAAAGGTAAACGTAAAACTGTCGCTAACAAGAAAAAATAGTTTGAAGGGTAGTTGTTAAATGGCAAAAGCAGTATCACAACGTGTGAAGAAAAAAGAAAAGAAGAATATTACAGCGGGCGTGGCTCATGTAAATTCTACTTTTAACAATACAAGAATTACAATTACCGATGCTCAAGGCAATACTGTTGCTTGGTCAACATCGGGTGCTCAGGGTTTTAAGGGTTCCAGAAAATCTACCCCTTATGCTGCTCAGGTAGCGGCAGAAGATGCCGGTAAAAAAGCTCAGGAACACGGCATGAAAACTCTGGAAGTTGAAGTTAAAGGTCCCGGTTCTGGTAGAGAATCTGCGATCAGAGCATTGCAGGTTATAGGTTTTACCATCACTTCCATTCGTGATGTTACTCCTATTCCTCACAATGGCTGCCGCTTGAGAAAAAGACGCCGCGTTTAGTCTTTTATCTTTGTTATGTAAAGAGATCGAGGCTGCTTTAGTGCCTCGCTTTCTCTTGAGTTTTGTAAAATATGCATATGCACTAATTGAAAGAGGACATACCAGTGATTCAAAAGAATTGGCAAGAACTTATTAAACCTACGAACTTAGAAGTTGTTCCCAGTGAGGGCGGCAGCAAAGCTAAAATCGTGGTTGAACCTCTGGAGCGGGGTTTCGGATTAACTTTGGGTAACGCGCTGAGACGCGTTTTGCTGTCTTCTCTGCAAGGCGGCGCCGTAACCGCTATCAAAATTAACGGTGTACTTCATGAGTTTTCCGTTATTCCGGGGGTCAGAGAAGATGTTACAGATATCGTCCTGAATATTAAAGGATTGGCCGTGGCCGTTCACGGCGAAGGCCCGAAGACGATGACTTTGAAGGCTGAAGGTCCTTGTGAGGTTACCGCACAGATGATTGAGACCGGTCATGATGTTGAAATTAAGAATCCTAACCATGTTATTTGCAATCTGGATGCCGGTGCTAAAATTAATATGGAATTGACGGTTAATACCGGTAAAGGTTATGTACCGGCATTTCAGAATAAAGCTGCTGATGCTCCGATCGGCGTGATTGCTGTAGATGCAATTTATTCTCCGGTTAAGAAGGTCTCTTACAAAGTTGAGAACACCCGTGTCGGTCAGGTTACCGACTATGATAAGTTGACACTGGTTGTTGAGACCAACAATGTCGTTTCTCCGGAAGATGCGGTTGCTTTGGCTGCAAGAATCTTGCAAGATCAGTTGAAGCCGTTTATTAACTTTGATGAACCGGAAAACGAAGTTGAAGTTGAAAAAGAAGAACTGCCGTTCAACAAAAACCTGCTTAAGAAAGTGGAAGAGCTTGAATTGTCTGTTCGTTCGGCCAATTGCCTTAAAAACGACAATATTGTTTATATTGGCGATTTGGTTCAGAAAACCGAAGCTGAAATGCTTAGAACTCCGAATTTTGGCAGAAAATCTTTGAATGAAATCAAAGAAGTTTTGGCAAAAATGGGTATTCATCTTGGTATGGATACGCCTGGTTGGCCGCCTGAAAACATTGAGGAGTTGATTCGTCGCGTAGATGAACATTTTTAGTTGTTGAAAATATAAAGAAAAAGGAAGCTTTATCAAGCTTCCTTTTTTGCATTTTAAAGCTTGTTGCCATTTTCTTTAATAAAGGAAGGTGGAAAAAAGGGGGGGAAATAGAGGTTGATTTGCAGTGAGGTAATGTTCGAATGTGAGAGGGCGAGGATAGAGTGAAGGCGGGGGATTATGTGTATAAGTGCGGTGATGAGGGGTATGGAAGGAATTAGTGTACAAATGCGGGAAGACGGAGGAAGAGGGAAAGAGCGGGTTTAAGAGTGTATGTGGGAAGGCCAAGTCAGATGGCGGGGCGGAGGACATGAGGCCAGGGTGAAGATAGGGGGCAAATTACTGTTTTTGCCGGAATTGTTTTCTTGTTTTTTAAGTTTGATATGTTATTCTTTCAGAGTTATATTGTAATTATTAATTTTAAATACCAGACTTATGTTAAAAGAATTATTTTGCAAACTTGGGTTCAGAAAAAGGTTAAAGTTTTTGAGCCGAAAAAAGTTAAGGCTGAACGGCGAAGTCTTCCTATTCCTTGTCGGGATGATGATGCGGATGTTTGGCGATGATTTGTTCAGCAAGAAGATTGGATGTTGATCTACACGGTTTATTGTCACTTTGTGCCAAGAGCTGATGTTCCGTATTGGAAGCACGACAGGGCGATTTATCGGCTTTTGTGCGAACGGCTTTTTGTTTTGAGTATCCCGTGCTGCCGGAATGGTTTTTGACTAAGAATAAGCCTTTGATTATTAGGGTTGATGATAATGTGGCCGCTGAGCAGGTTAAGAGCAAAGTTCGGAATTGTTACGTTGAAAAGTGTTCTCCGTGGTATGTGGTGGAAAAAAGCGGAAGACTACACGGATTTGTCTTGTGGGGGGATTTGATTATTGCCGGAGTGACGCTGATTGAGGTTTTTCCTCATTATCTGCCGGAAATGGTTGAGCGACTGGGTGTTCAGCTTTTAACCAGAGCAGGTTTCCGCCTTGTTGAGAAAAATCTACCTGCTTTGATTGTGAAAATGAGAGAGGCTGCGGTATCCGGTTTGGAGAAAGTTTACTTTTGGATGTTAGCGTTGAAAAGGGACAAGCCGGAGATCCTTACGAATGTTATGATTTGGAAAGGACAAATCGCCTTTATTATATTGAGCATGATGATTCTTCGGTCTTGTTAGGAAAATTGTAAAAAGGACAGCGATTGGGGCTTTTAGCTTTGGTCGCTGTCTTTTTTGCTTGCAATTCAGGTTTTTGTGTGTTACAAACGGCCTTGATTGAAGTGCCTTTATGCATGAGCTCGTTGAGAAACCGTGGTAAAGGCCTGCGTTTTATCCGTTCTGCCCTGCAGGACACAGAGAAAAAGAAAGGAAATATGTCATGAGACATGGAATGAAACACAGAAAACTTAATATGACAAGAAGCCAGAGAAGAGCTTTGTTTGCTAACCTGACAAATGCAGTGTTAACACATGAACAGATTAGCGTTACTCTTCCGAGAGCTAAAGAATTGAGAACTTTTGTTGATAACATGATTACTCTGGGTAAAAAGGGTGATTTGAGCAACCGCAGACAGGCTTTGGCTTTTCTTCGTGACAACGAAGTAGTTTCCAAGCTTTTCTCCACTTTGGCCGAACGTTATAAAGAACGCAACGGCGGTTATACCAGAGTTTTGAAAGCCGGTTTTCGTTATGGTGACTGTGCTCCGATGGCTGTTATTGAACTGGTTGACAGAGATGTTAATGCCAAAGGTGCAAAAGATTTGGCTCGCGTTGCTGAAGAAAAAGCCGCTGCTGAAGCTGCTGCCAAAGAAGCTAACTAATTTATACTTTCGAGTAAAAAAAAGGCGATGCGAATCGCCTTTTTTGTTTTTTAAATATCAGAAAAATAAATTTTACTAATCCAAAACTATAATTAATTCCAAAAATTGCTTATTTGTAGGGTTATAAACAAAGGTTTTATTATTTCGTGACAAATCTTATATATTGTAAGGGTTTGCTTGGTTTTTGTGTCAAAATTATGCGTAAATTGTAATTTTTTGTTGTTTTTTGTTTTATAAAATAAATTTAAGTTTATTTTTAAAGTTGACAAATTTTGTTTTTTATATAATTTTTGATTGTTAGAAAATTTTACTTCTTTTAGAAGTTTCAGGGGGTGTAATGATTGGAAGAATTAAATGGTTTAATGCGGCAAAGGGATATGGTTTTATTGTTCATGATGAAACCAAGCAGGAATTTTTTCTGCATATCTCACAATTGGAAAAGATCGGATTTAAATATTTAAAAGAAGGTCAAAAGGTCAGTTTTGACTTATATGATGACAAAGGCAGAGTGGCTGCTGGAAATATTAAGATTTTGTATTAAGTTATTGGATATGTATTACACAGATATAGTACCGGAGCTGATGGTTTCGGAAATTGTGGCGTTGGGTATCGGTTAATGTTTTGATGAATGCTGTTGCTTGCAGATGGGAATATTTGTTGCCGGAAGTTTTCGGATGGCGGTGTTGTGAAGAATGTGGTAAAACGGAGTATGGAACGCGGACGGAAAAGGCAAGGTGTTTTGTTCAAGATGCGAAAGGCAACCGAAACGTTTGCGGAATGAATAGCGCAGATAAGGGGACAGAAGCGGCCGGAGTCGTGACGCGGTCAATTCCGGCCGTCGGAAATGCGGTCGGTGTTGTCGGAACGGCCTATATGCGGCGGAAATACTGTTTGGTCGGCAGGAAAAGCGACCGGTAAGGCAGCCAAGGCGGTGGGTAATACCGTTAAATGGACCGGACAGCCGGTCAAAAAGGCCGGCAGAGTTTGTGGACGAAGATGTGTCCGTTGGTTATAACATGAGCAGGATTGCCGGTTTGCGGTAAGTGCAGAAACATATGGCGGAGCGTATTTGTTACGGTTAACTCTTTCGAACGGTAATGCCGCGTGTGATGATGCCAATCATTATTCCCAAAATAATATAGCCGGTAAGGCATTCTAGAGCGACAACAAATCGGGACAGTAATGTCTGAGGGACGATATTACCGTAGCCGACAGTTGTTATGGTAATGACGCTGAAGTAGAAAGCGTCTATGACTGCGGCAAAGCCATCTCCGAAATTAAATGCAGGTTTCCACCCGAGGTCATTATGAAGGGTGTTGAGACTCAGGTTTATGACCGAAAAAGAGATAATCAAATTGATGAAAAAGTTGGCAAATTCGCCGATATCTTTGCGTGTTGCCAATGTATTTTGCCGCAAGAGGGAGGAAAGCTTTCCGGCAAAGCGGCGAATGTTCATTACTGCCGTGTAAATTATTATCAGGCTGATCAGGTAGGTGGCGAGAGAGGATGCCGTAATGTAATATCCCAAAAGTCCGGCGCCGAATGCGATGCAAAACAGTTTGAGTTTGTCGTGAGGGTGGTAAGAAAAGATATAGTTCCGGCGGGCCAGAAAGCTGTTGAGCGTCAGAATAGCCAATCCGGTTATGACGGCATTGCCGAGAGGGATGAACAGGCCGGAAAATGTCTGATTAGCCGGATAGGTGCGGAGATATCCGTGTAATGGAAAAATTGATAACAAAAACAGGCTAATGAAAATGCTGAAGTTAAAGTTTTGAAACAGCATTTTGAGAAAATTTGAAGCAGCGTATTTTTTCATTCTTCTTCTTTGGGGTCTTTATGCAGCAGTTTTCTGAACAGTTTACGGAATGATAAACGGGAGAAATTTTCTTCTTTTTCTTCTTCGTCATCATCGTCTTCTTCATTTTCGCTGATATAATCAGGATTTTCCGGATTTAAAGTTTTTTCCGTGTTCAGTCGGAGCAGGCGGGCCAGCGGCGCAAGGGTTTTGCCCTGAAACAGCACGGAAATGATGACCATAAAGAAAATCAGGTTGAATAAAAATTGAGAATTGGGAAAGCCGCGGATGAGCGGATAGGTTGCCAGAATAATCGGTACGGCCCCTTTGAAGCCGGCCCAGCCGATAAATATTTGTTCTTTTAAGGTGAAGTCGCTGCGCAGCAGGCAAAGCCACACGGCCAGCGGGCGGGCGATAAAAATCAAAAAGATTGTGCAGGCAAAGCTGACAGGCATGACCTGAAAGAGTTCATTGGGGTTGACTAACAGACCCAGAATCAGAAACATGCTGATCTGCATGATCCAAGCCAGAGAGTCCTGAAAGCGGATGATGTGCCGGCGGTATTGGTAGCTGGTATTCCCCATAACGATTCCTGACAGATAGACTGCCAAAAATCCGTTGCCGCCGGCAAGCTGGGTCAGACTATAGCTCAACAAAACCACGCCAACGCCGTAAACAGGGTACAGGCCTTTATATGGCAGACTGAATTGTGAGAGAAGGCGGCAGGCGCCGAAGCCGAAACTTAATCCCAAAATAATGCCCAAAGACATTTGCAGGAAGAAACTCCGAAGCAGGCTGAGAATGTCAAAATCGGCTTGTGAGATAAAGGCAATGGCGCTCATTGACAAAAACACGGCCATCGGATCATTACTGCCGGATTCAAATTCCAACAGGGCTTTCAATCGCGGCTGGACGTTTAAATTATGTGACCGCAGAATGGAAAAAACGGCCGGAGCATCGGTTGAGGATACGATGACGCTGAGCAACATGGAGATTTCGACAGACAACCCCAAGATATCATGGCTGAATAAGAAAAGGAAGACCGCTGTCAGTAAGACGCCCGCGGTTGACAATATGCTGCCGCGTTTGGCAATGCCTTTGACGTTTTGCCAGTTGGTGTCCAAACCGCCGGAAAACAAAATGAAAGCCAGAGCAATAGTACCAATGACGTTCGTCAGGCGGGCATTGTGGAATTCTATGCGGCCAACGCCGTCCGAACCGGCAAGCATGCCAAGCCCCAAAAAAATCAAAAGGGCGGGGATGCCGTATTTATCGGAAATTTTGTTGGCAAAAACGCAAAGCATCAACAGCAGTCCGGCAATTGCCAGCAAAATGTCCAAATTCATGTTTTTTCTCCTTAAGCCAATTGTCTGAAATATAACATTTAATCCTTTATATTTGGTAAAGCTTGAAAAGCCGTTTACGGATTTTATATAAGCCGGAGTGAGACAATTTTTCAGAGGGAGAAGTAATGGAAAATACAGAACATGCAAAGATGCCCCTTATCGGAGACGAAGCGCCGTCTTTTACGGCGGCAACAACGAAGGGTGAAATTAACTTTCCGGATGATTATAGCGGGAAATGGGTGATTTTGTTTTCTCATCCGGCTGATTTTACGCCGGTTTGTACCAGCGAACTGATGTCTTTTGCCGCCATGGCGGATGAATTTGAGGTTTTAAACGCCAAGCTTGTCGGGGTTTCGGTTGACAGTATCAGTTCTCATCTGGCGTGGCTGAAGACCATGGAAGACAAAATTGAGTTTAACGGCATTAAATCGCCGAAGATGGATTTTCCGGTCGTGGCCGATGTCAGTATGGATGTGGCTAAGCGATACGGCATGATCCAACCGGGAGCCAGCGATACCAAAACCGTCCGTTCAGTCTTTTTTATTGATCCGCAGGGAAAAATTCGGGCGATTATTTATTATCCTTTATCGAACGGGCGGAATTTTCAGGAAATTAAACGTATTTTGACTGCAATGCAGGTCAGTGACGCTTTTGGCGTGGCAACACCGGCGGATTGGCAGCCCGGTGACAAAGTCGTGTTATCGGCACCCTCCAATATGGATGACTTGAAACGTAGAGATGAAAAACTTCCGGAAGGTGCCGTTTGCGAAGACTGGTTCTTTTGTTTGCAGGATTTGGATGATAAAAAGATAGAAAAGAAAATTTACGGCAGATGATTTTAGTGCGCGCCGGCCAATGTCTGCCATGAAGTGGTGTATGTCGGGGAATGAAAATTGCTGCGGATAAATTTTTGCGGAGCCAATGCCTGAGCGGCAAAGAAAACCGTATGGGCACCGAGTTTGGCGTTTAGTTTGTCGAATGCCTGCATGAGTTTCTGCTCTTCCGGCGGCAGGGCAGATTTTTCAAATAAAGAGGTTTGGAGAGCATTGGCGTTTTCTATTGCCAGCAGGGTTATGCCTGCTGATTTGTAGGCTTCCTGCGGTGAGAATATTTGTTTCAGGCCGTATTTCATGGCGGCAATAAAGCGGCCGGTGTGAATACAAGGGCCGCCGAGCGAGACAAGATAAGAGCCGCCGCTGCTTCCGTTTTGATTTCTGAAGCGGTTGGTTTTCAGAAAAACGGCAATTTCTCCGGCCGCGGCATTTTGGGCACGCAGCCGGCGGCAGGCAGTGTCGGTAAAGCCGGTCATTATGGCTTCGAGTTGTTCGAAATTTGAGATTTCGTGTTCAAAGCTGCGGGAGACGGTTATACTTTGTGCCGTTTCTTCCCGTTCAATGTCCAAACAGGGGCGGCCGTTCAGTTCCATGACGGTTTTTTCCAGCGGAATGCCAAAGTTCCGGCGAATCATTTTCAGCGGTGAATTTTGGAGTTCAAGTGCGGTGAATATGCCCAGAAAATTGAGTTTCGGCGTCAGGTGGCGGCCGATGCCCCAGATATTTTTGACTTCAAAATTTTTCAGCGTTTGGCGGATTCTTTGCGGATCCGTCAAAATTTCAACTTTGTCAAAGGCTTTGCTTTTGGCCAGAGAAGAAGCAACTTTGCACAGGGTTTTAGTCGGAGCGATGCCGATAGAAACCGGGATGCCGATTTCTTTTAGAATTTGACGCCGGATGTTGACCGCCAGCCGAAAATGATTTATGCCGGTATCGGGAAGGCGGGCAAAAGCTTCGTCGACGGAATAAACCTGTATGGCGCCGCAGCTTTGGCGTATCAGACTCATAACGCGGCGTGAGATGTCCGAATAAAGTTCGAAATTTGAAGACAGCGCAACGCCGCCGGCGGTTCGGAGCATCTTTTCGATTTTGAAATAAGGCGCTCCCATGGCTATCGGCAGAGCTTTGGCCTCGTAAGAGCGCGAAACGACGCAGCCGTCGTTGCTGGACAGGACAACGACCGGACGTTTTTTCAAATCCGGACGGAATATCCGTTCGCAGGAAACAAAAAAATTGTCGCAGTCAAACAGGAAAAACATATCAGTACTTTCTGAAACTTGCGATTATGACGCCCCAGACCGAAAAGTTGTCGCGGGCGGAAATCATACGGTCAGCACCGTTGCCGTCAGAGCACAACAGGGGTGTCCGGTTTGAAGACAGCTGCAGGCGGCGGGCAAGCAATTCTCCGTTGAGTTCGGCCACAATTAAACTGCCTGATACCGGCTGCAAGGTACGGTCAACAATCAGCGTATCGCCGCGGAAAATGCCGTCCCTGCTGAGAGAATCGCTGTCCATGCGCAGAAAATAGGTGGCAGCGGGATGAGGAACCAAATGGCGGTTCAGATCCAGCGGGGATGAATAATCCTTTTCTGAAAAATCAAAAGTATCAGCATGAGAAGAGTGAAAAGCAGGCATGGTATTCTCGTTGTTGTGTTCTTGTTTTGTTCTTATAATAATTTCGGATAAATTTAAATGCAATAGAAATTTTGATTAAGCTGTAATAAAATCCGATTAAAAGATTTTTAGCAAGGAGGAAAAATGAAGAAGATTGTACCGCAGGTGTTGAAAGCAGGGGATGAAATCCGGATTGTGGCGCCGGCCAGAGGGCTGAGGCTGATTGGCCGGGACAGCCGCGAGATTGCCAAAGCACGGTTTGAGGAAATGGGGCTGAAGGTGACTTTCGGCAAGAACACCACGGATGAAAACTGGGACATGTTCGGTTCCACAGACGTTGAAAAACGGGCGGAGGATTTGAACGGGGCTTTCGGGGACAAAAACGTGAAGGCCGTGTTTACGGTGATTGGCGGAAGCAATTCGAATCAGCTGCTGCCGTATCTTGATTATGGGCTTATCCGGCAAAATCCAAAAATCTTTTGCGGTTTTTCCGATATTACGGCGTTGTTGAACGGTATTTATGCCAAGACGGGACTGGTGACTTTTTCCGGTCCGCATTTCAGCTCGCTGGGAATGAAAAAAGGGGCGGAATATACGCTGGAGAATTTGAAGAAAATGATTTTGGGCAATCAGAAAAACGAGATTAAGCCGTCAGATGTTTGGAGTGACGATTTGTGGTTTATCAATCAGGAGGACCGCACTTTTGTTAAAAACGAAGGCTGGCAGGTGATTAATGCCGGAAAAGCCGAAGGAACGATTGTCGGCGGCAATCTCGGAACATTTGATTTGCTGCTTGGTTCTCCTTACCGGCCGGTGTTTGAGAAACATACCGTTTTGTTTATTGAAGACTGTTTTACCAGCGAGGCAACGGATGCCGGAAGTTTTGAGAGAAATTTGCAAGCGCTGATTTATCAGCCTGATTTTGAAAATGTGAGCGGAATTGTCATCGGGCGTTTTCAAAAGGCTTCCGATGTGACAAAAGAAAAGCTCGAATATATTATTAAAAGCAAAAAAGCGCTGGACCGGATGCCGGTTCTTGCCAATGTTGATTTTGGACATACTACGCCGCTTTTGACATTGCCGATCGGCGGAGAATGCTGCTTAGATACGGAGTCGATGCTGTTGGCGGTAAGAGTCTGAGGCAAAAATCCCCGAGCGTGAGGTTCGGGGATTTTTTTGTGGAAAAACACCGATTCGATTTCTCAAAGCCGCAGAAAACCATATAAAATAAAAGATATTTTAACTAAATCCGGTTATAATTTTATTTAATTAGAGAAATTTTTGACCGAAAAGGTATTTTTTGGATTAATTTGACAAAAAGTTGTTGAAATATTCTAAAAAATGCGCTATTATCACGTCAAATAGAATTTTGTTAGGAGTTTTTAAAATGGCTATTGATGCTCAAAATGCAATTCAGATGATTAATGACGGGGAGTTTGCTAAGTTTGACAACGAAGATTTGATTAATCTGGCCAAAACTTTGCCTTCTGCCGGAAAAGAAGGCGCCGAAGCTTTTGCCAAATTGAAAGATTTTATCGGAACAAATTTGATGGCGCCGTTTGCCGAAGGTATTTATCAACTCAATCCCAAAGACATGGATGTTTTTGAGGAACTGGTTAAAATTTACGGCATAGGTGCGGACGGCAAGGCTATTAAAGGCCAAACCAGCGGTAAGACCGTGCAGGAAGCTTTTGATGTTTATAAAAAGTTTAATGACGTTAACATTGATGCCAAGACGATTGAAGACAATGCCGCCAAGCTTGAAGAATTTGAGCAAAAGCATAACATTGCGGACAGTAAATTTGAGTCAAAAGGCCGGAAGCTTCTTGACAGAATGGATATTGACAATGATACAAAGGCAGACGTTTTGGAAGCCGTCAGACTTAATGCTTATACAGACAGTTTGGTTGACGGAAAACTTGACGAGGCCAAGTATGTCGAGAATTTGAAGAGCAATATCGAACTGGCCGTTTACAGCATGCTGACCGGTACTGCCATTTCAAAAGCCGGCGCGGAAGCCAATAAAACCAAGAAGATCGAAGTCGGAGCGGTTTTGGATCAGGCTATTGCCGTTACGGATAAAGAAAACAGCACGCTTAAAGTTAACGGCGATGCTGTTATGGGTTATCTGGCGACAACGCTGGACAGAACAGAAAGCATTAAAGACCGCATTAAGAATAAGCTTGGCAATATTCCTGTATTGGCCAAACTGAACAAGAAAATTTCGCAACTGGATGATAAATTTTCCAAAAAATACGGCAAGCGTTATGAGGTTGCCAAGACGGCGGTTAAGGTTGTTTCCAATATCGGCGCAAATAGTCTGATGTTGTGTGCTGCCGGTGGTTTGGGCCCGGTCGGTTTGGCGGCATATGGTGTTTATGCTTTTTATAACGGTATGAAACCGATGGTTCAGTCCTGGAAAGCCAGTCGGAAAGAGTATAAGACATTCGGTGCTTTTCTGAAAGACAATAAGTTGAATGCCCTGACAGCCGTTTCCGGCGTTCTGGCTTTGGGCGTGGCCGGTTATAATGCCGGAAATGCCGCTTTGCAGGCTGCCGGCGGACAATTGAATTCGGCAACGGCAAATTCTCTGCTCGGATATGCCAGCAAAACGCGTGCAACGCTTGCTTATGGTACGGTTGCCCTGAAAAATGCCGTTGATATCAAAGATGCTTATAACAAAGGCGAAGGTAAATCGAAGGCTTGGGTAAAAGCCGGTGTGACTGCGCTGGCGTTTGTTGTGAACTATCATCTGGCCGGTGCATTCCAAGCAGATTCTAATGTTTCCGAGAAAAGCGGTCTGACTTTGCCGGACGGTAGAGATTTGAATGAGGCAAAAGTTGATTCTGCCGTTCAAAGCAGCGTGGCTGAGGATTCTGCCGTTCAAGAAAGCGTGGCTGAAGATTCCACACAAGTTTCCGCCAAAGCTGATACTGCGGTAACAACCGATACGGAACAAGATCCGTGTGAGGAGATTGAAAATGCTTTGCGTGGCAATCAGCAGCAGGGTGCAGAACAAAATGTCGATAACGGCGACTGCAACGGTAAGATTGAAGCTCAGGCCAGAGACCACACTCTGCATACCGAGTTTTGGGATAACCGTAACCGTCACTTCCTCGGAGATGATCTGACCAATGCTTTGTACGGCCTGTTTGAAGGCGACAAGCCCACTTTGAATCTGGGGGATTTTGAAGGTATTGATAACAAAGAAGAATTTGTTTATAAATATGCCATTATGAAGGCCAATAACATTCCCGAACAGCGGGTTTTGGTTGATATGATTGAAAAAGCCTGCGGCGGCCAGTTGACGCAGAATGATTATATTGATATTGCCCGCGGCATGAATTCTTATGACAATCACGGTAATCCGCTGTGTTGGGAAAATACGCAAAATACCGGCGGTACCAGACTGGCTGACGATTTTGTCCGCTGTGATCCTGAACCGACCAAGCCGGAGCCGGTTGACTTTAAACCTGTAGCAGAGCCTGTTAGTCCGGAACCTGTTCAGCCTGTCGAACCGGAGCCGTCTCAGCCTGTTCAACCCGTTGAACCTGTACAAGAGGCGGAGCCTGCCAAGATTTACAAGGGCAAGATTGTTGAACATGTTACGCTTGACAATGTTCCGCAGGATAAGATCAAGGGTTATGATTATGACTTTTATGATGCGCCGATTCCCGAGAAGGAAGCCGCGCAGGGTTATGATTATGATGTTGACGGCAATAAAGGCGAGCCGGCTCCGATATTGGAGGCTGATGCCGTAGCCGGAAAAATTGCGATGGCGAACGGCGGTAAAGTCGAATATACGTTTTATAACGGTGCAGCTCAAATTCAGTATGAAATGCCGGGAGACAAATATGCCGATGAAGTAGCTGCCCATTTGGAAGGGTTTACCGACAAGCCGGAAACAATGTCACGCCGTTATGCAGCTTACAGCGAGGTTTATTATGATCTGCACAATCGTCTGGCCGAAGGCGAAACCATTAAAGGCGCCGAAGAATGGATGGATTGGATGGACAAGCATTTGGCCAAACGCGGTTTATTTATTGATGACAAAGGTTATATTGCCGTTAATCAGAATGTTGACCGTGAGTTGCTGTTGGAAGCTTATCGCAAAGATCCGGACGGCCTGATGACGGACAAAGAAATGCGTCAGCTTGAAAAAGAGACAGAAAAAGCCGAGAAACAGGCTGCCAAGGAAGCTGCCAAAGCGGAAAAAGAAGCCGCCAAAGAAGCAGCAAAGGCTGAGAAAGAAGCTGCAAAAATGGCTAAAATGAAAGCTAAAAGCAACAGTTGGGATTATTAATCCTCTTAAAAAACTCCTGACAAGAAGAGCTTCGGAGAAATCCGAGGCTCTTTTTCTTTTGGCATCAGGCTCTTAATGAATAATTTAAGTTTTATCGCTATGATTGAGATAAATGTTACATTACTGTTAATATCGTCTTTTTGTTGACAAAAATTGTTGTACAAAATAAATAATTTTGGTACAATAAAGTATGTTGAACTCAATATTCCGGAGTAAGAACCATGGCTGATGAATCTAATGTATTGACCCAGGAACAGAGGGATTTTTATGAGAATGAAACCGGCAAGCCTTTGCCGGAAGGAGCAACCTGGGATTCTCTGGACGGGGAACAAAAAGCCGTTCTCAGCGATGTTTATGCTCCCAAAAGCGCGGAAGCCGAGGAATATGCCGGCAAGTTCAAAGAGCCGGAGCAAGAAGCGGCCGTGATTGAGCAAAAAGAGCCGATAAAGCTAGAGGATGCGATTAATGCCGCAGATGGCAAAGAACTGTATAATCTGCCTCCGGCCGAACTGGCAGAAATGAACGATGTTTTGCGGACGGCAGCCGTTGAGGGCAATGAAGCCGCAGTGCTTGGTTACGGCAAAGTCCGGTTGGCCATGGAAGAAAAAATGCAGGCCTATGCCAACGGCGAAATCGAAACGCCGATAGAATGGGCCGGCGGGATGCAGACCATGCTGCGGGCTGCCAAAGAACGTTTGCCGGAAAAAGAGCCTTATCAGGAAGAACCGATTACCGGCATGCATACGGTGACGGCGCAGAATATTTCCAAAGATAAAGATAAGAATTTGGATGAACTCAGTTTGCGTGATCTGGCGGCGTTGAAAGTCGAAATGGACAAGAATCCGGAAGGTTTTGACAAACAGCGTGTTGATGAGGCCGTCGGTCATCGTTTGAATAAGCTCGCATCAATGGAAAAAAATGATTTTATTGCGAAGGAAGATTTGGCGGCGGCGCAGGTTTTGCTTGACGCCATTCCGATGTCAAACCGTAGGGAAAGTGCCGGCAAGGCTTTTGAGGTTTTTACCAAAGTGGAGAGCAAGCTGTATGATTCCCGCAAAGTTGTCAACGGGACTTTTGACGAGCCGCGGATTGCCGAACTGGCCGAAGCCTGTGAGGGAAAGCTGAAAGAGTTTACCGAGGCTTATGACAAAGAGCACGGCTTGTCGATGTTGACATCGGAAGATGCAGAGCGGGTTTCGGAGAATATTGCCGCCATGAGCGAAATGGGCAAAGATGCTCTTGAGAAGGCCGAGTATAAAGAAGAACCGGTTAAACCGATGTCAAAAGACGAAGCTGAAAAGGCAATGGCAGAATTGCGGCAGGGCAAAGATTTTGACATGAAAACACTGGCGTCTTTGTCGGCATCCAATGCTTTTGGCACAATGGGGCCGGATGCCGAAGCGCTGGAAAAGGCGATTGCCGCTAAACTGACAAAGGTCGGCAAGGAAGTTCCTGCGGATGAGCTGGGCAGCATGGATTTTCTGTTGGAAAAAGCTTCGCGTATGCCGGAGTCAATGTTTCCTTCCAAAAAATATGAAAAAGCCAAGGGGATTTTAGACAAGAACCGGAAAGAGGCTCAGAAGAATCCGAAGCCGAAGCATCCGGAAATGGCTGATGCCATGGCGCTGTTTGACAATCTGGAGATTACGGACGGCGTTAAGATGACCGGCAAGGCCAAGAGCAAGGATAATGACGAATTAAAGGCGCAGCTGCTGGAGAGTATCCGTCTGCAAACGATGGAAAGCATGGCCGGTATTAAACCGGGGCCGATTGATCCGGCAGAGTTTAATAAAGAATTTGCTGCAAATATTGTGGCAGAAGTCGGCAGACTGGCCGGTGTCGAGAGCGTGATTGCCGGCGGCAGCAAGGCGATTGAGGATTATGCCAAAGATCATAAGCTCAAAGTCAGTAAAAGCGCCTTGTTAGGTTATCAGGCGGCACAGAGCGAAGCGCGCGAGGGTTTTGCCTCCCGTCTGGAGAGCAAGGTCGGAAAAGGCAATGCCGGTGTTGCAAAATTACGGGAACAAGGTAAGAGTCTGGATGATAAAATTGCTAAAAATGCACCGTCTAAGCAGTATGCAATGCTTAAATCTCTGGCCAAGACTGCGGCATGGTCAGGAGCGTATTATGCTGCCGGCGCTGCATTCGGTCCGGCGGGCGTGGCGGTTGTGGCTACGGCATCTTTGGCGAATCAGGCTTTGAAGCTGCGCAAGGAATACAAGAAGCAAAAGGAAGAAATGGCCAAAAAGGGTAAAAAGCTCAAGCTTTGGTCTTTCTTAAAAAACAATAAAATGGCTCTGGCCGGCGCGGCAATGACAGCTCTCGGTGCGGCCACGGCCGGTATGGCTGCAGTTGATTTGGCGCCGGAGGTTGTAAAATCTTTGACAAATGCCAAAGCAACGTCAGGAATTGCGTTGGGTGTCGGTTCAACCATCAAAGCTTTTAAGGATGTGCGAAAGGCCGGTGGCAGTGTGTGGAAAGCCATGGGGGCGGCAGGTATTGCCGGTGCCGGTACTGCCTGGGCTGTGATTGCGGGACAGACTTCGCATGAGGCTACGACAACAACGGTTGACAGTACGGTTTCCGAAGTGCCGCCGATGGTTGATGAAAATAACAACGGTATTTCAGATTATATTGAGCGGCCGGCCGAGCAACAGACGCCGCCGATGTTGGACAAGGATAATGACGGCATTTCCGATTATATAGACCGTGACGGCGGAGAGGGTTGGGCGAATGAGCCGGAAAAACCGGCCGTTGAGCAGGAAGCTCAGGTACAGGAAGTTCAGGTGCAGGAGGCTCAGGTACAGGAAACTCCGTCACAAGAGCCGGTTGTTTCGCAGGAACCCGAGGAGCGTCCGGATTGGGCTTCTCAGCCGCTGGAAGCCGGTGCGATTGCCGGCCTTGAAACCGAGCAGCCGGATATTTCCGGTATTAATGAGCAAATGCAGGCTCAGGCAGAGGCAAATAAAACATACGGCGTGCAGGATCCGGTCAGCGGGAAAACGGTTGAATTTTCTCTGGGAGAAAATGGTGAAATCCGGACTCATAATGCCGAGGAGATCGGACTGGTCGGAAGCAAGGAGCTTCATGGTGCCATTGCCGAGCGGATTGGTCAGGAAGCCGGTCATTTCAGCGACAGGGAACTGGCTTTTCTCGAGAAGAATTTATCGGGTGAACGATACAGTGATGTGATGTTGGCCGATGCGCAAATAAGGGCAGAGCAAGATGCCCAGCTGTTTGCACAGGAAGCGGAAAAGACGTTGGGGAATCAGCAAGATGTTCATACGGCCGAACAGCCTGTGGCGGACAATCAACCGGCAGCGGCAGGAAAACCTGATGTCGAGAAGCTGAATGAAGAACTGCAGGCGATGGTTCATGGGGATAAGGCTGCGGAGCAGCAGCCGCAGGAACTTTCAAGGGCTGAAAAACTGGAAGCGCTCAGACAGGGTAAAAGCGTGGAAGAGGCCACGGCGGCAAAAGTTACTTCTAAAGAACCGATGACGGCTCAGAATATCAGCAAACCTCAAATGCCTTTCAGAGGTGTGGATCCGCGGGGCGGCGATTATACGGCTTAGGCGGGAAATGTAAAAAAACCGGAGTACAAACTCCGGTTTTTTGTGGTTTGCAAAGCCAGGGGGTAGGTAAACGTTGTTCGGAACGGTTAGTGCCACTTGCGTTAGTTGGCGGAAGTTTTTGATTAAGATATTTTTTCAATGACCGGATTGGTTATTGCCGGTGTATTTTCCCCGATTTGGATATTGTCCAGCAATTCTTGCCGTGCACGGTTGAACTGATTTTCAGTTTGAGCATGGATGAAGGCCAGCGGCCTTTGAGCATCGATATAATCGCCGATTTGGCAAAAGGCGCTGAAGCCGGTGGCATAATCCAGTTTTTGATCAGGATGAGCGCGTCCGCCTTTTAATTCAATAATGCTTAAGCCGATATTGCGGGTGTTCATGCTGCAGACATATCCCGATACCGGAGAAAATACCGGCCTTATAATTGCAGCCTGCGGCAAATAGGTTTGATACTTTTCTACAAAATCTGCCGGTCCGCCCAATGCTGTGACCATGTGGGCGAAGATTTCCAAAGCTTTTCCCGAGGAAAGGGCTTTTTCCAGTTTGGTACGGGCTTCTTCCGTGTTGCCGGCCAGTCCGGCATTTGTCAGAAGTTCGGCGCACAGATCCATGGTTATTTGGTGCAGGCGCGGGTCTGTGTTTTTTTCCTGCAGGTATTCTACGGCTTCGGCCATTTCCAGAGCATTGCCGACGGTATGGCCGAGAACTTGGTTCATATCCGTCAGCAGGGCAGAAGTTTTGGTGCCGGCATTGTTGGCGACATCAACAATGGAACGCGCCAGATTTTTGCCGTCTTCAAGCGAAGGCATGAAAGCACCGTTGCCGCACTTTAGATCCATGACCAGATATTCCAGTCCGGCGGCAAGTTTTTTGGAGAGAATCGAGGCGGTAATCAGAGGAATGGATTCAACCGTGCCGCAGACGTCGCGAATGGCGTATATTTTTTTATCAGCCGGTGCCAGATTGCCGGTTTGTCCGATGATAGCGCAGCCGACTTCCCGGACCGTTTTTTTGAACAGTTCATTGTCCGGAACGGTTTGATATCCCGGAATGGAATCGAACTTGTCAAGCGTGCCGCCGGTGTGTCCGAGGCCGCGGCCGGAGATCATCGGGACATAGCCGCCGCAAGCCGCAATCAGCGGTGCCAGCATCAGGCTGACTTTGTCGCCGACGCCGCCGGAAGAATGTTTGTCAACAACCGGACCGTTCAGGTTCCAGCTTAAGACATCACCGGAATCACGCATTTTTAGCGTTAGTGACGTGGTTTCTTCTTTGGACAGGCCGTTGAGAAAAATGGCCATAGTCAACGCTGCTGTCTGGCAGTCGGCAATTTCTCCGGAGGTTACGCCCTTAATAAAAAAGCTGATTTCTTCTGCCGTTAAAGTTTGGCGGTTACGTTTTTTGCGGATGATTTCTTGTGGCAGCATTTTAATATCCCCGATTAATGACTTCAATTAAATTATCCAGCAGCGAGCTGGCGCCGATGCGAAAATTCTTTGGGGTAACCCATTTGCCACCCATGACGGCGACGGCCAGTACCAGATATTTTTTTGCATCGTCAATGGTTTTGATGCCACCGCTGGCTTTAAAGCCGGCGTTTTTGCGGCCCGAAGCAATGGTTTCCAAGATGATATTGGCGGCTTCGGGCGTGGCAGAGATTTTGGTTTTGCCGGTAGAGGTTTTTATGAAGTCGGCACCGTTTTGAATACACAGTTTTGCGGCTTCAGCGATAGTGACGGCATGTATCAGTTCGCCGGTTTCAAGAATTACTTTGAGAAGTATTTTTTTACCAAGGTGTTCCTTGATTTGTTTGATGAAAAGGCCGCATTCGTTTTTTTGGCCTTCCAAAAACTGTTTGTACGGAAAAACAAGGTCAATTTCGTCGGCGCCTTTGACAACGGCGGTGGTTATGGCGCTTTGAGTTCTTTCCGCATCCAGGCTGCCGTCAGGAAAATTGATGACGGTTGCGACTTTGATGTCGGTATGACGCAGGTGTTCTTTGGCCATGCCGACAAACTGCGGATAAACGCAGACGGCGGCGACATTGCCGTAAGGCGTTTGGGCTTTGCGGCAAAGGTCAATAATGTTTTCTGAGGTGTCCGTGTCGTTGAGCGAGGTCAGATCCAGACACGAGATTAAGGTTTCGGCAGCGGTTACGTCATCCATGTTATTTCTCCTGTTTTAAAAAGGCTTTGACCAGTTTTTGCAGGTCAGCGGAAGCCTTTTCTCCCTGAGCCAGCGTTTCGGCATGGCTCTGACTGCCGGTCCGTAATCCGGTGCCCATATTGGTTAAGACGGACAGCCCCAGAACTTCCATGCCGGAATGGGCGGCACAGATGACTTCCGGCACGGTAGACATTCCGATTGCGTCAGCACCGAGGATGCGAAAGGCACGAATTTCGGCGGCGGTTTCAAAATTGGGGCCGGTTACCATCATATATACGCCTTCGGCTAACGGGATTTTTTGTTCTTGGGCGATTTTCTTCATTGTAGCACGCAGCGCGGCGGTATAGGCGTTGCTCATATCTGGAAAACGCGGGCCGTAACTGTCATCGTTCGGGCCGATCAGCGGATTGGTTCCGCTCAGGTTGATATGATCTTTTATCAGCATTATTGTTCCGGGTTGGAAATCAGGTGTCAGCGAACCGGCGGCATTGGTCACAATCAGCCGTTGGATGCCGAGTTCCTGCAATGTTTTGACAACGGTATTAATGACCTGCGGCCGGTGTCCTTCATATAAGTGAAAGCGTCCCTGCAGGCACAAAACTTCCGTGCCTTCCAAGCAGCCGGCAATCAGACGCCCCTGATGGCCGCTGACAGTACTTTGCGGAAAGCCGGCAATGTCTTTGTATTCCAAATATACCGGATTGCAGACGGCATCACCGAGGCTGCCCAGCCCGCTGCCAAGAATAATGGCTGTTTGCGGGGTGTGTCCGGAAATTTTTTGGCGGATTTGTGCAGCAATGTCTTTTATCATTTTTGTACCTCCCGATTGTTAAATGCTAACGGCAGAAAGTCGTTAAAGTTCAGGCTTTTTATTATACCGTTCAGGTTAGCCAGATGAACAATAGTTTGCGTTCCGGCAAATTCTTTTATGCGTTGCAGACAGGCGCCGCAGGGGGTTATCGGTTCAGCAGTATCGGCAATAATCAGGATTTCGGCAATTTCGCGACATCCGTTGCCGATCATTTCGGCAATGGCGGCCTGTTCGGCACAGGTTCCGCATGGGTAAGAGATGTTTTCAACATTGGTTCCGGTATAAATTTTTCCGTTGTTGCCGAGGACGGCAGCGCCGACGGCAAAGTTTGAATAGGGCGCATAGGCGTGCCGGCGGATGTTGTATGCCGCGGCAAAGAGTTCTTTTGTTTGTGTCATCTTACTCGGCCTTAAAAGTTTTATTAATACTTGCATGTTAAAATAAGATAATTAAAATTGTCTTATCAGAAAGATTTTTGTGCTTTAAAAGGAGAAAACGGACGTGAGAAAATGGTGGCTGATCGGTACAGGTGTTTTGCTGCTGGTGATTGCCGGAGGTTTTTTTTACATTACCTCAATTGACTGGAACGAGCACAAGAACCGTATTGCGGCCGAAATATCTCAGAAAACCGGAAAGAACATCGTGATTAACGGGCCGTTGTCGTTATCTATATTTCCGTCTCCGAAGCTGCTGGTGGAGGATATTAAGGTTTTCAGCCAGGACAAAAAAATTACGGAGCCTTTGGCGAGTGCGGCCAAAATGTCGGCGCGCCTTGATCTGGTTCCGTTTATTAAAGGCGAGTTTAAGGTAACGCGGATGTCGGTGACGAATCCGGTTCTGCGGATTGAGGTTTTTGAAGACGGTACAAAAAACTGGAAATCCGACCTTACACCGCAGCAAAAGCAGGATTTGCAGGATACGCCGGTAACGCTGGAAAGCGTGACGCTGGAAAACGCCGAGATTGATTATATTGACAAGCTCAGGGATATTGACTGGAAATTTACCGACCTGAATGCCGAGGTGATTGCCCAGACATTGTTCGGGCCTTATAAAATTGACGGCAGCTTTGTCAAGAACAGCATGCCGGAGGGGTTTTCTCTTGAGATGGGGCGTTTGTCGGACGATTTTAACACAACGCTGAACTTTGTATTTAATAATCCGCAACTTGGGACGATTTATCGTTTTGACGGGTCGGTTTTGTTCAAAAACGAGAGCTTGAAAGGCAGCTTGATTTTTGATACGCAAAAGTTGGCGGAGTATCTTAACGCCAACAGCAAAGGCTTTAAACTGGACAAGAAATATGATTTGCCGTTATCGGTTTCGACAGCGGTTACGCTGGATAAAACCAGACTGGAGTTCAGCGATCTTGTTATGAAATACGGTCAGACAGCGGCAGCCGGAAATATTATTATTCCGCGGCCGCAGGAGGTGACTGACTGGGCGCAGAAAGACAAAGAAGAGCGACAAAAGGTGGAAATGGCCTTCAATATGACGGATGTTGATTTGGATTTGGCCGAAGCTTTTGCACGGGATTATGGCGGCAAGTATTTTAAGGGGGAGAAATTTGAGCCGGATTTTGTTTGGGATGTGATTGCCGATATTAAAGCCGTTAAAGGAAAGTACCGGCAGCAGAATATCAAAAATCTGGATTTGAGCTTTGATATTGTTCCCGAAAAAGTTCATATCAACCGTTTTAACATGATTTTGCCGGGGGAGACAGCCCTGCAGACAAAAGGTGAGATTTTTCCGGATAAGGAAAAGATTTTGACCTATCGTTTTGATGTTAATACGGTGACGGAAAATTTGGATATGACGTTAAACTGGCTTGGCTTTAAGCCGGAAGTCAGGGCTGCGTCAACCTATAAGAAATTCTCTGCTCAGGCTAAAATTGCAGGTAACAGTTCCCAACTCAAGATTTCACCGATGGAAGTTTCTTTTGACAACAGCGTGATTAAAGGCAGTTTGGGCGGTGCGCTGAAAGACGGTAAAAAACAGATTTTTGCAATTTTGGAGACAGACAGCATCAGTCTGGATAATTATCTGGCGCCGTTACCGACGGAAATTGCTGCTGCCGCGCCGGATAAGAAATTGAAATATCTTATGGACAAGTTGGCGGCTTATAATGATTCTGAGATTCGTTTTATGAGCAAAGCCGGATTGTTGATTTACGGCGGAGTGCCTCTTGAGGCCGTACAGTTTAACGGTGATTTGATTGGCGGCGTTTTGAATGTGGACAGCCTTGATATCGGCAGCATGCTGAATTCAAAGTTGAGTTTGAACGGAAAGTTCAGCGGTTTTGGCGGCCAAACGCTGGCTTTTGACGGCGTTAATTTTGATTTTTCAACTCAAAATCTTGCTTCTCCGCTGAATAAGCTGGAGCTTTCTATTTCCGGCCTTAATCCTGAAGTTATGAAAAATTTTTCTGCAAAAGGCGTGCTTAGCGGGAATCTGGAGCAGTTTTTGCTGCAAAACGGTTTTAAACTGGAAAAAACCGAAGGTGCGGTTAACGGCACTGTTGACAGGAGCAACGAACAAAAGTTGTTTAGCGGACAGGTTAATCTGAAGAATCCTGATTTTGTGCAGATGCTCAATGACTGGGGTATCAATTATAAGCCGAATGTGTATTCTCTGGGAGTTTTTTCTTTGGAAAGCCAGATTGAGTTCGGAAAAAATCATTTGAATATCCGCTCTGGTAAGGCGGCTGTCGGACAGGATATTTTTACGGGGAATCTTTCTTATGACAATTCTCAGGGGCGGCCAAAAGTTGTCGGCAGTCTGAAGATTAACCAGCTGGAGTTTGAGCGCTATTTTTACGGCAGTAACATTAAGTCCGCAGGCGGACCGCAGCAGGCCTTTTTGAAGACCGGCAATTCCAAGGCGGCATTGTGGGCAAAGCCTCAGCCCAGTGCGGCAAAAATAGATTATGAGTTTTACAATCGTTTTGATTTGAATATGATACTTGAAGTCGGCAAGTTTATTTATCGTAAAAATAATTTTGAAAATTTACGGGGCAAAGTGGTTTTTGATATGGGCAATTTGAATTTTGACCAAATTCAAGCGGCTTATAAAAATGCCGCGATTTCCGGCGGAATTAAGATGGCAACCGCAACTTCGCCGTCTATTGCCGCAGATTTTACCGTGCGGGATTTGGCGTTGGAAAATATTGACGGCGTTGGGCAGAAGTATGGTTTTGAAGACGGGCTTATCAGCGGAAAATTTGTCGTTGACGCGCCGGCGGAATCGGCAGCCGCAATGTTATCCGGTTTGAACGGCGATGCCAGTTTTGAAATTGTCAATACACATTTTCGCGGTTGGCGGATAGCCCCGATTATTAAAGATTTGCAACTGCGGAGATTGTCGGAAGGGTTGGCCGTTTTGGTTAAGGAGAATTTGGAGAGCGGGACAACGCCGTTTAAGAAAGTCAACGGTACGCTTTATTTTAAAAACGGCAGTTTTGAGAGCAAAGACATACATTTTGCCGGTACCGATTTTTCAATCAGGCTTAAGACTTCGGGAAGTTTGTCAGACTGGGAGGGAACTTCAAAATTTGACATTAAAATTACTGAACCGTCTGTTTTGCCGGTCTTTGGTTTTTCATGGGTCGGTTCACTTAGTGATCCGGTTTTGGAGCTGAATTTGAAGCCTTTGACAGACTTGTATGATGCGGAGCAGAATAAAATTGCCGAAGCACGCCGTGCCAAGGAGCTGGCCGTTATGGAGGCTCTTAAAGACAAAATGCAGCAGCAGCAGGATATGTTGAAGTTATTTGAAGGCAATTTTTATAAAATCAGTCGGGATTACGATAATTTTTCCCAGCAGGCACAAAAGCCGGAAGTTATAGAAAATTATAAAAATATGAAAGCGGAAAGCGAGGATATTAAAAAAGCGATGGCTGAAGTTTCAACTTTGGCGATGACACCGAAGTATGATGAAGATGTTATTAATCAGGCCAAGACAAAACTTGAAGCTGTGATTGGCAAGCTAAATAACTTTCGGACTCGTGTTTTGCAGTATCATGTGGAGGATTTGAAGTATCAGATCGGGCAGCATTATGATCATGCATCGGAGATGCAACAGCAGGCGCAGAATAACGGGCAGGCTTTTCGGGATAAAGATGCCGAGCTGGCCAAAAGGCTAAGCCGGATTACAACGGATTATGATCTGGAAAAAGATGAAAAGGTTGCTGCTTTTCAGAAAGAGGTGAATGAACTGCTGGTTAAGGTTGTGGATGGTCATGAGAAGGTTTCGCAGGATTATCTGAAGATGAAGGCAACGGATGATCCGGTAAAACTGAACGGGTATTTGCAAAATATGGCAAAGACCGTGGCGCAAATGGAAGATGAGCTGATAAAACTCGGACAAAGCACCGAAGCTTATATGAAGTATACCGAGGATGAAGTCGGCGGGGCGGAAGATAGCTTTAACAAAGCAAAACGCGAGGCCGAAATTAAGCGGAAAGTGGCCGAGAATATCGGAAAAATTTCCGTTAAGGAAGACGGCAAGAAGCTTACGCGGACGGTTGTACGGGATATTGAGGATATTGAAAAGGCCGAGGCGTTGAAAGAAAAGGAACACATTAAGGTTTTGGATTTTTCAACGAAGAAAAAAGTGCAAAACGTGGTGGTACGGGAAGATCGAAAAACTGAAGATATGCCACAAAAACAAGACGGTGGTTTTTTGAAAAAATCCAGCGGTACCATTACGAAAGCCAGCGGGGTTATCCGAAAAAAATAAAGCTGCAAATAAGGCTTGTCGAAATGTTTTTTTGTGTTATATTTTTCTCATATAATTTAACATTATTATGAGGAGAAAGTTATGCGCAAACCCGAAGTTTGTATTTTGCCCGTGGCCGGTCTGTCAACACGTAATCTGCCGGCGACGAAAGCGTTGCATAAAGGGTTTCTGACCCTGAACGGCAAGCCGATTATCCAATATGCCGTTGAGGCTTGTGCCGAAATAGGCATCAAAGAAGTTGTGTTTATTTACAGCGACCAATCATGCAGGCATTTGTTTGAAACGCATTTTTCTCCTTATCCGTGGCTGGAAAACCATTTGCGTCAGAAAGGCAAACTTGATTTGCTTAAAGTGGTTGAAGATATTATACCGGAGGGGATGAAATTTTCTTTTGCCGAGCAGTCAGAACCCAAAGGGAACGGTCATGCCGTATTGATGGCAAAAGAGATTGTCGGCAAACGGGATTTTGTCGTAATGTGGCCGGACGATGTTTATGTCAGTATGCATGGTAAGGGCATTTTGGCACAGCTGCTGGATGTTTATGAAGAATTTGGCGGCATGGTTGAAAATATTATGGAATTTCCGCGCGAACAAATGGTTCGTTACGGGGCTCTTATCGGTGCAGTCCGTGACGGGCGGATTGTCCATGCAAAAGGGAAAATCGAAAAACCGGCTCTGAAAGATGTTCCTTCCAATTATGCCAGCATGGGGCCGTATATTCTTCCGAATGAGATTATGGATATTTTGCCGGAAGTCAGAAAAGGCAATAACAATGAGATTAATCTGGCTGATGCCATGGGGCTGGCGGCGGTTCGGGGAATGAAGCTGACCGGCGTATTGTGTGATGCCATGCGTTTTGACTGCGGTTGTAATGAAGAACTGGCGAAATCAAACCTTAAGCTGAGCCTGATGAAAAATCCGGATTTACGGGCTTATTGCCGACAGGTTTTGGACAATATTCTGGTTTGATTATTTGTTTGAAAAATCCCGAAGTTTTTTCTTCGGGATTTTTTTTATGCTTTTTTTATCCAGCGGCCGTTTTCCTGCTGCCAATATGATAGTGTATGGTTCTGTTCTTTGAGTTCTTTCCAAAACAAACGGGCGCGCGAAACAGCATCAGGCGAATTGCCGTCAAAGATATTGAATATTCTTTCAATGCTGTTCAGGCTGCTGACATCTGTTTGGGCGCCGTCAACCAAAAAAAGAAAAGCCGCGCCGTTAGGAATGTCTTCTCCCGAGGTCAGCCAGACAGGCTGCATTTCGGCATTGCCGTCTTTTTTGCTGCCGTGCGGCAGGAAGGAAGTATCATCATAAGTCCAAAGGCTTGTGTTCAAAAATTCGACGCGTTCTGCCGTTCCTATTTTTACAACGGTTTTTTTGCCGGAAGCATAAGCTTTTTCCAGCAGTTTGGGCAAAACGTCTTCCAGCGTTTGCGTTTGGAGATGATAAAAATCGACCTGCATTATTTGACCTTCATGTTAAGCGTGACAGTGTTAATGTGTTCGCCATCCTGAACCATAAAGGTATATTGGTCATTCTCGGTCTTTTCATAAACGGCGCTTTTGGCGCTGTCAGTATTGTAAATATTGCGTTTATTGATTTTTGTAATGATCAGTCCCGGACGAATCCCTTTGACGGCAGCTTCACTGTTAGGAATGGTTGATACAACGATAACGCCCATTGTATCTGCTTTTAATTCCATTTCATTAATATCCTGAATGGTGATGTTACGAACCATCATTCCGCTGCCGGGGATTGTATAGGATGCTTTTTCATTGACATCGGCCGGAGCAATGTCCGGCGCAATATCTGCAATGTCATCGCTTTGGGTCGGAGCGGCGGCAGCGGATTCCGGCAGGGGAGGCTGCTGTGCGGCGGCAGATTGGGGAGCAACCATCGGCATTTGCTGTTCCGATTTGTCTTCCGGTTGCTGTTTTACTGCCTCATTGAGGATTTGTCCAAGGCTTTGTTCCGTGAGGGATGTTTGTGGCTGTACTTTTCCCTCGTTAGACGCTGCGGGGTCTGTCTGAGGTTGATTTTCAGGAACAACGGCAGTTTCCGGATTGCCTGTTTCTGCCGGCATTTCTTTTACATTGACAATGCGGTTTTCGATTTGACCGTTGTGCCATAGTTTTAAAGTGATTTTGCCGTTTACCGGACTTTCGGAAACCAAACGCGAGAAAATCTGGGCGCTGTCCATATCCTGTTCATTGAGTGCCAAAATTATGTCTCCGGCTTGAATTCCGGCATCGGCGGCAGGCGATCCCTCCGTTACGGAAGAAATCAAAATTCCGTTCGGTATATTGCCGACAGAGTTCGCCTCAGTTAATTGCGGTTGTACCCGAACCCCGATCCAGCCCCGTTTGACGCTACCCGAATTTTTTAATTCCCGAATGACAAATTTGGCATTGTTAACCGGAATGGCGAAGCTGATTCCCATATTGCCGCCGGTAGTTGAAAAGATGGCGGCGTTGATGCCGATGACTTCGCCATCCAGATTAAACATCGGACCGCCGGAGCTGCCCTGATTGATGGATGCATCTGTTTGGATAAAGTTATCATAGGGGCCGGATTCAATGTCTCTGGATTTTGCAGAAACGATACCTGCCGTAACGCTGCCGCCAAGGCCGAACGGGTTGCCGATGGCTAGTATCCAGTCTCCGACGCGGATCTTATCAGAATCCCCCAAATTGACGGGCATGAGTTTTTTATCGGTATCAATTTTTATCAGCGCCAGATCGGTTTTGTTATCCGTGCCGATAACTTTGGCCTGATGTTGGGAATTGTCTGACAAGATGACGTTAATTTTGTCGGCGCGGTCGATGACATGGCTGTTGGTAATGATATAGCCTTCTTCATCAAGTAAAAAGCCCGAGCCTAAAGCATAGTGTTCTTGTCCGAGCGGTGCAACCTGTTTATTTTCCGGGAGGTTTTTTAGGCTGATGATGTCGCCTCCTTCCAGATTTTCCGGTTTTTGGGTCGTTGAGATGTTGACGACTGAAGGTGAAAGTTTTTCAACCAAGTCGGCAAAGGAAGGATAAGGCGTTCGGGCCGCAGACTGGGCGGCAGCGGGAGAAAGGCTGCCGAAGACAAAAAATAAAGCGGATAATCCGGATAATAGTTTTTTCATCTCAAACTCCTTTTATTAATTATTAAGCGATTTTGCAAAAAAATCAAAAAATTCGGCATTCGGGGACAAAATCATAGACGTTCCACCCTGACCGAGAGATTTTTTGTACGCTTCCAGTGAGCGGTAGAATGCGTAGAAGCTTGGGTCTACGCCGGCTGCCTTGTTCCATATTTCAATCGCCTCGCGATCTCCTTCACCTCGGGTTATCTGGGCTTCCCTGTCGGCTTCGGCTAATATGATGGTTCTTTCTTTTTCTGCCTGAGCTCTGATTTGCTGAGCCTGTTGCTGACCTTCGCCGCGAAACTTTTTGGCATCGCGCTCGCGTTCTGCCTTCATGCGGGTATTGATCGCCTGCAATACCTCAATCGGCAAGTCGGCGCGGCGAATACGAACATCGGCAACACTGACTCCGATTTGAGCAGCATCGGTTTTAACGGCATTGCTGATGTCAGCCATTATTTGTGTCCGCCGCTGTGACAGCAGTTCCGTCAGGGTTGTCCGTCCGAGAATTTTGCGAACCGAGGAGTTGACGATTTCTTTCAGTTTGCTGCGGGCTTGTTCTTCTGTCCGAACCGTCTGATAAAACTTCAACGGTTCAACAATGCGGAAGCGCGTAAAGCTGTCAACATCCAGACGTTTTTTATCGTTAAGAACGATTTCCTGTGCCGGCGGATCCAGATCAAGGAGACGGTTATCATAGAAAACAACGTTTTGAATAAACGGGATTTTTATTTTCAGTCCCGGTTCTTTAATTAATCTGACAGGTTCGCCAAACTGGAGCACAATGGCCTGTCGGGTTTGCGGGACAACATAAAAAGATGCGGCGCCGATAATGACCAGTGCAGCCAGAGCGGTGAGCAAATAATATTTTATTTTTTCTGACATGGGAAACTCCTAAATTTTCTTCTGCAGGCGTTCTAACGGCAGATAAGGCAATACATTGCCGCCGTTTTTGGACGGGTCGATAATGATTTTGTCAGATTTGCCGAGGACTTCTTCCATGGCCTCAATATAGAGGCGTTTGATGGTTACGTCGCGGCCGTGGCGATAAGCCTGATAAACGGAATTGAAGCGTTCGGTTTCGCCCTGTGCTTTTTTGACGACAGATTCCTTATAGGCTTGGGCATTTTGCAAAATCTGCGAAGCCTGACCTTTGGCTTTGGGCAAAATTTCGTTACTGTAGGCCTCAGCTTCATTTTTGAAGCGTTCCATATCGGCTTTGGCGCGCTGGACTTCATTAAAAGCATCTACCACCTGTTTGGGAGGATCCGCCTTTTGAAGTTTGGCACGGACAATTTCTATACCGGAGCCGAATTCATCCAAAACTTTTTGCAATTCAGCTTTTGTATCGTCCTCGACCTTACCGCGGTCGCCGGTAATTATGTCCTGCATTTTGGATTGGCCGACAATTTCACGCAATACGGACTGAGCTGCTACCTGTACGGTGCGGTCCGGACTTTGCATGCCGAAAAGATAATCTTTGGCGCTTTTGATTTTCCAAACGATTGTGAGGTTGACATCGACAATATTTTCATCGCCGGTCAGCATGTGGCTTTCCGTAAAGGAACTGAGTGCAGAAGCGGGAGCTCCGGCCGAGTTTCTAACACCGGCCAGAGAGGCGATGTTAGATGTGTTATAGGCTGCGGAATCGCCGATTGTGATGCTGCGTTCCTGAGTGATGTTGACTTTTTCCACTGTTTCTATCGGATAGGGCAGATGGTAGTGCAGGCCGGCGCCGGTGGTGTCGGCATATTTGCCAAAGCGCAGGATAACCCCTTCTTCGTTCGGTTGAATCTGGTAAAAGCCCGAGGCCAGCCAAACGGCTGCCAGAGCAAAAAACAGCCAGCTGATTTTGAAGTCCGGACCGTTATTTTTTCTGATGGGTTCAAAATCTATGATTTTAGATTTGCGGGGGGATTTTTCTATGTTTTCCCAAGGGCTGTCGTTTGTATTTCCGCCCCAGGGACCTTCCTGTTTGGACATTTATACCTCACTCTGTAATTTATAATTTCCAAATTTAATTTATTGCATTATCTTCTTATATAATATAAATATCATCTAAAAACAATTGCCGATCAAACAATATCAACAGGGGTTAAGATGGAAGAAAAAATCAGACAAAGCATTAAAAACTATTTTGCCGAAGAACAAGTTGAACAGATTAAAATTATGGGTGACAAAGTGATTGTGACCATTGCCAGCGATGTTGACGATGCGGAAAAAAGCGCCATGCTGAAAGCCGAACTTGAGCAGATTGACGGGATAAAGCGCGCAACAATTGTTTTTACCAAAGAAAAGAAAAATGTTTCTCTCAAGCCGGAAACGGAAAAGTGGATTGTGCCGGGCGTTAAAAAGATTATCGGCGTGGCTTCCGGCAAAGGCGGCGTGGGAAAGTCGACAACAGCAACGAATCTGGCTTTGGCGCTGTCTAATTGCGGTTTGAAAACGTCTTTGTTTGATGCGGATATTTACGGACCTTCCATTCCGACCATGCTGGGTTATGAGGGGCAGCCGGCTTATAGTATTGACGGTAAAAATTTTGAGCCGTTTGATTTTATGGGAATTAAATCAATGTCAATCGGCACGTTAGTCGGACGGGATACGCCGCTTATCTGGCGCGGCGCCAAGGCCTGTGGTGCCATTGAACAGCTTTTGACCCAGACAAACTGGGGCGAGGTTGACGTGATGGTAATTGATATGCCTCCGGGGACGGGAGATATTCAGATTACGTTGTCTCAGCGGATTAAACTGGATGGAATCGTTATTGTTTCCACTCCGCAGGATATTGCCCTGATTGATGCAGTCAAAGGGGTGAACATGTTTAAAAAAGTTGATGTTCCGATTTTGGGAATTGTTGAAAACATGAGTTATTATCTGTGTGAAAAATGCGGTCATCGTGCCGATATTTTCGGATGTCACGGTGCCAAGAAAACGGCGGAGGACATGGGGGAGGATTTTCTGGGCGAGATCCCGCTGCATCTGACTATTCGGGAAAATGCCGACAACGGAACGCCGATTGTTTTTGCAGAACCGGACAGCCCTTATACCAAGGCTTATGAGGAAATTGCCGCAAAAATCGCGGCAAAACTTGTTTAGTTGGCATAAACCATCTGGTTAAAGACGTTTTCTAAAAAGAACAGCGAGATAAAGCATAATATTCCCGAGATGACAGGAGTAGTTATCCAGCCGAGGGCAATTCGTCCAAGCAGAGGCCAATGGATGTCCCGTCCGCCTTTGGCAATGCCTATGCCGATCGCGGCACCGATGACGGCCTGTGAACTGGATACCGGAACCAGCGGAAATGCCGGCAGGCCATTGCTTTGCAAAAAATTTTGCAGTCCCTGCGAAGCAAATAAAAACAAAACGACAGACTGGGAGATAACGACAATCCAGGCAATGACCGGCGTCATGGACATCAGGCTGATACCGACGGTATTAATAACTTTGTGTGAATAGGTTGCCACGCCGACACTGATTGATATTCCGCCGATTAAGAACAAAAGCTGAGTGGCATTTAAGGTGAAGCCGTTGCTGAACGTAATCGGTTTTAACGGGCTGGAATCGACAAATACGCCCATAACATTGGCGATGTTGTTGGCTCCGAGGGCATAAGCGCCGAATGCACCGGCCAGAATCAGTCCGATGCGCGTGTAGCTGTCCTGTCGCAATAAGTGCAGGTGCGATTTGCGAATCAGGCGGCGAATGCAGAAATACAGGCCGATGGCAATGATTCCGGAAAGAACGGGGCAGATAATCCAAGTACTGACAATTTGGGACAATATGCCGTAATCGGTAGATTTTCCTGCATAAAAGTTCCAGCCGACGATGGCGCCGACAATGGCCTGAGAGGTGGAAACCGGAATGCCGCTTTTGACCATCGAATAGACGCTGACAGCCGCTGACAAAGCGACCATGAAGGCTCCGGCCAGCGTATTTACTTCGCCCAGTTCATTTAAGGTACGGCTGGCGCCGGAACCGGCAAAAACCGCGCCGATAATAATAAAGATCGAAGAAATGACGGCAGCGGTGCGGAATTTGACCATTTTTGTTCCGACAGCCGTACCGAAAATATTGGCGGCGTCATTGGCGCCCAATGACCAGCCCAGAAAAAGACCGCTGCTTAAAAATATGATAAACAATCCGTCCATGGCCTTATATATCTCTCTTGATTGTGAATATCAGCAGCTCATCGACACAGTCTTCGGCAATGTCGGCAATATCCGCAACTTCGCGAATCAGCAGATTGAGCTGCAATTTGTTGGCCAGCGGAAGATCCGTGTCAAAAACGGCGCTTCGCAGGTGAGCCGAACTGGTGTCGGATTCATTTTCAATCAGATAGACTTTTTGCGAATAGTCCCTGACAGAACTTAGATCTCTGAAGAACGCCCGACTGGCAATTGCCAGATTTTCGGCACAGTCGGAGCTCAGGTCACAGAGTGTGATAAGCGGTGCATGAAATTTTTCGGGGATTTCCGGCCGTTCAATATAAAAATTGTGCGTGACTTCATCAAATTTGTTAATGACTTTATCGATGTTCTCGACCAAATGCAAGACATCGGCCCGCAGATCGGGAATCAGGTTCTGGCTGTATAAAGCGGCTTCAATCTCCCGACGCAGGCGGTCAGCTTCGTGTTCGGTATTTTTTATCTGTTTGCTGATCCGGCGGTAATCATCACTGCGGCGTTCGCTCAAAAAAGTGCGGACGGCTTTTTTAAAGTTCATGGAGACTTCAAGCAATTTGTCATGAAATTGGTCAATCTTGTTTTCCAGATTGCGGGTTTGTGAAAACATTGATACTTTGATGTGAAACATATTATCCTCTTTTTTAGTTTGTTTAAGTATATTGCTTAAATATGAAAAAAAGATTTAGATATTTGGAGAATATTAATAATTATAAAGTATCATGCCTGTTGTAAATATATTATAGATTAGCTAAATTATATTTGTATTTAATAAACTTAAGGATTTGTAAGATGAACAAAATTAATGCAATTTACGTTTCTCTGCTGGCTTTGATTATTTCAGTGGCCTGTGCAGCAATGTGCATGACCAAGTGCAACAAAGTTGCTCCGGTTGCAGAAACCGCTGCTCCTGCAGCATCTGCCGTTCCGGTTGCTTCTATGGATGTTGAAGCAATCAGAACTGTTTTGAACAACAATCCGGAGATTGTGTTCAATGCCATGCAGGCTTATCAGATTAAGCAGGAAGAAGAAAGACAAAAAGCTGCTGCCGTCAAGATTAAGCAGAATATTAAAGAAATTACCAATTATGAAGGAGCTGCCGTCATCGGTAATCCGAACGGATCTGTTACTTTGGTCGAATTCTTTGACTTCTCTTGCGGCTATTGCCATAGATTGTATCCGGCTTTGAAAAATATTGTTGCCAAAAACAACGATGTCCGTCTGGTTTTGAGAGAATTGACTTTCCTGGGGCCGGTATCTGATTATGCCGCCAAAGCCGCTTTGGCTGCCAAAGAGCAGGGCAAGTATCAGGAACTCTGGTCTGCCATGATGGAAAATGACGGCGCTTTGAGCGAAGCTAAAATTGACGAGCTCGCTGCCAATGCCGGTATTGACGTTGCCAAAATGAAAGCAGATATGAACTCGGCTAAAGTTACCAAAACCATTCAGGATACTGCCGATTTGGCCAATTCCATTGAAATTCGCGGCGTTCCGACCATGATTTTGGACGGCCAGATTCTGCAAACACTGGATGAAGGCGAAATTCAAAGAAGAATTGACGCTATGAAGAACAAATAGTCCGGTTTGGCGAATAATGAAAAGAGGTTCAAATTGAACCTCTTTTTTTGTGTTTGAAAAATGAATCAGTTTTTTAGGTATTGTTGTTCCAATTCGCGAATCTTGTCACGGTACTTCATGGCTTCTTCAAATTCGAGGTTGGCCGCGGCATCTTTCATTCTCTTGGTATACTCTTTTATCCGTTTATCAAAATTTTTCAAGTCATCGGAAGATACGGTTGACCCGGTGGTTTCTTCGTCCAAATAATCCTGACTCATGGTTTGCAGCGTTCCGGAAATGGCTTTGTTAATGGTCTGGGGAACAATGCCGTGAGCAATGTTATATTGACATTGTTTTTCCCGCCGCCGGTTGGTTTCTTCCAAGGCCTGCTGAATGGAATTGGTCATTTTGTCAGCATAAAGAATGACGCGGCTGTCAGCATTGCGGGCTGCTCGGCCGATGGTCTGAATAAGTGAGCGGGTGGAGCGCAGAAAGCCTTCTTTATCGGCATCCAAAATGGCGACCATTGAACATTCGGGAATGTCAAGCCCTTCTCTCAGCAAGTTGATACCGACCAAAACATCGAAGACACCGAGACGGAGATCTCTGATAATGTCAATACGTTCGAGCGTGTCAATATCCGAGTGCATATAGCGGACTTTTATGCCGTTTTTGTTGAGATATTCCGTTAAGTCTTCCGCCATTTTTTTGGTCAGGGTTGTGACTAACACACGTTCTTTTTTAGCTATGACTTTGCGGCACTCTTCCATCAGGTCGTCAATTTGATTTTCAACAGGTTTGAGGATGCAGACAGGATCTGTCAAACCGGTCGGACGAATAATTTGTTCGGTAAAGGTTCCGCCGCTTTGTTCCAGTTCCCAATCTCCCGGCGTGGCTGATACATAGATTGTCTGGCCGCGCATGGCATTCCACTCATCAAAGGTCAGCGGACGGTTGTCAACGCATGACGGCAGCCGGAAACCGTAGTCTGACAATGTGGCTTTGCGGTTGCGGTCGCCGCGGTACATACCGCCGATTTGCGGCAGGGAAATATGGCTTTCGTCAATAAAAATAACGGTATCTTTGCGCAGATATTCAAACAAGGTCGGAGGAGGGGCGCCGGCCGGACGTCCGGTCAAGTAGCGTGAGTAGTTCTCAATTCCTTTGCAATGTCCGGTGGTTTCCAGCATTTCCAGATCAAAACGGGTTCTCTGTTCCAGACGCTGCGCTTCCAGCAGTTTGTTTTCCTGTCTGAATTCCTCCGTCCTTTCGGCAAGTTCCTGCTTTATGCCGACGATTGCCTTGGAAATGGCCGGGCGCGGCGTAACATAGTGATTGGCCGGATATACGATGATTTCTTCCAAATCGGCATTTTTTTTGCCGGTCAGCGAATCGAATTCGCTGATATTCTCAATTTCATCGCCAAACAGGGATATGCGCCATGCTTTGTCTTCATAGTGAGACGGGAAGATGTCAATAATATCCCCCTGTACACGAAAGGTGCTGCGGACAAAGTTCATTTGGTTGCGTTCGTATTGCAGTTCTGACAGACGTTTGAATATTTCTTTGGGGGCGATTTCCTGTCCGACATGCAGCGGCAAGGTCATTGCTGCATAAGATTCAACATCTCCCAATCCGTATATGCAGGAAACAGAGGCAATGATTATGACGTCGTTGCTTTCCAGCAGGCTGCGGGTTGCCGAGTTTCTCATACGGTCGATCTGTTCGTTGATGGCGGAATCTTTTTCTATATAAGTGTCTGTTTTGGGGACATACGCTTCCGGCTGGTAATAATCGTAATAAGATACAAAATATTCAACGTGGTTATTGGGAAAAAATTCTTTCATTTCCGTATAGAGCTGGGCGGCGAGAATCTTGTTGGGCGCCATTATCAGAGCCGGCCGCTGGGTCTGTTCAATGATTTTGGCCATGGTAAAGGTTTTGCCGCTGCCGGTCACGCCGAGCAGCACCTGATCGCTCAGACCGTTTTTCAGACCCTGGCAAAGTTCGGCAATGGCCTGCGGTTGGTCGCCGGAAGGTTCAAACGGGCTGGAAATTTTAAATTTGTTCTGCTTCATTTATTTTGGGTATCTAAATGGTTATTTTTAAGCGAATCGTTATAAAGTTTTGTAAAGTTGCTGAAAGCCTGAACATCATTGATTGTCTGGTTTATGGCTTTCAGGTCAATTTTATCATTTTCCAGATTGCCTGTTAATATACTAAACGGGCTATAGTATTTAGTATTTTCAAAATAAGGCAGAAATTTGTTGCGCAATCTTACCAAAACCGTTGTTTTGCCTGATTTTTGCAGTGTGGTTGCCCAATCCAAAATATAACCGATTTGCTCCTGACTCAATGGTTTTCCCGGCTGCGGCGCTTCTACCAGATATCTGATACTGTCCGAGGCCTCGTTCCACATTCCGGCATTCCAATAAATTTCGCTTTTCAGCAGCAGGGCATTTTTGCTGTAATCGTCTTTTAACAGGTCTATTGCTTCTTCGTCCCGATCAAGGTTGGAAAGCGTTTTGGCGCGGATGATTTTACGCTGAGCCTGCAGCGTAGCATCAATATCGGCGCTTTGCGTCTGATCCAGAAAGTCAAGGGCGTCAATGTTTTTGTCTTCAAAAAGGCTGATTAAGGCCAAACGGGTTCCGACGGCCGCACGTTCTTTGTTGCTCAGACGGCCGAAACGAAGTTGGTTTTGTAAAAGGGAATAGGCACGGGGCAATAAATCAACCGCAACGAGGCGGTCTGCCAGCCGTCGAATGATGCCATTATAATTCCGGCTTTGAGGTGCGAGCCATTCAAATTCTTTGTATATTGCCAAAGACTTCAGCGGCGGCAGATTATCTGCGCGATTATTGATGTATACGTCTTCTAAAATGTTTACCATTCTTTTCAGCGTTTGCGGCTTTTCATCTTCCGTTTCCAGACTCATGCTCAGATTCAGTTTTCTCAATGCGCTGAGATAGTCTGAGTTTCTGACGTAATAATCAGCCAAAGTACGCAGTACCTGCAAACGGAATTTCGTGTCCGGCCAGGCGTAGTATAATTGTTCCAGTTCGCGGATGGCTTTTGCCATAGGCAGCATGCCCAGCTTTTGGCCCAGTACGGCGGCCTCGTATCTGGCCAGAGCAGAGTATTTTTGGGATAAGGATGTTGCAATATTGTTATATAACTTTATACCGTTGCGAGGGTATCCCTGCAGAACGCGGCGTTTGGCCGTCAGATAGCCGATACGGGCCTGATAATAGAGGTTTTTGCTGTCAATATTGTTAAGGACGTCAATAAAGTTTTGTGCTGCCAAATCATCTCCGGCATTCAGGGCATTGTCGGCCGCAACAAGGGCAATCCGTGCTTTCAGCGGAATCGGATAGTCTTTTATCAGAGAAATGTAAGATGTCAGAATCACATTATTTTCTTTTTTGTATTCTTTGGCGGCGGAAGACAGCGTACGCCAGAAAACGGCCTGATTGTCAGACGGCAAATTTCCAAAAGACAGGTGTTCCATGGCGGCATCATAGCGGCGCAGCAAAAAGTTTGCAACGCCGAATAATGACTCGGTTTCTTCTGTCGGTTGATATCCCGGCATTTGGCCCAGACGCCGGAGTTCTTGTAAGGCCTCGGCACCCAAGCCGTTGGAAATGTAATAACGGACCAGCATCAGCCGGGCGGCAATTTTTTTGTTCTGAGGAGCCAGTTCTATGTCTTTTTTCAGTTGGGAAACGGCTTCGGCGTAACTCATGCCGGCAAGGCCTGCGCTGACGTTTAAGTCAAAGCCAAGCTGATCTTCCTTCGTGTTTAATAAATCTTGCTGGCGTTTTTTATAGTCCAAATCTGCGGAGATATTCAGACCTCGGACGGCTTTTATAATAATGCCGGTATTGCCGCGTTCAATATTTAAATCCGTATTTTTGGGGACGACAGCCACACCGGTAAGCGAGCGTAAAAAGTCAAAATCAGGATAAGAATAGGGAGCGCTGATACCGTTTTCGACTTCAGAGACTGTTGCTGCAATCAGATTGTCACCAATTTCAGGGTCTACGACGGATATAATGTTACCGGCCATCGTCGTTGCAATAAAAAAGTAGGGATGATTCAGACTGTCATAGCGGGTAAAGACATTCATATCTTTTATTTTTTCATTAAAGCCGGCAACGGAAAGGTCTATAATCCAGAGCAAACCTTCTTTACGGAGGTTGGCTTTTACATTTGGTTTGGTTTTAAGGCGGATAACCGTGGCTTTGGTGTGCGGAATAAGAACAATTTCTTCAGCCAGTGGTGCGGCATCGGCAAGCAGCTGTTCTTTATCTATTTTTTTTCGTTGGTCAAAGATTATCCATAAATAGTTTTCACGGCGGAAGACGGCAATGTTGGCAGGAGAGTTCCATGAAAAGCCCAGACTGACAATTCTTTTATCGTTATAGGGCTGTTCCGGTGTCAGATTTTCCAGAGCAGAAGAGGCTGTCTCCGGCAAATTTATACCGGCGATTTTAATCTCAGCCGTGCTGTCATCAAAAACTTTGCTTTCAGAAACTTTTGATACATCAATCACGATTTTATTATCATATTCTGCCGATTTTACCATGGCGGCAGGGATTGTCAGCGTTTGTCCGCCCATGGTGTTGGGCGAGACGGTAATGGCCGGATAAAACGGATAAGATTTCAGCTCTTCGGTCTGCAGCCGGACATCGTTCAGAAAATAAACGGAGGTTCGCATATCCTGAGATTTGACGGAATAAAGCGGTTGCTGATCATATTTGAAAACAAAACGGTAGTAGTCAGGATGTTCGCCATAGCTTATGGCTATATTATTGGATTTTGTTGTATCTGCCGTGTCTTTCTGCGGTTTGAGACTAATGCTCAAAATGCCGTCTTTTAAATATGTCTGGGTAATAAGAGGATGACGCAAAGTCAAAAGCATACGGGTATTATCTGCGGATAATTCTTGTCTTTCAATAAAATCAGGCAATGTTTGACTGAAATCTTCCGGTGTTTTAATCAGAGGATGATTGAACGTCAGGCTTATCGATTGCGGCAGGTTTTCCAGCTTGTAGTCATTATTTGCGCCAATCGGCAGGCTTATCAGTTTTTCTTCCGGTGCATTTTGAGCAAAGGCACTTTGGGCAAAAAAAGTCAGAAGCGCAAAAAGCAATATTGTTCTGATATATTGCTTTAAGCTTGGAGTACTGCGCTTTGCTGCGTTCATTGCTTTTGCCTTTGGTTAGAAATTGTTGCCTATCAGTTCGGTTGTAACGGCCTTGGCTTTGGCGGCGTCCATTTGTGAGATGATGGCGGAAGAAACCGAAGGTTTCATTTCTTTTAACAACGGGATCAGAATATGCAGTTCCAGCGTATTGAAAATACGGGCGGCATCTTTGGGTTTCATAGTTGAATACAAGCGGGTCAAAGAAGATATTTTTTCTTTTTCCTTATCATTATATTCTCGGACGAGTTTTTGCAGTTTGGCTTCATATTCTTTCAATTGCGCAAGTTTTTTATCAATTTCTTCTTCCGCGACTTTGAGCTGGATAGCTTTTTTGTCAATTTCTTTGCTGCGCAGATCCAAGGCTTCCCGCCGTTCGGCGAGTTCCTGCAGAATCAGGATTTCTGATTGCGAAAAGCTGTTGTTGGGGGCGGCTGCCGAACCGGCAGCCGATGTGTTGCTGTTCAGGGCTTTACTCAGGTCGCTGTTTTCTTTTTTCATTTCTTCCTGAGCCTGTGCTGCTTGCTGGGAAATGCTGATGGTTTTGGTTTCTTTTTGTTTTAACAGGTCAAAAACCGTATTGACGCGAACGGAAAGCGTTAAAACGGCGAAGAATATAAAAATCGGTAGAATGCGAATACGGCTGGCTATTTTATTTATCATTGTCTGACCTTATTTTATTGATCTCAGGGCTTTTAGAAGTTCCAACTCGGCCTCGGAGCGGGAATCTTCAACAGAAAAAACATCATCCGGCACGGCATTGTTTTCTGTGTCGGTATTTATGGCTTTGTCTATGTTTAATATTTGAGCCGAGGTCTTATTTTTTTTCTCGTCTTTGACGTTGCCGCGGCTGTTATGGATAACCTGTTCCAAGCGGTCAGCCAGACTATCGGCGCGTTGGTTGATAAACAACAAATCGTCTTTTATGGTTTTGGCATTGTCAACGACTTCCTTCAGGTCTTCTGACGAATGTTCAGTAGCTGATTTAAGTTTGGGAATACTGTTTTCGGCTTTGTTGGTTGCGTCATTCAGAGCGCCGATCAATTTTGCCAGAGAGTTTTGGTTCTCCCTGAGGGCAGTCAGACTGCGGTTCAGCCGGTAAGCAAAAATAATCGTCGGTACCAGCAATGCGATGATGGCGACATTGATGATTATTTCAAAACTATCCATTTTTTTCAGCCTTTCCGTTTACTTTTATGACAACATGTTCATTTTTGCGTCCCATTGAGCCGGTTAACAAAGGCACGTCGCCACAAACCAGTGCCACATTGTCGGTCGGCAGCATATCCAAATCCAGAAAAGAGCCTTTTTCCCATGTTGCAATATCTCCGAGTTTTATCATACATTCTTTCAGAACGGCGTTAATCTGAACTTCCGTATCCCAAAGTTGTTCCGTGAGGTGATTTTCCCAGATGGCATCGCGGCCGAAGCGTTCCCCCATAAACATTTGCAACAAAAGTTCGCGCACCGGTTCAAGCGTGGCATAGGGAATCATGAGATCGATTTTGCCGCCGCGGTCTTCCATGTCAATACGGAGGCGGGCAACGATAACGGCATTGGACAGACGAGAGATGGTGGCAAAACGCGGATTGGTTTCCAATCGGTCATAGGTGAAGTTGACTGAGGTTATCGGGTCAAAGGCGGTGGATAAATCCGACAAGATGATTTGTATCATATCTTTGACGATATTCAGTTCAATGGTTGTGTACGGACGTCCCTCAATGCGCATGGCGGCGGTGCCGCGGCGGCCGCCGAGCAAAACATCCACAATGGAATAGACTATGCCGCTGTCGAGCGAAACAAGAGCATAATTGTCCCATTCTTCGGCCTTGAAAACACCGAGCAGGGTGGGGATGGTAAGCGAATCGAGATATTCGCCGAAACGCATGGATTCAATGCTTTCAAGCGAGACTTCCACGTTGTCCTGCGTGAAGTTTCTCAAAGAAGTTGCCATCAGGCGAATCAGCCGGTCAAAGACAATCTCGAGCATTGGAAGTCGTTCATAAGAAACCATTGCCGAGTTTAGAATAGCCTGCACGCCGGTTTTAAGGTTGCGCCGTTCGTCTTCTTCGCCGGAGGAATAGCCCAGCAGGCTGTCGATTTCTTCTTGGTTAAGCACGCGGGAATCAGTATTGTCCGCCGTGTCGTCAGGGTTTGCCGAGAGGTTTTCGTTTATCTCGATCATATCTGCCCAGTCTTTGTTGTCGGGCTTTTGCTGCTTTTTATTTTCCTGTTCTTCGGCCACAAGCTTTCCCCTTAGCTTTTAGTTAGTTTTCTGGATTTCAAACCGTTTGAAGTTCAGGTTTGAAATTTTTACCGGTGCGGCAATCAGCGACAACCGGTACAGGAGCTCTTCCTTAAGCCAGTACAGACCTTCGGCACCGCTGATCTCATTTCGGGAAAGTTCCGAAATATGAGTGACGGCGGCATCGGTGATTTGCGGCATAAGGCTTTCTATAGTTTTTATATCTTCCATTTTGGAAAGTTCAATATTAATTTTGATTTTAACCACGGCGTTTTGCGAATCCGCGCTTTGGAGCTGAACGGAAATTTCCGGCAAATCATAAAAAACGGTAATTGTTTTGGTGTCGTTTTCTTCTTTTTCAACAATGCTGTAACCGCGGTTTTCTGAATTATCCGCTTTCGGAATAAACAAAAAATACAATCCGACGATTATGCCGATGACAATCAGTGCCGGTACCAGAAACAACAAAATTTTTTTGTTGTCTTTCCGGGTATAAGGATTGTCTTTAAGGTCATCATCAAAATCATTTAAGCCGGCCATCAGAGTACTCCGTTGTTTTCGCAATCTGACTTATTTTAGAACATTTTTTACAGAAATAAATGTAAAAAACGCACTTATCAAATTAAACTTCAAAAAAAACGGCGGAAAACGGCGATTTTAACCTTTAATTATGTTTTTTATGATAAGTTCGATGATAATTTGTTGTTACAGTTTTGTGAATTCTGCGCAAGCCGGCTGTTTTTTGTTATGAATTTTGAGTATTTGGTGCTATTATAAATAATGAAAAACAGTTTTTTGGGAACTTTAGGCAATGTATATCTGGATGATTTTGGCAACCTTTATGGTGTTGTTATATTCATATAATCTTTCTGTCCGCGGAGATATGCGGGAAATTAAGATTGAGCCGCAGGCTGAGGTTGTCGTTTCGCAGCTGGTCGTTCAGCAGCGTGCGGCCAGGGATTATATTCGCCAGAGAACACCGCCGCGGAACGGCAGCGATGTTATTACCTATACATCCGGAACATTGGGCTGCGATACTGATTTGGAAGATTATCTGCCGGTCGGTTATAATTGTGACGGGGGTTTTACCACCGAGGTGTATTGCCTGAGAAAAGACAACTGGGATCAGGGAATTGGCGACTGTACCTCTCCCGATGCCATGAGGTATTTGATAACATACGGGTATATTCCGCAAAAATGGCTTAATCTGAGTTCGAATACGCCGACAAACGATTTGTTAAAGGCTTCGCAAAATATTTTGGGAATGGATACCAGCTTCGGCTATGCCGTACATTTGGATGCGTCTGATGCAGCCTCCGGCGGCCACAGCGGTGACAAAAATTATAAAATGGCGGTAAAAGGACGAGAAGATACTATGGTATATATTCCCAATTATGTGGTTGATAACGGCAATTTCAGCACAACTTGCGCCTGTGCGAACTGTAACCGTTGTCTGGTTTATGTGACCCCGTTTGAGTAAGGATGAGGAGAAAAACAATGGTTCGGGTTTTTGATGAAAAAAAATCGCAGGAAGGAAGCCTGCTGATTGAGGCAATGGCCATGTTGGGCCTGATTGCCATGGTTACTCCGATGCTTTACAAAAAAGCGGCGGAAAGGACAACCGAGCTGCAGGACATCAATGCTGCCGGACAAGTCCGCATTGTGATGGAAGGGATTGACACTTATCTGTCTGACAATTACAACACTATTGTCGGGTTGGGGGACGGTTCTAAAAAAGTCACATCAAATTGTGCCGGGGCGACAAGTCAAACCTATAATTTTTCCGGCGGGGTCGAGTCCGTGCCGCTTGAGCATTTTTGCGAATATCTGCCTTATGGTTTTAATGCCAGTTCAAAAACTTTTAAAAACATGGAAGTTATTGTTAAAAAACGCGACTTTGACAGTGGCGAGCGTCATGATTTGACGGCATTGCTGGTGACTACGCCGGCGGAAACGCAGGAAATGCCTATTCTCAGAGCCTCGCGTATTGCTTCGATGATTGGTACAAATGCCGGTATTTATCGCACAGGAGCGGATAAGAAGAAAGTTATTCAAGGTGTGCAAGGAGTTTGGACGATTGATCCGGCCGATTTTAAATTGAAACCGGCAAATTTAAAAGAAAACACCATCATGGCCACTTCCATTCGGGCGATTTCCAACGGCAACAACAGCGGTGAGAATGTTTTGCATCGTGTGAGGATGGAAGAAGAACCGTGGCTGAACACTATGGAAACTACGCTTTATATGGGTGATCATAACATTGAAGACGTGAAGCAGATGATTGTGACCGGAAAAAATCTGGATAACAAAGATCAGGCGATTTTATTGAAAGACGGCAGCGGTTTGACCATTGAAGGTTCCGGTAATGCCAATATCGGCGGAAATATTGACGTAGGCGGAAACGGTAATGTCGACGGAAAATTTGATGTGGGCGGAGACGCTACCGTAGGCGGCAAGCTTGACGTGACCGGTGATGCTACTATCGGAGGCCATTTGGAGGCTCTGACGGCAACGATTAAGGAACTGCTGAAAGCCGGCAGCGCCGAAATTACCGGAAGCCTGACCGCCGGCGGCGGAAACTTCAGGGTTGATGATGCCGGTAATACAACGATCAATGCAAATCTGACGGTTGAAGGAACCTCTAATTTGAAGAATCTGGTTGTCGGCGACATGCCTAAAGATTATGATCCATATTATGTTCTGGGTGTGAACGGGCCGGCGCGTTTTCGGGATGAGGTTAAATTTGACAAACCGGTCGACATGGAAGATCTTGATGTTAAAAACCGGCTTCGTGCAGGCTGTCAGCAGCGCGATGCCCAGGGGAACTGTATGGGAGCTTTTAACTTTGTGGCCGACCCTGACAGTGTGAATATTCTGGTTAACAATTTTATGGTTGGTGATCCGGATGGTCTGGGCGGTTTTTCGGTTGCGGACGAGCTGATTAAAATGAAGGCGGATGAAGTTTATGCCGATACGCCGCATTTTGCGGTCGGCGACGGAACCGGAACTTTGGTTGTCGACAGTACGGGGACAATGCCGAATGTTGAGGTTAACAATGCTACTTTGACGGTTCAGAATGATTTGGATAAAACGATTTTTGAAGTGAATCCGGCAGATAAGGAAGTCAAAGTTATGAATGATGCCAATTTTATTGCTTCTTCTGCGGCCGGTGACAAGATTTTTGCCATTGATACAAATTATACCGACGGTACCAAGCCGGATGCCAGCGTTTATGTGCGCAAAGGCGTGATTGAAATTGCGCGGAACAATGATGCTACGTCCGATAAGAGTGATCCGAACGGTTATATCAAGGCAGACCGTCTGGTGAGTAATGTACCGTTGGATATGACGGCTTATTCTGCCAGTTACAGGAGCAGTTCCGGCAAGACGCTGTATGACGAGTATCAGGTTAATCCGGCATATACTTCGGTTATGCATGACATTAAACTGGTAACGCGCGGCGGTGCCAGACTGAGCGATATTCTGCCGGACTTTATCAATAAGGGTATTTATGTTTTGGACGGTACATACTGTGCGAACAAAGACTGCAAAGCCGGCGGCGGTTCTCTGAACTGGCTGATGTCAGGAAACGGTACGCCGGACGCTCCTAACTCGTTTCCGCTGGATACATCGGCGCTGTTCGGTTCCGGAACAATTAAGACCAAAAGTTATGTAAAAAGTTGTGCTTCTTCGACTTTTAAGTGCGAGACCAGCCCGTGGCTTGGTTTTGTGCCGGCGCCGACTTGTCCGCCGGGGTATTTGAAGGTGGCGACTTTGAGCCCGATCAGCTGGGCAATGGCTCAGGCCGGACACCCGGTTGAAAAAAGCAGCGGTGCGGCAAATGAGATTGAGTTGCAAATCAACCGAGATCCGAATTCATTGCTTTGGGATGGTTCTGATGCCATAGATAATGGCTACGACGGGTATAAGAAAGCGCTGACTTTTCAAAAGAGCACCTGGTTGAACACGTCTTTTGTTTCGGTCAAAGATACCGGCGGTACCAGTTATGGTTGGAATGCGGCAATCGGCTTCCTGTATCCGGCGAAGGACTATCAGAAATATGCCGAAGAAATTGGTCTGGGGTCTGGCTGGGCTGACGATGACGTTATCTGGAACCTGTTTGAGGTCTGGAACAAACAGATTGTAGGAATCTCCAATGTCTATTGTTATTTTAACCGTCGTAAGAATATAGGCGATTTTAACAATGATACACTGGTTGACCGTTATGACCAGTTGACGAAAGTAAGGGTTGGTTATACCAGCAAAGACAGTGGTTATGTTGATCGTCTGAATGATCCGACGCTTAAATATAACGATCCGTTCTAATCATCAGAAAAAGGCCTCTGCAGCAGTGCGGAGGTTTTTTTCTTGGGGATTTTTCGGTATGTTAAGGTTTTGGATGGAATTTTGTTTTATAATGATTACGTTATATCAGAAATAAGGATAACGTGAGGGAGATATGATGAACAGATTGTTTGTGCTGACAGTAGCAGGAATATTTTGTGTGCTTTCAGAGGTTCAGGCTGTTGATGATTTTTCCGGCGGCGTGGCTGACGAATTGTCGGGGTTGGGAGCAGAGGCCGAAGGCGTACAGTCTTTTCAGGGAGATAAGGACGGTTGGCGCAGGGACGGTGAAAAAACGGTGCAAGCTGCTGAAACCGGCGGGCAGAAAGCTGCCAAAGGCGAAGTGCTGCAGCCGATTGTTGACGGTATAGGCCGGCCGGCGCTGGAAAATATTACGGATGCCGAACAGGTTTTTTGTTATGAAGTGGCCAGCCGCAGCAATACGTATTCCGGCTATAACTTGGACGGTATGGCGCTGAAAGGTTTTTGCGGTGTTTTGAGCAAAGAGCAGCAGAAAGATGTGGTAGACAGCTTTTTGAAAACGGCCGGAAATGTGGATTTTGAAAAAACTGAAAACTGCATTATCAATCCGCGGATCATGCTGCGGTTTGTGCGCGGCGTGGATAATACCGATGTGTTGTTGTCTTCCCCCTGCCATTCTCTTTCGGTTTTTTACGGGGGCGCCGTGAGAACTTTTAATCTGAAACCGTCTGCCGATAAAGTTGACAGTATTGTTAATCCAATGTTGAAAAAACGGCAGGATTTTGTATCGCCGGCTTTGCTGAACCAGCTTTTGCCGGTTGGGGTGGCACAGACGGAAGAGCAAAAAGCGCTGATTAACAAACGAAAGCAGCCTGTCCGCGGTTGGGAAGACGGAAAACCGCAGGAGGAAAAGAAAACCGGCGGCTGGAATAAGGTTAATCTTAATATCGGAAACTAGACGGGAAAGGGAGAAAATACATTTTCTCCCTTTTTCTACGATTGATGCGGGGCAGGAAAAAGCGGAAGAATAAAAGGCCGGCAAGAACGGGGCAATGCGGCGTGAAATACGAATCGCTTCCTTCTTGCATATTTTCGTATACAGACTGCATTTTTGTGTTGTATTTATTTGTAAAATTGCTACTCTAACAGTCCGATAGAATTAATTAAAATTTTAGGACAGTTGTAAGATGTTGGATATAAAATACATTATTGAGAATAAGCCGCTTATTCAGGAAGGACTGGATAAAAAGGGCTATGGCAAGGTAATCAGCCTGGATGAATTGGAAAGTCTGTATCTTGAGATGAATAAGCTTAAGACCTCATCACAGGCAAAATCGGAAGAGAAAAACAAGCTCAGTAATGCCATTAAATCCGCTTCTGCCGAAGAACGGCCGGCGATTATTGCCAAGAGTAAGGAAATCGGCGAAGAGCTGAAAAAAGAGCTGGAAGAGCTTGATGCGGTCAAGGCCAAATTTGACGAGATTATGCTCAGAATGCCGAATATGCCCAGTCCGCAAAGTCCGGTCGGTCCAGATGATTCCGCAAATGTGGTCAGACGCAAGGTAGGTGAGCCGCGCAAGTTTGAGTTTGCGCCCCGTGACCATGTTGAACTGATGGAACTTAATGACTGGAGCGAAATGGAGCGAATCGCCAAAGTTTCAGGTGCCCGTACATATGCCATTAAAAACGAGCTGGCAAAGTTGGAGCTGGCTATTCACATGATGGTATTGGACAAGTTGGCCGCTCACGGTTTTACCACTATTACAGTGCCGTCCATTTCCAAAGAAAGGCCGTTATACGGACAGGGGTATCTGCCGTTTTCCCGTGATGAAATTTATTATATGCCGGCTGATGACATTTATCTGTCCGGTACGGCCGAGCTTATTTTAAACTCTCTGCGGGCAGATGAGATTTTGAATGAAAACGAACTGCCGATTTTATATGCCGGATTTTCTCCTTGCTTTCGCCGAGAGGCCGGTGCCGCCGGGAAAGACACCCGCGGTCTGACCCGTGTTCACCAGTTTATGAAAACAGAACAGTTTGTTATTTGTAAAAATGACATTGACGAAAGCGAGAAATGGCATCAGAAGCTGTTGGCGATTTCGGAAGAAGTATTGCAGGATTTGGAGCTTCCGTATCAGGTTTTGGAGGTTTGTACCGGAGATATGGGGGCGCCGAAATATCGTCAATACGATTTGGAAGCCTGGGTGCCGACGCAAAATTGTTACCGTGAAACCCACAGTTGTTCCAATATTACGGAATGGCAGGCCCGCCGTACAAATCTGCGTTATCGAGACAACGCTGACGGCAAGGTCAAGTTTGTTCATACTTTGAACAATACCGGCGTGGCTACGCCGCGGGTTTTGGTTCCGTTGTTGGAAAATCATCAGAATGCGGACGGAACGGTGAATATTCCGGCCAAACTTCAGCCTTATATGGGGGGAAAAACCGTTATCGGAAAAGGAAAGGCCGCATAGTTCAGCTGATGTAATTGCAATAATGCCCGGAGACGGGCATTATTGCTATCTTGAAAACCGGCAAAATTTAATTACTTCTGGAAGAGAATTAACAGATGGAAAATTTTGAGATGAGAAACAAACCGCTGCCACTCGGGAAAGTCCGTTTTGTGATTTTTGACTGGGACAATACTTTGGCCGACAGCCGTCCGGCTTTGTTGTTTGCCATCAGGCAGGTGCTTGCCGAAAAGGGATTGCCGGTATGGGAGGAAGTATGCCGGAACAGGAATCACGATTTGTCTTTCAAAGATAATTTTCCGATTTTTTTCGGCGGCAGAGCTGAGGAAATTTATGCCCGTTATGCCGAGGTTTATTTGCAGCATGTGAAAGATCTGATTTCAACGTTTGACGGGGTTCGGCAGGTGTTAGACTTTTTGGCGGCCCGCCGGGTTAAGATGATGATTATGAGCAATAAAGACCGCCGGCTTTTGGATTATGAGCTGCCGTTGCTTTTTGATCCTGCGATGTTTGAAAAAATCGTATGCGGGCATGAAGCCGAACATGACAAGCCGTATCCCGAGCATATTTTTTATGCTTTGAGCGGGTATTTGCGACCGGACGAGATTTCTCCCGAGGAGGTTTGGATGGTCGGGGACAGCCCAATGGACAGCAATTGCGCGAAGGCGGCGCATGCCCTACCAATCCGGATTGGCGAAGATATATGGCATACGGAGACGGAAGAACCGGAAAAAATACGGTATTTTGATGATTTTGTGCACTTTTATGCGGCTCTGAGCGGTAAAAATTAGCAAAATTTTAAGGTCGGCGTGTTCTAATATCCGGCAGAAACAAAACAGAGCAGGAAAGTCTGGCGGATGAATATTGACAGTGATGAAAATGTTAAAAAACACAGTGTCTTTTATTATGTTTTTTGGGGAATTGCAGGAGCGTTGCTGCTTTGGCTCAATTATGACTATTTGTATGCGCATTTGTCCTCCAACGCCGAGAAAATCAATGATTATATTCCGCAGTATGATGAATTGGAAAAGTATGAGCTGCCGGCGGTCGCCAGTTGGTTTTATCTGAAAAAAGCTCCCGACGGCAATCAGGATACCGGTTATTATTTCGGCTCCGGCTATAAGCGTCAGAACGTGTTGCCGAAGATTTTGGTTGTGCCGCAAAATGGTTATAAGCATTCTGCCGATGTTACGGCCAAGGCTTATTGGCGGTTGGCTCAGACCGGCAAAAAGTTTAAGAATGTCATTTTGTTAATTCCGGAATGCGGGGCGAAAATTACCGGTATCTATCTGCCGTTTTTTCAGGCGTTGTCTATGCCGCAAGGAAATGTCCCTGTCAATGCGGATATGGTGCGTGCGGCAAAGGCTTATGGCTGGAAGAAAAGCGAAGCGGTTTGGAAAAATCAGGATTATTGGAAAAAACATCTGTTCTTTTTAAAGAAAATCAATCAGAATTTTTCCGTGTTGCCGGTTATTTACGGAAATACGACGGCTGAAGAACTGGAGCAGGGCCTGAGGCCGTATTTGTATGATGATGAAACACTTTTTGTTTTCTTTGCCGATTTGTCTGTTTATTACGAACAGCAGAAACAGGTTCAAAAAAGTGATGAAAAAGGGAAGATGCCGGATTGGGGTAAGGTTGGGAAACGCCCTTGCGGAGATGCCGGAATTCAGACGGCGTTGCATTTTGCCAAGGAGCTGAGGATGACGTCTTTGCTGGTTAACGGTTACAGTAATGACGGGGCGGAAGAGGAAATCAAGGCAAACTGGAAATATGAAAGCTGGCTTAATGTCGCTCCGGAAAAAGAAAAGGACATGTTGCCGACCCTTATTGAGCTGGAGGCTGAAAGCATCAGGCTTTTTGTCGGACAATACGGGCAGGATTTGTTAAAAGCGGCGGAAGAGAGTTTGGAGAGATGGCTGCGGAATGGTAAAAAATATAAGCCCTCCCGTAAAAAATATCATGAAAAGCTTTTTGATAAAGGAGCAGTGTTTGTGACCTTGTTTAACAAGGGGACAATGCGTGGGGAAGCAGGAAGTTTGCGGGCCAAACAGGCAGTGGTGCTTGATGTGGCAGAAAATGCCCGAGCCGCGGCCTCGGAGGATGTGCGATTTGACAGCGTTAAACCGGAAGAACTTGCCGACTTGGAAATCAGGATTACTTTTCTAACGGATTATGAGCGTTTGAATTTTGACAGTGAAGACGGGCTGCTTGCCCTCCTGCAGCCGGAAACGGACGGGATTGTTCTGCGTGACGGCAATCGTCAGGGGTTGTTTTTGCCGGCCATGTGGCAGGAGTTTCCCGATAAAAAAGAATTTTTGACGCAGCTTAAGTTAAAAGCCGGTATGAGTCCGACTTATTGGTCCGATAAATTAAAAGCCTATCGTTTTAGAACAGTGGAGATTAAGAAAAATGGAAATTAACGGATATGAGATTGCTTACAGCGAGGCAGAGCTGGATAAAATGCTGAATGAGCAAATGCTGCCGGTTGTCTTGATTGACGAGCGGTTTGAAGGATATCAGAAATTGCAGGAAGGTGATAAAAAAGCTTTGAAGCATTTGGTGGCTGCGGCAAAAATCATGAATGAAGTTTCGCAGGAGCAGGATCACCATATGAACATTGTTCAGCGAAAAGCTTTGGAAAAGGCTGCAATAAGCAGTTCTCACGCCGCCAAGGCGCTTAAGCTTTTTCTGTCTTTGAACGGTGTGGAGGGACTGAACGGCCTTGATGCCAGACCGGTGGAAATTTTTAAGGGGATTTCCGGTCTGCCGGGACGAAATTTTTATCCGATTGATCTTACGGTTGAGGAATTTCATCAGATTATTCAAAAAATGTTGGAAGCCGGCAAAGTTGATGAGGTCAGAAAAATTTTGAGCGCCCGGACAATGGTGCGGCGTGACGGCAACGGGTTAAAGGCCATAGATTATACCGAGTATTTTGCCAAAGAGTTTTCAGCCATTGCCAATGAGCTTGAAGTGGCCGCGCATTATACCACGGATGAGAAGTTTAAGGATTATCTCGGGTGGCAGGCGCAGGCACTGATTCAGAACAATGAAGATATGGATATGCTGGCGGACAAGCATTGGGCGGTGTTGCAGGACAGCGAGCTTGAGTTTACGCTGAGCAGGGAATGTTATGATGATACGATTACGCCGAGTGTTTTTGAAAACAGTGCTTTGATGGCACTTCTTAACCGTTATGATATTGAGGTCAATTCTAAAGATATGTTGGGAATCCGTGTCGGAATCGTCAATAAGCAGGGAACGGAACTGCTGCTCAAGTTTAAGGATCTGATGAAAGAATTGGCAGCAAAAATGCCGTTTGCCGAGCGTTATGAGCAAAATATCAACAAAAGCGATGAACTAAAGCAGACAATGGTTGATGCCGATTTGGCCGCGTTAACCGGCGATTATGCACAATGCCGCGGCGGAATTACAACGGCGCAGAATTTGCCCAATAATGACAAGTTGTCTATTAAAACAGGTGGCGGCCGGCGTAATGTTTATCATCGTCAGGTCAGAATGAGCGTGGATAAAGAAAAAAATCAGAAGCTCTTGGAAAAGCTGGTTGCACCGGAACTGCACAGATATTTTGATCCCGAAACCGACCATTTGTTTGTCATAGGGCATGAAAACGGCCATTCTTTGGGCCCTGACAGCCGGTATCAGACCGGATTGGGGCAGTATAAACATATTATTGAAGAGCATAAAGCGGATATTGTCTCGATGGCCTTTATGCCGGAATATGTCAAAGCCGGTGTTATTGATGACGAAACCCTGAAAAAGATTTATGTAACTCATGTGGTTTATCGCCTGTTCGGAAAAGCAAAACCGCAATTGTCTCTGCCGCATCGGGTGGCTGAGCTGATTGAGTTGAATTATTTGTTGGAAAATAAAGCGATTTCATTTGACGAAGATATGAAACTGCATATAGATTTTGAACGCTTTCCGCAGGTTATGAATCAGTTGCTTGAAGATACGGTTGAGATTCAGCTTTCCATGTCTCCGCAAAAGGCAAAAGAGTTTATTGAACGCTATAGTGTCTGGAGCGATGTTTCGCAAAAAATTGCGGCGGTTCATGCCGAGTTGGGCGTGAAGCCGTATAAAGATATAAAAATGTTTTTTTAGAGGACTGAATGTACTATAGTTTTTTTGAAATTTTTTCGATCGGCGTCGGACCGTCGAGTTCACATACGGTCGGACCGATGCGTGCAGCCAAAAGGTATGTTGAGAATCTGAAGGCCAATGAAGTTTTTGGCAAAGTCGAACGGGTTGAAACCACGCTTTACGGCTCACTGGCTCTGACCGGCGAAGGGCACGGTACGGTTAAGGCGATTGTGTATGGGCTGATGGCGTTGGAAGCAGAGGCAATTGATCCGGAAAAACCTTATGTTGTGGCTGCCCAGCGTGACAAAATTTTGCATTTGGCACAGGAAAAAGCCATAGCCTTTGATCTGGAGCGCGATGTTATTTTTGAAAAAGAAACGTTTTTACCGGAACATTCCAATGGGATGACTTTTAAGGCTTATGATAAGGACGGGCGTCTGCTGCTGGAAGAAACGTATTTTTCCGTCGGCGGCGGCACTGTTGCCCGCAAAGACGAGATAAAACGCCGGACAGAGCGTGAACCATATGTTGTTCCATATGATTTCAGCAGTTGTGAGGAACTGATTGCCTTATGCGGGAAAAACGGCCTGAGTATTGCCGAACTGGTTATGGCCAATGAAACAGCCCTGCGCAGCAAGGATGAGGTTTTGGCACAGATTAAGAAAATTGACAGGATTATGCAGGCTTCTTTGGAGCGGGGAATGCGTACCGGCGGAATTTTGCCCGGAGGCCTTAATTTGCCGCGTAAGGCACCGGAGATTGCCAGACGGCTTGAAGAGAGGTTTTTGAATAATGATTATGATCCGCTGATGATTGTTGATTGGATTAATCTGTGGGGGTTTGCCGTGGCGGAAGAGAATGCTTCCGGCGGGCAGATCGTGACGGCGCCGACGATGGGGTCGGCAGGAATTATTCCTGCGGTTATGCGGTATTTTGAACGAATCGCCAGTAAGAAATCGGAAAACAGCGTGGAAGACGGTACTATAAAGTTTTTGCTGACAGCATCGGCGATTTGCAGCCTGTATCGTACCAATGCCTCAATTTCCGGCGCGGAAGTCGGCTGCCAGGGGGAGGTCGGTGTGGCCTGTTCTATGGCGGCAGCGGGTTTGGCAGCGGCAATGGGCGGCACAAACAAGCAGATTGAAAATGCGGCGGAGATTGCCATGGAGCATAATCTGGGGCTGACTTGTGACCCGATCGGCGGGTTGGTGCAGGTGCCGTGTATTGAGCGTAACGCTATGGGAGCGGTAAAAGCCGTTAATTCGGCACGGATTGCCATGAAAGGGGACGGAAACCATATTGTGTCTTTGGACAGTGTTATCAAGACAATGTTTGATACCGGGCGTGATATGAATAATAAGTATAAAGAGACATCTTTGGGCGGACTGGCCGTTAATCATGCCAATTGTTAAAAAACGGGAGATAATCTCCCGTTTTTTTATCCGATTTTGTCATTTGCGCATAAGTCTTATAAAACGCTTGCCAATAATCATCAGCTTGATAACAATAAATGTATCTTAAATTGGAGAAGGACAAAGAAAATGTTTAAAAAAATGCGTGCCGGAGAGCTGTCTCTCAGTGAGACATTGTGGAAATTCGGGGTTTTGTATGGTGCGTTGTTAACGTTTGTTGTTAAAATCTTTGAAAAGTTGTTGCTCCGGCAAACCCAAACATCTGATTTGCTGGCTTATTATACTCAAAATTTTAGTCTGCTGGCGCCGGATACCATGGCCATATTATGGACTTTATGCTATATTACCATGATTTTGGTCTGGATTTTTTATCTTTTAAATGTTGTTATCGGCATTTGGAGGGCTTCTGCCGCTTATGAGCGCAGTCGCTGGTTGAGCGGGATTGCCCGTTTGATGACGGTTGCTTTGGTTGTTTGGGCTGTTATAATTGTGTTTTAGAGGATGAAATGAAAAAACTTGTATTTGTGTTGTTTTTGGCGTTGAACGCCTGTACGCTGAATGTCGGAGATTTTCCTGAAGAACGGCAAAGATTATATAATGGCGGGGAGCGTCAGGACGGGTTTTGTCAGGAGAATCCCGACCGTTGTATTGAAGGTGTTCCCTGGTAATTTTTCGACAGATTATAGGTATATTAGAAAAAATATATACTCCTTAAAGGTGTGAAATATTCTTGTTTTTTAGGGTATTAGCCAAAATTGCCCTGTACTCTTCCAGACTGTATTGACAACGGCGTCTTTTTGTGATAAGATGCAAGTTAGTATAAAAACTATTATGGGAGAAAGCCGATGAAAAACATTAATATTTGTATGCTACACATGAAACTTAAGTCAGCGGTGTCAATGTTTTCTATTGTCGCCGCTTTCTCGGTCCTTCTCCCGCCTTCTTCCGCCTTTGCAGGTGTCTGTTTCCTGCCTGATTGTCAGGATGAAGACTTGGCCGGCGGTGGCGGAAACATGAATATGAACGAAGATACTGCCTTTTGTGAAAGCAAAGGCTTTACCTATTACGCTTCAGGTCAATGTCCGCAGTATTATGCTAAAGTTGCGGAATGTAACCGGGATGACCATTATCTTAAATGCGATGCTCAGACTTGGTGTAAGCAAAACGGATATAACACGACCTCATGTTCTATCCCGAACTATGTTGACCAGCCTTGTCCTAGTTACGGTTCCCTTTACAAAGGTTGTAAAAGAGACAATGACCGGGCTTGTAAGGAAACCGGTTTTACCAAGACTTGTCCGTCCGGTCAGAAGCTTAAAAAGAACTCCGGTCGTTGTACTTACGATTCATCCTACGGCACCTGCTGTGCGCCTTCCGGTTGTCCGGCTTATACTTCGCTGTCCTCTTCATCCTACGGCACGAACGGTACCGACGGCTGCGAGTATGCCTGCTACTACACCTGCAACATGAACTGTCCGTCCGGAACTTCGACTTCCAACCCCGGAGGTTGTGGCGGGTCGACCAAGAACGGATGTAATACAAAGACTTGTTACTATCCTTATCAAGCTTGCTGCACACCAAGCTGTACAAGCCAATCCGGGTGTTCCTGCGGTTCTTATACAGTTTCTGACGGGTGCGGCGGAACTTGCACAAAATGTTCTTCCTGCTGTAACTCATCTTCTTCTAACTGGTGTCCGGTTCACTCAACTTGTCACACAAACTGTTGCAAGGACGGAACCATAGAGCCTTGTGATCCCCAATGCGGCGGCTCAGGGTGCGGCGGTGGTGGATCCGGCGGCTCAAGTTGTAGTCTTCCTGCTGATTATCATAATTTCTGTTGTGATGATGTAGGAAGCTATTGTGGTGGTCTTGCTGCTTGTGTTGACCGTTTCTGGATGGATCCTCTGTGTAGTGACCTTATTGCACAGTGTCGCAGTTGTGGACGTACTCCGTCATGGGAAGGATGCGGACACTATGGTTATGATACAAAAATGTATTGTAATTAAAATGCAGAGTTAATACCGGCAAGAAGTAAAAAACAGCACTGATGTTAGATCCGTGCTGTTTTTCGTTTGTTTGATTTTTTTTAAGGTTGTTCGGAAAGTTTTGTAAAGCTTTATTTTTCTATTTTTGCCGTTTTGTAAGGTTTGTTATACATATTATCAAGCAAGTTTAAGATTTTTGTGACTTTTTCACTTTTAATAGAATAAAAAATTGTCTGTGCTTCCCGACGTGTTTTTACTAAATTTTCAGCTCTTAATACTGCCAAGTGTTGAGAAAGCGCTGATTGTGACAAGCCCACCATGTTTTCCAAATCTCCGACTTTCAGTTCTTTTTGCTGCAGGTGGTATAATATTTCTAACCGCTTGGCATTGCCTAAGGCTTTTAACAGTTTTGAGCCGAAACTAATTGCCAAATTATCCATGTTTTTTCTCCTATAATACATTACTAACATATCATTTTTCTGAGTGTTAAAACAGGTCTAATAAAGCCAATTGATATATAGCTTATGGCTTTGGCCCAAAAGTATGGGGTAACATATATCCCCCGTCTTGATATTATGGATAGAATGTAATAAGATGTTCTAAATTTTGAGGAGAGTATTATGAATAATGATGAATTGAATAATTTGAGTTTTGAAGACGCTTTGGCTCAGCTTGAAACAATTGTGAGAGAATTGGAAAGCGGCCGGATCAAGCTTGATGATGCGATTGCAGCTTATGAAAAGGCTGTTGCGCTTAAGCAACTTTGTGAAAGCAAGCTAAAAGCCGCTCAGCTTAAGATTGAAAAGATTGACATCGGGCCGGACGGCGAAATGAAAACCGTACCGCTTGATGCCGCGGAGGCCTGAGATGTCTGATGTCAAGCAAATTATAAATGCTTTTGCAAAAGAATTTAATGCTTATATTGCCGGATATTTTCCGTTGCCGGACGGGCCGGAAAAGCGTGTGGCTGAAGCAATGGCCTATTCCGTAACAAACGGCGGAAAAAGGCTGCGCCCTTTTTTGGTGGCTGAGACAGCCAAGCTTTTTGACGTTTCACCGGAGCAATATCTGCGGGTAGGTGCAGCGTTGGAATGCCTGCACTCGTATTCTCTAATTCATGATGATTTGCCGGCAATGGATAATGATGACTTGCGGCGCGGCAAACCAACCTGCCATAAACAATTTGATGAAGCTACGGCAATTTTGGCCGGAGACGGCTTGCTTACTTATGCTTTTGAAATCCTGAGCCATAAAAAGACTGCTGATGATGCGAGAATCCGTTGTCAGCTGATTCAGCTTCTGGCACAGGGTGCCGGCGCTTTTACCGGTATGGTTGCCGGACAGATGCTGGATTTGTATGCAGAAAGAGAAACGCCGGCTGATGATCAATATGACCTGATTAAGAATATTGAGGCAATGAAAACGGGTAGGCTTTTGCGTTTTGCCTGTGAAGCCGGTTCGGTTTTGGGAAGGGCAACAACCGAAGAACATAATGCATTGATGGTTTATGCAAGAAACATCGGCATGGCCTTTCAGATTGCCGATGACATTCTGGATGTAACCGGCAATCAGGAATTGGTCGGCAAAACCCTGAATAAAGACGCGGCACAAGACAAGCTGACTTTCGTCAGCCTGTGTGGTATTGACGAAGCGCGGGCTATTGCCATAAAACTGGTGGAAGACGCCAAAACGGCATTGTCTGTGTTTGGAGAAAAAGCCGGCATTCTTAAAGATTTGGCACAATACATTATTGACAGGGAAAAGTAAAAAAGTCCGGTTTCAAAACCGGACCTTTTTGATTGCAGACGTATTTTATCTGCAAAGAGCGGCAGCTTGTCCCTCTGCTTCTGCTACGCCATTGCTGCAAGAATCATTTTTACGATTTGCTTCACATTCTTCGGGGGTATCATATCCATTGACACGGGTGTAATACGTTTTGACATATTCTCCATTCTTATAAAATTTATGAGGACAGGTTGCAGCAACTGTGTTAGGAAATTTAAAATACCACGCTGCATTTTCATTTCTGTTGTCTTGACAAGCAGTTGGAGAAGAGTAAGGAGTTTCAACAGAATAAGTGCAAGGCGGCTCAGCCGGTTTAGCCTTGCATTTGTAGCAAGTACCGTTTGTCGCGCCGCAGGAACAGGATTTTGACGCGGTATCATACCCGTAATTACAAGAGCTGCTTGATGTTGAATATCCGTACGGGCAGGAATAAGAGTGATAATGCTTCTCACAGCCGTAACAGCTTGAGCCGCATTCGGTCGAACCGACATAAACCTCGTCATAACCGGAAGAACAGCTGGCTCCGCCACGGGAACCGGAAGAACATCTGTCGGAACATGAATAGCAGCTGCCGCATTCGGAAGAGCCGACATAAGAGCCGTTCC
>CAJUCZ010000005.1 GCA_910585375.1 uncultured Alphaproteobacteria bacterium | reverse complement strand
AGGAGAGGGAAGGAGAGGGAAGGAGAGGGAAGGAGAGGACTAAACATCCCCTGATGAGAAAATTAAAAATAAAAAGTGAATTCAGAGATAAGGAAAAGGGAGGAACAAGTCCTCCCGATTTTTTATTTTCCAAGTTTTTCCAAAAACTTTATCTGAATATCGGCAATCTGCTTAATCGATTCGATTTCGGCATATTCGCCCTGGGTGTGCATTCCCTCGCCGGTGCCGGAATGCATAATCACGATTGAGCCGCGAACGGCAAAGGCACGGGAGTCCGTTGCCCCGCCGATATGCTCGAATTCCAGCGGCCGCCCCAGAATATTCTCGGCAAATTTCTTATAATCCAGAATATACGGATTACTCTCGTCCATGACTACCGGCGTACTTTCGGATACAATCTTGTATTCCACGCCGTCAGCCATGCACTGCGCCAGATTTTTACGCAGATTTTCCACACTGGAATTTTCTGTCAGACGAAAATCAAGCAATGCCTCGGATTCATTTGAAATCACATTGGCCACATCGCCGCCGCAGATTTTTGCAAAGTGAACCGTATCAACCCACTTGTCCTTGGGATTTACACCGTTCAGAGAGTAATACGGATAAATCTTGCGGATATTGCACCATGTCTGCATTAACAGCTCATTGGCGTCAATTCCGTCCCACGGCGTGGAACCGTGCGCTTCTTTGCCTCTGGCCGTCAGCTTGACAAAGACCGGATTTTTGCACTTGCTGACAATCTTGTTGATGTCGCCGCCGACATCGTTATCGAGTACGATTTTTGCTTTCAGATTCGGATGAGCTTCCATAAAGGCATGCGTGCTGGCACTGCCTTTTTCCTCATCAGTGGAAAGGATAACGCCGAACTTGAGATTGAGCTTGTTTTTTAATACATATTCCAGAGAATTGAGCGCCACCGCGGCAAAAGACTTCATGTCAAGCGAGCCGCGGCCATAAAGCTTTCCGTCTGCAATTTTCGGCTCAAACATGTCATCACCGGCCGGAACCACGTCCAAATGCCCGAGGCAAAGCACGTCAAAATCATTTGTTTCGGCATTGGAGAGAAACAAGACCGGCGAGGTTGTCGGATATTCAAAAATCCCGCCTTTGACAGGGTAATCCTTAAACAGGTTTTTGCAGTATTCCAAACATTTCTTAATCTCGCCGGCATTTCCGGTTTCGGTGCGAAAACGCATCAAATCCTGAGCTGTCTGAATAATATCCATTTATTTTTTCCTTAATAAATTTTTTTACGTTTTATTCATTATATTTAGTCATAATATCTGCAAATAAAATAACAAATGATTAAAACGAGAGGATAAAAATGAAAGCAGTGATTTTTGCTTTTCTGGGCCTGATGATGAACATCATGCCGCTGTCTGCTCAGGCTGCCGATGACGATGCCGAAAAAGGGCTTAAGCTTCCGCGCTTTGTATCGTTGCGCTCTGAACTGGTAAATGCCCGCTCCGGCCCCGGCAGCAGATATCCGATCGAATGGGTTTATATGCAAAAACGCGCGCCGGTGGAGATTGTTGCCGAATTTGAGCTTTGGCGCAAAATCAAAGACTGGCAGGGTTCTGAATCTTGGGTTCACCAGGCCATGCTGACCGGCAAAAGAACGGTAAAAGTTTCTACCGTCGGAGAAAATAACATTTACGCCAAGCCGGATTACAAATCACGGATTATGGCCAGAGTTGAAAATGAAGTTGTCGGCGAAGTCATAAAATGTCCGTCGGATTCGGGGTTTTGCCATGTGCGTTTTGACAGTATTGACGGTTGGATGAACCGGCAGGATTTATACGGCGTTTATCCCAAAGAAGTCATTGAATAAGCATTATGTGCGGGCTCTGTCGGACGGAGCCTTTTCTTTTATTAAAAAATCGCGGAATTGCTTGACTTTAGAGATTAAAAAACCTAAATAAAGATTATCATAAAACCAAAAATTTTTTAGTGCGGAAAAATGACTGAACAAGATTATTACGAATTGCTGGAAGTCAGCAAAACGGCCAGCGGCGAAGAGATAAAAAAAGCCTACCGGAAAATGGCCATGAAATATCATCCGGACAGAAACCCCGGCGATAAAGAAGCCGAAACCAAATTCAAAGAAATCAATGAAGCTTACGAGGTCTTAAAAGACGAACAAAAACGCGCGGCTTATGACCGTTACGGCCATCAGGCCTTTGCACAGGGCGGCATGGGCGGCGGCAATCCGTTTGGCGGTTTTGAGTTCAATTTTGGCGCCGGCGGATTCTCCGATGTCTTTTCAGATATTTTTTCTGAGTTTATGGGTGGCGGCAGACGCAGTGCGGACAACGGGAACTATGCCGAACGTGGGGCGGATTTGCGCTATAATCTTGAAATCAGTCTGGAAGAAGCTTTTTCAGGTGTGGAAAAAGAAATCAAAATTCCGACTACGGAGGTCTGCGAAGATTGCCACGGACACGGTACGGCTGACGGCAAAGAACCGGAAATTTGCCCGATGTGTCATGGCAGCGGCAAAATTCGCAAAACTCAGGGCGGCTTTTTTATTGTGGAATCAACTTGCCCCAAATGTAAAGGAACCGGACGGATAATTAAAGAAGCCTGTAAAAAATGCGGCGGTCAGGGCGTCAAACCCAAAGAAAAAATGCTCAAAATTAAAATTCCTGCCGGTATTGAAGACGGTACCCGCATGCGTATCGGCGGAGAAGGGCAAGCTGGCTTGCGCGGCGGTTCAAACGGCGATTTGTATGTCTTTATTACGGTCAAAGAACATAAGCTGTATGAGCGTGAAGGTGCCAATCTTTATGCCCGTATTCCAATTTCCATGGCTTGTGCGGCATTGGGCGGAAAAATCGAAATTCCTTCTATTGACGGCGAAAAAATTGAGTTGAGCATAACCTCCGGCACTCAGAATGATCAGATTTACAGAATAAAAGATCAGGGAATGACGATTATCCGCTCGCAACGCCGCGGTGATCTGTTTGTAAAAATGCGGGTGGAAACGCCGGTAAACCTGACTGCCAAACAAAAAGAACTGCTGGAAGCCTTCCGCGCCGAGAGCAAAGACGATAATTGCCAGCCGGAAGCCAAAAGCTTTTTTGACAAGATAAAAGACCTGTTCAAGTCTGTGGCCTGATTTATCAGAAATAAATTGTTCTCCATCGATAATTCTGAACAATTTGCACAGGTATTTTGCCGATTTTATCGTCATATAATATTTGTCATCGGCACTCAGATAATCTTGAATTTCCTGCCGGATGATTTTATTGCCGGCATCTCTCGGCAATTCGGTTTTCATGGTTCAGCGCAAACTCATCCGGCTTCTGATACTGTTGCTCCGAAGGATAATAAAAGCCGTTTTCTTTGTCTTGGCTGATTCTATCGCCGGCAGCTTGTGTTTTTGCGCCGGTTGATAAGCGAAAGTAGACTTTCCTGCCCTACAAGATACGAATCAATAATTTCATTTGATGCTCCTCGTCTTGGCAATATTTTAGGAAACCTCGGCAAAAAGGCAATGAAAAAATACCCTGCAAAATCATCTGCAGGGTATTATGAATTTTTTTCTTAGCCGGCTGTAATGGCCAGAGTATTTAAACGCGGTTTTTGATGCATTAGAATACTAATGACCTTAACCAGCTCGTTTTTCATTTGCGAACGCTCAACCACAATGTCAACCATGCCGTGCTCTTTCAGATATTCGGCGCGCTGGAAGCCTTCCGGCAGTTTTTCCCGGATTGTCTGCTCAATCACGCGGGCGCCGGCAAAACCGATAACGCAGCCTTTTTCGGCAATGTGAATATCCCCGAGCATGGCAAAAGAGGCTGATACGCCGCCGGTTGTCGGATCTGTCAGAATAGAAATAAAGGGCAGCCCTTTTTCTTTCACCATATTAATAGCGGCTGTTGTTCTGGCCATTTGCATCAATGACAAAATGCCTTCCTGCATTCTGGCTCCGCCGGAAGCAGCAACAGTAATCAGCGGATAATTGCCTTTCATAGCAAGCTCGGCCGCTTTGACAATGCCTTCTCCGACAACCGTGCCCATTGAACCGCCCATAAAAGAAAAGTCAATTGCCGCCACAACACAAACAATTCCGCCAATCTCGCCTTGTGCAACTTTAATGGCATCATCATTGCCGGTCGTTTTACGATATGTTTTCAGTCGGTCGGTATATTTCTTTGAATCCCGAAAATTCAGAGGGTCTTCTTTTAATTTTGGGATGACAATCTCGTTATATTCGCCGTTGTCAAAAAGCATTTTCAACCGCTTGTCAATATACAAGCGCAAATGATGCCCGCATTTTGTGCAGACATACATGCTTTTTTTGAGCTCTTTGGAAAAAAGCATCTGCCCGCAGTTCGGGCATTTGGTCCAAAGATTGTCAGCAATCTCTTTTTGCGATATTTTTTTAACCTTCGGTCGGACGAAGTCTGTAAGCCAGTTCATATTTTTCAACCATGATTGTTAATACAAAAATCAAATATCTTGCTTTTTCTTTGCAAAAATATTTTTAAATCTTTCTTTAAGGCCGGTTTTGGGTGTTTTGTCGTCAGATTTTAGGGTTTCAATATTTTCATGCAGCCCCTGAACTTCTTTAACCAGCTTTTCCTGTTCTTTGTTCAGTTTTTTGTTCTGTTTTTTCTGCTGGCGCAAAGCCTTGCGTACCGGAGCATAAGACATCCAGGTAAACAACCAGCCGAACAAAAAGCCGAACAAAATAAAAAAGACAATAGCCACACTGAGAGAAACCGTAATTTCAATATAAAAAGGCCATAAGTTAAACACTGCCAAATCATTGTTTACAAAAGCAAAAACCAAAATAACGGCAATTAACGGCAAACCTATGAGCATTTTTATAAAATTCATCTGGCGTGGCCTTTTCTTCTAAAAAATTATTTGTTCAGCAACTCAAACAACTGCTTTCCGATTTTGAAGTGAGGAATTTTTCTCTCTTCAACACTGACTTGTTCTCCGGTACGCGGGTTCTTGGCAATACGGGAACTGCGGTTGCGCACGGAAAAAGCGCCGAAGCCGCGAAACTCCACTCTTTCGCCTTTTGCCAGAGAAGCAATAATCGTATCAAAAATAACGGCAACAATCTTTTCAACGTCTTTAAGCATCAGATGCGGGTTTTTGTTGGCAATTTTTTCAATTAATTCAGATCTAGTCACTTTCACTCACCTCTTTATTTATTCATTACACTATAAATTAACGTCATTTATTCCAGAAATCAATAACGTAATTTAATAAAAAGCAAAAATCTTATTTGCCGGTTATCCCACAGAAAATTCTGTTTTTGCGGGGAGTTGGGACTTTCCCTCACGAATTCTGTAAACCGAAAGGGATATTAGGCCGAAGTTTTATATTTTTCAACCACATTTTATAATGTAGGCTGCTCTTAAAAACAGAATGCGTAAAAATAAAAAAGCCCCGAAAATTTCAGGGCTTTTTAATGGCGCACCCGGCGGGATTCGAACTCACAACCTTCTGATCCGTAGTCAGATGCTCTATCCAATTGAGCTACGGGTGCATTTAACTTCAACAACAAGACAGTTAATACAGCTTTTATTTTTAATTTGCAAGCATTATTTTTCAAATTTAAAAGAATTTTAAACTATTTTGGATATACAATGACCTCAGCATAAATGCAGAGCTTAAAAGAAATGGAAGTTTTTATAATTTTTTCAATTTCTTACTTGTTATTTTGTAAAAATTTCTTTATAAATTAACATAATTAAGCAACAAATTGCACACCAACTTTATTAAAAAAGGTCATTATTAATGAAAAAAGTATCAAGCAGACTGTTTATGTCGATCATTTCCGTTTTAGGAATAAGCGGATGTTCGTACACGTCGGATGCGATTTTCCCTTCGCTTTTCGGATCTGATTCGCAGGAAGAAATCGCTGCCAGTTCTTCTGCACCGTTGCCGGAGTTGGGAACAACCAACTTTGAACCGTTGGAAATCACCGAAGGCGGAAATACCGGAACTTTCGTCGGACAAAAAGTTATTGGTTTTCGCAATGAACTGACCCAACTTCAGGATTCTATCCGCAAGTATAACGATGAACTGCAAAAAATCAGAACATCGGTCATTAATAATGCTCTGCAATATCATAAAGTGATTGGTGCAATCGAGGCCAAACTGCAGGTCGGAACAACGCCGGGCAACCCGCAGATGTATGCCATGTTGCAGTCCGCACAGAATAATATTCAGGTGATGAGCGCAAACACCAATGCTTTAAACCAGCTTGCCGCAAAAGTAAATTCCGATGCCGCAATGACAACCTACCTGCTGGATTCCATTAAAGCGGCATATGGCGTTTCCGGTGCTGTTGATGAAGATCACCGCCAGTTGCGCATTTTGGAAAATGAAACCAATCAGACGGCGATCTTGTTTAACAGTCTTTCCGCCGAGTTGAATAATGACATTTTGCGTCAGCAACAATATGTTGAAACCGCACGTAATAATATTGTTGACTTAAACAGCGCCATCAAGGTCGGCAGTTATAACTCCGTCGGATATTTCGGCGGCGCTTCGGCTGTTCCGACAATGATGTCAGGCGCTTCGTCCGGAGCCAAAAAAGCCGGCGGCTATTCGTCTTCGCCTTTGTTTGTGGCCAAATTTAACAAACAGGATGTCCGCTTTCAGGATGGTTTGAAACAGGCTGTCAGCCATGCAATTCAGAAAAAGCCGAACGTTATGTTTGAAGTTGTATCGGTTAGTCCGGCCCGGGGCAGCCAGCTGACAAAAAATAATGCCCAAAATAATGCAGCCATGGTTTTTCAGGAGATGGTAAACATGGGTGTCGGCGCTGATAAAATTTCTTTGTCGGCACGAACCAGCAACACCGCAACCGCTTCCGAAGTCCATGTCTATGTAAAATAGGACTGTACCAAGTGTTCATGCTCCGGCTATTGTTAAAATACCGGAGCTTTTTTATCGGAAATTTCCATGCTCAGGATCAGTAATATAAAAGCGCCATTATCTCTGCCGCTCTCGGAGCTGCCGGATTTTTTGGCAGAAATATTGAAGACGTCAAAGTCTTTTTCTTCTTTTCATCTGATAAAAAAAGCCGTTGATGCCCGCAGCCGGTCACAAACATTTTTTGTATATACTGTTGATATTGAAACGCCTGAAGAAGAAATGATACTGAAATACAAGCATTGGCCGTTCATTGATAAGGTCAATCCGCAGCAAGCTTTGCAGATTCCCCGTTGCCGGAAAGAAGAAAAACGTCCGGTTATTATCGGCTCCGGGCCGGCCGGAATGTTTGCCGGACTGGCTTTGGCAAAAGCCGGGCTAAGGCCGCTGGTTATTGAGCGCGGGCAGCCGGTGCCGGTAAGGCAAAAGGATATTGAGCATTTCTGGCAGAACGGGACGCTTAATCCGGATTCCAACGTTCAGTTCGGCGAAGGCGGTGCCGGTACTTTTTCAGATGGCAAACTGATGAGCGGAATCAAAAAAGATGTATATACCGCCGAAGTCTTTGCCGAACTGGTTGCTGCCGGTGCGCCGGAAGACATTTTATATCTGGCGAAACCGCATCTGGGAACAGATAAACTGGCATTAATCGTTCAAAAAATCAGAGAAAAAATTGTTTCACTGGGAGGTGAATACCTGTTTGGACACCGACTTGAAGACCTTGTTGTCAAAGACAAAAAATTGCAGGCCGCTCTGATTCGCAAGCCGGACGGGGAGATCACGGAATTTCCGGCTTCGGAGTTGCTTCTGTCCGTCGGGCATAGTGCGCGTGATACATTTGAAATGTTGTATAAACGGCAGATCCCGCTGATACCGAAAGCCTTTTCCGTCGGTGCACGGATTGAACATCCGCAAGGCCTGATTAATAAGGCAATATATCATGACTGTGCAACTGATCCGGCTTTAGGGGCAGCAGATTATAAACTTTCGGTTCATTTGCCCAATGGCCGCTCGCTTTATACCTTTTGTATGTGTCCGGGAGGAGTCGTGGTGTCTGCCGCTTCCGAGCCGGAAAGAGTCGTTACCAACGGAATGAGTTATTATGCCAGAGATAAGAAAAACGCCAACGCCGCGCTTCTGGTGGGTGTGACGCCGCAGGACTTTGGCGGCGATCACCCTCTTCAGGGAATGTATTGGCAGCGTGAACTGGAGCACAAAGCATATCTTGCCGGAGAAAAAACATATAAAGCGCCGGCACAACTGGTAAAGGATGTGCTGCAAAATCGTGCGTCTGTCAAAGCGGCAGGAGTACAGCCAAGCTATTCCCGCGGTGTTGTCTGGGGCGATTTGGGAAAAGTCCTGCCTGATTATGTTATGGAAACTTTCCGGCTCGGCATTTTGGAAATGGATAAAAAATTGCATGGATTCGCAATGCCGGAAGCTGTGTTAACCGGTGTTGAAACCCGAAGCTCGTCACCGATAAAAATTTTGCGCGATGAACAGTTTGAAAGTCCGGTTAAAGGAATTTTTCCCTGCGGCGAGGGTGCCGGATATGCCGGAGGCATTGTTTCTGCAGCGGTTGACGGGCTGAAAACCGCTTTGTCAATCATTGACCGCAGATTCCAAAACTAAAATTTCGGGCAGGCAGTTAAAACGGACGGGCAGCAGGCTTGTGCCGAGACCGCGTCCGATAATCATTCTTTTTCCGTTTTCGATATATTCTCCGCCGGCAAAGCGTCTGCCGAATTTGGACGGTACAATGACCGGTCCGTAAAAAGGTATGGCAACCTGTCCGCCATGTGTATGGCCGGCCAGTGTTAATGGAATTTCCTGCGGAATCAAATCAAAAACATCGGGCGAATGAGTAATCAACAGCGTTTTGGCCATGTCGGTTTTGTTTAAAGCCCTGATAAAATCCGGCGAGCGGGTAATATCATCCGCCAGTCCGGCCAAATACAATCTCTTTCCGTCAATGTCCAAATAAACGTTTTCATTTTCTAGAACAGTAATGCCGGCCGCTTCCAGTTCCCGCCGCATTTTATTGTCGTTCAAATACCAGTCATGGTTTCCGAGAACGGCAAAAACGCCGTATTTGGCTTTTAATTTGCTCAATCCGGCTGCTATTTCTTCCATCTTCATACTTGAGGCGTTCTTGTGGCCTTTCACGTAATCGCCGCCCAGAATAATGATGTCAGGCTTTTGCTTGTTGATCTTACGGACGATTCTTTTGAGACGCCAATTCTCCCACGGAGCAATATGCCAGTCGCTGGCAAAAACGATTTTCAGCCCTTTAAAATCGTTCAAACCATGTTTGTAACGCCGGACAGACAGAAGATTCGGCTCTATGCCAAAGGACCAGATAAAACCGCATATTCCCAGAACAATCACTGCTATCAAATATTTTTTCATAAAAACATACCTTTATTCATTGCAATAAGAAATATCTAAATTCACAAGTTCTTGCGGATAAAAATCTTTATCACATATAAAAACCATCCAGTATTTATGCATTTCCAGTTCTTTAAAACCATATTTTCGGGCTAATGCCGTAGAGGCACTGTTTTCCGGATGAATGCAAATGCTTTTTTGAAAACCGGCAGAATTGTCAAAACACAATTTTACAAGATATTTTGCGTATCCTTGTTTACGGAATTTCGGAAAAATGCACCACTCCAAGAAATGAACCCCGCCGCGATTGTATTCATAAAATTTGAAATAAATGAAACAACAGCCGATCCATTCTTTTTCCGGCGTCATAAGAACCCAGCCCTTAGTGCTGTTCCATCGGTTAAGCAGATAATTACGACTGCAAAAATCTTCCTCGGAAAATTCGGGTTTGGCCAGTTCTTCCCATTTGGCTAAATCTTTTTTTTCAAGTGAGCGATAATACAATTTCATCCGTTTTTCTCCCAAAATTGATTATGCTTTGTTAGAAAAGTAAAGGACAATGCCAATAGCAGCCAATTCTAAAATAACAAAAACAATTGTCTGAACATCGGCCGTTAAAAATGTTTCAATAATTCCTTTTTCTTCCATATTATTTTTCCTGAATCAAATAATAAGGCGGAATCATACCGTCTTTCATCATAAACAATATTGTATTTGGGAAAGTTTAATTTTCTTATAATACAACAAAACCCTCCTTTATGGAGGGTTTTGTTGTAAGTGGCGGATAGAGTGGGATTCGAACCCACGGTACCCTTTGGGGGTACACACGATTTCCAATCGTGCGCCTTCGACCACTCGGCCATCTATCCAAACTGAAGCTAACTTATATTAAACTAAAAATTTTTGCAATAGTTTTTTATTGAAATATTGCAAAGATTTCATTATAACTAACTAAGATACGCAGGCGTAGCTCATCAGGATAGAGCAACAGTTTCCTAAACTGTGGGTAGTGGGTTCGAGTCCCGCCGCTTGCGCCATAAAAAAATCCTCCGACAGGGGGATTTTTTTATGGCCGGAGCAAGGGCTCGAACCCACGGAGATGTGGGTTTGAAACTTCTCTTAGTGTTGCGATAAACTTGTTTGAAGCAACACTTAGTTGTTCACGCAAGCAGAAAGTATAACTTTCGCAAAGGTGAAAAAGCAGGTACAGAACAACGGTTTTGCTGCCGGAGATAAAATAATGATACAAAAAAGGGCCGAAGTTCAGCCCTTGAATTTTAAAAATAAACTCTCGCACCAACGGTAAATTCTTTAATGTCATCAATTTCGGTAATATTTGTCAGAGAATAACGGAACATTCCGCGGATGGAATAATGCGGCGTAATATTAAGCTGAGCGCCGATGCCCAAACGCAAAGCTTCAAAATCTTTATTGACTTTTTCCCGTTCCGTAACGCCGCCTAAAGTATATTTTCTGGTGCTGTCCATTTCATATCTGGCGACACCGATAGAACCCAGAATTTCTAAAACATCCATGTTCGCAATATCGCGAACCAAATCCACGCCATAAGCCCGCATCCTCATTTTTGTTTCCAAATGATCGCCGGCTGTAATATAATTGGAGGTATACGAATGACCGTTTTCCGTCAGCTGATAAAACCCTTCAAAAGCCAGATTATTGGTAAGCTTAACACCCAGAGAAGCCGCTCCTCCGTTAAATTTGTGTTCAAGCCAGCGGCCGTCCTGATTTTCTCCAAAGTCAAATCCGTAATCGGAATACATATAATCCAACCCGATATAAGGCGTTATGGCATGGCTTTCCGCCGCAAAGCCAAAAGCGCCGGTCAGAATGGAAAATGTCGTTAGGAGGATTTTTTTCATGAGTATACTTCCGCTAAAAACGTTATTTATCACTTGCATATTAACGTGTTAGCACAAAATGTCAACTTAAAAGTAAATATTTGACGAATTTTCCAAATATTCTTGACAATAGTCTGATTTCACCGCTAAGATAAAACAAAGTTGAATTGGGGAAATACAAATGAAATTGTCCGACATTGTTTTCGGTGAAACAGAAGTGACTGAACCGGTTTTGTTACAGTTGTTAACTGCATCTGAACTCGTCCGTCTAAAACATATTTCTTCCGCCGGATATTATCCTGCCGTTGCCGGTTTTCATCATGAACAGAACAGCCGCTGGGTTCATTCTGTCGGCGTGTTTATGCTGCTTCGTCGTGTCGGCGCACCCTTGGAAGAGCAAATTGCCGGCTTGCTGCATGATGTTTCGCATTCTGCTTTTTCTCATACAATTGATTATATTTCAAAAGATGATACAAAACAAAAACGGCAGGACGGACAGGATAAAGTTCACAATTCTTTTGTCAAAAATTCTTCTCTTGCTGCCATTTTGCAACATCACGGATTTGATGTCGATTATATTTTGGATGACAGCCGTTTCCCGTTAAAGGAGAATAGTCTGCCGGATATTTGTGCCGACCGTCTGGATTATGCTTTGCGGCAGGCATATATTTTTCGGCGGCTTAACTTGGAACAAATCCGCCATGTTGTCAGTTCTTTGAAAATAAGTGACGGTTCATTCGTTTTTGGCAGCCCCGAGGCGGCCTTGCACTATGCCAATGCTTTTTTGTGGCTGAATGAAAATTGTTGGAGCGGGATGGCTTCAGCCGTTATGTTTTCCGTATCGGCGCAAATGTTTCGCAGAGCTATAGAGCAAGGTTATATCTCTATATCTGATTTTTATGATTTTGACGATGATTATATCATTTCTAAAATAGAAGCGGTTCTTCCCAAAGACGGCAAATTGCAATATTACTATTCGCTTCTGCAGCGGGAGCCGGAACGCTTTGCCAATTATGGAAATGAGGATATCGAACCGGTATACCTCAAAAACCGCATTGTCGATCCGCTGGTGGATATTCGCAACGGCTGTGTGCGTCTGTCAGAATTGAGTCGGACTTATAAAGAAAAAATCGCAAATTTTCCTTCTTTCAAAGAATATCGCATAGCTCCGAAACTTTCTGCCGCACAGGCCGTATAACAAAAAATCCGCCAGATTTAAACTGGCGGATTTTTTCATTCTTTGTACCCCATGATTTTCTTGACTAAATTCATTTCCTTAGTGTTCAACATGTAAATAACCAAATACCACCCGCCAAAACTGACTGCAAATCCAAACAGTATGATAATCAGATTACAAAGGTAGTAATAGATATCGAATGTCCAGCCTCGGCTCAAAATCTCATTCTTCCACATTTCTGACGGAAAAACGATAAGGCAGAACATTCCCATCACCTGAATAATTCTGGCAGCGATGATTCTGTTATTGGAACATCTGCTGTAGTCGATTCTGTTATCATTACATAAAGGAAACGTACAAAACACAATAAAATTAAGCACAATCCATAAAATCGTATTCATCGGCATCAAATTTTAATTATACAAATAAAAATTATTTTTTATTCATCATAAGTAAAAAAAATGATGAGTCAAGGAATTAGAAAGACGAAACCTGATTATTTTTCACGTTAAGAAACAAGGCCTCGTCTTTCAGGGAAGCAAAAAGCGCCGGATCCGTCGATGTAATCCAGGCCTGAACTTGCAGTTCCCTGATTTTTTTTAATAAAGCTTCGCGTTTGACATCATCCAGATGAGCCACAACCTCATCAAGCAACAGCACCGGAGCAAATCCCTGATGCAGCGTCTGACATTTGCTTTGCGCCAGAATAATGCTGATAAGAAGCGATTTCTGTTCGCCGGTTGAGCACAAATCCGCCGGCATTCTTTTCTTTTTGTAATAAACCTTAAAGTCTGTCCGGTTGACGCCGTCGACAGTATCATTATAAAGCACATTTTTGCGCTGGTTTTTCAGCATTTGCATATAAGAATCTTCAACTTCCACCGCCGGCATCTTGTCGAGCATTTTTTCAATCTTGCCGTCCAGTTCCATGCTTACATTCGGAAAAACGTCGTCCGGTTCATGCTCAATGAAAGAATTAAGCTTGGCAATCTGTTCCCGCCGCGCTGCCGCAATTGCTACCCCGAGGCCGGCCATTTGTTCTTCCAGAGAAGAAAGCCATGTATTGTCGTGCCGTCCGGATTTAAGCAGCTGATACCACTCGCGGTATAAATGCTCAAAAGAAGCCGTGCGTTTGGCATGTTCCAAATCAAAAGCATAAACCAGCCGGTCAAGAAAACTGCGCCGTGGCTGCGAACCTCCCCGAAAAAGCCTGTCCATTTGCGGAGTGAGCCAAACGGCGGAAAAATGCTCGCCGAGTTCGGCTTGGGAAGATACTTTTTGATTGTTTATTTTTACGATTCTGCGCTCAAAACTTTTAATGTCGTCATCGCCGGTTTCTCGGGCAGATTTTTCTGCCGCCGTTCCAATGTCAATCTCGTCACAACCTTTCTGAATGGTTGCCGAAACCGCCCAGCTCGTATTGGTAATTTCCGTTGGTTGATATTCACTGGTAACCACTGCCGGCGTAATCCTTTTAATATCGGCCAGTCTGGCACCGCGCAACCCTCTTCCCGGAGTCAGGAAGGAAATTGCTTCCAGAATATTGGTTTTGCCCGTACCGTTTTCTCCGGTGACAATAACGGGCGTCAATGATGCTTCTATCCGCAAAAACGGATAGTTTCTGAAGTCAGTTAAAGTCAGGCGTGTAACACCTGACTTTTCAATTGTCTGATTCTGGATTTTTAAAGCCGGAACATTCATTCTGCCAACTTATACTCTCATCGGCATCAAAACATAAATGGCGCTGGAATCCGATGTGTCATGAATAACGGAAGGAGAAGTGCCGTCCGTAAAGGAAATCCGAACCGCATCGCCTTTAATCTCTTGCAAAATATCAAGCAGATAACGGAAGTTATATCCAATCTCAAGTGATTCCCCTTCGTATTTGGCTTCAAGATCTTCGGAAGCACTGCCGAGGTCAGGGCTTGATGTAATGATAGTAACTTTGTTGGAACCGGTTAACATCTTAATTGCACGTGTTCTTTCGGCAACAACGGAAACACGGTCAACGGCGGAGGAAAGTTCTTTCACGCCGATTTCCAAATTCTTGTCATTGTCTGTCGGAATAACGCGTTCATAATCCGGATAAGTCCCGTCAATCAGTTTGGATGTCAGGGTAACGTCGGCCAGCGTGAAGCGGACTTTGTTGTCAGACATGGAAACGTTGACTTTCTCTGCGTTATTGTCGTCCAGAAGCTTTCTGATTTCAGTGATGGTCTTACGCGGAATAATCACGCCGGCCAATTCTTCGGCACCCTCCGGCAACGGCGATTCGACACAGGCCAAACGGTGTCCGTCGGTTGCAACGGCGCGCAAAACCTTTGCTTCGCCTTCTTTCTTGGCATGCATGTAAACGCCGTTCAGATAATATCTTGTTTCTTCAGTCGATACGGCAAATTTCGTTCTGTCAATAACGTCTTTAAGCTCGTCTTTGTCCATTTCGAAATTAATCGGCAGTTTATCGCCGGAAATAACCGGAAAGTCTTCAACGCCGATTGTAGACAAAGCAAATTTTGAACGGCCGGAAGCAATGGTCAGCTGGCCTTTTTCATCAGGAAAAGTAATCTCGACTTCCGATCCGTCGGAAAGTTTGCGGACAATGTCATACAGCATATGGGCGGGAGCAGTCGTTGCACCGGCTTCGTTGATGGTCGCTTCAACGATTTCGGTAATTTCAGTATCCATATCAGTTGCTTTAAAGCTGATTTCACTGCTCAAAGCTTCGATTCTTACGTTGGAAAGAACCGGAATGGTATTTCTTTTTTCAACAATGCTCTGCATATGGCTGAGCGTTTTTAATAAACTTGCGCGTTCAATAGTAAATTTCATTTTGGCTTCCTATCAGAAAATTTTTCCTGAAGTTTATCACAAACTTGCAAAATAAGAAGCCCTATCACAGAGTCGTCAACAATTTTTTTTTGCGGATTCGGGGTTTGCTGACGGATTTTTTCATCATATCACTTTTATTGAAAATGGTGCGTTTTCTTTTTTTTTCGGTGAATCTCCTTCTTCTTTGTCTTCTCCGCCTTTTCTGTTCTGTCTTTTCTCCCCTTTTCATACGGGATTCTTTATTGTCTTTTCCGCTCAAAAAAACACCGTCCAAAATTGTTTTTTTGAACGGTGTTTGGGCGTAAATTTATTTTTAAGCTTCAAGAATTCTTCTTAAAGTATCGACATTTTCTGCCAAAGAAGAGTCTTCCAAAACCAACTCCTCAACTTTCCGGACGGCATGCATAACCGTTGTATGGTCGCGGTCAAATTTGCGTCCGATTTCCGGCAGAGAACGGGAAGTCAGCTGTTTGGCCAGATACATGGCAATCTGGCGCGGACGGGCAACTGTACGTGCTCTGCGGGAAGACTGCATTTCTTTTACCGAGATATTAAAGTATTCGGCAACTTTTTTCTGAATCTCGTCAATAGTCGTACGCTTGTCATAAGACCGCAACATGTCTTTCAAAACATCCTGAGTCATATCCAGTGTAATTTCTTTGTCGGAGAGCAACTGGGAATGAGCGACCACGCGCCGCAAAGCGCCTTCCAGTTCCCGAATGTTTGATGTAATTTTCTGAGCCAGAAATTCTGAAACTTTCTGAGGCAATTCAACACCGAGCTGACGGGCTTTATTTTCCAAAATGCCGATTCTCAGGTCAAAATCCGTCGGATGAATATCGGCGACCAGACCACAGCCAAGACGGGAACGCAGGCGCGTTTCAATTCCTTCAAGGTCGGCCGGAGACTTGTCCGCCGAAATAATAATCTGGCGTCCTTCTTCAATCAGAGAGTTAAATGTATAGAAAAATTCTTCCTGAGTCGTGTCTTTTCCGCCCATAAACTGAACATCGTCAACCATCAGAACGTCAACGGAACGGAACTGTTCTTTGAAAGCGGTCGTGTCTTTGTAGCGCAATGCCCGAACAAATTTGTACATAAATTTTTCAGCGGACAGATAAACGATATTGCGGGTCGGATCCTGTTGTTTGATGTGCCATGCAATAGCGTGCATCAAGTGCGTTTTTCCAAGTCCGACACCGGAATAAAGAAACAGCGGATTAAAAGAAACGTTTCTGGATTCGGCGACTTTGCGGGCGGCGGCATAGGCAAATTCATTTGTTTTGCCGACAACAAAATTGTCAAAAGTAAATTGCGGATTTAACGGAACGGAAATCGATTGGTCCGTATTGCCGGCAATAAATTCATTGTTGTTGGCATTTAAAGAATTAATGCCGGATTGATAAATGTTTTGTGGTGCTGGGCTGGAAGAAATCTTTTTCAGAAGCGAACGGCAGGAGGGGGTATACATCCCTGTTGCGGCCGAAGCGGAACCATTTTCCTGAATGGCTTGAACCACAAAGTTGATTTCCCGTATTGCCGGATTTTTCTTTTCCCAAATTTTATGGATTCTTTCGCTGTAGTGAGTAATAACCCAGTTTCTCATAAATCTGGTAGGCACGCAAATATTCATAACACCGTTGTTAAAAGAGCCAGGAGTTAACGGTTTCAGCCAGCTTTCAAAAGCCGTTTCGCCGACTTCGCCTTTAAGCTGGCTGCAAATCTGACCCCATTGGTCTTGTACCGAGTTATCAGTGTCTAATAATGCTTCTTCAGCCATTGTCTCTCCCCATTATAAAGTATCAAATAATTCTATTGAACCGCCGTATTTCGTAAAACAAAAAACGGGGCTTTCCGATATAAGCTCAGTTTCAGAAAAGTTAAGGCCGGTGACAATGCTTTTTGCCTTTGTAAAATTTTGACATCCCCATATCAAAATTTTTCTGAAACTCAGTTTTATTTGCCTTTTTCAAATTCAAACATCATTCCTGCCCGAATTTTCAAATCGCAAACTTCAACTTTCTTAAAAAACTGCTCTCCTTTTTATCTCCGTACTCTTTGCCGAATTCTAAAAATTCAAACAATCTTTTCGCCTATTGAAAAAACTGTTCTCCTTTTTATCTCCGTGCTCTTCGCCGGATTCCAAAAGTTCAACAATCTTTTTACTGTTTGAAAACAAAAAATTGTTTTCTCTTTTGGTTCACGGTTGTCTGTCAGATTCTAAAATTTCAAACAGCCTTTTTACCATCTCAAAACAAAAATGCTGTTTTCAGATATTTTCCTGATTCTGAATTTTTCAAAACATCTTTGTTTCAAAATTTAACCGAAGCCTAACACGAAAAAAAATAATTACAACAAAACAAAACAAGAACATTGCAATTAATTTTCTTGACAAGCAGATTCTGCAGAGTCGCGCAGATTCCTTAGCTTCTTGCATAAAAAAACAGACCGAAAATTCCTCAAGCGGTTAACTTAAGGCGGATTCGGTCTGTTAAAATTCTTTCAAAAATTAAGCCGGATTAAAGAGCTTTAATTTTTTTGGAAAGACGGGAAACAGTGCGTGCAGCAGTGTTCATTTTCAAAACACTTTTACGAACAGCTTTCATCAGTTCGGATTCTGCAACTTTAAAGTTTGCAACGGCAACTTCTTTATTATTTTCAGCAATAGCAGCTTCAACTTTTTTCACAAAAGTACGAACGCGGCTTCTGCGGGCACCGTTAATAACGTTTCTTTTATTGTTTCTGTTAATTCTGGTTTTTGCCGATTTATGATTGGCCATATTTCTTATTCCTGTTTTAAATAAAGTTAACTACAAATTTTTTCAAATTTTGTAACACTTATAAACTCTAAGCACCGCATAAGTCAATAATAATTTTGCAAAATTTAGCGATTCCGGAAGTTTGGCGGTCTTTTTTCAATAAAAGCCTGCAAAGATTCGGCAAAATCCTGCGAAGAAAGACAAATGCGGCTGTTTCTGGCGTCATAACCGATTCCGTCATCAAGTCCGGCATTTTGGGCATGATTTACGGAGTCTTTTGCCAGAATAACGGCCTCGGCGGGCATTGAGGCAATCTTTTCGGCAGTAATTCGGGCTTCCTCAAATAAATCGGGCAGAGGCACAATCCGGCTGACAAGACCGGCCCGTTCAGCCTCTTCGGCGGTCATGGCGCGTCCGGTTAAAACCATCTCCATGGCTTTGGCTTTGCCGACGGCATGCGTCAGCATTTGTATTCCGCCAAATCCGGCAATACAGCCGAGCGTAATTTCCGGCTGTCCGAAACGGGCATTGTCCGCTGCCAGCAAAATATCACAGGCCATGGCAAGTTCACAGCCGATTCCCAGAGCATATCCGGCAATAGCTGCAATAATCGGTTTTTTACATTTTCTGATTCTTTCAAAGGCCTGCGTATATTCATCCGGAAAACGCATATTTTCTTTTTTCCGGTCGTTAATTTCGTTCAGATCGATTCCGGCGGCAAAAGCCTTGTCGTTTCCTCGCAAGATGATAGCCCCGATTCCCTCATCCTGGTCGTAAAGCTCAACCTGTGCGGCAATTTCTTTCAACATATCCAGACAAACCGCGTTCAATGCCGCCGGACGATTGAGTGTGATTATGCCGGCGTTGTTTTGTTCTTCAGCAATAATATATTCCATTTTTCACCTAACTTTTGCTTTTGACGGTAATAAAGATACGCAGCGGCCGTGCGGATTCTCGGATAATCTCCAAAACTTCCCCTTCTCGGTAAAAACTGATTTTTGCGGCCGATTCTCCGGTGCATTTCCAGCCGAGCTGGGGCAGGGTGCTGCGATAAAAAGTTTTTACTTTGCCGAAAGATGTTTTGCCGGATGTCAAAACCGCTTCTACCAGACGGCTTTCTTCATTGCCGAAAGCAATGGCATCGTTTTTTTCCTGCGTCAGGCCTTCCATGACCGGCACGTCTTCCAGCCCGTCGATAAAAGTTGCCGCTGCTGCCGGCATTCCGTAACATAAAAGGCAAAGGCCAAGAAAATATTTCAGCTTGTTTCGTATCGTCATTTTTGTTTGCTTTCACAATAAAATGTTGATCTTCCCGTTTGAATGATTTTTTTTATCCCGCCGGTCTTGACCTGATTGCAGGTGCACCCCGGACAAGGCTGTCCGGTTTTTCCGTATACGCAATGCATGTTCTGAAAATATCCCAGACTGCCGTCCGGCCGTTTATAATCATGAATGGTTGAACCGCCGGCGGCAATGGCTTTTTTCAAAACCTTCCGCGTATTTCCTACTAAAACGCCGGCTTCTTTGCGGCTGATTTTGTCAGCCGGCCGCAATGGCGAAATTTCGGACATAAACAAAATCTCCGAGGCATAAATATTGCCGATTCCGCAAATAATGCCCTGATCAAGCAGAGCAGTCTTAATCGGGCTTTTTTTCTTTTGCAGCCGTGCAAAAAGATATTCTCCGTCCAGCTCTTCGGCAAAAGGGTCAATCCCTATATGCTTAAAAAGCGGATTCTGCCGGAGCTTTGCCGTTTTGCAATAAGTCAAAACCCCGAAACGTCGCGTGTCATTATAAACAATCCAGCCGTTTGCCGTTTCAATAATGACATGGTCATGTTTGTCAAATTGCGCCGGCCGTTCGTCGGAAATTTTGACTTTCCCGCTCATTCCCATATGCCAGATCAGGCTGAGGCCGTTGCTGAGATGAATCACAATATATTTTGCAATCCTCTGATAATCAATGATTGCCGCGCCGCAGATTTTTGGAGCCAGCTCGTCGGGAATTTTTTGCCGAAGCCGGTTGTTGCGTACGTCAACACTGATTATATTAGTCTTGCCGATACCTTTGGCAAGAGCCTGCATAATCGTTTCGACTTCTGGTAATTCTGGCATTTTAACCTCTTATTAATCCAAATTTGCGAGTATTATAAAATGATAAATAAATTTTTACAATTCATAAAAAAGCAACGGTTAGCAATCCGTTTGGCTCGGTTTGACTGTCTGTTTGTGATTGCGGGGCTGCAAACCTTTAAATATGCTCTGCCGCTTGCCCGCCTTTTTCGCCGCCGTTTGAACGGAGACAATATTCAACATTTGCATAACTTTTTGATTTCCAGTCAAAATCCGTTGCTCTTTGCTCTTTATGAAGAAGCAGCTTCACGGCAGGATATATTTGCCGCGCCGGTTTATGTTTTTCCGGTATCGGACAAACGCTTTGCCGGAGATTTGCTGTATCGTCTGGCCGCCAATACCGATGATAAAAAGTTTTATCTCTCGCTGTTTCGGGAGATCATCCGCCGCGACTATCCCGAATTGCGGGCGCAGTATAAAGTTTTTGAACGGCGTCTGGATACGATCTATGATATGCGTTTTCGCGCCTCGGAAATGGAACTCCTTTGCGAAGCTTCGGCCGGATTCTCTGGTTTTTGCCCTTATGAGGTGGACTGGCTGAAAACCACAAAAGACAAACTTTATCTTTGTTTTGACGTTCCGGCACGTTCAAAACGGATTCTCTCCGCGGCGGAACAGGAAAATCTGTCGCGGTTGTTCGCATATCTGTTTTTTGAAAAATCATTGTTTGTGTCTTATTGGCGCAGTCTGTGCACCGGTGACAATTCCCGCGTTTCGTTTTTGGATTTTGACGCTGTTTATCCCGTAACGCCGGAACTCAAAAACTATTTGCTGAACTTTGTCAGCCGGCAGCAGAAACCGGTCCGTCCGGAAGAATACAAACTGCAGAGAGCCGTCATGGTTCTTCAGGATTTCTGTCCCGACATCAATGTCTTTGCCGCTTGGAGCGATTACCTGAATTTAACTGATTTTTCGTCCCTCGTTCATTCTGATAATGACAATCTGCTGGCACAACTCAAATCCGGCGGCTTGGACTTGGGGCAGTATCGGCCGGTAGACCTTCCTTCGCCGGAAGAACTGGCTTATCTGCTGGAAACGAAAGATCTGAAAAAAGGTGCGCAGTTCCGCAAATCCTCCGTTATCTATTGGGGGCCGATGGTTGTTTTGTTCTATGTCCTGCTGAATTATTTTTAGCAAAATTTTCATTGTTATCTTGGCGCTGATGGTATATAAACATCGTTTATGCAATCTGATAGTTTTTTAATACCATGATAAAAAAGACCAAAAGAACCAGAAAATACTTTGCGCCGCAAAATGAAGAAGGCACAACCCGACGCTGCGATCATCCCGGCTGTGATAAATGCGGTGAATACCGCGCGCCCAAAGATCGCAGCCTTAAAGAGTATTACTGGTTTTGTCTGGAACATGTGCAGGAATACAACGCCAAATGGAACTATTATGACGGGGAGGCCGATTCCGACTCCCAAAAAGAAGAAGCCGAACGCAAACGCCGTTTCAGCTTCAAAAATTTCGGCTCCCGCGTCAAATATAACTTTGGCTACGATTTTGCGGAATTTCCGGACGGAATGTTTGGCGAAAAATCTTTTTCCGGTTATAACGAAGAAGAAATCTATCTGAGCGAAGAAGAACGCAACTATCTGAAAATATTGGAATTAAAGGCGCCGGAACTTAGTTTGGCAGCTTTGAAAAAGCAATATAAAAAGCTTGTGAAAAAATATCATCCGGATATCAATCGGGAGGATAAGGACGCTGAAGAAAAGTTCAAACAGCTTTCAGCGGCTTACAAGCATTTTATGAAAAGATTGTCATAGATTTTGGGGGTAAAAATCTTTTCCGTGTGAAAAATACGGAGTATTTTGCGTAAGTTCTTCCCGAGCGGAAAAATTTTCCGTTTTGGACCAAACTACTTTTGAATGTCGGACCAGCGGACGTTTTGCTTCATCTGTCTGGTAATTTCGGCTTCTTTCTTTTTGTCTTTGCCTATTGTTTTTTGCGGATTCTTTATTGTCTTTCCCTTAATGTCAACGCGACCGGTTTTTTTCAAAATAAGTTTTGCAGTTTCCTGAGCGGAACGCTTTTTTTCGCCGATATTGGCAACATCATCGACTTTCATACCCTCCAGAGACTTCTCTCCGGCAAACATCTTCACCTGTTTTGCGCCGTTCAGCAGTTTTAGAGCTTTCTCGTCTTTAATCATCCTGCCTTTGAGTTTGAGCTTTTTTCTCAAATCTTCGTTAATCGCTTTGCTGGTAAAATCCGTATTGACGGTCAGCTCTTGAAAGTTTTGGGCCATAACCTTTTTATCAAGGCCCTTCATGCCGCTTTCCTTCATCAGTTGATTCGCTTGCAACAAGGCGTTAATTTTTCCTGTTTCCTGATTCAGACTCATCATGTTTTGCGTTTCCTGCCGGCGGATAATCTGCTTTTCTTCATCGGCAAGAGCGCCCATCAAAGAAGAATTTTCTTTGTTGTTTTCAAAAGAATGAAACATCTGAATATTGACGGAACTGTAATAACTGTCCTCGTCTTCATCGTCTTCGTCATAAACGCTTTTGATTCTTTTTCTGATTTTGCTGATCCCGTTCGGAAGAGAAATATTTCCGGGAGTAAAACGCCGCAAACCGGAATTTTTGTCTTTTCGGTTTTCTGCAACAGCTTTGGCAACGTTGGTTTTAAGAGTAAGTTTTTCGTTGAAGTCAAATCCTGTTTTTTTCCATTCTAAGTTGGAATTGGATGATTTGTCATTCATTCTGTTTTCCCCTTAATTTTTGTAGCTTTCACAAATTGCTCCCCGCTACAGTTATGTAAATTGACATAAAAAATATTTTCTGTCAACTTATTCCGTGCTTTTGCGACAAATATTCCAAAAAATTATAACTTTTGGTATGTAATCATAATAGAATCATCCGGAAGAGTTTTGGATAATACGGCAATATGTTCGCCGTCATCGCGGATAAGTTCTATTTTGGGCGTTGTTACATCAATGATATGTTCTAAAATATCTTCTTTAAGCCGCTTCCAGTCCTCTGCCTGACTAAAGAAAGAGCGTTGCGACTCGATAAGCTCCGGAATCCCCGGTTTGTGTTTCAGGAAAGATTCCTCGACTTGCCATAATTTTATATAAGCTTCATTATAAAAATTTAAACGGCCGTCGGATGCAAAAATAACAACGGCGTCAAATAAATTGTTCAGACTTTCTTTCTGTACCAGCTTCAAAAGGTTGTAGGCACGTGTCGTTGCCAGATTGTCGGAGACGTCTTCATAAGCAAAAACCAGTCCTCCGAGCGGGTTCGGAGAGCGCACGCGCCGCAATGTCCTGCCGTCCGGCAAAAACAGATAATCGTTCAGCGGTTCAATGATTGAAGAAAAGGCCTTTTGTTCCGAGTCCTTAAAGGCGCTGAGGTCAGTAACTTCCGGCAAAAGTTTTTTGTCATGCAGCATATCCAGAAACATGGTATAAGTCGGCTGTTGTTCAAGCCATTCCGGCGTCAGCTTCCAGAGTTCGCCGAACGCGCTGTTATAAGACGACAAAACAAATTTGTTGTCAAAAACTGCAAAAGCCTTGTCCAGAGCGCCGAGAATTTCCAACTGTGTGCTCTGGTGCGTTTTCAAATCCCTTTTCAGCGTATCAAGTTCGGTCCGGTCAATCAGGGCGCCGGCCGTGCAAATCTGGTTAAGGTCCTGTTCAAAATGAAAAGGCGTTTCATAAGCCTCCATACAGAGCCGCTCGCCGTCTTTTATCACAGTTACCAAATGACTCTGCGGGGAATTTGTGCTGCGGGCATCCTGAGCCAGAGCTTTGGAAATGCTTTCGCCCGTCACATTGTTGATTTCTATTCCCTCGCCCAAAACCTCGGCCTGATTGTTGACGTCAACAAAATTCATGTATTTCTTATTAATGATTTCAAGCCCCAGAGATTCATTTCTGAGCCAGACCGGATACGGGATGTTATTAATAAGGTCTTCATATTTTCCGAGCTTGCGCAAAATGGTGTTTTTGTCCTGCTCCAGTTTGGCAATCCGGTTAATTTCAAAACTGATGTCGCGAAACCAGATCATGTCGCAATAGGTGTTGCCGTCCAGCCCGTTGATTTTGGAACCGGAAAGGCGCAGACGCTTGGGAGAATTTTTGAGCTCAAAGTCATCTTCAAAAGAAACGCCGTCTTCTTTGAGCATTTCAACATATTTCACAATCTTTTTGGCATCGTCTTTATAAAAATTTTTTAAGATGTCTTCAAACGAGGCGTTTGTACCCTGCGGCATATTCATAATCACGGCCAGACGGCGGGAGCAATGTTCCACAATGTTCTTGCGCGGGTCATTGATCTTTTCGTCCGGATAAACAAAGGCAAAATAACCGTCTTTTGAGGCATAAAGCGTTTCTGCATAACGTTCGCGGTCACGATTTAAAAAATAGTTGCGCTGCCGTGCTTTCAGTACCCGAATACCCAAAACGCAAAGAGATACAAACATGGCCAGAAAAATCCCGCCCAGAACATACCAGAATTCCGGCGCCGCATAAAACATGTCAATTAAAAGATTTTTATTCATTTTTTCACACAAAAGTCATTGTTTCTTTTACGATTCTATAATATAAAATAACATTTGAGAAATGTAATTTTTAAGGAAGTGGAAAAAATGTATACTTTGGCTTTTGATACAACTGCGGCAGCTTGTTCCGTCATCCTGCTTCGGGACGGACAAACGCTTTCGCGCTGGTCGCAGGCAATGGAGTTCGGACAGGCCGAAGTACTGATTCCGCAAATTAAAAATATTTTGGAAGAACAAAAACTTTCTTTTTCCGATTTGGGATTGTTGGCGGTTTGTACCGGCCCCGGTTCTTTTACCGGCGTCAGGGCAAGTATTTCCGCCGCTCGTGCGTTCGGATTGGCTTGTCCTGAATTGCCGGTTGCCGGCGTTTCGGCTTTTGATGCTTATTTGCCGGAACTTTCCTGTGATGAAATTGCCGAAAAAAATCTTGTCGTTATTGAAACCAAGCGTGAAGATTTTTATTATCAGATTTTTGACGGCGGCCTCAAACGCCTGACCCCGCCGGCAGCCGGTACGCGGGAAGACATTCTGGCTCAGCTGAAGGGCGGCAGAAAAACAACGGTCATCGGTGACGGTACGGAACGGTTTTTAATGCAGCCGAGCGGACTGAGTTTGCATTATGTTAAAATGTCTGGAGGAATAGACGTATATAATGTGGCCGCTTGCGCCCGGCAACAGTTTGATAATAAAAAGATTGATTTTCCAAAACCGGTTTATCTGCGCGCACCGGATGTTTGCGTAAAATAAAAATCAGGCAAAGCTGTACTGTGCCAGTTTTTTGTTGTTCAAAACGGCAATAATTGTATCTTGCAGCTTTTCTTTCTGCTTATCTTCAATCAACCGGACAATCTCAATTTCCTGCCGGTCAAGATTACGGTTAATGCCGATGGAATCATAGTATCCGCGGCTGCTGTTATAAAGTTTGGCGGCCTGCAGGCTGTTGCCCTGCTTGTAATAGTATTGCGATAACATTTTGTTGGCATTGGCGGTCTGACGTTCGTTAAGGTCATTGTCGCTCAGGTTGAGCACATTTGTATAAGCCCAGATTGCTTTCGATTCGGCATCGCTCAGTTGATACATGTCTCCGGCTCTGCTCCAGGCGTTGATGTTTTGCGGCGCCAGTTCAATAGCCAGCTCAAATGCGCCGGTTGCCAGATGAACATCGGAAACCGCAGCAAGTGTGCCGAAAATCGTGGCATAATTCGAAGTAACGGCAAAAATCTCGTTTCTTTTTTCACCGTTCGGCAGAGCGGCTGCCGCTTCAATATTGTTGTCCATCAGTGTTTCTATCAGCGCCAGAGCGTAAGACGTGTCGCCGTTGGCCAGATGATACAGGGCTTCTTCAATTTTGGGGAGTTTGTTTTTGGAAATCAGCTTGTCAAATTTTTTATTAATACAAAGGGCAATAAAGTCTTTTACCGCGTCAACCGTTTGCAAAATGTCATCTTCGGAATTTTGGTTCATGTTGCGGTACATAATTGTCTGGGCAATTTTCAGACCGTCAACATTACGCCCGAGCATATCGACAATCAGCCCGAGAAGTTCGGAAAGCTGTTTTTTGCTCTGTTGATATTTAAGGTTTGCGCTTATATCTGCTTTTTCCGCCATACTTTCCAAATTGGCCAGTTTGCCTTTTTTCCAGTCCAGATCCAAAACATTGTTCTTTTTTTCCGCGGCAGCCTTAATTTCTTTGCGCTGCTTTTCCACAGCCTGCTGTTGCTTTTCATCCGCCATCTTTTTTTCAAGTTCGGCACGGATTAATTCTTCCGCGGCTTTACGGCTGCGTTCGTCCTCTTCCCGTTCCGTCTCTTCTTCAAACAGGCGTTCGTTCTCAATACTTTCGTCTTCGGCTGCCTGCTTTGCCGCCGTGTTTTTTTCTTGTCTTCTCTTTTGCTGAGACTGGGCGGCAGCCTCGTTGGCAGCCAGCCCGAGGTATTTTGCAATAACAATTGCCAGCCAGAACAGAAATAAGATTCCGCCAATGGCCATCATGACGACAGATAATAATTTTATGTTTGCGCTATGGGAAAAATATTGGTTCAGCAAATCTTCAAAGCTGTTTAATTTGAGAGAGATAAAATGCGTTACATTGTCTAAAGAAAATGTATTTATTATCTGTTTTAGCATTTTTTATTTTACACCATTTACAAAATAAATTTTAGCTATTACTATCTGACACATAACACATTATATTAATAACGACAAAAAAACAACAAAATAAGTTAAAATGGGATATTTTAGTCAAAAGAAAAAGCAGCGCCGTGAAAATATGTTTATTGCTGTTTCCTTGATAATCTTGGGAATTATTGCAGTGGTAAACTCTTTTGACGGTATCGGAAATTTATCTTTTTTTATTAAAAATTATTTCTTTCAGCTTTATCTTTTTAATCTTTTTATCCTTATTTTTGCGCTTTATTGCCGCAAAATCCTGTATGCGATTCTGTCACTGGTTTTGCTGTTGTTTGGTTATGCTTATATATCTTCCGCTTCCAATATTTTCATTAATACCAAAGTTGATGCCGCGGATAAAGCTTTTCTTTTGAAATACTCTGAACCTCAAAAACAGTCAGATGCCGGCGTATTAACGGAAATCCCCGAAATGACGGTTGAAAGCTATGGCAAAGTGAAGCTCAGCCCTCGCTATTCAGCCCGCTATACGGCATATCGTTCGGAAAATTCCAGATTAACGCTGGTCAGAGTTGATTTTTCCGGCATAAAAATTTCCGAGCAAAAAGGCGTGTTTGATAATTTGGCCGAGTTTGTATCGCTTCGTGATGAACCTCTGGTCATATATGGTGATTTCGGTACGCCGGCTTGGTCGCCGTACTTTAAAGACTTTCTGCATCAAACCTCATTAGAAATAAAAAACCGGATTATTTTAAGTGACCTGCATGGGTTCTTAAAATTATTTAATGTGCCGGTGATTAATGTCATCGCCTATAATAATATCGGAATTTCAGAAATCTCCGGAGCTTCTGCAACGGAAAAACAGCCGGAAACAATCACTTTTAATATTCAGTACCTGAGCAATCCTCAAAAATAACGTCCAATCCTCCGTTATCCTGCCTTTCCGCCAATGCCTCTTTCTCAGCTGTTCCGAGTCTCCTTCCTCGTTATCTCCTTTTTGTTTCTCTGCCATTCATCACATTCCCGCTGCAGCACCGCGGGTCTTCGAGCACCGCATAAACTGATCGCCGCCGTTTGGCCGCGGTCTCTGAAGCACCGTACAAAACGTGCGCCACCGGTCGTACCGGTCATCCCCGAGCTTGACCCGGTGATCCATCTCACAATCGGAACAGAGCCTGTTTCTTTATGGATTCTCGGGTCACACCCTCAGGGTAACGCAGAATAACAAATGCTTCAAAGCACCATTCCCCCGTCCGGTACGGTTCAGGTGCCCTTTGCGAATAGTTAAAAGTGAAGCACAGTCACCCCCTCTCACTCATGAGAGGGATGGGGAGCGCTAAGTAAAAACAACCGCAGCTCCGGTTGTTTTTGTCTGCAAGCTCTTTGGAACATCTTGGCAAGCGAGGAAAGCGTAAGCAACCGCAGCGAGCCTGGATGCCTAAGTTGATATGCCCTTTAACGAGTACTTCTTAGTCTTTGTGAAAAAGAGGAAATTAAAAACATTTTGTGTCTTCTTGCCGTCTTAGCCTTGTGCTTAGACGGCCTGAACTTTTTCACGAAGACTTAGAAAACGAGTTTAGGGCTAGTATTTTTGCTTTTGTGGCTGCCGGCCTCCGGCCTTTTTGGCAGTCAAAAAGTAACAATAAAAAATAAACAACTCTATGAAGAAAACAAAACCAGAAAATAAAAAAAGGGAAACGATGATAAAAGAGAGCGAGCCGCGGAGGGAGAGCGTGAGTGGAAAAGAAAGAGAGCGGAAAATAAACAGGGGCGGAGAAAGATCGAAGAACAAAAGGGGAGATAAGAGACGGGAAGGAGAGAACTAAACAAACCCCTGATGAGAAAATGAAAAAGAAAATAAAGAGTGCATCAGAGGGAGGGAACGGCATCCGCTGGGTGCGCACCGGCTGTGCAGGTCAGGCAATGTGAGAAATAACCGCCGGCGCATCATTGTCTGCAAGCTCTTTTCTGTCTTCGCCGAGTTGAATGTCCTCAATCCGCTGAATCCTTTTTGCAATCTTGCCGGATGAAACTTTAATCCCGTCAATATCTTCGTTGGCTTGTTTAAAATGCCGGCTCAAGCTTTCGATTCTTCCGTCCAGCCGTCCGATATCCTCAGTCAGCGTTCCGACTTCTTTTTGAATAACGCCTGCCATTTCCCGCATTTTTGCGTCTTTCAAAATTGCCCGAACCGTGTTAAGGGTTGCCATCAGGGTTGTTGGTGAAACAATCCACACTTTTGCTCGATAAGATGTTTCAACCACTTCCGGAAAATTGGCATGCAGTTCGGCATAAATCGCCTCGCTTGGTAAGAACATCAGGGCAGATTCGGCGGTTTCTCCGGGCAAAATATATTTTTCGGAAATATCCTTAATATGTTTCAGAACCGAGGCTTTGAAAAAACGGTCAGCTTCCAGCTTTTCCCGATCATTGGCTGCTGTCCGTAAAGCATGATAACTTTCCAGCGGAAATTTTGAATCTATCACAATCGTTCCCGGTGGATTCGGCAAATTTAAAACACAGTCCGCTCTTTTCTGATTGCTTAAAACAACTTGAAAAGCGTAAGCTGACGGCGGTAAAATAGATGTGACCAAATCATTAAGCTGAATTTCGCCGAATGCGCCGCGGGCCTGTTTGTTGGAAAGGACTTCCTGCAAAGACACAACCTGCTCCGAAAGTGCGGAAATCTTTTGCTGCGCCGTATCAATCTTTGCCAGCCTTTCACGTAAGTCCGTAAGAGTTTGAGTGGTCTGAATAGTTGTCTTTTGCAAACCTTCCCCTACATTTTTGGTCACTTGCAAAAGCTTCTCGTCCATCATTTTCAAAACAGACAAACGCTGTTCGGCAATGGCTTCGGAAATTTTATGCTGTTGCTGTTGATTCGTTTCTGCCATCTGGGAAAGTCTTCCGGCCAGTTCAGCCTGACCGCGGTAAAAAACATCGGCTATAGTTTGTAGCTTTTTATCATCTTTGCGCAAAAACAATATCAGCAAATTAATGATAATCAAAATTCCCGCTGCAGCGGTCAGAATAAGCTGCAAATCTATAACCATATTGCTTTTTCCTATTTTTTATAATCGGTATTGCGGCCCATTTTCAAGAATTTCTCTGTACGCAGGCGCTTAAGGTCTTCTCCGCTCAGCGGCATCAATTCCTTAAGATGTTTCAACAACGCGTCTCCGACCCGCTCAATTGTCAGCTGCGGATCACGGTGGGCGCCGCCGGTCGGCTCCGGAATAATCTCGTCAATAACGCCAAGCTTTTTCAAATCCTGCGCGGTAAGTTTGAGGGCTTCGGTCGCTTCTTTAACCTTATCGGCGGATCGCCACAAAATAGAAGCGCAGCCTTCCGGAGAAATAACGGAATAAATGGAATGTTCAAGCATCAGAACACGGTTGGCCGCCGCAATCGCAATCGCGCCGCCGGAACCGCCCATGCCGATAACAATGGAAACCAGCGGAACTTTAATTTGCAGACATTTTTCAATTGAAGCCGCAATCGCCTGTGCTTGGCCGCGTGCTTCGGCTTCCACGCCCGGAAAAGCGCCGTCAGTATCGACAAAAGCCAAAACCGGCATATTAAATTTGTTTGCCAAATCCATCAGACGCTGAGCTTTTCTGTATCCTTCCGGTTTGGCCATGCCAAAGTTATATTTGACTCTGCTTTCCAGATCATGCCCTTTTTCCTGGCCGAGTACAACAACGGAAATCCCTTTAAAACGTCCGATTCCTCCGACCATGGCCTCATCGTCGGCAAATACGCGGTCACCGCAAAGCGGTGTAAAATCTTCAATCAGGGCATGAATATAGTCAAGGCAGTGCGGTCTTTGCGGATGTCTTGAAACCTGAAGTTTCTGCCACGGGGTCAGATTAGCGTAGGAAGCTTTCATCTGTTTCTCCAATTTCTGTTGCAATCGGGAAATTTCGGGAGCAATATCCACGTCTTCGCCTTCGGCCAGATGACGGAGTGCTTCCATTTTGTCTTCAATCTCGACAATGTTTTTTTCAAAATCTAAAACCAGAGTATTTTCAGTATTCATTCTATTCTCTTTGATTATTTCAAACTGATGATTTGATAACACAATTTTTTTTATATTTCGACTCTTATTTTGCTTTATTGTGTAAATATTGCATACTTTTTCGTTGAAATCTAGCCAATTTGTAATAGTATAAATCCAGTTTATTGTAACACAGGGAGATTAGGCTTGTTGGCATTGTCATTTTTCATCTTAATATTTTCTTCTCTGCTCTGGATCATTTACGCCGTTATGCATGTTTTGGAAACGGTCGGAGCCGGTGGTCTCCGGTCCGCCGGAATAGCCGATGTGTCGGTTTATGCCGCATATATTCTGCTTCCTGTCTTTGCCGTGTGGATTATCTTTGCCGTCATCAACCAGTTTTTGCATGACTACCGCTTTAACCGCAGTTTGAACAAGCTGTTCATACAGATGAAAAAAAATCAGGACTACTCGGACTTGATTGCCCGTATCATGCTGGAAAGCGAACAGCAAATTCGTGATGGTTTTATTGTCCAGCAGTTTGATTTGTTTGTTTCAGATATGAATGAACTGATTTCGGAAATAATCCAACGCAGTTCTCTGGCCTCGCCGGAGCAAATCGACCGCCTGTGGAGCAAGGTCAGAAACGGCGGCAAATGGTCTTTCGGCAAAGTAATTATTGAGGTTAACCAAAGTCAGCCGACTTTTCAGATGCGTATGTTTGAAAAGGCCGGGCACGACATGGTGCTTGCCGGAACCATAATGGAATTCTGCGCCCGCTATCAAAATATTGTTGAGTTGTTTGAAAAACATGATAACGAGAAAATCTTTTTGAATATTATCGAAACCGGTGTTTTGGGAAAAGTCTTTTCGATTTTTGCACCTGTTTCCGATGAACTTAAACGTAAGCGGGAAGCCTCACAGACTTATGCCGTGCTGAGTGAGAGCCGTTTTGAGCAAATGCCTCCGGTGCAGGCTCCCGTAACCGAAGTTTTCCGCGCCGCCGTATCTGATGACGCCAAAACTGAATGCCGCGAAACTGCAATGCCGTCCGCACCGGCAAGGCCCCGTCCCATGGAACCGGAGAATGAAGAAAAAGAGGAACCGCATCGCCCAAGCCTGTCCGGAAAATTTTCGTTAGGGAAGAAATTTGCGCTTTTTGGCAAAAGGAAAAACCGTGAGGATGAAGAATATATTGATTATCGCCGTCCGGAAGAAAATGGTCGGGATCCTTTCTCTATGGCTTTAGAGCGCAGCTTCGGCGAAGATGCGCCAGTGATGCCGTCTGCGGAACCGTCGTTTGAAATCGCGGCGCCGCAGCCTGAATCTCCAACCGTTTTTGCTCAGGAACAGACGGAAGAAAAAGTTGTGGTGGAAGATGATGTTATCCCGATCCTGAGCAACACGCAGCGTACGCTGGAAAGCCTTCGCCGCGAGTGGGAGCAGATGAGTTCTTCTGCTGCCCGTGCAGAAGAACCGCAACGGACGGAGCCTTCGTTAAAAGCGCCTGCCGCCGGAGAAGATGCTTTCAGTTCACCTTTCCGGGGCTGGGTGGATGAAGAAAATTATAAATAAATTTTTTCTGTTCTTGTGTCTGGTTGCTTTTGTCCCGTCTGCCGCTGCGGAAACCAAAATTCTGCCGTATTTTTCACTGTATGGCGAACCAAAGTATGCGCCTGGTTTTGCAAGTTTTGATTATGCCGATCCCAAGGCGCCGAAAGGCGGCCGGATTGTGCTTCCTGCTTATGGCAGTTTTGACAACTTCAATCCCTATATCTTTAAAGGCATCGCATCACCGGAAACGGCGGCTTTAACTTTGGATACGCTGGGATTTTCGCCGGCGGATGATATCTCGACGGCCTATCCTCTGATTGCCGAAAAGTTTGAAGTTCCCGATGATAACAGTTTTATCGGCTTTATTCTGGATAAGCGGGCAAAGTTTCAGGACGGCAGCCCGATTCTTGCCGACGACGTGATTTTCAGTTTTAATGCTCTGATTGAAAAAGGTTCGCCGATATATAAGGTTTATTACGGAGACGTTGCGCGTGTGGAAAAGGTCAGTGACCGCCATGTTCGTTTTCATTTCCGCTCCGGCTCGCAAAACAAAGAGTTGCCGCTGATTTTGACCCAGATTGCGGTTTTTTCTCAAAAAGACTGGCAGGGCAAAGACTTTGCCACACCGGTTACCACACCGCCGCTTGGCAGCGGTCCGTATCGGGTAGACAGCTTTTCTTTCGGTAAATATACGGTTTTGAAAAGGAACAAGGACTATTGGGCGCAAAATATTCCGAGCCGCGCCGGATTTTTTAACTTTGACGAAATCCGCTATGACTATTATCAGGATACCACTGTCACGCTGCAGGCCTTGTTTGCCGGCAATATTGATCTGCGGGAAGAATACATTGCCAAAATCTGGGTAACCGGTTATGACAATGATCTGATAAAATCCGGAAAGATCATAAAAGAAGATATGGCGCACAATAAGGCGGCCAATCTTCAGAGCTTTGCCTTCAATCTTCGCCGTCCGCTTTTTCAGGACAAAAAAGTCCGGCAGGCTGTTGCGCTGGCTTTTGATTTCGATTGGGCGAACGAAAAACTTTTTTATAACCAGTACCGCCGGATTGAAGGCTTTTTTCCCAACAGCGGGTTGGAAGCATCAGGCAAGCCGCAAGGCAAGGAACTAGGGCTTTTGCAAAAATACAAAAAGCTTCTGCCGGCGGAAGTCTTCGGTACGATGCCTGAAAATCCGGTGCACGGCGGCTATCTGCAAACAAGGCGGAATTTGCGTGCGGCTGTGGCCCTGCTTAAAGAGGCCGGCTATGACTTTGTAGACGGCAAAATGACAAATCTTCAAACCGGCCGTCCGCTGGAGTTTGAAATTTTAAGCAATACGGCCAACGGCTCGGCCTTTACCCGTGTTATGCTGCCGTTTTTGCACAATCTGCAAAAAATCGGCATTAAGGCTGTTTTCCGCAATATAGAAACCAACATTTTCAAAAACCGGTTGGATAAGTTTGACTATGATGTGGCAATTATTTCTTACCCCGGCAGTTCTTCCCCCGGCAATGAACTGAAAGAAATCTGGGGCTCCGGATCGGCCGCTATAAACGGCAGTTTTAATATTATCGGCGTTCAAAATCCGGCGGTAGACGCCCTGATTGAAGAAGTGGTCAAAGCCCAGCATAAAGACGACTATATAGCCGCCGTAAATGGGTTGGATCGGGTGCTGCGGCACGAATATTACCTGATACCCCATTGGTACTCGCCGTATCAGCGCATTGCCTATTGGAACAAATTTGCGCACAAATCAGCCAAAGAACCGATTGGCCTGCAGTTTCTGACCTGGTGGGACAAAGCCGCGGAGGATAAAAAATGAGAAACTATATCATCAAACGCCTGCTGCTTATTCCGCTGACTTTGCTGGGAATTCTGGCGCTCAATTTTATTATTGTCCAATTTGCCCCCGGCGGGCCGGTAGAACATACGCTGGCCAAATACCGCGGATTTAACGTTGACGGCAAATCGCAGTTTTCTTCAACCGCACAAATGAACATGTCCAATGCCGGAAGCCGGTATCAGGGTGCACAGGGCGTGCCGGAAGAGCTGGTTAAGGAACTGGAAAAACAATTTGGTTTTGACAAGCCGGCGCATGTCCGCTTTTTGAAAATGATCAAAGACTATCTGCTGTTTGATTTCGGCAAAAGCTTTTATCAGGACAAGAGCGTCATAAAACTGATTGGCGAACGGATGCCGGTATCTGTTTCTCTGGGCTTGTGGTCAACATTGATAATTTATCTGATAGCCATTCCGCTCGGCATCAAAAAAGCAGTCCGCGACGGCTCGCCTTTTGACATCTGGACGTCTTTTGCCGTTGTCGTCGGTTCGGCGGTTCCTGTATTTTTGTTTGCCGTCTTTCTGATTGTCTTTTTTGCCGGCGGCACATATTTTCAATGGTTCCCGTTGCGGGGCATAACTTCGGATAACTGGGAGCAACTGGGCTTTTTTGCAAAAATTGCAGACTATTTCTGGCATATCACGCTGCCGGTACTGGCTATGGTAATCGGCGGTTTTGCCAGCCTGACCATGCTGACCAAAAACTCTTTTCTTGATGAGATTAACAAACCCTATGTCCTGACGGCGCGTGCCAAAGGCCTGAGCGAACGTCAGGTCTTGTACCGTCATGTGTTCAGAAACGCCATGCTGATTGTGATTGCCGGATTTCCGGCCATGCTGATAAAAATGCTGTTCAGCGGCGCACTTTTGATAGAGGTTGTCTTCTCGCTCAACGGTCTGGGGCTGCTGGGCTATGAGGCGATTATGAGCCGCGATTATCCGGTAATCTTCGGCACATTATACATTTTTGCCTTGCTGGGGCTGGTGCTGAAGCTGATTTCGGATATTACCTATTCGCTGGTTGATCCGCGGATTGATTTTGACCGCCGCGGTTAACCATAAATTTACGCTCTGCCGCGTATAATAAAGGGAAAAACACAATATAAAAGGCAGGCAGATATGGTAAAAATCAATGACGTCAAATTTTCGGACATTTACATCACGCCGGATCGGATTGCGTTCATTCCGGACGGACAGACCAAAAACGGCCTGACAATTTTGGATGCCGAAGATTTTGACATTTTTTATAAACGGCTGGAAGAAAAATGGGACGGCCATAACCCGTCTTATTCCTTGCTTTATGAAAACATTTTTTACCGTGTTGAGCGAACCGAAAGCCTGTACGGTACACAATATTGTGCCCGTAAAATGCCGGAGAAAGTCCCGCCTTTCGGCAGTCTGGGTTTTCCGCATGAATTAACCAAGTTCCTGCTGTCATTGTCAAACGCTTCCGGTCTTATTCTGTGGTCAGGTCCGACCGGCGCCGGCAAAACCACGGCCATTTCTTCGCTGTTGAAAGAGTTTTTGGCAATTGAAGGCGGCTTTGCTTATACCATTGAAGACCCGACCGAAATGCCTCTGGACGGGATTTACAAATCCACCAAAGGCGGCTTGGGCTTGTGCAAACAGACGCAGCCTCAGAATGATGACTGGGGGGCTTCGTTAAAATCGGCATTGCGCTCAAAACCAAACTATATTCTGGTAGGAGAGATCAGAACACCCGATACCGCCAGCGAGGTCTTGCGCGCTGCCACTTCCGGCCACTTGGTGCTTTCGACCATTCACGCCAATAACATTACCGATGCGATTTATTCTGTTGTTAAATACGCCGCCTCTACGTCAATGAGCGAAGAGTTGGCCTATGACTTGTTCTCCCGTGGTATTATCGGCGTATTGCATCAGGGATTAATGGGCACGAGCGTAAAAAAACCGGTAGCGACCTACCTCTTTGCCAACCCGAACTCTTCCCACGGCGATCAGGTGCGCGGCATTATCAAAAGCGGCAAGTTAAACCTTGGTACGTCAATTGAAACCCAAATGACCCGCCTTGCCCGCGGCATGAGCCTGTTTCAGGAATATTAAACTAATAAAACATCCAGATGATGGCGTTGGTAGGGTCGTTTTCTGCCTCGCAGAGCGTGTTTGCCAGTTCCTCTGACATCGGCAGGGCGGACTTGTCAAATTTAGTTTCTGCCGTCTGCGGAATGTCTGTTTCAATCGGCTTGATGTCCACACCGGCAATACCTGCCAGTTGAAACGGCGTAGACAACAAAGAAACGCAGCCTTTCTTGCTCAGTCCGTTATAAATAATTGCAAAAGCGCCGTTATCCACATTCAGGTATTTTGTAGGCGCAATAAAGACCGAACCGCCGTAAGAATTTGTCACGTTGCCGTCTTTGTCGAGCATATCGGCCGGAATTAGGGCTGTCGCCCGTAAAGAATCAATATCCATGCCGGAATAGTCCGGTGTGGCGGCATAAGCCGTGTGAATATTGTTGCTCAATGTTTGCAAGTTCTCAATGGCTTTTGACAACTTGAACTTTTCGGCAGAACTGTTGAACGAAGAAGAAATCATAAGATAAATTACCAGCGCCAAAACCGGAATCCCGACCAGTTCGGCAATCAGCCTGTGCTTTTTGTCAGCAAAATAACCTTTCTTTCTCATCTTCTTCTCCGTTTTGTTGTTGGCAATGCTGTCTGTTTCTTCCAACTATATAATGTAATGGTAACTTTCAAGTTAAGAACATTAGCAACTTTGTCATATTTAAAAGTGTAAAATATATTTTACAAAAATAATAAAATTGCATTTTATATAATTAAACGTTTTTACTTTCCTCTTTTTTCTCTTTGTTATCTTCTCTGCTTTATAGTTATTTTCAGGCTGTCTATATAGTCATTCCAGGGGATGACTATAGAACAAAAAGTCTCGGAAACATAAAACAACAAAAGCGCTTTGGTTTTCTGCCAAAGCGCTTTTGCCTGATGTGCCATTATATCTTAGTAATAATACCAACTGATAGAATTTACTGCCGTATCTGCACTACATGCCCCATCAGCTGCAGCAGTTGCCAAACTAACCGGCATGTTAGCCGTTGTTATATAACCTGCTGCCACAGCATCTGGTTCTTCTGCAACCTTGGCGTTAGAAATGCTAATTCCGATCAAACCGGCAGAACCCCAGTCGGCAGTCGCCAGACCCATGCAGGCTTCCTTATCCAAGCCGTTATAAACAATCGCAAATCCTGTAGCTGCAACATCGGAGTTCGGATTTGGAATAGCAGAAACAAAAACGTCACCACCAAAAGCATTAACTAAATGGTCAGCAACAGTACTGTACATATCTCTGGAGGCCAAACCATAATCACGAGCCGCTTTAGTATTCAAACCACTATAAGTCGCCATAGAAGCATAGGTCGTACGGATATTGGCCACCAGCATGGACATCTGATCCATTGCCTTGGACATTTTAAATTTCGCCATTGCTTTTGAATAACCGGAAATACCGCCTACGGACAGTACGCCGATAATCGCCAGCACACCGAGCATCTCGACCATTGAACGGCCGCTCTGCTCACTATTCATAAACTTTCTCATGACACATCTCCTCGAAATACGTTCTGTTTATGATTTCATCTTAGCAAAATTATCACTTTTATTCAATTTTAACTTTAGTCATAAAAAATATATAACTTTGCCAAGGCATTATTACTTTCGTCATATATCGGTTATATAACTTATTTGTTAAAAAAACTTAAATATCCCCGTTTTATTCATAACCAAAGATTAAGATATTGTCTTTGCCACAGCTGCTTTTAGCCTCGGAAAGACTGACCGGCAAGGGATTTTCTCCGCCCCAGCTGTAAGTCTTTTCTGCTTTTTCGGATAAGATAACAATGTCATTCAGGCCAAGCTGATCTTTTTCACTGCTGTTATAAGAGACAATACCGGTGCATTCGCTTTTGTCCAGCCCTTTATATACAATATTAAAACGCCTTGCCCCCGGCATCAGCGCCGTAGCGTCTGCACCGTTGCCGACCAAAACCGGCAGGTCAAGGGCATTCATCAAACCGTTTCCGGCAATCATGTCTGTCGGCGCAGCTTTCAACTTAAGAACTTCTGCCGTGTTCAGGCCGCGGTAATCGCTCCGAACCTGAAATTTTTGACGGATGGACGCGGCCAGTTGCGGAACTTGTTGTGCAGCTTTAACAATTTTCGGATTGGTTTTAAAGGTCATCATAATCAAACCGATAAGGCCGATGATAATCAGAATTGATAAAATCCACCTTTGCAGTGAGATTTTTTTGAATTTTTCTGATAAACTTACCATTTTTCCTCTCTTTTTTGTTATGTTTTTAAGTTGTTTTTCATTTTTTATCTGTCAGCCTATATCTCTTTCTCTGTTGTCCGGAGTCTCTTTTTTCGTCATCCTCTTTTCTTTTTCTCCGTCATCCTGAGCGAAGCGAAGGATCCAGTCAAACAAATTAGCCTTATTAATCAACTGGATTCTTCGTTGCACTCAAAATGACAGTGCTTCTTCTTCAAAGCACTTTCTTAATCACATCCCCGCCATAGTATCGCGGGTCTCATGGCACCGCATAAGCTGATCGCTGCCAACGTTAGGCCGCGGTTCTAAGGCACTGACAAACTGACGCCTCACCCGCTGGGTGCGCCGCGCGCCTGCCGTGCAGGCCGACATTCGGCGGCGGGTTAGCCGCGACCCATGTTGCTGGTAATCTGGTCTTGCATTTCAAAGGTACCCATAACTGCCCAGGCGATAACGCCGCCGATAGACAACAGCGCCACCATGTTTAAGATTGAGGCTTTTTGTTCAATCAAGTACACACTTTCATCCAGCCAGTCGTTAGCCAGTTTTTCCAAAGCCTCTTCAAAGTTGTCCAACTCGGAATAAATCTTGAGGTCGCCGATAATCTCAACATCCGGAAAGTCCAGATTTGTTTTGGCCAAAGCTTGTCCGAGGTTTTCACCGGCGTTAATGTAAACCAGCGTCTTGTCAATGCGTTCTTTCAGATAACGGCTGGAATCCCTTCGCAAAGCCCTGAGGGCATTAGAAACCGGCGTTCCGCCTTTTACCAGAGCTGAAAGCGCCAAAAGCCAGCTGATGCCGGTAAAAACTTTATACAGGGACCACGGCGGCAATTTGTCAAAAATCGCCCGTATCGGACCGGTCCAAATTCCGATGGTTCCGTAAATCACAATCATAATAATCGGCAGCGCCGAAAACGCGACAATCCAGTAGTCTTTAATCCAATATGAAACGTCAACCAAATCCCTGGCCAAACCTGTCCAGACCACGTCCGGCGCGGCGTCAATCATCGGCGGCACCATATAGGCGCCGATGGCATAGATAATCAGAACCGCCATCATAAACAAAAAGCTCGGATAAGTAACCGCGCCGATAATCGGACGCACCATCTTTGCAGACCCTTCAGTCACGCGGATAAGGTTTAATAACGCCATTTCCAAGTCAGAAACGTCACCGACCGAAAGCATCAGCCTTTCGCGGTCGGGCGCCCAGCCTTTCAGCGCATCGGAAAACGGAATACCGTTTTGCAGCTTTTTTGACCATTCGACAATGGCAATGGCAAAAGGCTCACCGGCGTTTTTTCCGCCATTGGAAATGCCGTCATGCAAACGGTCAAGCGCATCCATCAGAGAAAAGCGGTTGCGCATCAGCGAGGCGATTTTGCGATAAAGTTTCAGCCGTGCGTTGTTGGACATGTTAACGACCAGCCTGGCATATTGCACCTCAACGGCATTCAGGCGCTTCATCGCCTTTTGTAATGAAGCAGATCTTCTGTCATCTCTTGCCATAATTTCAAACTCCGTTTTTTAATATGACGGACGTTGGTCAAGCAAACCGCACCAACGCTCGATTTCTTCCAAATCCAAATATCCTTTGAGCATACGCTCAATCGCGGCGTCACGCAGTGTTCTGCCGCCTAAATCTCCTGTCCAGTAGTCAATGGCCTTTCTGGTTTCGCCGGTTGTCATCAGCTCCAGAAAAGTCGCGTCCGGCAGAATAATCTCCGGCACGCTCATCCGGCCTTTAACCCCTTGATTGCCGCAATATTTGCAACCCGGCCCTCGAATGTATGTATTTTCAATTCCGAAATCGCCCAAAGCGGTTTTTAACCGCTTTACCGAAGGTTGGTCAAGCTTTTCTTTTACAGAAACACGGCAGTGCGGACAAAGTTTGCGAAACAAACGTTGCGAAATCAGTCCCTTCATAATTTCAGGATCGGTCAGCTTAAACGGTTCTACGCCCATATCCATCAGACGCGTGATAATCGCCGGCGCCGAGTTGGCGTGCAGGGTCGTCCACATTCCGTGTCCGGACAATGCGCCTTTAAAAGCCAGTTGTGCCGCAGCCAATGTTCGCACCTCGCCCACCATAATAACGTCAGGGTCGGAACGCAGAGCGGCGGCAAGCGCTTTGTTGAACTGTTCGTCTTTTTCTTCTTCAGTGTTGGCGTTGGTTACCGGCATCTGACGCGCCCCCGGAATGGGGTATTCTGGCGGGTCTTCCACGGTCAGGAGGTTAATTTCATAATTTTTTTCCTGCAAAAGCTTAATCATGTTTCTTTGCAGTGTGGTCGATTTTCCGGAACCTGTCGGACCCGCAATAATGGAAATGCCTACCGGCACGGCGCGCAGCCGGTAAAACAGGTTTTCTTCATATTCTCCAAAACCCAAAGCCTGCAAGTCGCCGGAACCGTCAGGATTGTCATCGGCATACAACAAACGCATAACCAGATATTGCGATCCGAAAGCAATCGGGTTAAATTGCAAACGGATAGCCAACACATTGTGCGGCAACATCAGTTTGCCCTTAGAACCGCGCAACGGTGTCGAACCAAGTTTTTGTGCTGCCTGAAATTCATTTTGCGTATAGTTTGCATCGGAAATGTCTGAAGACGCAAACGCTGCCCGCACAAAAGCCTCGCCCCAGTCTTTGTTATATTCCATCATTGTCTGCATCATACCGTTGATACGGAACAAAATCTGCGTACTGTCCGCCACCACAATATGAATATCCGACACCTTTAAGAGTGCGGCGCGTTCAACCACCTGCACAAAGTCTTTTTGCATTTGCATCTGGTCGGCGGTCAAATCGACCGTATCGGCCTCTTCCGCTGCCACATTGGCGGCACGCTCGCCATAAGTATAAATGGCGTTCAACTCGTTTTGGGAAACATATGTCGGTTTGTTGATAACAACTTTTTTCTTGCGGGCCAAGACCTCAAAGCTTAGAACGCGTCCGTCAAACTTATGTGTTTCCGACACAAGAAACAGCCCGTTTGAGAACAAAGCCAGCAAGCGGCGTGTGTCATCGTTAATGATAAAGTCTTCGCTGTTCGGAAGTGTCAGAAGAGTAACGCCCTGAGGAAAATAGTCTTCAACCCGTTTTCCGGTTCTTCTGCCAGTTTCTTCTTCGATAACGCCGCCGCTGGAGACTACTTTCTCGGGAGTTTGGGAGCTTAAACCTTCATCCTCTTCTGCCATTTTTTCAGGTTACCTCAATATCATGTCTTTGCTGACGCCGGGAATCCCGCGGCTGGAAACAACCGATTTTTTGGGTTTTTCCGTTGCCGTTTTTTCTTTATTCTTTTCCTCGGCCTCTTTTTCAATAGCTTTTGCCGCACCGTTCAATGGTTCTTTGTCAATCACGCCGCCGGCAGAGAAGTATAGATAATCTTTAATGCCGCCTCTGTCAACACGGACGTGTGTCGTGGCAATCTGGTCAACTTTTTGGCCCGTTTGCAACATCGTACCTGTTCTCGCCAAAAATGTCTGTCCATCGCGGTTCATCAGTTTGGCAACCAGTTCATCGCCCTGACCGGTAATTTCCATAACCACATAAAGGTCGCTGACTCTAAACTCTTCGTCTTCTTCTTCCTGTTCTGCAGCTGCTGCATTGGCCGGAACCTGTCCGTCAGCAAACGGATTAGTCTTCTTTTCGGCTTCCAGACGGGCTTTCAAAATAGAAATCTGGGTCTGCAGTTCCGAAACCTCTTTTTTGTGGTTTTCCACGGCTGTTTCTGCAATCTGATTGGCTTTATTCAACGCATCCATCAGTCGGCTCAGCCTTTCTTTAACATTTTGGGTAAATTCCTCACGGTCTTTTTTCTCATGGGCAATTCGCTCATAAATGCCGGCATTGTTTTCAATCCAACGCTGCTGTTCTTTCAGCATCTGCTCTTTATAAGCATTCAACAGGCCTTCCTGACGCATTTTTTCATAAGCAATTTCAACTTTGCGCAATTTGACTTGCTCTTCAATAATTTTGCGTTCCTGCTCTTTTTCCCATTCCAGTCTTTTAAGCTTTTCTGCTTCTTCTTTTTCAAAAACTTCGTTTTGAGCTTTCAGCCGCTGAGCCTTGATTGCTTCAATTTCATTTCTGAGTTTTTCTCTGCGCAATTCCAATGACAAAATTGCCGTCTGTTTTTCAATGTCTGTCATTTGGGAGAAAACTTCATCATCAAGTTCATCCAAAACGTTCATTGCGGCGGTTGTCTGCGGCAGACTGGGAGCGACATCTTGTTCCGGAGGCAAAAGTCCTCCGGTTTTGGGAACAATACCCCCCGGTGCGGCACCCGTCTTCGGGACAACACCGCTCGGCAAAGCACCTGTTTTAGGGACAATGGGGGCTTCGCCGGTCTTGGGAACAATACCTGTTTTCGGTACAACCGGTGCGGCACCCGTCTTTGGAACGATACCATTAGGCAAAGCACCTGTTTTAGGGACAATGGGAGCTTCGCCGGTCTTGGGAACAATGCCTGTTTTCGGCACAATCGGCGCGGCACCCGTCTTGGGAACGATGCCATTAGGCAAAGCACCTGTTTTAGGGACAATGGGAGCTTCGCCGGTCTTGGGAACAATACCTGTTTTCGGCACAATCGGCGCAGCGCCCGTCTTCGGGACAATTCCGTGTGCCGGAGCCAACAACCCGCCTTTGTTGCCGTCTTTGTCTATGCTGAGCTGGGGTTTGGGAGCAGCAGAGCCGCCGAGCTCATCGGCAGATATGCCGAATTCGTCGTCAAATCCCAAATCTATGGCTGAGTCTTTATCGGCTGCCATCGCATTTCCGGAAAACATCATTCCCAAAATGAGCGCCGCCAAAGCCCTCCGGCTAAAATCTTTCTTACTATAACACATAGATTGCTCCTTCATAATCCCATTGTTTTGTCGATGGTGTATAAGTTATACTTTTAATCTCAAGTCCTGAAAATTTCATTAACAAATCCCGCCAGACCACCGGTTTATACTTCGATGAAAACTTAAAAACAACCGAACGGTAAACGTTATGCTCAGGAGAAGTAAAAGACGAGTTGGTCATTGATATTTTTTGGCCGATTCCCTGAAAAAAGTCATTTAAAATCAGTTTCAACTGCTGTGTTGCATAAGCAGGGGGAGATTTTTTCTGCGCTACCGGTCCGAATTGTAACGATACGGTTGCCTGATCTCCTGTTTCGGAATATAAAACACCGCTGAACTTAACGCCGGAATCTTCCAAGGCTTTTTTTATCCAAGATACGCGGCCGACTTTTCTGCTCCATGCGGTCTGGGCATTGCTGTCCGAACATTTTATCTGGCCGATTTCCCATCCCGGCGTTACAATCGTCAACAACTTAACCACGGCATTTTGGCAACCGGTCATAACCTGAAACGGATCTTTTACTTTTTCCCAAGGTTTGATTTCCGGCAGTTTCTGTACCGGTGCGGCCTTAGGTACAATCGGTACCGTGACCGGAGGGCGTTTGGGCGGCGCAAAAAAGATTTCGGATAAAATATTGGAAAGCAGGTAAAAGCCGACAGATACCGAAACAACAATGACCAAAATCAGTTTTGTTCCGCGCAAAGCCTTGATTTTTTTCAGCTTGGCTTTTCCGCCGCGGGCCAAAATCTTTTCAAGGTCAGGATATTCTGTGTCTTCGTATCCCCATTCCGGCGGTGCGATCCTGCGTCTCCAGTCGGGAACTGCCATCATCGATTCAAACTGGCTTTTGGCATCTTCCTCATTAAGGAACAGCATGTCACCGTCAGAAAGAATAATATCGTTTCTGATACAAACATACCACCAGCCGTTTTCTACCTTAAAAACTGCAACCAGAGAAGACCTGTCGGACAAAGCCGTTGCCAAAGCAACAACGGCAACATCCATTCCTTTGCGAAAACCTTCTTCCGATACGCAAATACCAAACTGCGGTGCTTTACCTGGCTTGATACAGAACAAGTCTGCGCCTTCCATAATTCCGGAAGAAGCTTCTTCAACTTCCTGATACGGATCATCGCGGTTTTGCAGCGGCTGCCAGAAGAGGCTCGTCGCATATTCCGTGCCGGCAACGGTCATGGATGAGCTCCATGTCCGTTCATTGCCTTTTTCTACATCTTCTTCTGTCAGGTTTGCGTCTTCTAACACTGTAATTTACCCTTCGTTTAAGGTTAATTCAGAACCATTCTGGATTCCGGCGTCAGCGGAGATTCAAGAACAACCGGCGTCAGAATAATGACCAATACGCTTCTTTCTTTATTAGCTGTAGCTGAACCTCCCAGCAACGAGTTCGTCGCTGATCCGATACCTTCTTTTGAGGTTGTGTTTTCAACTCTTTCATAACCGGTCAAAATCAAAGATTCACCGGAAGACATTGCAACTTCTTGTGTAAAGCCGCGGGATTCAATCTTCGGGTTTTGAATATACTGGCCGGAAGCGGATGAAGGCGTTCCTTCTGTCGGTTCATTCAAATATACTTTTTCCAACTCAATCAAATCGGACAATGTCAGATTAAACATCAAAAGCAACCGCCCGTGTTCCAAAATTCTCGGCAAAACGTCCAGCGTAAAACCTGTTTCGATTTCTTCCGTCTCGGTTGAAATATCATAGTCGTTGTCACCACCGTTGGTTTTGGTAATTTCAGAAATATAGTTTTGCTTTTTAATAACCTGAATAGGTGCCGGTTTATTATTTAATGTTGTTACCGTACCGCTGGTTACCAGAGTTGTCGCTCCCTGGCTGGACAACGCTTTGACAATGGCGCTTCCTGTCCAGTTCTTCGGGGTGATAGCCATCGTCAGATTGTCGGCAATGTCATCGGCCACGCCGCCGGTCGGGCTGGCCAGACGAAAAGTCGTGTGCCCGTCGTTAAACATCGCAGACAAATTCAAACCATACTGGTCACCGTCTGTTACGGTTACCTGCAAAACTTTTACGCTGATGGCCACTTGTCTGGATAAGCGGTTGTTCTGTTCTGTGATGTAACGGCCGACTTTTTTGATGTCTGTCGGAGTGGCCGTCAGGGTAATCGTACCGTTACCCTGATCAATCGTCAATTTTGAATCTTTTGAAATCATAGACGTAATTGAATCTTTAATCTGCGTCCAGACAGCAATTTCCGCCTCGGAACTCAGGCTCAGGGAAGAGCTTCCGCCTTCGCCGGCAGAAGAAGATCCGCCAACGGTTACATTAAGCTTCGGTTTGGTCGGCAAAGAATACAAAACAAAAGTCTTGGTAATGTATTTGTAGAAGTGAATTTCTTTCTTGTCATACTTCCACCAAATGCCGAAACGGGAAGAAATCTCGTCCAGCAAACCGCTCAACGGCCCGCGGTAAGAAACCAGCATTTTGTCGGCATCTGTCCAGTCGGCATTAATCGCTGCTGCCGACGGCTTGTTTTTTGATCCTTTTTCCCGAATGTCTTTTTCCAGATTGCTGTCAAAGCGAACGCGCAAAGAAGTAACTTTGTTAAGCATATCACCGATTTCAAACAATGTAATCGGACGATTGCTGATTAAGGTTACGCCGTCAGCCGTTTCCAGATAAGCCGGAACCGGCTGGCCTTCATACTCGATCTCGCTTGTATCGCCGAGCCAGATGTCATTTTTGACCTTAACCAGATCGGTATTTTCGATAGGTGTCGGAGCCTTAGCCATTTCTTTCATCTTGGTCGAGGCTTCAACTTCGCGCTCAATCGTCGCGTCCAGACTGGTTGACATGGAGCATGAGGCCACCAAAGCGGCAAATGCCAATACAATGCCGAATTTCTTATTTTTAATCAAATGCATTCTCATCCTCCATCGTTTCTACAACCAAGACGCGGTTTCCTTTATAAAAAGTGGCGACCGGAGCAGGGCTTGCACGGCCGAAAGCGCGGATCAATGCGGCGCTGACATCGGCAAAACGCCCGCGAAACATTGCGCCCGCACTTAAAGTGTAATTTCTGTTGCTGTTCCAAATCAGACGCCAGCCGGATTCATCGCTCCATTCTGTCAGGAGGGCTTTCAACGACTGCCCTTCTTCGGCCAGCCAGTCTTTGACCGGATCATCGCCGTCATCGCTGCCGGCACCGCTTCCGGCGCTGTCAGTACCGGCATTTTCGGCAAATTCCGCACTGCCGGTAGATTTGATTTCTTCTTCATAAGCGCCTACTTCTTCGTCAATTGTCGGCGGGATTGCGGCAGACATATTACTGCCCGGAGCCGTCTGAACGATACGCTGGTCGCGCGGCGTTCTCTCGCCGTACTCGCGATAATCTGCGGCGGTTCGGGTATAATCGACATATTCTTGCGGAGCAGCCGGCGGAACCACGCAGGGCGTGCCGTCATCCGGACAGGTTGTCATGACGGTTTCGGCAACGGTTTCCTCTTTTTCGTAATTATAATTAAGAGGCCGGAACATATAACATCCGGTCGTTGCCAATAAGACGCCCAAACAAGCAATTAAGCGTATTTCTTTGTTCATTTTTGCAATCCTTAAATCACTTTTTGTCATAATTTTTTCCTATCATACATTTGGAAAAATAAATAATCAAGCGCAAGCCTTAACTTATTACCATTGTGTAACATTTGCCTGCGGGTTGTTATAATTTTCCACTGTACCGTAACCGCTTTCCTCGCTTGTTCTCAAAGTTCTGATGATAAACGAATTCGGTTCTCTTTCCGTAAACACAACCTTAACGTCTCTGGCGCTTACGCCTTTGTTGTTGAGGATGTTGCTTAAAAGGTTCAGCCGCCGGCGCTGCAGATATTGGTCGGTTGTTCCGTCCAGCCGGATCTCCAGTACCACGGACTTGTCTTCAATCGTTTTCTGGGCAAAGGCGTCAATCCATTTCAGCGTATTGCCGGAAATTTCTGCCCGGTTGGGCTGAAAAGACAAACGGATTTCCGCCGGCAAAATCCGTCCGCCGGCTTGTCCTCCGGACAGTTTGTTTTTTATTTTTCCGACCAGCCCGCCGGAAGATTGCGGCTCATTGCTTACATTCTTGTCAGATGAACCGGAAAAGATTGATGTAATGCTGGAAAGCAGGTTTCCGCCGGAACTCTGCTCTTTGTTTTTGGCAATATTCTTCCCTTGCGCATCCAGAATTTTCACTTCTTTTTTGACTTCTTCGGCTTCTTCCGCTTTTGTTTCTACTTCGGCGTCTTCAGGAAACTGTAACCGCGGCCGGAGGTCTTCTTTGTCCTTAATTTCTTTGGGAATGGGAATAAGCAGGTTGTCAACCATGTCATTGGCAGCCACAACTTCTGTTCCGCCGGCTTTTTTGCTGGCCTCAAGCAAAATTTTCTTCCGGTCATCTCTTTCCTGCTGTTCAATTTTAACCATTTTGTTTTTGGCGTGCTTGGCGCCGGTTGCAACCACCCACGGACTGTCTTTTTGTCCGGATTTTTCGGCCATGCTTTCCCATTTTGCCGGCGTTTCGGCTTCTTCGGCAATGTCTGCCGAATGTGGTTTTTCTTCGGCGGCGGCCGGAATGTTTTTGGTCGAAACTTTGGCGTCAGCCATTGCAACCTGATTTTCTTCGGCACTCCGGCTTATTTTGACCTTCCTATTTTGTGCAAGGGCAATATTGTTTGAACGCTCCAGCGGAATAAGCAACGCCGGTTCAGCCGCCTTTGCCGGAACAGCAGGCTTTTGTTGCTTTTCTGGGGGCTGATAAGCAATTTCGTGTGGGCCTTCCGGAGCATAAACCGTTGCCAGCTTAACCGGCTCGGGAATGTCCTCGCGGATAATCCGGTTAGCGCGCGGTACTGCCGGCGTGCTTTCCGGCTCCGGTCCGTCAGTAACGGAAATAACCTGCGCCTTTGTCGGAACGTATAATGCCGGCGCCTCCGGTTCCTGTATATTATTGGCGGCCAGAACAACCGGCGGCAGCTCTTCGGTTTCGGCAATTGCCTGAACAACGGGCGCTTCCGGCTCTGCATCAAATTCCAGAGGGATTAAATCAGAGCTGTCGGCCATGATAATCTGTCCGTCGCTGTCAGACGTGTCATAATAATCGGGGGTTTTGTCTTTGGTGTTTTCCTGAATGTCTGGCAGTACGCTGAGGGCAATCTTTTTTACCGGCAGCGGTTTTGCGGAGGGTATAATGTCTTTTTTGAGAAACAGGGTAATGTTTTTGTTGGAAATTTTAAGCTCACCGGCCGGTTGTGCAGCAAAAAACACACCGTTTGTGCCAAAGATCACAAACAGAGAAAAAACAAAGCTGTAAACAAAAGTTTTAAAAGCTGTATTTTTCATAAACAAAACCCTTTGTAAATTAGATAAATCAAAATGCGAATCTTGGCAAGCGGATATGAAATTATACGCAATATTTGTGGATTCTTTTAAATCCGGTTTCTGAAAAGGCTGATATTCAGATTCTGTTGCAGAACAGATTTTTTGTAACAAAACTGTAAAAAATCCTGCCTTTACAAAATGTTAAGTTGTATGAATTTTTTGTTACAGCCGATTTTGTTTAGTGTAAACAATATGTTAAGAATTTTGTAGTATATAAGATTTTGCTAGAAAAAAATCAAAAAGTTTAGTATGCTTAAAGTATTGGGTTTACTTGCATAAAAGGAGAAAATTAATGAACTTTTTAAAGAAAAACTTGTGGACGATTTGTCTGCTTGCGGTCGTTGCCGTTGTCTTTATGAGCGGTCCGGCCATGGCGGCAGGAGGCAGCCAGAGCAGCCTTATGGGTACGGCAAAAGCCAAAGCCTTCACCACCTTCAATAACGTAAAGAGCATTATCTTTATCGTTGGTGGTTTCGGTCTGGTTCTGCTGGCTTTCGGCGCCATCTTCGGCAAAATCAAATGGTCCGCATTTGCATCTTTGGCCGTTGGTTTGGCTATTTTGGCTGCGGCCGGTGCTATTGTCCGTTACGCAACCGGTGATACGAACCTGAGTGCTACGGGTACCGGATCCGGCGGTTTCGGCGATACTTTCCAGGAATCTGCTGCGGATACTTACTAACCTGAGCTTACGCTCACTGTTAAAAAGGAGGGGATACTATGTTTGGCGAATTTATAAATATCTTGCCGCTGGCATTTGTAACCCTCCTTTTTGTTTTGTCTGCGGAGAGGCTTGCAAAATATGGCCTGAAACTTAAAGTAAGGAGAGCAGTGGTGTTTTCTCTTTGTCTGGTGCTTTCTTTAGTTTTGGTTTCAGGAACGGCGATGGCGGCTGACGGCCTGTTTTCCGAGCTGACGGCCAAAGGTGCCGAAATCTTTACCGGAATGCGCGACATTGTTTACGTTGTTGCCGGTTTTGGCATCATCGGTGTTGCCGTCGGCGGTTTTTTCGGCAACCTGAACTGGAAATGGCTGAGCGCTATTATTATCGGCTTGGTCGTTTTGGCGGTTACGGGAGCTTTTGTAAAATATGTTACGGGTGAAGAAGTTCAAAATATCACGGATACCCTGAAATAATTATTTTTTGTTGGAGGCGGCCATGTTAAAATTAAAATCATTGCTGAAATCAAACCTTTTCCTTTTTGTCGTGACAATTGTTTTTTTTGCGGCCTGTCCGCAAGACGTCTTTGCGGCAAGCGGTTCCGTCTTTGAAAAAGTACGTGATAAAGCGGCTTCCAGCTTAAAAGATATCAAGCTTGTCGTTTATATTTTGGCAGGTTTCGGGTTAATCGGCTTTTCCTTTATGGCGATTTTCAACAAAATCAGCTGGAAGTGGTTTGCCAATATTGCGATTTCGCTGTTTTTGCTCTCCGTTATGGGCTTGTTTATTGATGACTTTACCGGCACCAGCAAACACTCAACCTTGCTGGATTACGGCAATTATCTGAGCGGGGACGGCAGTGTTGAGGGAACGGGTGGAAGTATTGGCGGCGCCCAAAATGGTAATGCATTGCCAAATTGTACAGGGGATGACTGTAATAAAGAAAAAAAAGAGGACAAATGTGCGCAACCTTGTTTTAATGCAGATTGTGATGGCTTTAGTGATTCTAATTGTGTCTCCTTACGAAATTTATCTGGCAAAAATGCTGAAAAATGTACGGCGGCAGGCGGTATTCTTTCAGGTGATCAATGCATGAAAAAGGACGGTTCGGGATCAATTTCTGTCGAAGAATTATGGACAACGGGGGGGGGGTAGCTCCTCTGGGGAAGCAACCAAAACGGGAGGTGCCTCCGGCACCAATCAAAGCAGTGGTACAAACGGTACAACCAATACCGGTTCTGGTAATTCTGTTAGCAGCAATAATTCTTCTGCTCAAAATAATGGCAACAGTAATCAAAATACTGCCGGCAATTCGCAGCTGGTATGGGATCCTGAAACGCAATCCTATATGTTGCCGGAAGTTGAGATAATCGGTGATAAAAATTTGGCAAACAATAATCCGGTTTCAGGACTGGAAAATATTGGCGGCGGAGCGCCGAATGTTGATGATTTGAACAAAGACCTGCAGAATATGGTCAACAACGTTAATCAGGTGCAGGGAGAAGACGGTGCTGCCGGAGCCAAACAGGAAGAAAATAATGGCGGCTGGCTGAATGATCTGTGGAATAAAGGCAAGGAAGAAGCTAAGAAAAAAGCCGAAGAAGAAGCCAAAAAGGCTTTGGAAAAAGCAAAACAAGAGGCTTTGAATGCGGCCAAAGATAAGGTTAATGATGTTGTCGGCGGCGGTGTGCTTGATAAACTGGGTGTGGATGATGCAATTAATAAAGGAATTGACAGCGTAGGCAATAAAATCGATACAGAGAAAGTTGTGGACGGTGCAAAAGATAAATTCGGTTGGAACGAAGAAACCTCGGAGCGTAACGGTCAGGATAATATCGGCGGCGCTTTGGATGGTGGTAAAATTTCGGGCACGGAAGGTTCTGCGCCGAATGTTGATGCGCTGAACAAAGACCTGCAGAATATCGTAAACGGCACGGGTAATTCCTCTGCTTCTGATTACGGCTGGAATGAGGAAACGTCGGAAAGAAACGGCTATAATGCCGATGGCACGCAGGGCAGTGCGTCCGCTTCGGACTTTGGTTGGAACGAGGAAACCTCGGAAGGTCGCGGTTGGGACGGCTGAGGAGAATATTAACCATATTTTCATAAACCAAAGGCATACTGTCGTTAAAGTGGTATGCCTTTTTTCCTATAGTGGAAAAAACATCTTATTTATTGTATGCCGTAAACTTTCGGCGTATAATTAAATAAAAATCAATTGTGAGGTCGGAAATGAAGGAAGGTATCTTCAAAGCGGTGGCAAATCCTCCCAAAATCTTGTGGGGGCCGTTTTTGCCTGTGCTGCTGAACCTGAGTGTTCAGTTTCCGCTGATGTTCATGATTGTAGGAACGTTTGATGTTAACCCGATTTTGTTTATGGCTTCGGTTTTTGCGGGACACATTGCCATTACGCTGATTGGTTTCCGCGAGCCGCACGTTTCCAATATGCTTCAGGCCTTTGGTCAGAGCTATAAGCCTACAAACAATCTTTATCCGTCAAAAGGAAATAAATTTGCCCCATAGTAATTTTGATTTCTTTTCTATCTTTGTGCAGGGTCTGTCGAATATCGAGATTCTGGTGGCGATGATGGGTTTTCTGTCAGCGGCGGCTTTCGCCGGCCTTTTTGTAACCAGATTCGGGCGTTCCGTTCTGCCGCAGCCGCGGGAATCCCGCGTGTCGGACTTTTTGCCTTTCGACAAACTCCTTTCGGACGGAATTACCATTCGCTGTTACAATGGTTCTTTGTCGCGCGTTTTTAAGATAGACGGTGCGGATCTGGCTTTTGTGAATGAAGAAAAAGTCATGTCAATGTTGGAAGCGCGCAAGTCTTGGATTGACAATATGTCAAGCCTGTCGGTGACGGTGCGGGTCATCACGCAGCGTGAGCGTATTCCGCTTGAGGCTGAGGTTCGCGATTTTAATAATCCTCTTCTTGAACATATTTCGGAAGTCTGGCGCAGCAACCTCGACCGCGTCTATACCAACAGCCACTATGTCATTTTAAGCGTGGAAGACCGTCCTGATGCCCTGAAGGATTTGAACTACGCCTCGCAGACCCTGCTGGCGATTTTGAATGACTACGGCGTTAAAACCCTTTATGAAACCGAGACCAGTCCGGCGGAAGACAGTCCGTTTTCAATCTTTGCCAAATTGTGCAGTCCGGTCAGCAAGCCGCAGCCTAAAGTCGGCCATGCCGAAGGCCACCACCTGAACGAGCTCCTGACTGCAGATCATATCCATTTTACCGGTGAGGAAGGGCTGATCCGCTATTTTTCCGGAGAAAAAGAAGTCTGGGCGGTTGTTATGGGTATTCGCGATTCCGGCGATTATATGGATGAATCCATGGTCGTTTCGCTGCTTTCCATCGATTGTGAGCTGACCTTTCTGCATAATATCAAAACCTTGTTCAAGCCCAAAGCGCGTGCATTGTTAATGCAACAGCAGAGAATGGCCTCCATTACCAGCTTTTCGCCCGAGGTTGTCAACCAGTATTCCGAGGTCTTGGCTAACATTGAAGACAGCGATGCCAACTATCAGGCCCTGACCGAATACGCTATGACTATTATTCTCCGCGGCGAAAGCAAAGAAGAAATCGAATTCGCCGAAGGTGAGGTCCAGCGTATCTGCCGTTTATTCAGCGTAACGCCGGTTCGTGAGGGCTGGGTTGCTCAAGCGGCCTTTTTCAACCAGTTCCCGACTTATGAAACCTATCCGCGGACTTATCGCTATCTGTCGCGCGTCGTTGCCTGCGCCGTGTGTTTTGACAAGCCTGCCGCCGGTTTTGACAAATCAGACTGGGGTCCCGGCCCGATTTCTATCTTCAAGACCACGTCCGGTTCGGCTTACCGCTTCCAGTTTCATGTTTCCGGAGAGGAAGCTGCCGTTGCCCACTGCTGCATTATCGGTCCGACCGGACAAGGTAAAACGACCTTGCTGACCTTTTTGGCCGGTCAGGCCATGCGCCATCACGATTTGAAAGTCTTTTTCTTTGACCGTTACCGCGGTGCCGAAATTTTTACCCGCGCTGTCGGCGGAGCCTATGTCGGCTTTGACGGCGATGAGAAAAACGTATCAATCAATCCGTTCGACTGTCCGAACAGCCCGAACAACCGCGCTTTTCTGCGCCGTTGGATGCGCGCCATTACGATGGTTGACGACGCCCAGTCCGAAAAAGAAATTGCCCGTGCCGTTACGACAGCTTTTGACTATCTCAAACCGGAAGAACGCGTGATGAGCAACTTGTATAAGAGCTGCTTCTCCCCGACCGGCAATATGCGCCGCGAGCTGTACAAATGGGTCAATCCGGAGCAGTACGGCGAAATCTTTAACGCAACGGAAGACAGTCTGGACTTAAAGTCCAAGCGTTTTATGGCTTTTGACTTTACGCATATATTTGAAGACGAAATTCTTGCGCCGGCAGTCATCAGCTACGTTATGCATCGTATTCAGGGCGAAACCGGCGAGACCGGCGTACCGTCTTTGATTATGATCGATGAAACCGCGCCGATGTTGAAACACCCGATGTTTAAAGACTACTTTATTATCGGTTTGCAGGAAGGTCGTAAAAAACGTCAGGCTTATCTCTGCGCCTTCCAACAGCCGAATATTATTGACAAACTTGGTCTGGGCGAGGTTGTCCGCGGTCAGTGCCAAACGGTAATCTTCTTCCGCAACCCGCAGGCCATGCCGGAAGATTATGTCAACTGGAACCTGACCAACAGCGAAATTGACTTTATTTTCGGCCGCTCTTACCGCGACTTCCCTTATGCCATTCTGCTTTCCCGTCCGGCTACCGGAGAATCTGTAATTCTGGACGTTGATTTAAGCGGTCTCGGCCCGTATCTGAAACTCTACAACTCCAGCCGCAAGAACGTATTGCTGGTTCAGGACCTGATTCAACAATACGGAGAAGAGAATTTTGTTACAAAATATTTAAATATTGGCTGATTTAGACATTATTAATTTTTGTTGTAGTATTTTGTATGGTATACTGAAGGTATAAGCCTTAACAGGGGAGGTATGTCATGAAAAAAATTAAAATCATTGCACTTGCGCTTATGATCGCGGTTGTTTTCAACATGGCCGCTTCCCGCAAATCTCATGCTTTTATCTTTCCTATTCCGGTAACCGATGCCTTAACCCTCGGCCAAAATGTGGTTAATGACATCAAGCTGGTGTTGGAAGCCAAATTCACGGCCGAAACCATGCGTCTGGCCGGGAGAATGAACAATACCATCGGCGCCACGGCTTTTGATCCGCACAAACTTTTTGAAGACGGCTATATCAGCAAAGGCGAGGATAAAGGCGAGTATGGTCAGGATGAGGGGGTGTGAGATGAAAATATTAAAAAATATTATGATCCGGAGCCTCTTGGCAGCGGTTTTCTGCATAATGTCCGTCCGTGCGTCTCAGGCGCTGATTCCGGTGTTTGACAAAGGAACCATGATGCAGTGCCTCGGCACCAATCTGAAAGTAATCCTTGAATCCAAATTTGTGGTAAACATCATGAATACCGAAGGTAACATGAATACCACGATGGGAACGGCCAAATCCAATTTCTTTAACTTTCTGAACACGGGAATACACAGCGGCGACGGCAATGAGCCGAATGGCGAATATGATCAGGATTACGACCACCTGCCAAACAATAAAGTGCCGGGTGCCGAAGATGCCAAAATGAACCTGATAAAAGACCTCGGCGCCTCGCTTGATCCGCGAAAAAGCAAAATCCAGCTGGCGGATTTGAGCGGGACGGCCACAATATCCGGAAGTTCCGGCATTGCTTCGGCCAAAGCCGTTAATGACGGATACAGCGGTTTGTATTCAACCGAAGAAGGCGATAAATTTATTTTTCCGGACGCTATGGCCGATTATTGCGAAATCAACGTCAGCGATATCAATACGCTGGATAAAAAAGTAAAGATGATTGAATGTCTCAAAAAAAGGTTTCGTTTTCAGATAAGTCCGACCCAGTCAGATCAGGCTGAGGCGCGCGATATCTTTTATAAATCGGTAATGGAAGAAGCTTATGCCAATATCGCCGAAGCGCTGGTAACGCGCAATTTTGCCGTTTATTATGAAAAAGAAATTTTAAAACCGTTGTCCAAAAAAGCAATCAAGGCGCAAACCGAACGTGACGACTATGCCACGACCATGATTATGAACAAAGAAATCGCCCGTATTTTGAACAAGCTCTATAATGTTTACGCCATGCAACTCTCTTACAACATGTTTGCCGAATACGGAAACTTTGAGCCTTTTCAGGAAGAACTTGAAGACAAGCCTGAAGATCCAAACCCGCAGGGAACAAAAGACAAGATTATGATTATCCCGCGGACGCTGGCTGAATTTTGCAGTTTGGACGCCGATACCGCCGGAAAAATGGAAAACAAGGAAAAAGTCGTGGAATGCCTCAAGTCTTTGATTGCCCTGCGTGAGCAGCCGACCCAGTCTGCCAAACATGAAGCGCGCGAAATTTTCATAAAATCGGTGGAACAGCAGAATTATGCCTTTTTTGCCGAGGCTTTATTGGCACGGCTGTATTCAATAGATTATGAAAAAGATGTTCTCCGGCCGGTTGAAAATAAAGCCATAGAGTCAACAACCGTAAAATTGGATTATGACACGGTTTTAAAAGCCAATAAAGAAATTGCCAATATGCTGGCGCGGATTATGAATGTCTATACCATGAAAGTCGCCAACGATACATTCCAGTATTACGGCGAATATGAAATTATTCGCGAACAATTGCTGAAAATTGATTAGGGAGGCTGCCATGAAAAAACAAATTACTTTTGCTTTGGGCTTTTGGGCATATTCCCTGTTGCTGCCCTGTCAAGCACGGGCGCTGATGGTATCGGACGCCCTTACAAAAGCTCAGGATAAAATAGAAGAAACGACGGAAATTCTGAAAATGGCGCAGGAAAAAGTATCAGATGCCGAGGCAAAAATGCGGGATTCCAAAATCGGAGAATTTGGCAAAAAGGCTATGGAGGGCTACAATTATATTAATGACCGGCTGACGATGGGCAGAAACCTGCTGGCCGGAGATCTGAAGCTTTCACCGCTGGATGTTCCGAGCTATTTGAGCGGCAAAACCAATGATGTTGATGCCGCGCAGGAAGTCATAAAAACCGAATATATTGCCAAATACGGTTCCGGCGATGATACGACTAAGTCAAAACACCAAAAACGGCAGGATATGGAAGCGCAGCATAATAATGTAGCCACGATTTATGCCAAGGCATACAGTATCCGCTATTACCTTAAAAAAGCGCGTCAGGAACAGCCTGATCCACAAGTGGATCTGGAAGACAGCCGCAAACTGATTCAGGCCGGCAGAGCTTATGCCGAAAGCACAAACCGCCGTCTTTTGGATATGATTGCCATGGAAATGGCTCTGCTTGAATTTGAGAGTTCGGAAGTCGTATTTGCCAGCAAATCGCAGAGAAATGATCTGGCAACCGTGGATGAAGGAGATTAACAATGAACAAGCATTTAAAAAATATAAGTTTTCTCCTTGTTTTTTCTTTTCTGATCCACGTTGCTCCGGCACAGGCGTTTTTTACAATCGACATTGCCGAAATGGGTGGCCGCCTGAGTACGGTCGTGGGCGATGCTTTGCGTAAAGCCCAAAAAGATCTTGATACCAAGGAACAGCAGATATTCAGTGAGCTGATTGGCAAAGGCAATAAAGAAACCAAAGAGATTTTGCCGATGATTAAAGACTGGAAAACCGAATATGCCGACAAAGTCTTGTCTTTGGGCGGCAATAAAGACGTATATGCTTCTTCTTCAATGGATTCCGCCCGCCTGAGTCAGGTTGATGCCCGGATTGCTCAGCTTTTGGCCGATAAAGCCAATATCAGTGCCGAGAACAATGAAGTCTATAAGATAAAACAAGCCGAGATAAACGGCAAAATTGAAGCTGCGGAAAAAAATATTGCCGAAGCCCAAAAAGAATTGGCCGCTACGCCCTCTGACGATTATGCCACGGGGCTGGAACTGGAAAATTATATCGGTGAAAATCAGGAACTTATTGACGGATATCGGGAAGAATTGTCAGCGCTGGATAAAGAATATAATGTCAGCGCTAAACTGGACGATGTTCAGTCCATGCTCGATGCCCTGAATGCCGAAAAAGCCAAGCTTCAGGAAAAAATCAAGCAAAAACTAGAGAATATCATAAAGGAAGCTATCAATCTGGATGATCCGAGCGCCGGTTTGGGCAAAGCCAAAGAACAAAACTATACCACCAAAGAAGTGGCCGAAAATGTAAAAGAAATTCGCAAAAAGCGTTTTATTGAACGCCGCAATGCCGTCACGTCAAGCTATGTCGAGGCTATCCAGCTGAAATACAGAATGTATACGGAGCCGGATGTCTTTAAAGATTTTACCGATACGGCGGAAAACATGGAAACGCTGGGCGGACAGGTCGGCATGGATACGCAGATGAAAATCAAAATCATTGAGCTTTTAATGCAATATGCCAACCTTATGGTCAACGATTTGCGTGAATATACGGCACATGAATACGGTGACCGTCGGTTTTATACAATGCGTCAGCCGGAAAATGACCTGATTAATTTTAACCTTGATGACTACGTCATGCGCGACAAAGAAGATATTTAGGGAGGCAGCCATGAGAAAAATTCAACAAAAATCCCAAAGAAATATTCTGTTTGCGGCAATTTTCAGTACGGTTCTGCTGTTCAGCGGCAAAGCGGACGCCTTTTTCGGCCTTTTTTTCGGAGGTCCGGTTTTTGAACCGACGTCTACGGCTGCCGAACTCGGTAAAAATATCTCCACGGCATTGACGGAGCTTTCTGCCGAAGCGGATAAACTCAAACAGCAGATTGCCAATGCCTTTACTGCCAAGGCCTTAAATTTTAATTCAAATTTCAATCTCCGGTTGGAACACAAACCCATTGCCGGCGCTAAAATTCTGGAAGAACCGGCGGTTGATCCGTTGAATGAAAGCGAAGTTAAAAAATATATTTACAAGTTGTTTTTAACCTATCCCGCCCACGATATTCCCACACAGGTAAAATATCGTAAAATGGCGCAGGACTTTTATGATGACAGCGTTTTGGAAGCCTATTCCGCTGCAAGGGAAGTCGAAAAATATCTTTCAAATGACGTTGCTGCCAAATTTGCCGCTTTACAGTCGCGATTGCATGAAAGCGGCGGTGACGGCGCTTCATCGCCTGAGGCTTTGAATGAGGCGTTGTATAACAATTATCTGGCTTATCAAACAATAGACACAATCTCCCGCGTCTTACAGGAGTTAACGGCTATAAAAGCCCAGTTGGAAGCCGCCCGTGCCATTAATGATATTGTCGAGCCTTTGGAATATCCGGATCCCGATCCGGCGCTTCAGGGCGCGCTGAACTTTGATAATCTGCCCAAATTGGCGCTGAACGGATATTTCAGCTTGTCCGGCCATTCGATGGTGGCAGGAGCTGATGCACACATTACCAAAAAAACTGAAACCACGCCTCAAAAAGTGACGATGGGCAACGGTACGGTAATTGAAAATATTGATGAAAATACGGTTGTGGAAGTCAATGTGGAAAAAAAGAAAGTTAATCCGCTTTGTACTCAGGAGCCTTGTGAATATTATGAATACAACGAAGATGCCGATATGTATAAGCCTTTTGAGGGCTACAGTACGGTAGCTCCCGGCGGTATTATAAACTTCTCGCAAAGTGATGACCCGATTTTGGAGCACCCGTTCTATGACGCAAAATATAAAATGAACGAAATGACTCGTATGGAATTTATTTATGATAAGATTACAACGGCCATAAATATCCATAATCTGATTAAAAAGATACGTTTGGCGCAAGATGACTTTGAGAGCTATAAAAGAGTGGTTGCCCTGCATGAAAAGGCCTTGAGAATGCTTCGGTTGGTTGACAAATGTGCGGTCACAATGCTGTCCAACAACTTTTCCGATGCTCCGTCCGTTTGGTGCGGTCAGGCCGGTTGCGACAATGTCGTAGCCGATTATACGGATTGTCCGGTTCTTAATTTTGAAGATTTGTCCGCAAATAGCGATGACGACTGCAGCGAGGATGTGTCTGCCGATTATGCTGCCCGCAGCGGCGTTTCGGGCTGGGCGCTTGACCAGTATGATCTGGCCAGAGCCGCAATCAGCAGCGGTGAAAACTATAATGTCAGTACCGTACCGGCACCGACGGAAGACGATATTCATACCAAAGATTTGGATAATGTTGAAAAAGAAGGTATCCCTTATGCCGAAAAAGTTTCCGGTGCCGTTTTGGATGAAACTGCCCAATACGAAGCCGAAGCTCGCAAATCACAGCTTCTGCCGTGGGAAATCGGCGCCATAGCTGCTAAAACGCTGGCTGAAAACCCTGGAACTTGGGGCACCCTGTCCAATCCTTATCCGGTTTGGAATGACCAAAAGAACTTTTATAGCCAGTATCTTGATGGCAAATATATAAATCTGCCGCAGTATCTGCAGTTTTTGGGACAAGAGCAGATTTTTGAACTGGCTCTGCCTGTCGCCAATACGGCTGCCTTAATTGCCGAAGTAAACGCCGCTAAAGCCGCGCTGGAAAGTGCTATTGCTGCCGTTAATTCGGATAAGGATATGAAGGCGGAAGATAAAACAAAGGAAATTCAGCGCTTAAAAGAAGAAACCGCAAAAAAAATCGAGCAGCTGAAAAATGATAAGGCTGCAAATGATGCAGCAATTCCTTCCGTTGTTTCCCTTTCACGCGATGATACCTATCCTAATTTGTGGGAATTAAACGCCGAGGAAGACGGATTGCTGGCCGGATCGTTAAAGTCTGTTCTGGGCGACAGCGTACCGTCAAATGACGGTTCGATTATCAGCAAAACAATCCTGAATAAATTTAAGGAAGAAGTTCTGCCCGGATTGCTGTCCGAACGGGGGCTGGAATTGGGCAATATCAGCGCTTCCGGCGGCGGTACGATTATTACAATGAGCCGGGTCATCGGCGATGCCCAGTCTCTGACGGCAGGCTTTATCGAAAGTATGAAAGCCCAGATTAAAGCGATGCGCGAAAGTATGTGTGCTCTGGGGGACAATTTGTACTATTCCGTCGGAACGGCACCTTCCATGCACCAAAGTATGATGCAGGCATTGGCCGCCGTTGTCTATGAAGTGTCTGATGCAGAACTTGGCGTTTCTGCCGGCATGACACCTTGGAAAACCACCATCAGCCGGCTTGACATTTCGGAAGACGACAAAACCTTTATCGGTGTCAAGCCGCTGACGGACCGTGAGGCGAAAGCACCGCGCGCGCCGTTGCAAATGGGGTATCCGCCGGTTCGGGAAATCTTCCACTTTGACGATTATGATTATGAGCATGCCGCCCCCGGCAGCCGGAAGTCCTTTGTGGCTTATGGCGGCGAAGTGCCGGAACTCTGGAAGGAAATTCTGGCGGACAAGCCTTTTGTTCAAAAGGATATTGATCTGACCAAAATTCTTGACAGCGGTGTCGGAACCAACACGCTTTTGCGCGGCGGCCAGTTCCCCTGCAACCTGACGGCATCGTTGGTCGGCAATGAAGATAAATGTATAGACAATACGATTTATAACGTAGAACACAAACGCGAGTGCGCGGCAGCGGCGGAAGAAGCGCTGGCAGCAGGAAACACCCCCGGCCAATGCCTGAAAAACCTGCATTGCGGCAATGATTACTTTGGAACGGCCGTTATCGGCGGTTTGGACAGCCGTGCCAAATCCATGGAAAACATTGTTGCCAGCCTGACCAGTACGGCTGCGGATTACGCCGGCGGAGAGGTTAACCCTTGCATTAACTATTCGCTTAACCTGACGGAAGAAGGAAACCGCGCCGACAGCAGCAAATTCTTTATCTGGGACAAATGGCCGCTGTATAATGAAACGGCCGGTGCCGGTTTTACAACGGTCAAGGATGACTATGACCCGACTTTGGGGCGCAGCGAGCTTGGAATTTTCCTGCAAACTCCGGCTTCCGGAAGTTTATCTCAGATTGTAACAGCTTCGCTGGAAGTGGCAAAAGCCAAAACACTGAAAGATAAAACCATTGCCAAAGGAAAACTTCAACTTTTAATGAATATGATGATGACAGCTCTTGGCAACGATGCCAGTACGGAAACCAAATTCCGTAAGGAAATGGCTAAAATTTATGACCGGCTGATAGAGATCATCGGCAAAAACAATGGTGATGAAAGTGCTTTGGAAGAGTCTGATGACAGCGATGATCCTTCGCCTTTCAAGGTCAAAAAAACGGTTATGGGCTACATGCCGTTCCAGCAAAATCAAGTCGGCGGCTTTTTGAATATTGCCGAAACCGAACGGGATTATCGTGAGAGCCGCAAGCAACTTGAAAAAGATATTCGCCAGCTTGAATTTGATCTGGCTCAGACATTGGATGAAATCGGCTACCAGTTGTCCAATGCTTTCAGCTTGCTTAATACGGATGACTGGAGACTGTCCATGTCAACGCTGGATGAGACCAAAAATAAGCTCTTAACAGAGATTGATACTCGTATTAAGAATGTCAAAGTCTCGGATAATAAAATTGTCAAATACCGCCTGCGTGAGTTTAACCGCATGCTCATGGCTCTGAACAAAGATAATCAGGAACTGGTGACAATTGCGGAAGGGGTTGACAGCGGTCCGAATTTTGACGAGATTATAAAAATGGAAGAAGCCAACGCGGCAGTCCGCGAGGAATACCGGAAAAAAGAGGAAGAAGCATTCCGTCAGGCCATGAAAGATTTGGGTAACATCTATTGCGCCAACTACAATGAAGGTGCTTATGACAGGAATATGTGCCGTTTTCCGATAGGTGAAAGGTAACAGGTAAAAATGATAAATGCGGGAAGCCAAACCAAGGCCGTCGGCGGCAGCAAAATCCTTGCCATTGAAGGAAAAGGCGGCAAACAAAACGTTGAGTTTCTGCAAAGCATGGAGCAAAAAAACGAAAGCCTCAAACTGCGGTATTATACCTGGCTTTCCCGCCTTTTTATCTTTTTTGCCGTTTTATCCTGTCTGTTTATGGTGCTGGCCAGCCTGTCGCTGTTTCGTCTGGCACCGGCAGTGAGCGTCGAGCCTTTTCTGATTATCAACCAGAACACGTCTAAAGGTATTGTCCGGCAGGAGGCTATAACGGATAAAATGGCTTCAAAGACTCAGTTGATGGAAACTTTTATCCGTCAATATGTGATTGTGCGCAATACGGTTATTAATGACACGCAGGAAATGCGCACGCGCTGGTTTCCCGGCGGGATGGTAAACTTTTTGTCTGCGCCTCTTGTTTTTGACGCCTTTTACGCCAACCGTGAATCAATCATGTCTTCCAATATTGAAAAAGGCCTGTCGCGTGAGGTGGAAATCATTAAAATTTATCAGCAGGGCGGCAACAAAAGTCCGATTTGGAAAGTTGACTTTAAAACTTATGATCTCTACGCGGCAACGGCCAGCACGGATCTTGTCTTTGTAGAAAGATACTGGACGGCATCGGTTGAGGCTTATTTCTTTCGGGAACGGATGTTTATGGGACGCCGCCTGATAAACCCGATGGGCTTTACCGTAACCCGCTATTCTCAAACAGAAGTCGAAATTCTTTGAGTTTTTTAACAAATTGTTATTGTGTTTCGGTTATAATAAAATAACCGGCAATTCTGACTTGTTGATAAGTTGGGGATTTCGACAGCTTGCCATTAGACTTTTAAACGAAAAGAGTATATTTTAATAAAAAAGTGTAACTGCCGGTTCCTTGCGGGGCCGCCGTGTTAAAAATCTGTAATGGAGAAAGTCTATGAAATATGGAAGATTCCTGCTGGCTGTAATGGTCGTGTTTATGCTGTCCGGCTGTTTCGGTTCTTATTATGAACCGGAGCCTGTCGGCGTAGGTAAAGGTTCGGACGAGCTTAAACTCTCTCCTTGTGCCTGCTTGCAGCTGGATTTGCCGAAAAATTTGCCGGATTGGTTTGTGGCAACAATTTAAGCGGAGTTATGTAAATGGCGCGTATTCTGGGGTCTGGCAATTCTGAAACCAAGCTGATTGGGAATCAGGGCGCTCGTCGCAATGATTACTATTCCTCATCAGCCGATTCCGAATTGTTCATCGGCAACAGTAACGAAAAAAAATACCTGTGGACTGCGCGTGCTTTTGCCATTATCACAGCCGTCAGCATTTGTTGCAATATTGTGCTGATTATTGCCATTATGCAGGTTATCCCGTTGTTCCGCGTTGAGCCGTTTTTGCTGACTTTTCAAAACAAACAGGAACAGGTTTATAATATCAAGCGCATTCGCGGCAATATGGAAGACCATAAAACGGTAACGGAGGTCTTTGTCCGCCAGTATATTCTGATGCGCAGTTCCTTTACCCGTGATATTCAGGAGATGGAAGCGCGCTGGATGCCGAACGGGCCAATTCAGGAAATGTCTTCCGTTCCGGTTTATGAAGAGTTTATTCAGCGGACGGCCAAACGGGCGCTTGAAATCATCAGAACCAAAGCCCTTGCGCGGGAAGTCCGTATCTTGTCTGTCAATGAAATCGGCCGAGGTTTGTGGCAGGTCGAGTATGAAACCCGCGATATGTTTCCGGATTCAAAAAGCCCGACCGTCAATTACTGGACAGCCACGCTTCGCGTGCTTTATCGCCAGAAAACGGTAAAATATTCAGAAAGATTAAACAATCCGGTCGGCTTTACGGTTGACCGCTATGCTTTGACCCATAATAAAGTAAATAAGGATTAGGAGTTCAGTCTATAATGTTTCGCAAAGTCGTAAAATTCAGCCTCACGGCCCTGCTGGTTTTTGTTGCCGGGGCTCCGTTCCTTATGGCTCAGACTGTAGATCAGGTTAATAACAGTGCAGATGAAGTCAACGGCAACTATCAGCCCATGAACCTCGGCTATGCCGGCTTCAATTCTTTGGGTATGACACAAAGTGCCTGGCTGGATCCGATGCAAAACCTTGGTGAGGGGCAGTCGCGTCCCGCTTATTCCAAATACTATTGGACGCCGGATTTGGTTTTGCCGGTCCGCTTGCGCGAAGGCATGATGACTTTGCTCAATTTTCCTGAGTGGGAAATGGTTGAAGATGTCTTTATCGGGGATAATGCCACATTTGACGGACAAATCTCCGGTCCCAATACCGTCCTTTTATATCCCCGGCAGGGCGCAAATGTCGGTGTTGATACCAACGTGATTATCTTTGGGCGGTCCGGAAACCGTTATGTCTTTTATGTTAAAAGCGAAGCGGTTAATACTGAACGGTTGACTAATTCCATTATTGATATTGAGGTTATTGCCGGCCGCGGGGCAAATGGCAAAAAAACAGGGCTGGGCGGTATGTCTGGAGGATACGGCCGAAATTTTAACGGAGGAAGCGCCGGTTTGTCATCCGGAGCAAAATCAGCAGATGCAACGCAGCTCCGCCGCTTCCAGGATGATAACTGGCTGCGGGAAATTCCGGTAGATCCGTCCAAATTCAAGTTTGACGTTGAAGTTTATGTTCCTAATCCTGATGACGTCGTGATTGCGCCGGAACGCGTTTGGCGTGACGATATCTTTACTTATATAGACTTTGGCAAACGGGCGCTGAATATGAACCAGCGGCCGATTGCCACCCTGATTGTCGAACGCATGGAAGTTCCCGTCGGTTTTAGGGCGGCCGGACCGGATAACCGGTTGATTATAGTTGAAGGTATTGGTGATATTGTGTTGCGTAACGGTAAAAGGATTATCTGCCTGAAGCTGCGTCGCGGCGATGATGTCGGATTGGAAAATGCGCCGGGCGGAGAAGGTTTGCCGCCGCAATGGGATGTACCCGCGCCGCTTCCAGGTTCCGGAATGCCGCAGAGTCAGGCTCCGGGAACTAACAACCCTTACGCCATACCGAACGCTTCTGTTCGGGTTGGCGGAAGCGGAGCATCCGATTCTTCCGGCGGCATAAGTCTGGAAGATGCAAAAAATGGTACTCCGGCACAATATGACATTCAGGTCGGCAACAGCGAGATTATTGAACCTCAATATAAAAACAATGCAGGCGGCAACATCGGAATTGGCTATGAAACCGCAGGCAAAATGCCCAAAGGCATGGAAAACGTTGATTATTCCAAAATGCAGCGGATTACAAATAATAACCGTTACGGCAAAGGATATAAGTATCTTGATAAATTTGCCTACGGAGATACCTTGGCCGATGGCTCCAACAACATTTCCATTGAACTCGGTACAGATTCCGATGTTTCAAAATTGGAGGTTTTATGGAACAATCTTTCCAAAAAATACGCAGACAGCCTGAGCATTTATGATCCGTTCTTCTCTGTTGACGCACCGGCGGACGGACAAGGCAAAGAGCTTTTCCACCTGCGTGTCGGGCCGGTTAATTCGCTGGAAGAGGGTGATGCTGTTTGCGGAAAACTCGGACGCAGCGGTGTATTTTGCAGTGTAGTCAGGACCCAATGAGCGACGAACAGTTAACAAATTCGGAAGTATATGTCAAAAAGACCAACCGCATCATTTTGATTGTCGGTGTTACTTCCCTTTTAATCTTTTTGTTCGGAATTTCACTCCTGCTGCTGAGCGGCGGAGAGGTTGAAGAAACCTCAATGAACTTTGAAAACACGGATGACGGGATTAATATTGACCGTAAAAACGGCCTGTCTACAAATATAGAAATCGGAGGGATTATTGAAGGCGAAGTGCCTCTGACCATGACGCCGGATCCTGTACCGCTTGGTCAGGTAATTATTGGCAGCAATGCCCGAAATGTTTTGACCTTGGGTACAAATGGCCATGCGTCCGTCAAGATTATATCTGTTAACTTGGCCGATCCGCCGGCCGATGGCTTTTCTTTCGCCAACGGCTGCGGCGGAACAATTCTTAAAGGTGATGAAACCTGCCATATCCAAATCAGTTGGGTTCCGGTTGTTACCGGAAATGTCCAAAACAATTTTATCATTACCTGGGTTGAAGTCGGATTGGGTGATGAAAACGCTAAAGCCGCAAAAGTTCCTGTGACCGGCAGTGCTATCCGCAAGGAAGACTGCAATTTTTGCGATTCCGGTACCGGCGGAAGGGATTCCGTTATCAATAAAACGGATGTCGTAACCCGTTATGCCATCGGTCCGAACGGCGACGTCATAGGAACAATTGATGAAGACGGTTATGTGCGGGATAAGGATGGTAATGTTATCGGCCGCGTCAATGCGCAGGGGATGGTCGTAGATAATAACGGCAATATTATCGGTGTGGCTGAAAACCGCAAGCTGGTGGTCGATGAAAACGGCAATGTCATAGGTTTTGCCAATAATGACGGCTCTGTCGTGGATAAGGAAGGCAAGGTACTTGGCAAAGTCATGCCGGATGGCACGGTGTTGGATGAAAGCGGTAACATTATCGGGCGGGAAGCCGAATACGGTTTTGTTTATGATAAAGACGGTAAAGTTATAGGGCGCGTTACGGCTGACGGTACGGTTGAGGATATGGAAGGCCGGATTATCGGCCGCCTGAACAGCTACGGCGATGTTGTTGACAGCAATGGCCGCATTATCGGTTATATCACACGGCCGGGACGGGTTGCTCTGGATGATGAAGGCAATGCCATCGGTGTCGTCATGCCGGACGGTACGGTTGTTGATAAAGACGGCAATGTTATCGGCCGCACGGATAATAACGGCGTGATAATGACTAAAGACGGGAAAGTTATCGGCCGCCTGCTGGTTGAAGGTTATATTCCGATAACGCCGCAGGGGCGGATTCTCGGAAACCTGACAAATTCCGGCGTGATTGAAAACCAGTCGCGCCAGCCGGTCGGGCGTGTGGGTGCCAATTTGCTGGTTCGGGATATGTCCGGAGCGGAAGTCGTAGCCGAAATGGTGCGTGGCGGACTGGTCATCGGATTTGGCTGCAAACAGCTCGGCTTTTTGGATAAAGACGGCAAAGTCATAAAAAATAATGAGGAGCAGGATTTAAAAGTTCTGCCCAGCGGAATTGTGTTGAATAAAGACGGAACTTATGCCGGCGAAGTAACCAAGACCGGTAAGGTTTTTGATAACGCCTGTATGCTGGTCGGCGAGGCCGGCAATGACGGTATTGTTAAAGATTCTAACAATCAGTATGTCGGCTGCGTCAATCCGGACGGCACGGTTCTTGATGAAAAAGGCAATCTTGTCGGAGGTGTCCTGAAACAAGGTACGGCTGTCGATTATGACGGCAAATATCTGGGGCGTGTCGGCGCTGACGGTCTGGTTGTAAATGATGCCGGCCTGCCGGTCGGTTGTGTCGGCATGTATGGAGATATCTTTAATAAAGACGGTGGTTATGTCGGACGGATTCTCGGCCGCCGGTATGCCTTTGACCTGAACGGCAATTTTATGAACGTTGTTGACCAAAAGGCTGAGGTAAACATGCGCGGTCAGCAGCCGTTGAAATTGTCTGCCAACAACCTCGTACTGAATGATAAAAATGAAATTGTCGGCATTGCCGCCGATGTCAGGACTTCTTTTTCCGACAAATCGGGAGATTATCTGGGATCAATTTTTGCCGATGGAAAAGTCTATAATACCGAAGGCGTATCTCTGGGTAAAATTAACGGCGACGGACTGAGTTTTTATAATCAGATTTTGGGAACGCCGGTCCGTATCGGACAAATTGTCGGGTTTGACGGCAAAGTCATCGGCCGCAGCAATTATGACGGCAGAGTTCAGAACCGCTTTGGCGATGTTTTGGGCAATATTGATGCCAAAGGCAATTTTATCGGCAGCAAAGGCGAGTATCTCGGAGCGGTGATTCGCAGCGGTGCGGCTATCGGTTATGACGGCGCCTATCTGGGGTATGTCCTGCCGGACGGGCGGGTTGTCAGCTTGGAGGGTAAAGAAACCGGTCGTGTCAGCTCCGACGGCAAAGTGCTGAACAAAAGCAACGCCGTTATCGGCGAAGTCGTCCCTGAAAATATTTTGATTGATATCTGGGGCGGATATCGCGGCCGCATGACTTCGGTCGGCGATGTGCTGGATCTTAAAAGCAATACCTTGACCGCCATTTTGCCCGGCGGAGCAACGGATAAAAACCTGAGCCTGCTTAAACGCGGAGCGGTTATTGATTTTTCCGGCGCGCTTTTGGGAGCGGTCATGCCGAACGGCAATGTGATTGATAACAATAATGTTGTTATCGGACGTGTGCTTTCTGACGGCAATGTCATCTCGCAGGCCGGAAAACTGATTGGCGAAGTCGTTGAGGGCGATATTGTCATCGGGAATACCGATAACGTTATCGGCTTTGTAGAGTTTGACGGGCGCATCCGCGGCAAAGACGGACGGATTTCCGGTCGAAGCCTTTCCGGCGGTCTTGCAGTCGATTCTGCAGATAATATTCTTGGTAAAATTTACAAAATAGGGGCGACAATATTAGGAAATGATGGTAAATATAAAGGCAGATTGAACCCCGAGGGCAAAGTTGTTGATGCCAAGGGGGAGGTTATCGGTTATTTGAAGAATAACGGCTCCTTTATAGATTTGGATAAAAAGGTTGCCGGCTATGCTTTGCCGGAAGTCGCTAAAAACCGGAGGAATTAAAGGTGACGACGTTTGAAAACATAATTTTGCGGTTCTTCCGTCAGATTCGGAAAGCGGTTCTCGCCGCCGGTCTGTTTTTTTGCATGCTGCAGCCTGCCTCGGCGGAAGAAATCAGCGCAATAGATTTCAACGGCGATCTTATAGGTAAGGTTATTCCGAACGGCAGTGTAGTCGGCTTGGATAATCAGCTGATTGGTAACGTGACGGCCGACAGCCTTATTGTAAATTTTGACGGCAAGTTGATTGGCGGCGTTGTTCCGCAAGGCGTTGCAGTCGGAAATGATACCAAACTTCTCGGAAAAGTCAGTAATGACGGTTCTGTCCGCCTTGCTTCCGGCAAAATTATCGGCAAAACCCTGCCAAACGGTCTGGTTATTGACGATACTTATAACATTATCGGCGCCGTGCTTTTTCCGGGGCTGATTTATTCTGATACCGGCAAGACAATCGGACGCTTTACCGGGGACGGCAGCTTTACCACGCTGGACGGACAGCAGGTCGGTTTTGTTTCACCTTCCGGCGATGCTTACCGTAAGGCGGTCAGTGATTATATTCTGGCCGGCCGCCTGATTTCTTCAAAAATGGTTGTTTCTCCGAACGGGACCTTTATCGGCAGTGTAGCTCCCGGCGGCGAAGTTTCGGATTTTGACGGCAAAATCATTGGCAGCATTCGTGCCGGCGGTTTTGTGTATAATGATAAAAACGAGATTATCGGCCGGATCGTCCGTACCGGTTATGCTTTTGACAATCGCGGCAAATATCTGGGCTTTGTGTCTTATAACGGAGAAGTCGTGAATGGCGAAAAAGTTGTCGGCCGCCTGCGCGCCGACGGCGCAATCGCCGATGAAAAAAATGTTGTTATCGGCTATATGCTTGACTTTGCTGCCACCGCGTCTGATTTGAAAGGACAATATCTCGGCCGCCTGCTGCCCGAGGGTTTGATCGCTTCGGGCAAAGAAATTATCGGTCGTGTCGGTCCGCGCGGCATTGTGCAGGACAACGAAGGGCGTGTTGTCGGCAATATCCTGACGCCGGGTGCGCTGTTTGACTATCGCGGCAGCCTGCGGGGCATCGCACTGAGCAATGCTTCGCTGATAGATTTGAGCGGCAGCCGTATCGGCTATGTTAAAGGCACGCAGGGATACGATGCGGACGGCAAAATTGTCGGCGGCGTGTTGTCACCTGCTTTGATAATCGGTTCGGATAACAAAAGCCTTGGCATGGTTTCAATTGCGTCGTCCGTAAAAAACGGCGAACGGGATATTGTGGTTTCTCCTTACGGATATGTTTTTGATAATTCCGAAACAGCCGTCGGACAGACTTGCCCGCTGGAAAATTTATATAGTTTTAACGGTGCCGTTGTCGCCCGTCTGGGTCTGAACGGTAACGTAACCAATGCCGGCGGCACCCGCCTCGGCAGCATGACCCAGTCCGGTATCGTTTTGGATGAACGTAACCGCATTCTCGGAAAAAATATTGCGGCTTCTTTTGCCGTGGACGGAAACGGTGAAAGTCTGGGCCTGTTAACCGCCGATAATTTTGTATTGGATAAAAATGCCAATATTATTGCAAAGCTGCTGCCGGATACGTCTGCCGTCAAAACAAATTCTGACAACTCTCCGGAACTCATGCCGCAGACGGGATCGGCCTATCCGTTTCTTCCGGCTGTTTCCGTAGACGGCGAGCTGATGGGCTATGCCGGTCTGGACGGCGTTGTCAGGGATAAAGACGGCTCTTCGGTCGGCCGGGTCGTTGAGAACGGCGGCGTTATTGATAACGTGAATATTTTGTCCGGCCGGATTATAAATTATGGCGGCGCCGTTACGGATAAATGCGCAAGCCTCGGCGTTTTGACGCCGGCTGCCGAAATTCGCAATTTCCGCGGCGTTCAAATCGGCCGTGTTCTGGCCAACGGACAAATTGTCGGTTCAAACGGCAAAATCAACGGTCATATGGTCGAACTGAACGGTATTGTTGATAATACCGGCAATGTCATCGGCGTAACCTCTGTCAACGGTGCGGCGGTAAATTATAATAATGAAAACATCGGCTGTGTTAATGCGCAGGGGCGTCTGGTCAAAAAAGGCGGAGAAATTGCCGGCCGCCTGATTCCGTATTATCCGGTAATGAGCTTTAATGACAAAATCATCGGCCGTTCGATTCTGGATGGCCGTGTGGCAGATGAAGACAATCAGTTTATCGGCTATGTTCAGGGCAATGAAAACGTAAATTCCAAAACCGGCAATCCGATTGGCGAATTGTTCCGTTATCAGGTTGCTTTTGACAATGCCAACCAGTATCTCGGACGGGTCAATGCCAAAGGCGAAGTGTTAAACGGCCGGAACGAAGTTGTCGGTCAGGTCGCGCACGACGGCTATGTTTGGCATAATGAGCAAAAAGCCGGTTATGCGCTGTACGATTTTTATGTTTATGATGCCAATTTTGAGGCTGTCGGTTATATCAGCAACAGCGGTGAGGTTATGAACTTTTCCAACCGCAAGCTGGGACGGATTAACCGCGGTTTTCTGGTCGATAACGATGATAAGGTCATTGCCCGCGGCAACCGCAGCTATCTGCTGCGCAATCAGGATCGTATCGTTGTCGGCGAACTTGCCATGGACGGTACGGTTTATGACCTGAATCATAAAGATTTAGGGAAAATAGACCGGCTCGGACAGCTGAAAGACGAAAATAAAGAAGTTTTGGCTTATGCCAATCCGCTGCAATTTTACAGCCCCGGCAGCCATCAGATTGTTGTCGACAAGGACGGCCGTGTTATCGGTTATTTAAATGATAACGGCGAACTTGTGGATGAGAACGGCAATGTTATCGGCCACCGCAATAAAAACGGCGAGATTATCGGCTTGAACAATGAAGTCATCGGCAAAGTGCCTGAGAAAGAAAAAGCCTATGACGCCAACGGCAACTTTGTCGGCTATGTCAATCCGGACGGTACGGTTGAAGACATTGACGGAAAAATCATCGGCAAATTGGATAAAGACGGTACGGTATTGGATGCCAGCGGTAATATTTTGGGCGGTATCGGCGTGAACTGGTATGAAAAAACGCCGGAAGAGAGAACTCGTCCGAAACAAAGTGGCGGCAAAAGCGATATAAAAATCGGTGCAATTGATGAAAAAATACCCGGTTCGGCTGACGGCGGCGAATATCGCAAGTCTTTTAATATTGCATTAACGCCTGACGGTGATTATTTGGGAGATATTCTGGAAGACGGCCGCGTTGTCGATAAAAAAGGCAATGTTCTGGGGCGCAAACTTCCTGACGGTATTGTAATTGATGACAACGGAACGATGATCGGCATTGAAGAAATCAAAAAACCGCAAGGCGGAGAAATCTTTGTTCCTGCCGGAGAATTCGGTCCCGGTGCGGCTTATGGCGTTGGTGTCGGTCCCGGAACCAACCTCGGCCCCGGCGGCGGTTTTGGCCCCGGAGAACGTTATGACCCTCAGCGCCAATATGCTTTGGGTGTTGCAATGAACGAACGCCGGAAGAATATTTCAGTCGGCAAAATCTCCAGCGGTTTTAATCGTGAAGACTTTGACGGCATGCAAAAAGACTGGACGGAACAGGGCATTGAACAGGTTATCTCTTCTTGGCGTGTTAAAATGGATGAAATGATTTTGGCTGATAAGCCGATTCCGGCCGTTATCGCCCGCTCTATAGATTCCAGCAACCCGACGCCGGTAACGGCAATTGTTGAGCGCAACGTCTATGCCGAGGAAGGCCGCAATATTCTGATTCCGGCCGGTTCAAGGCTGATTGGCACAATTGACGGCGTAACCAGTACCAATGGCGAAAGAACATCAACCTCGGCCAAGATTCAAATCAGCTGGGGGCGCCTGATTCGTCCCGACGGCTCAATCTTTGTCTTCAACGGCCTGACCGGTGACGCGCAGGGACGCGGGGGTGCTTTGGGCTATTTGGATCAGCAGCTGTTCAAACGCTATTCTTTGCCTTTGATGACAACAATCTTAAGTTCAACAGCGGCTTATTATATTAATACAAATGAAAAGAATAACGGAGAAACAGAAAACTCCAAACAGGAAGCCGCTAACGATGCGCGCCAGAACTTCCTGAACTCAATGGACAGTATTTTCAACCAAATCCTGACGGATAAGGCAAGTATTCAGCCTATGACTTATGTTCCGGCAGGTACAAGAATCATTGTTTATCCGCAGGTTGACCTCTGGCTGAGAACACAGGAACGCGCTAAAGACGAAAGCGCCCGCCGTTTGGATGATGATATTCCGCTTCAGGTAGACAGCACGAACGAAGAACGCTTCAAAGCCAACTATCCGTCTGCCAATAATGTTCAATATAAAAATACGCAGAACAATGCCGAAGTTGAAGAAGTTCCTTTGATGGATGACGGTGGCGAAAGCGCCCGCCGTAAGAAAGAGGCCTACCAGCCGCCGGCATACTATCAGCCTCCGGTTCGTCCGGGTGGTGCGCCGGTTGTTGCCCCGCCGGGAACAGGCGCAGGTATGTCTAAAGCACAGGTTTCCAACCGTCCGGCAGTTGTAACGGCAACCACGCCGCAAAAAACGGACAGCGGCGCTAAAAAGAACGACAATACTGAACCCGCTGCCGGAGTTCCGCAGTTGTTTTAAGGAGAAAGTCGATGAGCTTTAAAGTACTTGAATCCGTGTTAAGACCGCTTTCTTACTGGTACACGCAAGATAATATCGAGGAGGTTGCCATAAACCGTTCCAAACAAATATGGTTGCGCCTGCGCGGAAAAAGGGCTTATCCGTGGGTGATGTATAAGGATGAAAAACTGACCAAAGAATACCTGACGGATTTGCTTTATATCATCGCCAATACTTATGAGCTTCCGTTTGATCCGGTCAGCGGTACACCGGTTGTTTATGCCGCTATTCCAGGCGAGCACCGTTTTTCTGCCATTGCCGGCCGGAACATTATGTACGATGATGAGGATCTGACCGGCGGCATTGCCCTGACAATCCGCGTTCATAGTGAAGACGTGGCCTGGGGTTTGAAAGACTACGGTTTGGCGCAAGGTGAAAAATTGCATAAAATTAACCCGCTGAAAGACATTAAAGATCCGGAAGACCCGTATGAACGCCTGCTGATTAGCATCAAACGCGGTGACCATATTCTGGTCAGCGGCGCAACCTCAACCGGTAAAACCACTTTTTTGAACAATCTGCTTAAAATTTTGGACATTCATAAACGCATTTTGACCATTGAAGATACGCGCGAATTGATGGTGCCGCACCCCAATCGGGTTCACCTCGTTCTTTCCCGTACCGCCCAGACCAACGAACTGACCTATGCCAAAGTTATCGACTTGGTCGTGCGTTTTACGCCCGATGCCATTATCGGCGGTGAGATTTCAACCGGCAACGCCGGCGCGATTTGGGAACTTATGGGTTCCGGTCACGATAACTGTCTGGCCACCATCCACGCCGAAAGCTCCGAGGCTGCTTATGCTGCTTTTGCCGACCGTATTCTGCACTCTTATCCGACCATGGACCGAAAGAAAATTATTGAGGAAATGCGGCAAAAACTGCGTGTCGTCCAAATCAACCGCGACGGCAACCTGCGTGCGGTTACCGAAGTCCGTTAATTTAAAAATCCGCTTGCAAAAGTCACAGATTCGTTTAATATAAACCTCGCAGTCCGGAGACGGGCTGTGGTGTCTCAAAAACATCTCATGATTTTCCACTTATTGGTGGAGTGCGGTCAAATAAGCGTGCTTGCACGACGAATAGCCGTGACTGTTAATCATGCAGTTTTTGAGCTCCACCACCCTTTAATCGGGTGGTTTTGTTTTAATCAAAACTAGTAGCTAAAAATAAATGCTATCAAGAAAATATAGAAAAGAGTGGTATAAAAACTTCCGGAGTTATTGTAATAAAGAATTAAACCGGATAATGACGGAACAGGGCCTGACTAGCGCCGAACTCGCCGATCATATAGATTTTCTGGAAGGCCGTCTGGAACGGTTAAGAAGAAATACGGGCAGCCTGCGAATGGATGAATATGTCCATTTGTTCTCGTTCTTCGACAAGGTTTTTGAAATAAAACTTATCGATGCCAAAAATTCTCCTTGGCAATAACAAAAAAGCGGGATTCTCTCCCGCTTTTTTCATTTTCTCTGTTCAAAGCAGAAACTTTGTCCTACTTCCCGCCATAGCAACGCGGTCTCTGGAGCAGTGAGCGGACAATCCGCCGCGCACCCGCCGTGCGGGTCATCCTGAGTGAAACGAAGGATCCAGTCAAACAAATTAGCTTTATTAACCAACTGGATTCTTCACTCCGTTCAGAATGACAGTACGTCTTCTTCAAAGCACAAACCCCATCACACATCCAACCGGAGCATCGCGGGTCTCATGGCACCATATAAACTGACGCCTCACCCGCCGGGTGCGCTGCCGACGTTCGGCTATTGTAATGGCGGAATGTTAAATTGCCCGAATTGCCCCGGTTTGATTCGCGTTGTCGAATAACGCATATTACCGGTTTCGATAATAAAGCGCTGCCGTCCGGTCAGCTGCGATGCCAAATCATAAAAATCACGCGCCAACAGCTCATTACGCTGCGGATTCATCAAATACAAGACACAGCCCTGACTTTTGTCCGTCGTGCCGCAACGAGCCCGTCCTTTCGGAACTTCTGCATTAACAACCACGCCCTGCAAACCGCCTTTTACGATTTTTTCTTCGGCAAAAAAGAGCTTGGCAATAATAAAACCAACCATAAAGACCGCCGCCAGAATCAAAAACAACACGTTTTTTGAAACGCGCTCGCCGTTCATATAAAAGCCTTCGCCGGTTGGTGCAGCCATTTCTTGGGATTTTGGCGGAACAGTCCCCAAAAACTGCGGATGTTGCGGGTCAAAAGCAGTTTGCTGTCCATAATTTGTCAGACTGGGCAGATTTTCTTCTTCACTTATCAGTTCCTGATTGCTGAACGCCTCATAAATATCATCGTCGCCGTTGTCAAAATTTCCTCCCGGAAGAGTACTGTTGCCGGAAGCAAACGGATTCGCCTGAGTGTCTGTCGTTGCGGAAGCCGCCTGTACAGATGATGTTACCGGCGTTTCCTGTAAAGATGAAGTTTCAGGCATAACCGGAGATTGCGGCACAATACGCCGGATCGGGCGTTTGACTTTCTTCAGGCGCGGCCGGTTCAAATCCTGAGACTGATTGCTGCTGTTTGTGTTCTGTTCATCCATAATGACAATTACCCTCAATAACTATTTCAGCAAATTGTTTTCCAAATGTTTGGTCGTTTTGGTCGTTCTGATGATTCTCGGAACCAAAAAGACCATTGTTTCGGACTTGGGCGATTTGATGCCGAAAATTTCGTTCGGCAGCCCCAGAATCACAATGTTGTCGCCAAACTTGCTGCGAACATTAAACTGCGTAATCTGCCCGCCCGTCGCTTCTAAAGTAATATGCGAAAAAATTTTGTGCTCCTGTTCCAAAGAAGCTTTGGCCATAAGCGAAAGGTCTGCCTCCGGCGAGCTGATGGTGCCGCATTTGCCGATGTCAAAACGCGACATCCAGAGGTTGGGCACCACGAATTTTCCTTCCGAAATCTTCTCAACCGTTGCCTGCTGCCTTAAATAAGCGCTCAGGCGGTTAATGTTAAGCTCATCGGAGGTTGTAATAACCCTGCCGATAACGCCGGTTTTGGCAGTACGGATTGTGCCGTAGTCAAAAAAGTTGAGCAAGTTCTGCCAGTCGATTTCTTTGTCGGGGCTTCTCGGATAAATTCTGAAAACGCTGACGTCATAGGTAATCAGCGTCGGATTCTCTTCAAAATAAGACACCAGTTTGCTGATTTTTTCTTTTAACTCGGCATCGGCATCAAATGAAATAGAATAATCTTCCCAGTCGGTCGTAATATCGGTAATGCCCGCGCCGCGCAGCACGTCAAGAAAACCGAGCAGGATCGGGCGCGATTTCGGCACATAAAGGCTGAAATTGGCCTTACGTTGGATTCTCAGTGTCTTGGTTGCGTCATCATAAGAATAAAAAATCTCTGCTGCATCGGCAATCATTGCCACGACTTCCGACAACTCTCCGCGCAGATTCTCTGCCGAAATGCTGGCATAAGGCGCGTCTTTCGCCACCAGCCGGATTCCCGCTTCTTTCACCAGCTTGTGCAAGGCGCGCTCTGCCGGCATGGTATCAAAAGAAAAACCGGTCACTTCATAGCGCGGCATCATATCGTTCTTGCCGTTTTTCACCATATTAAAGGCTTTGATGTTATACGGAATGGTCGTAATCATCTGCTGGGTCTGCCAGTTGACATAACATCTGAGCGGCGCTTCCAAATCCAGTGCGTTTGCACCTTTGGTGGTACGGATAATTTCTTTTTGCGGCGGTACTATTTCCGCGCTGATTTTATTGTCTTTCAATACCACGGTGTTATAGCGCGTTGTATCACAGCCGGAAAAGACTGTAAGCGCTGCCATAATCAAACAAATTTTCAAATACTTAACCATTATCCGTCCTTAAGATTGCCCTTGCGGCTTGGATTGAGGGGCTTTGGCCGCTTCTATTTGTGCCTGAACTTTTTGCTGTTGTTGAGCTTTTGCCATTTCTTTTTCATGTTCTTCAAAAGATTTGATTTCCGGCGCCGGCAAATCATCCTGCTGATTCAGGCCGCTGCCGGTGTTTTCTTTCAAAATCTTGTCCACAACGTCGTTCATACTCATGCCGGCACCGGCTGTCGGGTCAAAAGCCGTATCGTCTTCCGTAATGCCGAGTGCTTTTTTCATTCTGTCAAGCTCGCCTTTATCGTCTTTGATCATCTCCGGTGTTGCATTGCTCTTGAGCTCAAGCTTGTATTCCTGCAGATCCTTTTTCAGACCGGCCAGCCCGCCTTTTATCTTCTTTTCAACGTAAGGATAAAGTTCGGGATGGGTCAGCACAAAATCTCCGGTGTCGCAGATTTCTTCCAGTACATCAAGAATATAACCGTAAAACGGATATTCCTCCATGGCAATGTTCCCTGAACGGACGCATCGGGCGGCAATCCGCGCAATTGTCCGGTCAAGATAATCGCGGAGCAGAATATAATTATTCAAATACCACAAGGTTTCCTGCGAAACCTCAGTCTGATTCTCGGTACTGTTTTGTTCCATGGTATACTCCTCAAAATCCACACTTTTAATTTAGATGAGCCGTTTCCCTTTGTAAATCACTTTTTTTGCTTACGCTCAGATATCCGCAGCGCCGGCATAAGGCTGCGGCCGTTCTTCCGGTTTTTGCAGCTCGGCAATCATAATTTCGTCCGACAGTCGGGGGCCGTTTTCAGATTTCACGCGTAACCGCTTTTGGTTATTTCGGCGGTTGTTGCTTTTGCCGTCCTCGGAAAGCAGATTGGTATTAAGCTGTACCGGAGCAGAAACGTCAACTTCCTGCCCGTAGACTGTAAAGGCGGCGTAATTTTCTTCATATACCCATTCCCAGTCTTGGCCTTCTGTTACGCCGGCAGATTGTTGGGCGTCGGATTCCGTATCGGATACTTCTTCATAAGCCCACTCCCAATCTTGACTTTCACTGTCATCAGCGGGCTCTTCTTCATACTCCCATTCCCAGTCCTGACCTTCAACACCTTCGGCATTAACGGCGGGAGTTGGTGAAACTTCGGCGTTTTCCTCATACTCCCATTCCCAGTCTTGCCCTTCAACGCCTTCTTCTTCATCTTCAGAAACCCAGCCTTTGTATTCTGCCGCCGAAACTTCCGGCTCTGCTTCTTCTGTCATGCCAAATCCCCAGTCCGCGCCGGAAACTTCGTCTTCTTCTATGGCGGCTGATTCAAATTCGGATTTAATGTATCGGTCAAAATCAGATTTGCTGCTGCTTTTAATGGAGCGGTTGATGCTGTCAAACAAACTGTTGCGCGGCGCTTTTTTAGGTGCTGAAATCTCCGGTTCGGCTTCTCCGGTATCAGCGGACAAATCCGGTTCTTCTGCCGCGGCATTGTCTGGGAGTGCTTCTGAAAATTCGTTTTGCGGTTCTTCTTCAAAAATTTCTTCAGCAGTTTCCTGTTCGTCAGGCAAACTTTCCTGCTCTTGCGGATATGCCGCTTCATCGGTATTTTCAGCGACATCCTCCGGAAATTCGTATTCTTCTTCCGGCTCCGTTTCTTCAGGCAGGATTTTTTCTTCGTTATTGTCAAAAGCGGCTTCGGAAAAGCCGTTCAGGCTTTCGGAAATATCCTTGCCGGCAAAATTATCTTCGCCATCATCATTGCTGACGGATAAAAGTTCGTCATCATTGTTGTCTGAAACGTCAGGCAAAAGAGAATTGATATCGTTGTCTTCGACATCACCGAATAATGAAACGTCCAGAAAGGCATTGCCTCCGGCCGGTTCTGTTGCGTTGGTAACATCATCCTGAACAAACTGCGGAATAGGACGCGGATCGACAAGCCCGTCTTCCGCGGATTTTGATTTTTTCTTCTTCTTTTTCTTTTTTTTCTTCTTGGATTCGTCTGTTGTGTCAGCCGCAAAGGTCTCCGGCAACTTCTCTTCTGCTGTGTCGGGAAGTGAAATATCTTCCGGCAGAATTGGCGCTTCTTCTTCTGGCTTTTCCTGTATAGATACAACCGGCGTCCGAACCTCCTGCACCGGAACCTCCTGAACCCGTACTTCCCTGACCTGAACGGGCAGAGTGCGGATAAGTTGCAGATTTTCTTCCTGAAAAGCCTTAATGGCATCAACAATCGTCCGACTGGACAATTCCTGACTTTCTTTCAGCGCCGATGAGATTACGGATGAAAGTTCTTCGGTCTGATGACGGCTTATTTCTTTCAAAAAGCCTGATTGTGCTTCAATAACCCGTCCGACAATCTCGTCAATCGGCAAAACAATCGGAGCATTGTTGATTTGAATTGTATTGGCATTGTTGTTGGCGGCGGAAGCGTTGTTTTGCGTATTATTCTGCAGCAATATCTTTGCCAGTTCGCTCTGCGATTCCCTGATGGCATTCGTCAGTTCGATTGTCTCTGATTTTGAGGAATTTATGGCATTGCTCAAAGCCTCGGTAATCTCCCTGACCAGATTGTCATTGCTGAAAACCGAAGCCGATTGCTGCGGTTGAACGGTTTCGCCGGAAGCATAAACGACCTGATGCTGACCGGCCTGAACGGCCAGCATCAGTTTTTCCATCTCAGCAGCCCGTTTCTGGTCAGAAGAAACAATTGCCGATGAAAAACTTTTAGCCAGAGTTAAGGCAAAATTCTCATCCGCAACCACTTTGATTGTCCCGCCGCTTATCGGAGCAGCGGCAAAGTCGGCATCGGCAGCCGGTCTGATTTCGGCCTGCGATTCCCTGAAAGCCTGTGCCAGCTCCTTAAAACCATCAGCCTGATTCTGTCCGAAAGTTTCCAACGCCGTTGACAAACTTTGGGAAATGCTTTGGGCAAAACGTTCATCGGCAATAACGGTAAGAGGTTCCTGCGATTGAAGAACAGTCGGATTCGGCAGAAGCTCGCCGCCCTGTACCGGTGCAGATGCCGCGCGGCCTGATTCTCTGATGGCCGCAATCAGTTCCTGCATTTCGGCCTTATGTCCGGCATTTGACATTTCAAGCGCCGAAGCGAAAGACTGGGCTAAAATTTGTGCAAAATTGCCGTCAATATTTAACTGCGGTGCCGCACCCGCTGACGGAAGTTCCTGTGCTGATGCCGCTGTCGGTGTAACCGCCTGCGGAATATCAAATTTAATGCCTTTTATGGCGTCAATCAATTCCTGCATCTCGCCGGTTTTACCGGCATTAGCCGTTTCTAATGCCTGAGTAAAAGAAGTCGCTAACATTTGAGCAAAAGATTCGTCGGCGCTCAGACAAACCTGCCGTTGTTCCGAAACTGTTTGGGAGATGGCTGCGGGGGAGGCGTCTGTTGTTTTCGATTCCCTGATGGCGGCAATGAGCTCTTTAATGTCTTCTTTTTTGTTGGCATCGGAAAATTGCAACGCCTTGGCAAAAGAGCGGGCAAGAGTTTGGGCAAATTCTTCATCTGCCACCAGTTTGGATTCGGTCGCAACAGTCGGAGCCGTGCCGGCAGACTGTATCGGCATTTCTTTTGTCTGTTCGGCCGGAGCGGTGCTTTTCGATTCCCTGATGGCGGCAATAAGTTCTTTAATATCTTCTTTTTTGTTGTTGTCGGAAAATTGTAACGCTTTGGCAAAAGCCTGTGCCAGTGTTTGAGCAAAAGCCTCGTCGGCAACAATCTTCCCTCCGCCTGCCTGAATAATCTGCGGAATGGCCTGTGGCGGTGGAACCGCTTGACCCTGAGGAGCTGAAGATTGTTGCGGTAAAGAAGACGGAGCGGCTTCAGCCATTGCCGCTGATAAGATTGTATCTTGTGCCGAGGTTGCGGAAGTGTCGCCGATTGTTGCTGTGCCGCCGGCTTCTCTGACAACGTCATCAGCGTATTCCTGCAGAGCCTGTCCGCCGGGAAGCATTCCGAATACGCCGCGAATATCGGGAGATAAAGCCAGAATTTGCGCTTTAAACTCGGCATGCCTTTTCTCATCAAAAATATGCAGCTGCCGGAAAATATTTAAAAAACGCTGGGCAACCAGAACAGGATCTTCTCCGTCTCCGGCTTTGTTTTTGAGTCGGTTTAAACTCGATCTGTATTCTTCTGCCAACTCTTTTGCCCTAAAAAATTAATATTTTCCCATACCTGTTTTAATATAACGCAAATCTCGTAAATTTCAGGTTAATAAAAACCGCGTCATTCCATAAAAAAAGCCCCGTTTATTGAAGAATAACGGGGCTGGAAAAAGTTGCTTCGTTAAAGTGTTATGGCAACGACCTTATGAACCCGGCTGAGATCATCATTTCCAATCTCTATCCGCTCATCGGGATTCCACCGCAAACCGTAAAGTGTACCGTTTTCATCCTCGCGAATACTCAGAACTTTGGCCTCGGTCGCATCATCTTCGGCATAGTACAGCGCTATATCGCCAACGCTGACAACATCCTGCGGGTCAACAAACAAAATAGATCTTGTCGGCAACAGGCTGCCCAGTCTTCTTGTGCACAAATTAATGGCATAGGCATCCTTTTTGTTAATCAACTGGGAAGGGCGAACAACTTTTTTGATTTCCTGCTCCGGATCAACAATGATATCGCCGTTTTTGCCGGCAATGCCGAAAACGGACATTTTGGAAGCTTCCGGCGCATTGGGAGCACTGAAAGCGGAAATTGCGCCGCGCGGTGAGGACAACAATTTATATTTGGCATCGTTTCTCTGAATAATTTCTTCCAACATGCCGCGGTCTTCCAATGATTTAATGCTTTCTCTGAGCTCATCGGGAGAAACGCTCAACGCCTTGGCTATGTTTTTAAATTCCTTATCGGAAACCTCACGCTGTCCCATCTCAATTCTGTGATAAACGGAAAGGGTCATATCAGCGCTTTCGGCTACTTCAATTAATGTCAGATTTTTATCGTTGCGGATTTGTCTCAAACCGGCACCCAATGTTTTCAGTCCGGTTTTCTCATTAATTTTGTTTCTTCTTTCCTGCTCGCGCCTCCAGGCCTGAACAACTTCCTGCTGGGAATTCTGCTCATTTACAAACAAATCCTGCAGAGGACAATCCAAAAATTCGGCAACACGAACCAACTGCTCCTGATCAACCCTGCGGTATCCTTTTTCAATTTTGGAAATTGCGGAAAGGCTGACCGATAAATGGTCGGCAAGTTCTTGCATGGAACGTCCGCGAAGTCTGCGGTACATTCTGATCTGGTTCGGGAAAATAATTTCTTCCATTTAACTTTACCTCTTGTTGTGTAACGATTAAATCTATTACAGACAACATATTCAATAAAGTTAAATTAATCAAGAAAATAGTACAAAAAAAACAGAATTGTGTACAAATTCCAAAATGTTTTATCAATCGGCAAATTCGCCGAGCGTACGTACTCGTCTTTCGTTCAGATGCTGGTTGCAGAACTCGTTCCATTCTTCTTCGCTCAGTCCGAGAGTTTCCTTTTGCGGCATATAGCCGGCCAGATGTCCGAACGCGTCAACCGGCAGGGAGCTGCGGTTATGGGTAAAACGTCGTGCGGCTGCATAAGAGTTTTTGACGCTTCCGGCCTTGACATTTCCGTTTTTGTCATATTTCAAAGTCGATTTTTTGTTCATGATGCCGTTGCTGCGTAAAATTTCGGCATTGCCGTTGGCCCTGATTTTTTCATAAGTCGTCGTCACTTTTCCGTTGGCGACAGTAACCATAGAATAAATATGCTGCGTGCCGTTCTCCTCAACTTTCGTCATTTTCATGACTTCATTGCCATTCTCGTCTTTTGAGACTTCAATATGGCCGTTGTCTTTCATATGACGCAGCTCAAAATGGCTGTTGACGACCCCCGGCATTCTGGTTTCCATGGCATGATACAAAATTGCTTTGTTAACCTCGTCGATATTGCCGGCGCTGTTGCTGCGCAGTTCTTCTATGGCTGCCATGTCTATCCTGTCGCCGGCCAGCATGTTTTGATATTTTTTATCGTTAAAATCAATCTTTTCACTGACGATATTGCCGTTTTTAACAATCGTTTCGGTCTTAATGTCATTGCGGATTTCCGTCCGTTTTACGGTAGAAGCGGACAGCCTTTTTTCTTTGGACCAAACTTTTTGGTCGCCGGCCATGGTCAGTGTGGTCTGCTTATCGCGCCGCAAGAACCATGATTTGGAGTTTCTGGTATAAGTGGTGTTGCCGTTTTCGTCTTTCCCTTCCACAATGCCTTTACGCTCACGATAATCGGCGTTCATAAACTTGTCGGCCTTGTTATCGCGATAACGGCTAACGGCAAAAGATTTTGCCGCACTGCCGGCGTTTCTGACCACGCCGCCCACATCGCTTCCCACTCTTTTAAGAGCCGGTTTGGCCACGCGGTTAAACAGGCCTTTGCCGGCTGAAGCCGCCATACCGCCGATTTTTCTGGATTCATTGGCGCTGGAAACCGTACTGGCAAAAGATTGTGCAAACGAAGCAATTTGTCCTAAAACTGCCCAGCCCAGCAAAATAACAAATACGGTCTTTAGGAACGGTATGCCGATCCATTTCATCTTTGTCAGCGCCACCTGCCATAAACCTTGAGCGATTTCTTCGTCAGAGACAGCGCCGGTCATAATATTTTCCAGTGCCGTGCACAAAATCAGAATCACAATGGTCAGAAATACAAACTGGAACATGGCATGTAAAAACGTTTCCCAGATTTTGCCGACATAACCTTTTGTCGGCTTAAAGGCAAAAGCGCCGATAGCCAGCGGCAGCAATGCACAGGCTACGCCCATGTGTAAGACGGAGTCCAGCATCAAAAACGGAAAGATAAACAGCAAAGCCAAAGCGCCGACCCACATGCCGATGCCGGCAATCAGATATCCCAGATGTGGAAATACGTTAAAATAAGCCTTTGTATAAAAAGCCACGCACATTGAAGACGTGCCCATGGCCATCAGATTGGTCAGCTTGTCCTGAATGGCTTTGATTGTGCAAATAATGCTGTTGCCCATGGAAGCCGGCAGCCCGCCGTCGGTAATAATGCCGTATCCGTCCGCGCTGCCGCAGTCAATGGACGCTCCCATGGCCAGTCGGGCCAGATTAAATCCGGTATTAAAAATCGGCTCAAGGGCAATGCTCATGAATGAAGCGGAGTCGGACTTCAAAAACAAATAAATAAACAAGACGACAAAAGCCTGCTGCAAAAGACTTTTGAAAAAGCGTTTGGGCTCTTCTGTTTTTAAGCCGGACAAATAAGTCAGCAGGAAGAAGGCGACCCAGAGGGCAAAACCGAGGGCAACCACCGTCGCCACCGGATTGGCAAAAGTCTCAAAAGATTTCTTGGCAATGGCGGAGCAGGCGTTAAAAGCGACTTTGAAAAGGTTGCAGAACAAACATTTTTCATAAGTCTGCTTAAAAATCGCCGGATTGCAGTCTTTGTCGGTATGCTCGTTGGCTTCGACGCCGCCGGCCGAAACGCCGCCTGCCGTACCGGTAGAAGCATCGGGCGAACTTATGGAAGCATTATTGTTTGATGTTCCTTTATTGGTATATTCTTCCGGCGGTGTGCAAAGGCCGTATTGGGTTGCGCCTTCTTCCAGCGGATCAATGACTTCGCCTTTAAAACCGCCCTGACGGTACTCCACGTGCAGGTGGTTTCCGGTCGAACCGCCGGTGTTTCCGATAAGGCCGATGACTTGCCCTTTTTTTACCCTTTGTCCGACGCTGACACCGGCGGCGGAAAGGTGGGCGTAAACCGTCCACAGTCCGTTGTCATGCTCGATTGCAACATAGTTTCCGTATCCGATGACCGTGCCGCTCGCACTGACACTGCAATTATATTTTACGATTCTGACGGTGCCGTCGGCCGCTGCGTAAACGGCCGATCCTCCGGCAGCCGCATAGTCGGTGCCTTTATGGTCGGTTGAGCCGACGTTTGTTCCGCCGGCGGAATTTTGTCCGCGGTGGCCGACACGTGATGATACCCGTGTAATTCCGTCTGCCGGTGCGGCATCGACACAGTCTTCGCTGTCACATTTTTTCGGTGGTGTACATTCTCCGACCGTTTCTGCCGGATCTCTTGCTTCCATTCCGGAAACGTCAACTTTGTCGGCTTCATCTCCGGCGCGGCATGAAGTGTCGGCGTCCGCCGGAGCGGCAAAAAGCAAAACAGTCAGAAACACGCTGCCCAATATGGCTGCGGTTTCTTTTTTTGACAGTTCAAAAAACTGTTTTATTTTTTGTAGATTCACCATCATCTTCTTTCCGTCATTCATGATTTTCGGCTGGTTTGTTCTCAGCTTCCTGCCGTTTTTTCTCTTCTTCTTTCTTTTTGTCTTCTTTACTGCTGTTGGCGCCGGCTGCGGCCATTTTGTTAACATGGTCTCCGGCCTTTTTGATTGTCTGTCCTGTCTGTTTGACGGCATTTCCCGCCGCTTTGGTCGCTTTGCCGGCTGCTTTTGCTGCTTTTCCTGCCGCCGAAACAGCAGTTCCCGCCGCAGATACGGCCGTTCCGGCAGCACCGACCACTGCGCCGGCCACATTTCCGACGACCGGAATTGCCTGCATCGCGGCTCCGGCCGCTTTCATGCTTCCGCCGGCAGCCTTCAGTCCTGCACCTGCGGCTTCCGCAGCGCCGCCGGCGGCTTCCATTCCCGCGCCTGCTCCTTTCATGCCGCTTCCCGCAGCGCTTGTCACGCTGCCTGCTGCTTTGGCCGAACCGCCCACAATATTCTGTCCTTGCTTGAATTTGTTTCCGGTTGCCGCATGCATAACGCCTTTGACCAAACCGCCGGCCGCTCTTCCGGTCTGATGAACGGCAATGTCTCCGGCCAGCTTGACCGGTGCCACGGCATTCTTTTTAATGGCATCGGCAATCTTGGCGGAGTATTCGTGCATGGGTCCATAGCCTTTAAAGATTTTGTCCGGAAAGAACTTTTTGGTGTACTGCTGGTTGCCGCCAATCATCTTTACGGCATAAATAAAGCAGATACAGAAAATAATAAACGGTCCGCCGGTTAGCGAAAACTTATTTTGAACATAAGGAATGTTGTCATGCTCAAAAGCTTCAAACAACTTGTCGACGCCGCCGATTCCCTGATCAATCATAACCATGGCAAACACCGTAATAAGCGACAAAAAGGCATACGTTGCCGCGGCGCTGATAATGATTGAAAAACAAACGCTGACTTTGTTTTTGGTAATGTCAAACGGCCACAGTCCGATAACAATGGGCAAAGCCAGAATGGCAAATCCGATTTTGAAGCAAATGTCCAAAAGGTAATAACTGACAAACAGCACCAGCAACAGCCCGACGAACCAGATAACGGCGCCGCATATCCAAAGCCAGATGTCGGGAATCTCCAGCCAGCTGATTTTAAACCCGGCGTTCGTGGCAAAACAAGTCAAACCGTTGCCCAAAACCATGTTGACGGCTACTCGCCGGCTGATTCCTTCCGTAAAGGTCATAATCTTGTTCAGCACGTCAGCGGAAATAATGTCGCTCGGGCCGTTATAAACATAAGTCGGCTGGTCTTCGGTTGGCGACGGCAGTCCTGAGTCCAGAAAGGCGTTGGCAAAATCGGCGCCGGTCGCCAAAACCGGATTAATCACGAGATTGACCAGAACCGAAATGCCTGACGTAATAAACATATAAGCGACAATAACCTTAAACGTAAATTTGCCCAGTTCGTTGACAATGGACGGTGCTTCCGGATCGGTCAGCGAAGACACCTGCTTGATAACGGTAAAAGGAACCCAGAGCATTGTGCCGATAAGCAACAGCTTTACGCCGGCTTCTTTCACAATGTAATAACTCTGCGAACAGGCCGTCATAAAGCTCTCCAGCAACACTTTCATGGTCATGCAGGCAAAGCACATGCTGTATCTTTCAATCAGCGTATCCTGTTTCGGGCAATGAATATTGGGTCTGAAAAACGTTGCATATATTTTTTCTTTCAGCCAGCTGACGCCTTCTCCGATTTTTCCGATAATACCGGCATTTGCCTCGTTGAAAAAGTTGCAGTCCAGAAAAACTATGGCAATAATGACTGCCGCCGTAATAAACAAACGGCAGAAAAGCTGGTTCCGGAGTTTTGAATAACCTGCAGTCATCAGTTGCTCCTCCCTGCCCAGCGGTTGATTGTTGCGGCAATCTCCTGTTTCTTTTCCATCGCCTTGCCGAAAGCGGAATTGTTATAGCGCTCTTTGGCTCTCATTACCATGCCGACCTTGGACAGCCCTTTGGTCAGGCCGCCGGTTACAAGGTGAACGCACATCATGGCCACGCCCTTGAGTTTTTCCTGGAACTTGGAGTCGACCGAACCGCCGACCAAACCGGTTGTTACTTCCTTGGCGACCTTAATCGTTCCGACAACCAAAAAGGCAATCAGCAACAGGGCAATCATCACCGATGTAAATTCGTTAAGCTGTACTTCCGGATCATCAGGATTAAAAATAACATCATTTTGTTTGATAATTTGTACAATTGCCATCAACGCCATGGCAATCATAATGGCAATCGCCATCATAAAGGCTGAGGACGTGAGAATGGTCTTAAAACCATATTTCGCCCAGCCGTCTTTAAATGGATAGACCATTACCAGAATGGGCAGCATAATCACGATAACCGCAAATTTGAAGATATTGTCAACCAGATAGAAGACAAAAGAAACCTTGATGATGGTAAAACAAATCACCAAAATCAAAGCATTAAGAGATGGCATAAATCCTGGAGCTTGAAAAACGCGGAAAGCAAGGTTGTAGCCGAGCGTCAGCCTTTCGTTGACTGAACAGATCATACACTGCATCATCGTCAGAGTCGAGTCGGGAAAACCTGATAAAGTCGCCTCGCGGCTGCCCTCAAACTGGCACATCACGTTTTTTTCAATATCAAATCCCCACCCCAGAACCTCAAGCTGTTTTTCCGTATCCCCTTTAGCTGCTTCGCTGAGGATCTTTGCTCCCAGCTCCAGAAAAGCGTTGTATATCGGAAAGATAAAGGTGTTGATCAGATACAGCAGATTGGTTGTAGATGAGGCAATCAAGCCGCAAAAAAAGCACACAAACAATTTGCGCAGTATATCGTTCCACAACTGTCCGGCATTTTCCTCTGCTACCGAACCGCTGAATTTCAGCAGCCGAAACGCAAACCAAATGGCAAAACCGACCATCACAGCCGCCATGGCACCCTGCGTAATTTTTTCATACATGCCCATGGCCACCTCGCCCATGGTATTATAAAGATCCTCAATAACGCTTTCCTGCCAGCAGCCTTTCATTTGTTCGGCCTCTGCTTCCGGATTGTCGTTTTGCTCGACCAGCCCGTCTTTGGAACAAGAAGACAACATCAGGACAACCGGTAATAAAATTACCAGTATCCTCAGCATCCTCAATATGTTCCGGCCAAATTTCATGTCTTATCCCTTCTTGTTTTGTCCGTTGTCCGTTCCGGTATTTTTGCGACTGCGCATTATCTGAATATCCTGTTCTTGTTGTTTTATTGTTTTTTCCAATTTATTTCCTTTTTCTTGAAGTGCGGAACGTTCGTTTTGTGTTGCCTGCATATCTCTCTTCAGCTGCTCCAGATTATTTTGCAGCGATTTCAGCTTGTCGGAATCGTTGCCATTGTTGTCGGCCGGTTTTTTACCGCCGCCACTGCCGTTAAGACGGTTAATCTCGCCCTCTACCCTTTGCATATCGCTCTTTATTTTAGCCTGTTTTTGCGCCATTTCTTCATCAGCTTTTTTCGTTTCTTCATACAGGCGTTTTTGTTCCTCGGCCGCTTGCATGGCTTTCTGAACCGCCTCATCGTAATTGCCGTTGCTTCCGTCGGCGGCTTCGGGATTTACGCTGGCCAGTGTGGAGGTTCCGCCATCCGCACCGCCGACATTTGTCGGAGTCGTACCGGTATTTTCCGGCCGCGGCTGCGCATCTAAAACTCTGTCCATCTCTGCGGTAATTCGTCCCAGATTATTAGCCGAAGCTTCTGCCGCGGCTCTGGCGGCGTCAAAACTGTTGCCGTTTCCGGCCGCATAAGCGGCTGCTTTGGAACTGTTGACATGGTACGAAACCGCCTGACTGTTCATATTTTGCCGTGAAGACGTTGCGGCTGCTTCGGCTGCCGCTTTTTGACTGTGCAATGCCTCAAATTTGCTCTGTGCCTGCTGCAGTGCGGCCTGTGCGGCAGCTTCCTGCGGCGTGCCTTTGGCCTGTTCCAGAGCCGCTTTGGCCATATTGACTTCCTGTTGCGCCTGTGCGGTCTTTTCTGCAATTTCATGATAAACGGCAAAGGCTTGCGCTGTTTCTGTTTTGGCTTTTTCATAATTTTCCAGAGCTTTTTGCTGCAATTGGCGTGCTTCTTCCAAAGTCTTGGAATCAATATTGCCGGAAAACTGGTTGGCCGCAGCGGCTTGAGCACCCCCGCCGGTACCGGGGATATTGCCGTTTGCCGCCATCGGGTCCGTGCCGTTAAACGGATTTTGTTGGTTAGGTGTGTTGACACCGCCCGTTCCGCCGTTTGCCGGATTCGGCATCATCGGATTCGGAGTATTGGAGTTGTTCGCCGGATTCGCACCGTTTTGTACCGGAGCAGGGGGTTCCGCCCCGTCTTGCGTTGCCGGTGTTTGGGGTTTTGCCCATTTGTCCATGCCTAAAGCCCTCTGAACCGGGGTGGCTTTGGCAAAAGCAATTGCATCTTTAGTGCGGTTTTTGATTTCATTCCCGGCATTTTTAATTCCGGTGCCGACGGCTCGTGCAGATTTAAATGGATGTCGTACGGCATATTTTGCACCGTCATAAATCTTTGACGCACCCCGCGATGCCGCAGCGGTAATCGGCGCAACCGCAGCCTTTCCGATTTTCTTGGCCGGCTTGACAACGGCGCTGGCAGCCATACCGCCGATGTTGCGTCCGATTTCGGCACCGCCGCCGCCGGCAAATTGTCCGGCCAGAGCAGAGGCCTGCGCACAGAATTTAAAGCCGAAAATTGTACAGCATAATAAAATCAGAAATCCGCCGAAACTCCAATCCAGAGTCTTTTTGACAGTATCGATATCATCACCGTTAAGAGCAGTCTTTAGGGCTCCGAGCCCGCCTTCATTGGTCAGCGATTCGGCAATCAGTACCACGTTAATGCTCACGACAACGCCCATAAAGACAAAGACAAAAAAAGCATTCATCAACAGCTTGAATCCGGCAGAGGTATACCCTGACGTAATCTTAAAAGGCCAGCAGGCCATCAAAAAGCACAACAGCGCCCCGAAAATACCCAGCTGAACAACCGTGTCAATCAAATAAAAGGCAAAAGCAAAAGACAAAAGCAGACTGCACAAATAAACAATGGCGCCTTGTCCCAACAATCCGAAACCGGAACCCAAATTCAGGCTGGCCAGCTCTTTCAGGCCGAAACACCATATTGCGCCGCCGGCGGCCTGCCCGAAAGCAATTTCTTGCTGAATTGCCTTAATGTAACATTCCAGCCCCTGATAAAGGCCGTCCGGCAAAATCCCGACCAGCGTGCCGGAAGCGCCGGCCTTGCATTCCGCCATCGTATTTGCACCCTCGCCAAACAGCATATTGCCGCCGAAATCCAGTCCGGCCATTAACAGCGGGTTGATAAACAGTGTATAAAGCTCGCCGACATTGTCTAACAGCAAATAAACAACCAAAACCTTAAACGCCATTGTCAAAAGTGCATCCTGTTTGGTAAAGGAACTGACGTAGCCCAGAGCTGAAAAAGCAATATAAACGGCAAAAGCCACAACCAAAGCTGTGCTGATTGGTTTGGCCAACGTTTTGGTGGAAGTTTCCGCCATTGTATGGGCTGCATCGTATAAAACCTTAAACAGCGGACAAAACATACATTTTTCCGCATCACCCAAGCGATCGTTCAAATCCTCGCAGCCGCGGCTTTTTCCTTCTTCCCCGACCTGATTTTCCTGACATTTTAACTCGCCGCTGTTATGGTCGTAATATTCATATTGTCCGTCTTTGCACATTTCTCTGGCATTAACTTCAAATGCCGGCAATATAAAAAATGCGGTCAATAAGCACAACAGGGACAAAATTTTATTTGTTTTCATCTTTCTTCTCCCCCTGTCTGAACGGATTTCCCAAAACTCTGAACGCAATGACGAACAATATGGCAATAACAATAAAGACAAAGGCCAAAAAGCCGGCTCCGGAAATCCATGCAAAAAAATCAAGCCAATACAAAAGGGCGCAAACGCCGATTAATCCCAAATATCCTGCAATTGTCTTCATGTCAGTCGCTCTCAGTCCGTTGCTTTAATATACAGTATACCATAAATTTTATAAAAATAATGTTACAGTTTCTTGATTCTTTTCTATTTGAAGCGGCCTTTGCCCAGAAAGTTCAAAACAGCGCAGGAAACCCTCCTGTTCTTAAACACATTGATGTTACCGTTTTTAATTTCGACCATGCTTTTAACGCCGGATAGCTTGGATTCGTCTTTGGTCGGAAGAATTGCCGCCAGTTTGTCGGGCAGAAAACGTACAAACTTTTTAAGGAGAGGAGCGCAATAAATTATGCCGCAATCGATTCCTTCCGGCAAATTCGGTATTCTTCGCGCTTTTTGTATGCTCATTTCTTCAGTAATCGGGCCGAAAATCCATCTTAAAAATTTATTTTTGCCAAGAGCCGTAATGAAAGAACTGCCCTGATTTGCCGGACAAACCATGACGATTCTTTTAACACGGATTTTCTCTTTCCACGGCGCATTGACGGCCAGCAGTTTGCGTAGGATTACCGCACCGATTCCTTTAGTCACAAAATAAACTTCGTTCACGTCTTCCATATGATTCATCATAAACAAAAGCTGCTTGACATGCCCGTCAATCTTTTTTTCCGTGGACGGATAATTTATGGCTGCCACTAAATATCCTTTTTTCAAAGCCTTGCGCCACAGCTGGCGAAAAACGTTTTTACTTTCGGCAAATCCGTGAAGCATCACAATCATCGGCCCTTTCTGTCGGGGCAACTGATAAACGTCAATAAATTTAACAAATGCTTTTCGGCATTCCTCAAATGTGCCGCGGTGTCGTTCAATATCCCATGGGTCTAACAGACGATACTTTTTGGATTCAAGATTGCGCTGGATTCTCCATTTCTGATAAAAGAAAACGTCTTCCCAGAATTGTCCGCCGCCAAAAGTAAAAAACGTAAGCTTCATGCCCGATTCCTTAATTTATATTGCTCTGGTTCGGAATCGCCGTAACCGTCACGACAGAATCATCGCTGCCGTCTTGTTGAATCAGAATCTGAACGGCGCGGTTGTTTCTTACATAGGTCATATGGCTGATTTTGGCTCTGACCGTTGCAACTTCAATCCACTTTAGTTTAGGCATTTCAAGAACATAAAAGTCAAAAACGCTGCTGGCGTTGTAAGGGACGTCATAAACCAGACTTCCGATCCAGTTTTCTCCGCTGCCCAAAGCCTTCGTTTGTTCCAGATCAATATATGCTTTATCCGGAAACGGCATATCGGGAAAATTGGCAAAAGCCGGCGGAATCTCACTGCCATCCATACCCAAAAGTCTGGGCTTGTCCGAGGCACAGGCCGAAAGCATTAACACTAAAGTAAATACTAAAATATTGTTTTTTAACATAATTGGTACCTTGTTTAATCTCGTAATTGTGCTATTCTCTATAACTGTACGCCTCATAAGGTTAAAAAATAGAAAATAAATCACCAAAACCATTGTCTCCAAAAAAAGTTAAAAAATTTTTTAATATTTTTCAAAGAATTAAAGAAATAGTAACAAAAAAAGTAATTTTTCTTCAAAAAAGCTATTGACAATGGGGAATGAGGGGGTTATAAGGTCAATCACCGAGCGG
>CAJUCZ010000004.1:88565-105005 GCA_910585375.1 uncultured Alphaproteobacteria bacterium | reverse complement strand
TGATATAAAAAAGAGGCACGTTAATATCCAACTGTACCTCTTCCTGAAACAAGACCTCAATCTTCTGACCGGTTCCGTTAAAGACGATAATGCCGGCTTCTTCATTTAATATACTCATATTTTCACTCCGTTACTTCTTGTGTTATACGAAAAACCGCAACCTTATTGACATCTCCGGGGTAAACCGTGTGAACATCTCCGGTTTTCAGCTTAATTTGGATATCAGTTTTATAATCCGCCGGGGTGATATTTGTATCCGCCGGCAAAAGCTTCAACCGTACTTTGCCTGACGCCGGCTCAAAAATCTCTCCCGACTTTGTAAACAAAACCTTGTCCTCACCGTTTCTGACCGTCATTTTGACAATACAATCCGTTAAATCCAACGGCTTGTCATTTGTTCTGAACTGCAACACAATATCAAAACTGTCTCCTTTGCGAACAATTATCATATTAGGTAAAATTACACCGGCCATCTCAATCCTCCTTTGCTTTAATAAAATAGTTTACCGCTTGATTTATGGGCGTCACATGGGCTGACTTGCCATAAACAGCTGATGATCTTGCGGCATCAAAGGAAACCGGTACGCGTCCGGTACCGTCCCAACCTCCGCCGGCACTGAACTGAATTTTGTTATTAACGCCGGAATCAATCTTCAATGCGCCGGAATAAGCATCCGGCCCGCCATCCCATTTGGCCTGAGCCAGCTGCGCCGAACCGGTAATATTCGGCAAACCTTCTTCCTGCGTGGTATAAATATCTTTTGCCGAATCTCCGCCCAGCCCGCGCAAAAACTTGCCGCGGTAATCCGGAATATTAAAAGTCGTAACCCCGTCGCCGGCACCAAAGTTTGTTCCGATAAGTTCAAACAAGTCTACATAATCCGTACGGCTGACCGCCTGCCCGTTGCATAAAAGCCAAGTGCCATGGTTGGCTGTTTGCAAAGAAGCCTTGATATCGCCCAAATGCATATTGTCATTCATGATTTCTTTGATTTCGTTCTTTAATTCATTCAGTTTATCCAGCACCTGTTTGCGGTTGACGGCGTCATAATCCAAAGCGCCGTTGGCCAGATTTTTAATTTGAAAATTACCGGCATCGATATTACCGCGCATGGCAACACGACCGTCTCGCAGAAAGGTTTGCGACAAACCTTCGGCAAGATTATCATCTTCTTCATCATGGTGGTCTGTTACAATATCAATATCATTTATCCGGTCATCTTCCCAACTGTGAATTCTGGTAAAATTTCCTTCACTGTCAAAAGGCATTTTTCTTCTCCTTCAATATAAAAAGCCACTCCGGCCTAAACCGGAGCGGCTGATGTTAAAATCGACGTTTAAGCCGCAGCCAAAGCATAATTGACATGCAGCAGGCCATATTCATCCTGTAAAACCGCTTCGGGACGATATTCCGCGACTTCCTGTGCAATCAGTCCGATTTGCGGGATATCTTCTCCGATATAGTTAAACAAGTACACGGTCAGCCCGTTATCCAGACGGCCAACCGGAAAAATATTTTCTTTCACCCTTGCATCCGAGAACATTGCCATTGACGCTGCACTGGCCGCACTGCTCAATAACTGGTTGCCGATGCCATACTGGCTGGCGGAATTGGCCGCCTTATTCTGAGCAATGCGGGAATCCGCCCCAAACTGAGTTTGGTATTTGGCCAGAGCGACATCATCACCGCTCATGGAACGCGACATCAGCTGCAGAATTTCATTTATCGGATATTGTCGGGCGGCATTTGAGAAATTTCCCGCACTTATGGCGTTTGACAGACTGCTGCTGAAAGCCTGCTGTCCCTGCAAAACACTGTTATAAGACGCCTGATTCAAGGCATCATTTTGTTGCTGATACATGGAATTCATGGCATTCTGATAGGCCTCGCTGCCCACACTCAGTCCCTGATTCTGCAAACGGGTTTCCAATTGGCGCTGCTGCTGTTCAAACTGCGGCGTGAGTTTGCTGACATATGAATTATATGTTGCATTCTCGGCTCTTTGTCTTGCGGCATCAGAACCATCGACGCTATAGACGTAGTCCGGACGATTGTTTAAGGTTTGTGACAAATTGTAAGCACTCTGATTAAAATTATTCAGCGTATTGTCAATCAAAGACGTATCTTTTTTGTTCAGATAGTTGAGGTAATCACGCTCAGAGCCAAACATTGACGTGTTGGCACCACCTCCTCCGAGCAGTTTTCCAATACTTTTACTCATTATATTCTCCTGTTATTTTATAAAGTTAATGTTAAGGTGCCGGAATTCCGGCATAAAAAAAGAGGAAAGACTTTTATCTTTCCTCCATAAAATTGAACATATGCATCTGCTATTCCATTTCTTTATCACTAAAAACGGCAAGCGGTTTTAGGATTATGGTCAGCGGAACAACAAACACAAATGCCGTCTCTATACTATACGGAATCTGCAGAAAACGGGGATCATATATATAGACGATTAAAAACGGCGCCGTTAAGATTGTCAGCGTTTTGTACAGCTTGGCCGAATCTGAAATAAAGTACTGAAAAATCCGCTGTAACATAAATATCAGCAAAGTTGCTTTGAATAAAAAGCCAATCAGCAGCCCAAAACTCCAAAAGCTTGCTATTTCCTTAATTATCTGCATTTTCATCACTCTTTTTATTTGCCGTAAAACGGAACATACTCGGCACAACGGCACCAACTACCCCGTACAAAAAGCCGAAAGAAAAGGTAGAACTCAGGCAGCCCAGAATTACACCGCAAGTCAGCAATGAAAAAATATTTGCCCAAACTTCCGGATTTTTTAATTTAAAACATTTTAAAATATGCCGATATATAAATACAAAAAATAATACCCAAATTATCCAATTCGTAAATGGCATGATTATTCCTCATTTTTCAATCTTCGCTGATAAAATATGTTTTTTATATCTGTTCTGACGTAAATTATGCGGCATACTTGCAGGACAATTACGGCAACCGGCATGAGAATCAAGCTGAAACGAACACAATGTATTGTCCACATAATTACCCCTGCAGCGACTGGTGCGCATAAAGACAAAATCCCCCACCAGAGCCACGCCGGAAGATTAAAGCATTTAAAAATGAGCAGAAAAAACTTTAACAACAAAGATGACAGGAAATAACAAATTCCAAAAAGAATAAAATATACGATAAGCAGCGCTCCCATTTGCATATAAAGGTTTTCTGAAAGCTGCAAAATAATCTCTTTCATGCTACCTCACTTTTTGTCATCCCAATTTGCCATATATTCTTGCAAATTCGAATCTTTATAACGAATATGATAGTATTGAATAACCATGGCAATGAATTGCAGCCAGAAAATTCCTTCAACATAGTCGACTTCAAATCTGGTGAGGCTATAGGCTGCTCCACAAAATCCGATATATGTAATGACATGACTCAGCAAGAAGAAAAACCACCAGCCGTACTTGGTTTGCAAAATATCGGAAGCCTTAAAAATTTTGCGAAAAAAGTTCATGTAAACAGAACTTATCTGAAAGAAGCCTAAATACAGCGTAAACATCCCTGCTAATTCCAGTAAGAGAATCCCTAATGCACTCATATTATTTCCTCATAAAACTTAATATCCAAACTATTATGACATTTGCATTTAATTAAACTTTTGCCGTTATTATATTGGAATAGTAGATTTTAGCAAGTTAATTGAAGGATAAAAATGAACAAAAATATCTTGCGTATTTTACGGTATTACTTCTTCTTAATTGTTGTAACATGCAAGAAGAGGACAAAATTTTAAGTTACGGTGAAAAGCAAGCCGCTCAGATTAGTTTTCAATGTTGGGAAAAAGCTTTTGAAAACAATCCGACCTCTACGACCGGCAATATTTCGGCCGGGATAAAGGCAAATGAGTGCATGGATCAACAGATATACCAGCTTCTTGATTCCGAATTTACTCAGGAAACGCAAGCAGCCATGACGGCAAGATATAACACAATTCGTCAGCAGATTCTTGATTTTTATTGGGATTTAAGAAATGACAACAAATATTGCATTCCGTCTTGTGGCACAATGCAACAAATATTTAATCGCGGTGATTGGTTCAAATTTCAAGAAAAAATATTAGGCGCTTTACTTGATTTACAAAAGAACCAAGATGCGTTCTAGATAAGAAATTACTTTATCTCTTTATCGCTAAAAATCGTTACTTTTCCGATCAACAGTGTTATGACAAAAAAGATTCCGAACATTATTTCCAAGCTGTTCGGAACAGCTTGCAATTCAGGTTCATAAATATAAACGGTAATAAACGGCGCTGCCAGAATAGTCAGTAATTTTGACTTTATAGCCGTGGCAGAAAGGTAGTATTCAAAAACAGTTTGTAACATTATGGAGATAAAGACAACAGCAAAAAAGAAATATAATATATTTACATTTGACAACAATTCATTCATCTTTGCTTTCTCCTTGTTCTTTTCCGGCAGACATCATTTTTGCAAATACAAACAATTGCGGCAATGCGGCATAAACGACAGCACTCAGAAAACCTATCCCAATATCATTATTCTGCCAACCACCGAAAATCCCCAGACTTAATAAAGAAAGAATATTCACCCAAACTTCAAAATTCTTGCACTTTAGCAACGTTGCAATAACACTGTATATTTTCGTCAGAATTACAACAGCAAGCGCCCATTGGATTACTATCGGCATTATCCCTCCTTTTTGTATTTTCACATTACTTTATTTACTTTTCCCTGTCAAATAGTTATAGCAGAAAAGTTGTAAACTTTTCTGCTATTTTTCACTTAAAGAAGCCCTCTTAAAGCTAAGAGCATGGTTATTGTATCTTGGTACAAATCAAGTTTCTTTGCTGCTTCATATGTACCTGCTAATTTAGCATTTTCATAATATTTATCTTTTCGAGACAAATAATCTCCGCCCAATGCTTGATTTAATTCAGCATATTTTCCTCCTGATGCTGTATTAACTATATTCTCAACTCCAAGATCAAATCCTTCATTCCATCCTGATTTAAAGTCATTTACGAAATTCTTTGTATATTTCCATTTGTGTTCCCAGTCATTCGTTTGCTGTAAGTCTTTTGGTACATTCAACGAAGAATAATTGCTATCATAATCGTATGCTGGCAGATATGACATATTTTGTTTTTGATATAATCTCTGTTCCCAAGCCGGTGTCGGTTCAATGTAAGACTGTTCATTTTTCCCGAACAGTTCAAAATAATTTACCCGACGATTTTTGTTAAAATTGTTCTCTATCGGCATTGGCGCATAGTCACCTCTGAGCAGTTTTCCAATACTTTTACTCATTTGTTTTCTCCTGTTATTTTATAAAGTTAATATTAAGGCGCCGGAGCTCCGGCATAAAAAAGAGGAAGGCTCACGCCCTCCTCCCGTTTATGATGCTATTACAAATAACGGCATTCGTCTTTCAGCATTCCCAAAACAACAACATCCTGTCCGTCTTCCCGATAGGCACGAAGCCGCCCTTCTTCCTTAAAACCAAGTTTTGTCACAAAGTTCAGGCAAAGGGCATTGCCCGCATTGACCATCATGCTTATTCTCTTACAGCGGAGTTCCTTAAACGCCACACCGAAGATATAATGCAGGACTCGTCTGGTGCACCAGCGTTTGTCGGTGCTGAAAATTGTCCACCAGACATCGGTATCCAGACGGTAATCATGATAAATCAGCCCGCCGATTAATTTTCCGTCACGGACAAAGCCGCAGGTATAATTTTCGCCGCACCATTTTTTGCCTTCTTTTAATCCGTTGCAGACCCAGTCTTTTATTGCTCCGTTACTGTCAGGTATGATTTGAGTTTCCATGTTTCCTCCTTTTCAGAGAATGCCGCTGCCGGATTCATAGCGGAATCCGGTATCGTACCATTCAATCAGGTTTCCTCTGGTTTTGGTCTGAAACACCAGACTAGCCTTAAAACCGGTAGCCGAGCAGCCGATCCACTGGCTGCGGATTTTGCCTTTCAACGTTGCCCATTTGGTTCCGATCGGATTATCCAGACTGCTCCAGCTTGCACTGTTCCACTTGGTCATGCCGGAATAACCGATGTTCTCAGCATAAGCCTTATCTTTATCGTCAAAATCAACATTGACATAAACGACCAACGCATATTTGGTGCTTGACTTGGTACGCGGGTTAATCATTTGAATTTTTTTTAAATTTCCGCTGCCCAGATTGGAATAAGCCTGAGCAATTTTGCCGCAGATATGCACTTTATTGTCCGAATAGCCTTCATCAAACAAATAAACGCCGTCTTCCGCGCCAAAATACAGCCGCCCTTGAAACAAGCCCCAGCACAAAGCCCGAATATTGGTAAACCGGCACCAGGCGCCGGTATTGGTATTAATCACATGTTGTTCAAACTGCTGGTTGACCGGAACATTAAACAAAGCATAGCCGCCGCGGCCATAGATAATTCCCTGCCAGCCTTCCTTGCTTTTATTGTTTCTGGTTCTGTCCAGCACCAATCCGCGAATTTTATCCGAAAAGGCAATCTGGGACGAATTGGCCTGTTCCAGCGGCAAAGCCTTAGACAACGGAATATAGCCGTCTTCCGAGATAATAACAACGTCCCCCTGATACGGCAAAACGCAGCGATACCCTATAGGCCGGCTCATCCGAAAAACGCCTTTAAGCTCCCAATCGCCGGCATCACCCGGATCTGATCCGCTATATACGGCAACTTCGCCTTCAGAAGTGAGAAATACCGTCAGGTCGTCAATTCCCTGTCCGCCGTCCTGCGTCCAAGAAGCAACGGCCATCAGTTCACCGCCGTCACGAAAGATTGCGGAGAGGTCAAACTTTATCAGAGTCCCCTGCACTTCGCCCACGCCCTCGGAATACCAGACATTCAGCGAACCTTTTTCAACAAAGAAAAGGCGCTGATGTGACGCGCAGACATTAATCAGGCGTTGCGGCAACAGTTTTTCTCCCGTAAATCCGGCATCATCAAAATGTTCGTCCCCGTTATCGTCCACATAAAAAGTCTGCGGTTTATCATAGCCGTTAACCAGCAACAGGCGGTTTTTGAACTGGCAATACTGCCACCGTCCTTCGCCAAAATCTTTTTCATAATTCTTTATGGACGCTTTAGAAGAAATATTATAGACCGTGGAACCGGCAAAAGCCAAAAAACGGTTTTCATCCGGCAGTTTGTATTCCGCCAAAGTCCTGACTTTTCCTTCCAGTTCCGCATAGCGGACATAGCCGCGGCGCAAGGCGACTTTGGTATCTTGCGGGATGTAATTATCCATTACAATCGCGTCGGTTTCATTCATCAGATCCAGACTGTCGCGGACGTTTAAACCGCCAATCGGGCTGGGCAGCGTGTAATTGACCGATTTGGCGCTGCGGTTAACTGTTCTTTGCTGCATTGATTATCACTCCGTCTTCAGCCGGACAGAAAGAAGATCCGGCAAGGTTAATATCCCGAGTGGCCAGTCCGCCGCCGAATTTGGCTTTGACCTCGCGCTCGTATTCATTATATTCTTCTTCATAAGGCATGCCGTTGCGGCGGTTCCAACGCCAGACGATGCCTTTTTTTACCAAAAACTCGTCAAAAATCGGCACATCAGTATTTTTGGTCAGTTCGGACTTTTCCTCGTAGCCGTTTGCTGCATCAAAAACGATGTTGGACGAGCGGTACTGAAAAACAATCTTAATCCCGTCCGGCGGCGGGGTCAGAAACTTCAACATGCCGTTTTGGATTTTGAACTTCAGGCCGACAGCTGGGCAGTTGAAATACTTTTCGCGCATCCAATCCTGCGGGGTGATAGCGCCGATGACTTCTTCCGCGCTGTCTTTGATGTATACGGTATTATTCAGAATAGAATAAAAATCCGGACAGAACTGCTTGATGATGTAGGAACTGCGGCGTCCGGAAGTGCGCAAAACGCCCTCTTTGGTCAGTTCCTGCCAGTCGCCGTAACGCAAAAGGCTGTCCAAAGTGTCTTTGGCAACACTTAAAAACACGGCCTCCTGTTGGGAATCTTCATTAAACAAGTCTTCCGGCTTTTGAGCCGCAACAAGACTTGCCGCCTCACGGCAGATTTCAAGTATATTCTTCATGTTTTCTCCTTTGATGTTGTTATTAAATAAAAAAGAACACCTGTTCAAACTTGAGCAGATGTTCGGCACATAAAAAAACGCCGATATTACGGCGTTTGAATAAAATTGAAATTCAATGTTATATCCGTTCTTTCATTTTTATCTCTTATATATTTTATTTTGTTAAATATTAAATTTAACTAATTTTAGACAAAAATCATTATAAAATTTAAATATAAAGCCAGCAAAAACGATGGTATAACTATTAAATATCCGAAGCATAACCAACAAAATTTGAACCATACATCAAAATTTTTCATTTTTTTAATCCTACAATGCATACCATAACATTATAAAAAAGCTGAGACTTAAAATTATGGTGATGATAACTAAATAATCTAATATTTTAAAATGTTTTTTATAATCGATGCTATTAATAAAATTATAAAAGCGGGAGAAGATTGCAGTTTGGGCTCCAACCTCTCCCTCTTCCTTTTGTTCTTTTTTTGTTTTTCTCATATTATCAAATATCCTTTATTTTTCAGATACTTTGACAATATTAGATTTTTTTATATTTGTCTACTAAAAAGGTACAAGGGAACCTAAAATAAATATTTCAGGAAACAAGAGGAAAAGCGTTAACTCTGTGTACTCTTGTTTGACATACGGCAGAGGAACACCCAGCAGCACTAAGATAATGCTTATTCCCCATATCCAGCCTAAAATGACGGCCAAAAACATTATCGTTCCCATTCCCCCAAAAAGACCAATGAATAACAAAAAAAACAACGAAGGAAACATACCACACAAAAACATTAAATTCCAAAAACGTTCTTTCATCATCTTTTCTCTTTCTATTTTGCCTAAATATCATTTAAACATCATATTGTTTAACATTTCGATCCCAAATATTATAGTATCAACAACTATCCCCCAACGCACAATTTGAGCATAAGGAATTTTGAATGTTATTTTGAAAAACGCGAAAATTGCTAACACCAAAGCTACGGGAATGGATAAAAGAGATGCTCCCCAAACTATTACAGCCCACTCATATTCTATTACCCACCAAAGCATAAAAAACAGAAAAATATCTACAACCATAAAGGCTGCAAATACTCTGATAAAATTTTGTATCCGTTCTTTCATTCTCTTTCCCTTAAGAAATCATTTTGAGCAATAAACTAAACCAGATTCCTCCCAAACAAAACATAGAGATAAGAAACGTCGGCACTATTGCTGCATATAAAACAACTAAAATAACAAACTGAAAATACTTATGTTTCATTAGATTAGCCCCAAAATGATATTACCCCAAAGCAGAAGACTGAATAAAAACATCCCCAAAAGCCAAATAAAGTGCTTTTTATAATTAATATTATCTACCATGTTATTAAATTCAGAAAGTTTATCTTTCAATTTTTGATTTTTCTTCATAACAGAAACTCCATTACCCGCATTTCTATTTTAGTTAAAATAACGGAGCCTACAATAAAGATAGAACTCGTCATAAAAAATACAGCCAGAGGAGCAAGAAATAAGTATCCGGCACCAATCATAATTAATTGTATAAAAGAAGATACTGTTTTTAATTTTGACATTTTCGCGCCTTACCAATCTAATGAAGAAAAAAAGAAAACCACTGCATATATAAACATAAAGAACAATAAGAGGTCTAATAAAAATAATTTCCAAAGTCTTTCACCATGCTCTTTGTAATCAAGCTTATTAACTTTTTCTATCAGCTTAGACCAACAGCCGGAAGAAGTTAAAAATTTTTCATTAACTTCTTCCGGCCATATTTGTTCTTTTTTTGTTTTTCTCATATTATCAAATATCCTTTATTTTTCAGATACTTTGACAATATTAGATTTTTTTATATTTGTCTACTAAAAATATTAGTTTTGACAATTATTTTTTAGGATAATATTTGGAATAATATTGTTGTACCATTTGGTCACAATCCTCATTAGGATTATTGTATCCCAAATTTCTACCTTGCAAATTTGCCTGCATATCAGCATAGCTTTCTGAAAGAGTATTTCCTCCAGTTACAACATCCAGCATTTCCTTCGCTCGAGATAAACGGTCAGCAGCCCAAACTCCCGGCTTTCCTTGCTGGGCTAATTTACAATTCAGCATAGCATGCTTATATTTGTCATTATATCTCAAAGGGGTATATTCATCATACAATTTTTTAGCCTCGTATAATGATCCCAATCCTTTCGCCGCATCCCATGTTGATACGCCAACATTATCAATAGTTACATCATCTTTTTGAAATGGATAGCCATATGATGCTTGATAAGCATCTGTCCTTTTAAATATATCCTCTCCCATTTTATATAGTGGAAAGAACATATTTTTTCCCACATTAGACATGGCCTGAGTGACAGTATTCTTCAGGGGAAAGCCGGATTTTTGCTTGGACTCAAAGCCTTTCTGAAAAGCGGCGTTGGCAATTTCAGGATTTATGACCGAAGTCTGTGCCGACGCTTGTTGAGGCTGTTGCGGTGCAGCAGGCTGAGCTGCAAACGACTGTGCCTGCGGCTGATATGGCGTTTGCTGCTGCGTGAAAGACTGCATCTGTAAAAAATAAGCTATTTTCTTTAGTTAAATTTTACGGATAATTTGTTTTTTATAAAAATTTAACCGGCACTTTCAAAAAAGATTTACAGTAAAAATAATTGTCCAATATAACATATAAAAAAATAGACTTAATGAAAATATATATCCAATGATTATTAATGTAAAATTTAAATAAACTAAAAACTTATTCAAAGATCATCCCCTTTTATTATAATTCTGTCTTTATAACGGTGCAAAAAGTTATACAATAAATATAACCAAATAAAAGAATACTTAATAGCAATATTCTAATAATATATTTCCAATGACGAAAATAATTTATTGCTTTTATTTTATCAAAAAATTTAATAAGTAAACTTGAAGAATCTGTATTTTTAATACTAGATTCTTCAAGTTGTTTTTGTTCTTTTTTTGTTTTCCTCATATTATCAAATATCCTTTATTTTTCAGATACTTTGACAATATTAGATTTTTTTATATTTGTCTACTAAAAATATTAGTTTTGACAATTATTTTTTAGGATAATATTTGGGATAGTATTGCTGTACCATTTGGTCACAATCCCCATTAGGATTATTGTATCCCAATTTTCTGCCTTGCAAATTTGCTTGCATATCGGCATAGCTTTCTGAAAGAGTATTTCCTCTTGTTGCAATATCGTATTTCTCTTTATTTTTTGACATAACATCAGCTACGAAAGCTCCAGCATTTCCTCTCTGAGCCATTTGGCAATTAATCATAGCGTGTTTGTATTTGTCATTGTATCTGTATGAAGCATAATTATTATGCAAATTTTTAACGTGTAGCAATTCTTTTGGGATTTTAACATAATCTTTTAAAGACATATTTATATTATCTGTAATAATATCATCATTCTGATAAGGATAATTATTTACTGCTTTGCTAGGATCATAATAATCCGGGATAAAATTTGATATGGTTTTCGATATAGTTTTCGGTCTTTCACCAAAATATATTAATTGATTATTAAAATTTTGCGTAGAATTTTTTTTCATTTCTTCTTGTTGTCTGCGCCAGTTTTTGGCCCAGTTATTCAACTTGTCTTCAAGAAGTTTATTGGTTGGCATTTTATTTCTCCTTTGTTTTTGATGTATCTTGTAAATTTTTTACCTGTGCCAGCAGCTGCTCAATTTTGTTTTGCAGCTGTGCTATTGTCTGCCGGTATTTTTCTTCCTGTTTTTGCCAAGAAGCGATTTCGGAATTATGAGCCGAGGCGGCCAGAAACTTCTGTGCCAGTTCCCTTTCTCTGCTGATTTCCAACTGAACGGCTTTTTCTTCTTCCAGCTCAGCCAATGCTTCAACGGTAAAAATTCCGCGGATTTTCAGGCTCTCGACTTCTCCGGCCGTCAAAAAGGCAAACTGTTCAAGCGGCGTTCCCTCTTTCACCTGTTTTTTCATCAGCTGGTAGCGGGCATAGGCCACCGGAAAGCGTTCGAATTTATCTTTTGTGGCCGGCTGGTCATAAACCTCCGACGGATTGTCCTTAATCCGAATTTCGACAAAGCAGACATTTTTAAAAACCGGAAAGCCGTCTTTTGTCACTTCTTCCGTTTTGACCGAGCGGTCATAAAAACGAGCCACAACACCGTCTTCCGGATTAGCGTTTTGGGCGATTTTTTCAAATAAATTAAAATCCATTTATGTTCCTTTCTGTTGGTGCAAAAAAGAAGGAGGAGCCATAACAGCCCCTCCCGTTTTGTTTTACATTATTTGCCAGTACTATCCGTTGATGCAGTCGTCTTGTTAAGCAAAACACCCTGCAAAGACGCATTGGACATTGTCATGTTACCGGCCCAGCCGATAATCTTATAGACGGCATCCTGATTGATGGATGCACGTTCCCCGCCGATGACTTTCATATTGCGGTCTTTATGCGGACGCAGATACAAATAATCGGTATTGAGGAAGTACATACGGTCATCAGGACAATGGCCGCCCTGTCCGCCGTCGCAAATTACATCGGCGCCTTTGAAACGCAGAGTAGCAAAACCGGCATCGGCCATTTTCGGATCAGTATAACGCTGCAGCGCACTCATTGATTCCTCAAGCAAGCTGTAAAGAGACGTTCCGGTAACGATCAAGTCCGGTTTGTCTGTGCCGCGGCACAAGGACATATACAGTTTGTCCATGGTCGGACGGATATTTTCCACAGTCAGTGTTTCCGGTGCCGTCAAAGACTGGTTGCGCCAAAATTCATGCCCGGCCGTGGCGCGGTTGATACCGCCGACCGTACCGGTAGACGGATTGTCTGCGACCAGCAGTTTAAGCCCGCCGATGGCCTTGCCGGAAGCTTCTGTTCCGTCGCCGTAAATTGCTGCTGACATTTTATTGCACATGGTCTTAACGGCATTGTCAACACGTTTGACCATCAATTCCATAAGCTGGGCATCACCGGAATTGCGCAACTTATCTTCTCCGGAAATTGCAACCGGAACGGCACAAAGTTTGAGGGCGTATTCGGCTGCGGTAAACAGCTGCTTGGGTGTGAAATTGATTGTATCATAGCCTGAATACCAAACCATATCTCCTTCGCCGTATTCCAGTTCTTCCAGAATACGGTTACCACCGGCAATTTCCTTGATATTGTCTTTTTCCTTCAGCCTTTTCAGCAAGGCGTTGTTTTTGGATATATTATCCGACAAGGTGCCGGTACGGCAGTCCAAGGTGAAAGCCATAACTTCATCAACAGGTAAAGTTGTCATTTTTATTTTCCTTTTCTAAAAAATTTAAGTTTAAAGTTGGTTGTTTCGATATTGTGCGACAATTGATTCCACGATCTCACGCGTTGTCATATTGGAGTAATCCGTTTTTGACTTTTGGTGTCCTTTGGGAGCAAAAGACGCTTCTTTGGCCTTGGCGGCCTCTTGGGCTTTGGATTTGATAGAAGCATCAGTCTTGTCGGCAATCAGGCCGGCGCGGATATCCGCATCCGCCCAAACGGCCATTTCGTAAGCTTCTTCCAAATCTGCCGCCGCACCGGTTGCCAATAATCGATAAACAACCGGTTTGACGCGTGCAAAGAATTCATGTTTGGCGCGGCCTTTCTCGTCGCGGGCTTCCATAAATTCTTTAAACAAGCGTTCGGCATCGCGCTGACGGGCAGCGGCGAAATCTTCATTAACTCTCTGAAAACGGCGTTCCAGTTCTGTCAGTTTACGGGTAATGCCCGAAACTTCGCGGACATATTCTTTGTCCTGACTTTTGTTTTCGGCCGGAGTTGGCGCTGAAAACATACGGTCGGCAACGCCGTAATGACGCGCCAATTGGCGCAGGCTGTCTTCGGGATTGATGTTCATCTCATCATCCAGCATCACCAGACTGGTAAAGTATTGCAGCGCCGTCCGGCAGCCGGTTTCTTTACAGACATTGCCGCGCCTTTGTTCATACAGTTCTCTTATCCGGCGCCATTCCTCCAGCTCACCGCTCAGAAGCTCAAACCTTTCTCTGACGGAATTTTCCCGTTCATGCAAAAATTTTCGAACCTCAAACGGCAGTCCGGAGAAGATGCTGCTGATTTCAGGGGGATAAAATTCCGGCGCTTTTGCATACGGGTCTTCCATGGCGGAAGGATCCGGCACAGTTGTTCCGGAATTGCTGCTTTGAGCCGCCTCTTGCACCGCGGCGGCTTTTTGCCCCTCACGGAACTGTCTGACGACTTCTTCCAAAATTTTTTGGGTTTCACTACTCATTCCATATTTTCCTTTTATAGTTATGTAAAAAGGCGGCCATCGTTTGCCGATGATCCGCCCGTTCTTGTTGCAGACGCACTTTCTTGCGAAAGTCGTCCGAATAATCGCCGGCCCAGGCCAGATTGGTGGCTTTCAGCCAGCGGTTAATTTCTTCATATGAAGCCACGACAGTGCCGTCCGGCAGCGTGACTTCGTCTTTTAACCGGCTCATAAAAAAATTCTCCTTGTTTCCGATATAAAAAAAACCGCGTCACTGACGCGGCGGGTAATAAAAAGGCTCTTAAAAGAGCCTTTATAAAAGTTTATGCCTTGATTTGTTCCTGCCGGCGGCGTTTTTCGTACCAGACCAGCACCGGAAGCGGTATCAGCATAGCCAGCAAATTGAACAGCGGCGCATAAGGTGCGGCGGCCAGAAGCCAATGTCCGGCCGGTATGCCGTGCGGATATGACGAGAGTTCATAAATCAGGACAAAAGGCACTAAAAGCCAGAAATATGCCAGCCAGCCGAATGAGGCCAGATAACGGCTCAACAGCGGCAAGGTTTTATGTATTTTATTGAGGATTTCCGGGGTCTTAATAAAAATTTGGTAAAACAATACCAGAGCAAAAATCCAACGCCACACGTCTGCGGCCAAAGAAAGTTCCCGGCTGTTAAAACGTAAGGCTGCGGCCGTGAGCGGCATATAGACAATCCAGTACAAACCCCCGACAACCAACAGGTTGAACAAAAAGTTTTTGGCTTCAAGCGACTGGTCTTCTTTATCGCCCTCAATTATTTCCAACGGGTCATCCGAACGGCGGTAATGTCGTATCAGGCGAACAACCAGCAGGCTTAAGAGCGTTATGCCCCAGCAAAATCCTGTCAGGTGACGAGACAATAACATTTCTTTTATCCATTCGGTCAGAGGCGGGAACCATGGTGTGAACGAAAGTGTCAGAACCAAGGCGAACAACAGCGGCAATATTCCCAGAAAAGAAAGATAACCGGCAAAATCGGGATGATAGCGGCGCAGTTTGTCAAATGCTTCCGTTTTCAGGCGGAAAATTCTGACAAACCATAACAGCAGCAAAAGATACAGCATGATCTCGGAATATATCAGCCAGGACTGAGTTCCCAACAAACCGAAAAACAATCCCAACAGCCAGTATATGCCGAAAAAAATCAACGTATTTTTTGAAAAAACATGCATGTGCCATCCCCTTGTTTTTGAATATGCGATAAAGATAATCAAAAACGGCGCCGTGACAAGGCGCAGGGCAAAATAAAAGCAGGAACTGAATTATTCCCGCTTTGTTTTTATTCCGCCTCTCTCCAAAAATTTTCAGAAGTGACCGGCGTAAACTCTTTTTTATCAAAAAAGAAAGTTTTAGCATATACTTTCCAATCGGCGTTTATATCATCACCATCCCAATTATAGTGTATATCAAGCAACGGATCTGATGGATCGGTTAAGTCAAACTGGACGGAATTTATCATTTTGCCGTTATTTTGGCTTACCGCTTCCAGCGCATCAATAATGACTTTATTATTCATTTTAACGGTCAGGTAAAATTGTTGATAAATACCAGTGCTCCCTGCTCCGGAAGCAAATTGACACTTATCTCCGGCCTTATAATTCTGTTTCGGATTAAGCGCGTTTATCTGCACTTCAAATATTCTATCATCAATTTTACAGGATGCATTATAGCTCTTTTGCCACAATATTTTGTCATTATTATCAAGCTTATAAAGCGCCTGCAAATTATATAATCCGTATTTTTGAATATAATCCGCAGACTGTGTCAGCAATTTTTCCTGCAACTCTTTGCTCGTACGGGGATGTTCTACCGTCATATACAGGCTTTTTAGTTCCGGCCGGCACTGAATGCGCAAAAAATCATTCCAAAAATCGGCTTTGGCAGAATTGCAACATAATATTTCAACAAGTCCTATTAAGATAACATATTTTTTCATGGTCTTTCCTTTGATAATAATAGTAATTATAATAATTGAACACAATAATTTTACAAGCAATAATTTAATTTTCGGGCTTGACTTTCTTCTTTTTGTCATTATATTGTTCTCAGATTGTTCTGAGAGACCAG
>CAJUCZ010000004.1:0-88465 GCA_910585375.1 uncultured Alphaproteobacteria bacterium | reverse complement strand
CGCCCATCCGGAGCAATTTAGAAAAGCCTGAATATGACGATATTCTTGTTTTTCCGGAGCCGGGATATGACGATATCCCAGCTCTGTTTTTTTAATCATCCACAATAAAAACTTGCAATCATAAATTCTTACAACAATATTTTCCTTGACTTTCTTCTTTTTGTCATTATATTGTTCTCAGATTGTTCTGAGAGACCAGAAAGTGGTTGGTCACATATAAGAGTAATTTTATATTAGAGGATGATGAAAGCCGCGCCCATCCGGAGCAATTTAGAAAAGCCTGAATATGACGATATTCTTGTTTTTCCAGAGCCGGGATATGACGATATCCCAGTTCTGTTTTTTTAATCACCTATGGAAGAATCAATCCGGGCAGTTGCAAAACCTATTGTTGAGGCAGGCATATATTTTTTGGTCTTATATTCATAAGGCCCCGGAATTTTATGGTTTTCCAATGCGTTTTTATATAACGGAAAATCTTTCAGAGTACGTCCTAATTCTCGCTTATGAAAACTTTTTAAAATCGGGTATCCTGTGCCGGAATGTGTAGAAAGAAAAACTTTTCCTGACGTTTGGTTATTGGGATGAATCATAGTTTGGATATGTCCAAAATGTTGGGGATCTCCAATAGCTTTTTCACTTTGACTGACTACTGAATAAGGATTATAAACCGTTTTCACAACATTTGTCGCCACACTTTTGGGTGAATAACCATTATTTTCAATTCTTCGTTCTCTCATATGTTTTAGGCCCCAATCATGTACTGAGAAATTATCATTATATTGATATTCGGGCGGAACCGGATTATTTCCGCTCGGTTCATATACATGATTTTCAGTTCTGATACGATTAAGTTCATCTACGTGTTTTTTAGACAACGGACCTAATTCAATTTTTTTAACATAGGGGTCTTTAACTGTCATGTTTTTTGCCATTTCGTCAATTTGAGAGCGGTATTTCATAACATTTACTCTATCGGCAAGATTACTTCTTGCGTGCATATAAAGGTTTTTACCAGCGATACCCAAATTTGCAACGCTTGGATACATTGCCGCTCCCAAGAAATCTGTTGCAACAGCCGTATACGGATTTTCCGGTTCAACCAAATTTCTGGCAGCCGAGATTGTACCTGCAGATCCTGCCACTTCTTTCATCGGTGTCTTTGCCAATGAATGCGCAGCTTTGCTTATCAGACTTTTTCCTGTGCCTAATCCGCCTGCTCCGCCCAGTCCCTGTAAAGCGATAACCTCTGCAGCTCCTTCATATCCAAGACGGGAAGCATCTTTTACAAATTCTTCATACTTATTTTGTGGTGCAACATCATCATGGCGGTTTAAATTAACGCCGGGAAGCATATTAGCCGTATCTATTACAGCATCATTAATCCCTTTGGCCGCCATTACCGTTGTTCTGGTAAGCGGGTTATTTAATGCAATATCATACATACCATACTTTGCTTCATATTGTTTTTTTCTTTCTTCAATTTCCTGTCTTTTCTTTTCCGCCTCTTGTTGAGCGCGGATGTTTTTTACAATATTTGTCATTATTCTTTGTGTTTTGTTTAATGAAGTGATTTTGGGATGGTTCAAATATTCTTCATCAGTCAAATTGTCATAACTTCCCATTAAATTTTCTCCTTATTATAAAAATTAAATATAAGAAAAGCAGGCAGAAATAGTTCTGCCTGCGGTTAAAGCAAAAGGATTCCGATCAGAATTCTTTTACAAATCCGGAAGAGATATTTCCGGCATTGTCACCAAACGGCACCGAGAAGGTATTTTTATCGGGCGTCTTATCAATCTGCGCTGCTTTCAGCTGCGCCTGCATTTCCATTTCCTTATTGGTCAGGTACAGTTTGTTTTGCTCTGCTTGTTCTTTCAGTTGCAACTCCTTAGCCTTAAGGTCATTTTTCTCCCGTTCCAACTGATATTGCACCGCCGCTTTTTCTTTTTCCAAAGCCAAGGCTTCATTGGGCTGAGGCGCTTCTTCCGGCTTGTTCAGCTCTTGTTCAATGTCTTTGAAAACTTTTTCAACGGTTGCGGCAAACTGGCGGGATTTCGGCATAGTCACCACTACGGACATAATCATCTGCCGATACAGGGGCAAAAGCAGCGGCTGGCTTGAAACCGTCTGAAAAGCAGCGGTAATCATCTCATTTATGGTGTTAATACCGTTCAGCGTCTGTGCAGCTTCCTGCTCCTGCTGAAAGACAATATCCGTTTCAACCTCCAGTGCCATGCCGCGCAAATGCTTGGTTTTCAGCAGACGGACGGCATCTCTGGCCAGTGCCATATTTTGCAGTTCCTCCGGAGACAGGAAACCCAGCAGTGTTTCTTCCGAAAATCGCCCGCAGATAATCTCGGCCTTGATTTTGAACAAATCTCCGATAAAGCGCTGCATATCATTTTGGCGATCCTGATTGCGCAATGTGCCAAAATTAGTTTTCTCACGCACTGCCGTTGCCGTATCTTTGGGATCAGAGCTGCCGCGCATGATATCCGACACGCCGGTCACATCAAAAATTTTGGCAATAATATCCTGCCTTCTGGCCGCTAACTGTTCCAAAGCCGCAACATATTGTTCGACCGGCATAAAGTCGATTATTCCCCTGATTCCGCCATTGTCTTTGAGTTTTTGAAAGTCATTGAGCGAGACAAGAGTAATGTCTTTGTTCAAAATACTTTTCAGCTCAGGAAAAGAATTGTCATAACAGCCCGAGACTTTCAGCGCTTTCATTGTCAGGCGCATCCGGTTATTAATCCCGTCCAACTCGGACAGCATTTCTTTTATCATTGAATAGTCCGGCGTCGGGATAATGCTGTTATTCGTCATCGTGGCAAAAATCGGTTTCGGACACGGGAAAAATCCTTTCAGCCCAAGGGGATTGTCAATGACCTTCAAAAAGCCGCCGCGGTATTCTTTGCAAAGCCAGTAGACTTTTTGGGATGTTTTATCCCAGATTTCATAGATGCAGACGTCTTTTTTGGCATAGTCTTTTTCATCCTGCCGGACAATAAATGGTGCAATATGTTCTCCGAACAACTCTATGGCCTCTTGTTTGCTCAGATGAATTTTTTTGGCAATCCAAGTCACGTCTTCCCAAATGCCGACCTTATCGCAATCAGCGATAAAATCTGCCGGATCGACATATATGGTTTCTACCCTCTCTCCGACTTTGACTTCGATTTCCTTTTCCGGATTTTCAATATCCGGAATGGTTTGAAACTCGGGAATATATTGTTCCCAGACCAGACCCATACCTGAAATCAGAAAATCATTGCGGGCATATTTTAAGACGCTGTCAAAGTCAAATTGTTCCATGTTCCAGGCCAGCGCTTTCTCCAAAATCCGGCAGGCCATGGTTTCAACCGGATCAGAATCTTTATTGTGGCGTCCGATATAAGGTTTTGGCTGCTTGAAATATAGAAAAGGCTTGAGCGTTTCAACCGAAGACCAAAAGATATTATAACGGCCGGCTTTAACAAATTCCGGCGTTTGGTCTTTATAATAATTTCGGGTTTCTGCCACCAGACGGTGGTATTTGTCATAATGCTGTTCTGACGCCGACAAGCGCTCAATCCAGATTTCGACTTCGTTTTTATTTGAAGAAAGTTGTTTATTCATCTGTTATTACTCCTAAAATGCTGTTTTCACGAACAACGGCAACGTCGGGATCATATGTTGGAAGTTCATCAAAAACATGAAACAAAATTTTATCGCCGGGTTTGACGCCGGTAACTTGCGGACCAATGCTTTCGACCGTGCCTATTGTACGCGGCCGTTCAAAATCATCAGTCAGAATTATTCCGCCGGCTGTTTGTTTTTCGACCGGTGTCAGGCGGACAAAGACCCGATCCATGACGGCTTTGGCTATCATGCGTTTTCTCCTTTATTTGTTTTGGATTATAAAAAATCCCGCCTCTGACCAAAGGCGGGACACAGTAAGAAAAATTACAAAATCAGGATTTTTTTCTGAAAAAGTTTATATAAGTGGCATAAGACAATGCCAGCAGGACTAAGACAATGTAAACAAATATAATATACTCTGCCATTCCTTCAAGCTGTGAGTGATACTCCATATGGTTCAATTCCGCGGCTGCTGCCTGATAACCGTCATATATTCCGTAAAATGCCACCAATAAGAACAGATAATTTACGGCGCCGAACGACATTATATATATGCTGCTTTTGGGAAAAAATTTATCAATTTTCTCCAACCAGGCAAAAGATTTATTCATTAATAAAACAATAAAAGCGCTGAACCAGAATATGCTTATTCCGGTTGAAAGATAAGAAAAAAATGGATGCGCTGACATATTCAACGGGATGGCGACCAAATCACATATTCCCCCCAAAAGTAATATTTGTTTAAATGTGTTATTCATTCGTTTTTCCTTTCATTGGCTATAATGTCCATAGTACAGAATTACTCTATTTCTTCAACTATTTTTTGCGGCACGTCTGATTATAAGTTTCTTGAACTAATGCGGTATATTTTCCTATATCATATGCTCGATTGAAATATTTAACAGGTTTTCCAACATATGGAATACTATTTACACCTCTGTTAATCATCATACTTTGAGATTTTAACGGACTTCTGATATCTGTAACTTCATTACGAAGTTGTTTAAATTTTTGTGTAATTCCCTTGATTGAGCAATCTCCTATCGGCAGAGTTTTTCCGGCCCACTGACGGCCAAAATCATCCGGCACGTCTATTTGATTATGGCTGCCGTCCGCATTTTTGCTCAGGTAAAAATATTCCGGCTGGCCGGGGCGGCGATAATCCCGTCTTATCAGCTTTTTTCCCGTTACCATATCCGTTAAATCTTGTCCTATTTCTTTCTTTAATATACTCATTTTTATTTCTCCTTAGCTTATCGATTGACGTAGCTTTAAATTTCTTGTATAAATTGCAGTAAGATATTAAGGAGTTGTTATCATGAAAAAAATCTTTCTTTTTACACTTTTGTTCGCACTATTTGCTAACGTTAATCCCGGCTATAGCTGGGATATTGACAGTGACCCTGATGAAAATTTAAAAGAAGTGCAGGAACTTATGAAAGCTTGTAAAAGTCCTCGCTGGAATGATAAAAATTTTATTCCCAGCGATTATGACATAAGAGACGTAATCCAAGAAGAAAATAAATGTCTGAAAAAAGTTACTATTGATATCATCAACAAAAATTTTTCTTTCAAAAAAAATCAAAAGTTCCGAGATGAGATGATAGCGACTTTAGATCAACTGGAACAATCTTTCGGCACAGTTTATTATACCTATGTCAATATGAGCGACAGATGTATTGAAGATGAAGATGATATTCTCTCCTGCGGAAGTATAGCGGCACATTATACTCCGGCGCTATGGAGAGAAGAATTAGAGAGACTAATCGAATTCATGGCAACCTACCGGTTTTACAAAACCAACAATTAATTTATAAAGGCCTCTAAATAAACAGAGGCCTTTATATTTTTGTGATAATTTTATTTGTTTATATTCTCATATTCATCCAACAGTTCCAAGGCCCGTCTTTTTTCTCTTCCCATTCTATTAAAAGCACCCATTCTTTCAGTCTTACTTGACCTTTTAAAATATAAATCAACCTTACTACGTTCATTATATAGTTTTTCAATGGCTTCTCGATCGCTTAACGTTGAAATATCCTCCCCCTTAAAAGCATTTCTAAAAAGATTGGGAGTATAATCCCTATGTTGAACTGCCGCAGAAAAAACAACATCCTTAAATACCGGACTGCGCTGATCGACATTTAAGCCCGGAATACGGTTGAGCGCTCCTTTTACACGGTTATAATGTGATTCAAAAATATAATCTTCTTGTGACTGATTAAAATCATTGTCTTTGCACAAACTTTTCCATGTATTATCAAATGCCTTGGGATTGTTTTTTACCACTGACAACTGATTGCCATAGCTTTTATAGGGCTCATTTTTGTTCAGATACTGGATATACTCATTCATTGTTCCCGGTTTGGTCGCAATTTGAAATTTTCCATAACTTCTTCCGCCGCTTTGATCATAACCGATGGCACAATAATTGTTATTCGATTCTTCTTTACCGCTCAAAGTACCCAATTTATAAGCTTCGGCTTTGTAATCAGAGGTATTATTTGACATATTGCCAACATTCGTTCCGGCAGGCTGATAACCATTCCCCAAATTATCGGGCAGAGTTTTCCCATACCACCGGCGGCCAAAATCATCCGGCACGTCTATTTGATTATGGCTGCCGTCCGCATTTTTGCTCAGGTAAAAATATTCCGACTGGTCGGGGCGGCGATAATCCCGTCTTATCAGCTTTTTTCCCGTTACCATATCTGTTATGTCTTTTTCTATTTCTTTCTTAAATATACTCATTTTTATTCCTCCTTAGTTGAATTTTGATTATAAAAAATCCCGCCTCTGACCAAAGGCGGGATAGGATTTTACCAGCCGGCATTATTATTTTCGCTGCCGGCAAGAGCAAACATCTCTTCTATCGGAACCTTGCCGTTGCCGTATAATTTCGGTTCACCGCAGTCATAAACCGGTTCGGCAAAGGTTAAGGCAAGCGCATCGCCTTTATCCGGCGAGCGGCCCAAGCGTTTTTTAATTTCGTCCTTTTCTTCCATTTGCAATCTTCCTTTGCGGTCATATTTTTTATTGACCGAAGTTAAATCGTTAAACAATTCTTCATCAGCAGGAAGCTGTACCGGCGGCTGAGACCGCAGCCACTGGCTTATACCGTCCCACATCTCGGCGCGGCGGTTAAAATAACGCTCCTCGTTAATGGCTTTTTCGCCAAAATAAACACCGCGGATAATTTCTCCGAAACCACGGTCTTTCAGAATGTCATACACGCCGGCACCCTGCCCGCCGATATCCATAAAAATCCGGCGCGGGCGATATTCCTTAATAAAATGCGTAACCAGATTGGCAACGCCGACATTATCCTGTTTGTAATAGCTTTCAAAACGGTAACACCATCGTCCTTTACGAAAACAAAACGAGGTGGCGTCGTCTCCGAATCGGGCGATATCCAAACCGATAATCAGAGGAGACGTACTTCCGTTCATTTTCTGTTCAAAAGCCCTCCGGACATCCGTTCCCGAAATAAGTTTGGTGTTGCTTTGCACTACGGGCGCACCAAGCCAGATATGAGCATAATCATCCGGTGACAAACGCCGGCATTTTTCGGCCTGAAATTTAATTTCCTGAGGGCAGAACGGATTATCATAATAATTCACGCAGCGCACCAGCGTTCTGTCGTCCGGATTGGCGGCAACGGCTGTCCACAACGGATCATTTTCTTCTTCCCGATTCATGGATATCCAGATTTCCGAACCGTCTTTGCGAATTGTCGGTTCCAAAATTTCCCAGCTTTTTTTGCTGATGGTTTGCGCTTCCTCAATCCAGGCGATATCCACGCCTTCCAAAGATTTTATTTTCTGGCTGTCCTGATCCCGCAAGCCTTTGAAGATAAATTTTGTACCGGTTATGGTGTTTTCTATACGGGTTTCATAGATTTTATAATCTCCGAGCGAATAAAAAGAAATCCGGTCGCAAAGGAGCTTGTGAACCGAATCTTTAATCGAATCCTGAATTTCCCTCAGGCAGGCGATCAGCAACTTTTTCTGCCGTCCCAAAAATAACAGGCTGTCGGCAAAGGCATAAGATTTTCCGCCCGCACGGCCGCCGTAATAAAATTTAATCCTCTTTTTTTCGGTCATCAGCGGAGCAAAGACCCGGGCCATCTCGGCACATCTGGTCTTGGTTTTGACGCTTGTTTTTCTCATATCTTTCCTCTAAATTATCTACGAATTTTACCAATATCTGAGCAATGTCCGGCTCATTTTCCGGCTTTTTGCTTTCAGCATAGAGGCCGGCAAGTTTGCCTTTGAGCTCTATGGCTTTTAGCATGGAAGTCAGCTGGTTGGCATCGCGTGCCAGAGCAATTACCTCATCAAGCTCGGCAAAGCTGTCTTCCAAAGCATAAGTTTTCTTTTTGGGCATATTTTTCTCCCAAAGCAAAAGCTCCCCGCAAATACGGAGAGCTTTTGCCTTTTTCAGGAACATCACAATGAAATATATAAAAAATGGCGGAACATGTCATACATCACCTACACTTCTCCACCATAACAAAATTTGTATCACGCGGTGTCACCAATGTCAATTAACCCTCTTAAAGTTATCAACAACTTATTTCATATTTGTATTTTTTATATCTGACGGAGAGACTATTGCGGCAGTCAGCAAGCCTTCATGCAGTTTGAACAAATTATCCCATAACTGAACATTATCATTGGCCTGCAGCAGTTCCAAATTCAGCAAAGTCTCGCGGCTGACGCTCAGGCAGCGGTTTAAAACTTTTTCGACCATACACAAAGTCATATAAGCATTTTCGGCATTTTTAGAATATGGCGCCACGGTTTTGATTTCTGATATTAAATATTTCAGGCGGCGGCGAATCTGTTCCGGCGTTTCACAATAATAATTATCTTTAACAGCAGTCTTAATCATTTGGCAGTCCTTTTAGTCCAACATTATTGATATGACATTAATTTCATATTACACAAAAGAGAAGCCGCTATTTTTATATAATGCGCGACCATTATATATTTTGAGGAAGAATAAAACTTGGACGGTTTATACCGCCTTGTTTTTTTCTTTTTTCCGGCGGAGGTAGTGTTCTATCAGGCGGTCGAGGCCGCGGCACAAATCGACTTTGGCAGCATAAGTCCGATAAGCCTGCTGGCGTTTGCTTTCGCCATTATCATTGTCAAACAGTTCCTGATTTTCAATACAGACTTTTCTAACGCTCGGCCAGAATTCGTGCGGAATGCTCAGCATGGCCTGCTGGTAGCGCGTTCGGGCATCGAGAACATTGTCCAACAAAGTAAAATCTCCGCAGATTTCCGGTTTTATGCTGCCAATCACCACAGCCTTGCAATCCGAAAACTGTGACAGCCGAAAGTCTTTGTATAAGCGTTCCGCCACTCTCACCCGATCTTCCGTGCTGTAACGCTTGTCCCCCATATCCAGCCAGCCGGCATTGGCATACCGATACAAGACGCCGGCAGTCTCAAAATGCGGCGGCACAACAGGAGACTGCGGCTGTTCCGCTATTCCGTCTGTATTTTCCCTGACCTTTTCATTTTTTATCGTACGTTTTTTCTTAATATGAAATTTTATTGTATAATTATGTGCCGACGCCGCTTGTGAAACATTATCATTATCGGCTGACCGCCATGAAGAAATTTTTGTCATCGCCTCTCCTTTTGTTGAATAATATTCTATATATAAATTTCAATTCCATAATTCAATAGTCCTATTATGAATAAATTTTATACTTGAAATTTATTCCTTCTTTGAATATACTAAACACAGGAGACATCATATGAATAATATTAAGAACCTTAGAAAATTACATCACCAGACGGTTACGCAACTGGCTCAAGCCGTCGGCACCACACAATCAACCATGACTAAAATCGAAAACGGCAACATCGCTCTGAAAAGTGAGATGGCGCAAAAAATCGCCGATATTTTCGGGACAACCGTTGACAATGTCATTAAACCGGAAATCGGGAAAATATCGCCCTATGCTTTCAGTCCGGCCGGCGTATCGATGATTGAGATTATTGACGCTAAAGAATCCGTTGCCGAAAACGGAAACTTTTTGGCTCCGAAAGTTATCGGACACCAGCTTGCCAATATTAATCTATTTTCTCAACTTAGAAATATATCTCCCGATAGAATAAAAATTTTATCCGTTTACGGAGACAGCATGCAGCCGACAATCAATGATCAGGATTCCATTTGGGTTGACATTTCAGTCACTCGTCCGGAAAGCGACGGACTTTACCTGTTCTGTATTCGTCAGGAACTGATGGTCAAGCGTGTTCGTTTTGATATTTTTAACAATTCGGCAATGGTCTCATCGGATAATCCGCTTTATCCGCCACTAACAATAAATGATCCGAACAAGATTAAGGTCTGTGGAAAAGTTATTGCCGTCACAAAGTTTATTTGACATCTCAACTTAAACAAACAACTTATTGTTATTTAAAGCTTTTGTAAAATAAATTTTTATGAACGCAACGGTACGTCCGATGCTCGTTAATCAGACCGTCACGTTCATAGAAATGAACATATTCTTCCAGCACTCCCAAATACAGCAGTCTTTTTATATAAGTCATAAAATTTCCCTGACTGCGGAAACGGCTGTGCTGATAGGCTTGTTCGAAGGTCCGTTTTCTTCGAAAAAGACGGCAAACCTCAAGCTCATTTTTGGTCAGTATCATCACTCCCTCCTTCCGTTTTGTCCGGCGTATTATCATTATCCGGCTGAAGCATTGACCGGTGCGGCAACAAATATGGTCCGAAAATTTTCTCAAAACTTTGCAACTGCAACTTCCATAAATCAAGTTCTTTCATTTTCAAGTTCCTTTTCGACTAAATTGTAAAAGTATTGAACGCTTTGTGAGGATAAAAAGCTTTTGATATTAATGCCGTTATAACAAATGCCACAAATATAGATTTCCTGACTGCCGGAAAATTGCAAAAAATCGATTTCAACCGGAATTTCCGGCATTTCTTCAGCCTGCAGCTTCAAAAAATCCAACAATCGTCCGTCTTGTTTGCTAAACTGATAAATATTCCATATTTTCATTTTTCCCTCAAACCCATATAGAATAATATTATTCTTTAAAGGAATTAATAGTCAATATCTTAGTAAAAGATATAAACAGCTTATTTAATTATTTTCCCGCCCTCTGATGCACTCTTTATTTTCTTTTTCATTTTCTCATCAGGAGATGTTTAGTCCTCTCCTTCCTTTCTCTTATATCCCCGTTTGTCCCGTTTTCTCTCCTCTCTCTTTCCGCCCCATTTTTTCGTTGTTTTTCTTTTTTTATTTTCGGGTTTTGGTTTCTTCATAGAGTTGGGATTTCTTCTTTCTTACTTTTGCTTGATCAAAAGTAAGCAAAAATCAAGCCCAACCTCACTTTCTAAATCTTCAGAGCAAAGTTAAGGTCGCTACGCTCTAAAACTTAGCGCTTAATATTCACCTCTTTGCTCCAAAGATTAAGAAGTTGTTCGGTAATCGGGCTGATCAACTCTCCCCATCCCTCTCACTCATGAGAGGGTGTAGTATGTCTCTTTCTTCTCACCCCCTTGTCACGTTTGTTCTCCGTTTTCTCTCCCCGCGACTTTCCTTTTTTCTCCCGCCCCCTTGTCCCTTTCGTTTTCCGCTCTCTTTCCGCCCCATTTTTTCGTTGTTTTTCTTTTTTTATTTCCTGGTTTTGTTTTCTTCATAGAGTTGGTTATTTTTTATTGTTACTTTTTGACTGCCAAAAAGACCGGGAGGCCGGCAGCCAAAAATAAAAAGGCAGCCCTACGCTCATTTGCTAAGGGCACACAAACCGTGCCGGACGGGGGAATGGTGTTTTTAATTCCCTCTTTTTCACAAAGACTAAGAGGTACTCGTTAAAGGGCAGGTCAACTTAGGCATCCAGGCTCGCTGCGGTTGTTTTTACTTAGCGCTCCCCCACCCCCTCAGGCTTGAGGGGTGTAGTGCTTCATTTGGGGTTGTCACAAAGGGCACTCCAAATTGTATCGGACGGGGGAATGGTGCTTTGAAGCATTTGTCATTCTCGGGCTGCGACCCGAGAATCCATGAAGAAACAGGCACTGTACCGGTTGTGAGATGGACCCTCGGGTCAAGCCCGAGGGCGACTATAAAAAAAAGAGACAGGGAGTGACCCGCACGGCGGGCGGCGCACGTTTTATGCAGAGCTTCAGAGAGCCGCGGCCGAACGTCGGCGGCGATCGGTTAGTCAGTGCCAGGAGACCCGCGGTCGGGAGGTCGCACCCAGCGGGTGAGGCGTCAGTTTGTATGGTACCTTGAGGATAGCGGTACTCCGAAAGGAAGTGCAATGAATATTGTGCGTTGAGAAAACAAGAGGATAGAGAAAAGAAAAAGAAACAAAATGACAGGGAAGAAAAAGCACAAGCAACCGGATACTGAAAAAAAGCAAGAAAAGATTACAAAAAAAACTCCGAAAGCTATAACTTCGGAGTTTTACTGATTGGTAGGGGTAGTCAGACTCGAACTGACACGGCCTGAGGCCACAAGATTTTGAGTCTAGCGCGTCTACCAGTTCCGCCATACCCCCATCAGATGTGTGAATTAATAATATGTTTATTTCTTTTAGTCAATACTTTTTTTCAATTATTTTATCTGTTATTATTTTATTCAGAAATTTATTTATCAGGGAGCAATTTATGAAGATATTGGTTATCGGCGGAGCAGGATATATCGGCAGTCATGTTGTTAAGGCCTTGCTCACGGCAAAGCATGAAGTTTGTGTTTATGACAATCTTTCTACCGGACTGGAGCAGAATCTGTTTGCAGATGCCCAGTTTATCCGCGGGGATATTTTGGATTACGACACCCTACTCCCGGCCATGAAGCAGAATATTGAGGCCGTGATTTTTCTGGCTGCCAAAAAGGCTGTCGGAGAATCGATGGAAAATCCTGAGAAATATGCCAACAACAATCTTGTCGGCGCCTTAAATACATTAAATGCCATGACTGAGGCCGGTGTCAAAAAAATTATTTTTTCTTCGTCTGCGGCTGTTTACGGTATGCCGGAATATTTGCCGGTCGATGAAAAGCACCCGACTTCTCCGATAAATTTTTACGGTTTTACCAAACTGGATATGGAAAATTACATGAAGTGGTACGATACTTTAAAAGGCATCAAGTTTGTATCTCTGCGTTATTTTAACGCCGTTGGTTATGATGAAGACGGGATTGTCAAAGGGTTGGAGAATAAACCGCAGAATCTGTTGCCGATTATTATGGAAGCCGCTTGCGGCATGCGTGACAAAGTTATGATTTTCGGCAATGATTATGACACGCGTGATGGCACCTGCATTCGCGACTATATTCATGTTTCAGACCTGGCTTCGGCTCATCTTTGCGCTATAGATTATCTGAATAAAAGCAACGAAAGCCAAATTTTTAATCTGGGAACGGAGAAAGGCATCAGCGTTTTAGAGATGCTTTTGAAAACGCAAGAGATTACCGGAAAAGAGATTTCTTATGAATTTGCACCTCGGCGGGCAGGAGATCCGGCTGCGCTGCTGGCTTCCCCCCAAAAGGCCAACAAACTTTTAGGCTGGCGGGCAATGCACAGCAGTCTGGAGAATATTATTACCTCCACCTGGAAAGTTTATAAGCATATGGCGATATAATAATTGTATCTATGTGGACTTTTTTGTTAACAATTGGTTAATATATTAAAATTGTTACTTAACCCGTGTGATGGAGGAAAGTATGCAAAGAATAAATATAGCCAATTATTTAATCGGAGAAATGTCAGACGGTTTTGCCTTTTCTCCCAACATCAGACACCGGCAGATTATTGACACTCTGGTCGACAGCTGGGACAAGAATCAATATCTGATGCCGCAGCATTCTTCGGCAGCCGGACGGATTGTTTTTAATAAAATAAACCATATCGGATAAGGACTGAACAACATGACTCAAGTTTTAAACCGCGGCGGCGTCAACATCACATTTTTGGGGCACAGCGGTTTTATTTTTGAAAAAGACGGCCACAAGATAGCCGTTGATCCTTTTTTGACCAACGCTCCAATGGCCGTCAAAACACCTGACGAGATCGTTGTTGATGACATTCTTATCACACACGGACATCCGGATCATATTGGCGACTCGATTAGCATTGCTCAAAGAAACGATATTACCGTCACCACAACTTTTGAAGTTGCGCGTTATCTGCAAAACAACGGCGTTAAAGCTTTTGGCGTTCCGATTGGCGTTGAGCAGCTTTTTCCGTGGGGCAAGGCAATTTTTCGTCCGGCCGTACACAGCGGACTTTTGCCGGACAACACACCGTTTGACATATCAGCTGGCATTATTTTTGATTTCGGCACTATCCGAATTTATCATCTGGGTGACACGGCTGTCAATTTTGACTTCAAACTGGTTAAAGAAATTTATCAGCCCGAAATGGCGCTTATTCCGATTGGCGGACGGGTGAACATGGATATTCCGCAAGCGGTTCTGGCTGCCGAATGGCTCGGCGTTAAGACAGTTGTGCCAATTCATTATGATCTCTTTACACAGGGTCCGGTTAACCCGCATGATTTTAAAAAGCTCATTGACAGTAAAAATAACGGAATCGAATGCATTATCATGGAGCCGTAAACGCAACGAATCTAAAGGAATCGAGACGGACGCCTTATGAAAAAGCGTCCGTTTTTCGTTTTTAGTTTGCTATATATATGAAATTATTATAAAATTTCAATTCGCTTAGGTGTACCTATTTTTCGTACACAGGTATCGAAATTTACCTACTACCCAGATTAAAAATTTATTGCTAATATTCATGTCGAGGACTGAATTTAGTTATCCACAAAAAATTCCTTTAGGAGGTAGTGATGAGAAATATTAATGAAAACATTAATGCGGACTACGACTTAATCAACAGCAACGCCATTTTGATCAGCAAAATTCATCAAAGTTTTGAAGCTCTCGAAGAAGCTTTGGGGATGCTAAAATTGGAAGAGCCTCTTTTCCTGACTTACATTGCCAAAAAATCTTTTGCAAAGGCCGTTTGTCAAAACATTCAAGATTCAACGGAAGAATATAAAATCAATTAACAAGAAAAGCGCCTCTGTCACTCAGGGGCTTTTTCATTATAATGATCGGAAACAAAAGTGAGTAACAAAAATCCCAATAGTCCCAAGGCGTTTAATATTATGCCAACGGATACATACTATTACAAATCAACCGTCCGTCTGCGAGAACAAGATCTTGTCAGCTGCATGTCTATCTTTCCCGACCACCCTTTGTTTCCTCCCCCGTCAGAAATATCTTCTTCCACCACCCGCCGCAAACTGCATTATACACCATTGCTGCGGAAATTTTATAAAATTTAATCTCCGGACGAAAATTCAGATATAAAAAAACGCCGCACGGACGGCGGCGTTTTTACAATTCAGGCAATTTTCCAAGTCGTGCCCGCGGGGCCGTCTTCAAGCAAAATCCCCTGTTCTTTCAAATCATTGCGAATCTTATCCGCCAAGGCATAGTCCTTATTCTTTTTAGCGGCCAAACGCTCGGCAATTTTAGCTTCAATCGCTTTTTCATCCAGCGATGCAGCGTTTTCACCACCCTTAAACCAAATCTCTGGCTGCTGCCACAACAAGCCAAGCAAATCTGCGCTTGCCAGCAACTGTGACTTATATTTTTTCTTTTCTTCCGGCGTTTCGGCTTTATTCAGGCTGTTCACAATCTCATGCAGATAAGAAATTGCCAGCGGCGTGTTCAAATCATCAGCCAGCGCTTCCAGCACCCGCGCATCCGGTGCAGCCTTATCATCAACTTCAACTTCCGCGGTCTTGAGCAATGCGTTATAAAATTTATCGAGCGTTGCCTTGGCCTGATTCAGACCGTCAAACGTAAAGTTAAACGGCTGGTGGTAGTGTCCGCTCAGGAACAAAAGACGCAAAGCCTCAGCCGGATATTTGGCCAAAATCTCATCAACGATATAAAAATTGCCCAAGGACTTGGACATTTTAACGCCGTCAACCATCAGCATGCCGGCATGAATCCAATAACGGGCAAATTTTGAGCCCTCAAAAGCGCAACATGACTGGGCACATTCATTCTCATGGTGCGGAAAAATCAAATCCGAACCGCCGCCGTGAATGTCAAAATCATTTCCCAGCAGTTTTGAGCTCATGGCAGAACATTCCAGATGCCAGCCCGGACGGCCGTAACCCCAAGGGCTGTCCCATCCCGGCTGATCTGCGTCAGACGGTTTCCACAAGACAAAATCCGCCGGATTTTTCTTATAATCAGCCACATCAATCCGTGCGCCCGCCAGCATTTCTTTCATTGAGCGGCCGGACAAAAAGCCGTAAGCGGGCATAGAATCGACACTAAACAGGACATGACCGGCAGCCTCATAAGCATGGCCGTTGGCAAGCAGGCGCTTGACAAGTTCTATCATCTCACCAATATATTCGGTCGCGCGCGGACGGTAATTCGGATCCAGCACGTTCAGGCGTTTCATATCGTCCAGATACCACTGATAAGTCTGTTCGGTAATTTCGCGAATGGGTTTGCCGGTTTCTTTGTGTTTATTCAAAATCTTATCATCAACATCGGTGATATTGGAAACATAGGTAACATGTTCTGCTCCGTAAACGGCGCGCAAGAGCCGGTACCAGACGTCAAAAACCACAGAGGTCTTGGCATTGCCGAGGTGAGCCTTGTCATAAACTGTCGGACCGCAGACATACATCCGCACATTTTCAGCGTCAATCGGAACAAACTCCTCCTTACGGCGGCTGACGGTATTATGCAGATATATTTTAGTCATTCTTTTTCTCCTCATTCAAAACATGAGAGAGATAATAATCTTATACGGCCGGAAATTCAACAGCTTTTTACAATTGTACCGGCAATGCCGCAGGTTTTTGCCCAAATTCGAAATTTTGCAGCTGCAGCCGGTTGTTCTTCTCGTTTGATTCCGTTATGGTTTGCAAGTCTTCCATAAACCAGACGGGATCAGAATCGGCTTCTTCCATCATTTGATAAAAACGGCTGCGGTAAGATAAAATCAGACTGCTCTCGCCCAACGTGATGTCAATGATTTTGATTTCATTGTTTTTCTTATGCAAGCGAAAGGCAACGCTGACGGTTGTATCAGCTCCGCCTTTTTCTGCCGGCGCCAAATTTATGCCGGTCCAGACATCGGTATAACTTTCGCGGCTGTCAACGTTTCCGACCTTAAAAGACAGGCGGTTGTCAAAACTCAGCGGAAAGCCTTTGTACAAAGACAATGCATACCGGCGAAACAGGGAAAGGTATTCTTTTTGCTGTTTTTCATTCAAGAGCTTCCAGTATTTTCCAAGCACAAATTTTCCAATATAGTCCAAGTCTACATATTTTATAAAAAGCGTATCAAGTTTTTGATATTTGACGGAAAGGTCTTTTTCATTGAAAGTATCCAGCAATCTGTTTCCTTTATCCCGCACCCAGGATTCGGCCACAGTTTTATCAATCGGCAAGGCACGAACTCCGGAGGACAACAACAATAAAAAACAGACGATAATAAGTTGTAAAAAATGATTACGTTTCATGAAAAAATGCCTTATATTAATTTTGCCTGAGTTTATAGTATAACATATTGGTTAAAAAAATGAAACTGAAACACACAATTTTAATTTTAACGGCCTGTATTTTTACAACAGTTTCCGCACGGGCGGAAGACGCAGGATTGCGCTACATTAAGTCGCACGGTGCCATTCGCTGCGGTACGACGCTGGACAGCCGCGCTTTTGCTTATCGTGACGAAGAAAAACAGTGGCAGGGTTTTGATGCGGAAATATGCAAAATTTTTGCTTCCGCCATTTTTGGCAATGAAAAATATTTTGAGCTGGTCAACGTGCCGCAATCCGAGGCCGCAGCTGCCCTGCAATCAGGCAAAGTTGACGTTATGCTCGGCAACACGCCTTATTCCGCCTCTCTGGACATCTCCCGCAGGATTGTTCCGGCCGGTTTGTTGTATTTTGACCGGCAAATGTTTGCCGCACGCAACCCCGGCGAAGCAACATCCATGCTGGAATTTAAAGGCAAAACGGTTTGCGCCGTTAACAATTCGGAAGAGCTGTATAATCTTGATTTATACAACAGGCAATACAAACTCAAGCTTAAAGCAATTAAATTTCCCAGCCAGCAAAAAACCAAAGAAGCTTTCATGCTGAACCGCTGCGCCCTGATAACCGGCAACGAAGCTTTTTTGAAATCTATCGCTTATGAACAGCAAAAATCCAAGGTGGCGGTCTTGCCGGAAGTAATTACCGCAAAACCTGTATATGCCTATGTGAGCCGTGACAACACAAGGCTGCAAAGCATTATCAGCTGGCTGATTAACAACCTGTATCTGGCGGAAGAATACGGCATTACCACGACAAACGTTGATATCTTAAACAATGCACAGGATCAATCTATTCGCAATATGCTCGGACTGGACCCCAAGCTTTGGCAGAAGTTTGAAATGAATCCGAAAGGCTTCCGCGAAGCATTGAAAGTACACGGGAATTATGCCGATATTTATCACCGGACATTGGGAGACAATTCGGATCTGAACGTGCGACGTATTACAGGAAGCCTGAGTTCCGACGGCGGCGTCGTGATGCCTCGGCCTTTTCTTTAGCCGTTCAGACAGCCTTTTGTTTCAGATGCCGGCCGTTTATATATTCCAGAGCCTTTGCCATCCCGTCTTCCGTTACCATGTGGCGGCCGTCTTTTACAACATAAGTCGAAACACTGCAGCCCATTTGTTCCAGTTGGCTACGTGTAAAATTCAGCGCTTCAAAACGAACAAGATTGTCGGCATTGCCATGGATAAGCAAGACATCCGGCGTTGATTTGTGATGTTTGAGCAAATAAGTATGCGGCGTTAATATCCCGCTGAAACTGACGCAGCCGCCGATTGTTTCTTCATGTTGCAAAGCGTAATACATAGCAAGCATGGCACCCTGAGAAAAACCGCAAAGATACAGGTCTTCAGCTTCCAATCCGTATAAATCCAGACGTTCTTCAATATAATCATTCAGATAAGCATAAGCCTCTGCCAGACCCAGTCCCATCCGGTCATAAATTGCAACGCATTCTTCCATGGTCGGAACAAATTTGCGGGCATCATCCGGATCAAAACGGTGCATGGAATACCATTGGCGTTTGTTTTCATGTACCTCACAGATAACGGGCGCCTGCGGAACGTGAACCGCAGTATTGTCCAGACCGTCCGTCAGAACATTTATCTTCCGGTCAAGCGCAGGCGCGCTGTCTATATAGCCGTGCAGAAACACAACCAGCTTTTGGGGCTGACCTTTGACATGGACAATTTCTTCACTTATCATTACCACTCACCTTTAATTACGGGCCTTACAGCGTATTATTGACGAATGCCGTCTTATTTAGTCTTTAAAAATCAGACTTGTAGACTTACTTTCGTTTATAGCCGTCAGTTTTGAGCTTTCTGCCCACAAAGGCATATTATCCTTCTTTTCCGCGCACAGTGTAACGGGGAATTCTTAAGATTCGTTTAAAATTTTAATTTGAAAAAGCGGATACCGGACGTCTTTATGCCCTTTTTGCCATTCGCCCGATTTCATCCAGCGCGGCAACCGCACCGGCAGAAAAATCCATTTCAGTTCCGTTATCCAGACGACATCTGTTATCAAAAGCATCATAAAGACAATATGGCGTGGAAAACCATTTTTTATAAATCGTGCTGTCGTCAATATGAATATCTATGCCGTGCTCTTTGCAATATAAAGCCTTGGCGCTGTTCCATAATTTATCGTCAATATGGAATTCGTTATTTTTCTTGTAGGCTACCTTATCTAAGGCTGCATAAAAATCTAAAATTGCAAAAACGGTGGTATAAGAGATTTTCCAATCGTCCAGCATTTTACAGATAACACTGCCTGGACCGCCGGTAATCACGTGTATCTCCCAACCGCGACTGACGGCTTCCTGCGTGAAAGCGCTGAAAAAATGAGGATTTGCCGTAATAACACCGTGAAAATCCACCCCGATTTTCAGCCTATTTGCCATTACTCCCTCCAAAAAGGGAAGACAGCATATCCTTTAACGAACTCGGGCTCAACGCCGAAAGCGGATTTAAGCTGATTTGCGGATCTTCAATATTGCCTTTAATCTTATAATTAGCGGCAAAAACCGTGCCATCCTTGCCGGAAAGCAAGTTTCCAACCAACGGAATTTTACCGATAAAGCTGTTCAAGCTGTAAGCCGGAGCAACCACGCCGCTGACATCTATGTCGTCATAATACAAATCGTAGCTCCCATTAGCGGTAATGCCCAATACATTTCCAAAGGTTTTTGCCTCTTTTACAGACAATATCTGGTCAGAATAAGTGAACGGGGCGTCAAAATGAGAGAATTTCACGCCTTCGCCGGTCAACAAATTGACCATGCCGGTAAAAGAAGCCACGGTCAGCAATTTGGCCAGAACCGGCGTATTATGAACACTGAAATCACGAATTTTGGCATGACCGACAAAGTCTTTGTTCTTATCCCGCCGCGCGCTCACATTCAGCCGTCCGCCTTTCATATTATCATAAAGCCGCAAAAATTTGAGTGTGTTGCCGGCATCGTTGCTGTCAATGTCCAGCAAATATTCCTTATTGGCATGCGGCACATAATTCAAGCGCAGATAAGAATGGGGCGATGACGTGAAGTTGCCGACCAAATGCATTTCCTTAATGCCAATGCCGTTAACAAGTTTGGCAGAACCGGCAAAATTCTTTATCATTGATTTTTCACTGGTCCAAAGGTTATTTACAGCAATATTAATATCGGTATCCGTCACGTTTTTCAGGCTGTCTTCCGTTTTGGGGCGGGAAAGATTTTTTGCGCTTTTTACATTTTTATTGTTTTTAGGTTTGGCGTTTTCTTTTTGCGCAAACAAGGCTGACAAGTCGTAACTGGTGCCGGAAACATTGATTTTGACCTTTTCTCTGGGCTTGTAAGCAAATTCGATTTTAGCTTTGGCCGCCGTTTTGGGTGCACGGATGCCCGAGATGTCAACCGTTGTTACTTGTTGGTTTTTATTAAGGGCAATTTTACCCTGAAGATTAAAGTCAAATTTATCAAAGCTCAAAGACGGCACGGAAACAATTTTTCCGTTATCGACATCAATATCCGCTTTTAATAATGCTTTTTCTCCCAGTTTTTTGTTCAGTCCCAAGAATGAAAAATCCAATTTTGCGTTTGTCAGTTCGGCATTGAGGCTGACTTTCATTTTATCCTGCGGGAAGGAGGTAATTTCGGCCAGAACTTCGGCTGTCCCGTCAATATAAGGCGGGTTCAGAATCTCATAGTCAATTCCCCACTTCTTTTTAAAAGCTGCGTTGTACAGAAATGACAATTGGTAACGGCTGTTATATTTTTTTTCTTTAGTAAAATTCTCGCTCCAGACCAGTTTAAAAGGTGATCCGTCAAGTGTAACATTTCCCTCAATCAGCATACCGGCGTTAGTTACATCCATTTTCAATTCCTGTGCCTTGACATCTTTTTCTCCAACAATCTTGGGAATAGTCACATCTTTCAGATCAGATTTTACTTTGACCTGAACATCATCCGTCCCGAGGTCATTGCGCAGCTCAAATTTCAACCCCAAATCGGTTACGGCAGTTCCGTCAATGCTGTCGGGTTTCAACCCCATTTCCGAAGCAAAACCCAGCGGCGGATTGTCAATCAGCTTCAGAGCATCGGTAATAGAGCTCTCGGCAACAATATTAATATCGGCAAAGCTGTCTTCCTTATCAAGATCGTACAGCAGAACCGAACCGCCGGTCATGATAACGCCGTTTGAAACACCTTTGTCTATGGCAACTTTTAATTCTTTGGTATCAATACTGAAAGTTCCGTATATATTTTGGATATCAGGCATTCCTCGCAGATAATTCAGGTTAACACCGTCAATATCCGCTCTGCCTTTAAAGTCTTTAAACACCACGGCCTTTTGCTTTTTATCATATGCAAAGTCCACATTAAAGCGGGCATTTTTAGCCTTGCCTCCGTACAAGCTGTCTTCGCTCCATACCCAGGCGTCTTCGGCCAGAGCCCGCGGCCAGAGCCGGTACAGATCATCAAACTTCAGTTCGGCAATATCAGCCTGAAAAGAAACCTTCATATCCTCGGCTGACTGCTCAAGAAAATATTTTTTCAGTCCGGTCAGCTCCAAATTCAGTTTGGTCTTCTGGTTATCCAAATCAAACGAGGCGTCTTTGATGCTGACTTTGTCCAAACCGGCAGAGATGTTTCCGCCCAGCACCAGCGAGGCGACTTTATATTTATAGTCAGCACCCTCGGAAAACTGGATGCTGCCGTTACCGCCTTCAAGAGAAAAGCTTATTTTTTCCAGAGCGTTATCAAGGCTCCGTGCCACATCATCTTTATTTTTCAGAACGCTGCGAAAATCTATCAGGGCATCGAGTCTGCCACTCAACGGCAAATTGACTTTGGCCAGTTCATCGGCAAAACCGCCGGCCGGCATGGATGTTGCTATTTGTGACGGCACGACGTCAGAAAAATAAAATTCCAGCGCCAGTTTTTCACCCAGCATTTTATATTCCAGATTTAATCCGACCGAGGCCAGTTGGTCTTCAAATTTCAGCAAAGCACTGATGTCTGATTCTATAGAGGTAAAATTCCGGTCAAAAAGATAGTTCAAATCAGAAAAGACCCATTTGCGCCCCAGATCGACTTCATGCAATTCAACCTCGGCATTATTAATTTCTATTTTGTTGATATAACTCTCGGAATAAGTCTGGTCATCGGAATTGAAGCGTTCCAGAAAATCTTCAAAATAGTCAAAATAAAAAGCCAGCTTTTTCTGGTTGGCAATATTTTCCTGTTCTTTTTGAACCCCGTAATCGGTAAAAACATAAATCCGCGGACTGCTGACCTCAATATTGCTCGGGGCAACGACACCATGCAAAAGTGCGCGAATACTGAAGGAAACAGAAGTTTTGGGTGCACTGGCGACAAAACTTCCGTCCGTTTTGCGATAAGACACGTTATTGGCAATAATTTTCACCGGCTTAATTGACCTGACCAGTTCCAGGTTGACGGAATCCAGAGAAACCTGATATTCGGCATCATCATGATTCAATGCCTTTATAATATAAGGCTTTAAGAAAGGAACGGCTATCGGACCGCTGTACAGCTGCCACAAAAACAACAAAATCAGCCCGAGAACGGCAACCCCGAGATAATCCATTGTTTTATGAAAAATATATGCCCGATTGCTGATTATTTTCATTTTTTACTTTCTTCTTAAGTTTTCCAACCATGAAAGAACATCTTTATAATTTTGCATATCGTACAGGCCGCTGTGTGTTCCTTCCTGATATATAATCATATTTTTGGGTTCTTTAGCAAATGTATATAATTTTTTTGCCAATTCAACGGGAACCGTGCGGTCATGTGTGCCGCCCATCAGCAAAAGAGGCGCATTTACACCGGAAAGCATTTCTTCATTGTGATATTTGTCTTGAACAATGTATTGCAGCGGCAGCGGAACAGGCACAACCAGCCGGACAACGTTTTCAATATTATCAAACGGCACTTCCAAAATCAGGCCGGCAAAGTTTCCGTCATTCTGCAGTTTATAAACGCTGTTGGTTGCCATATGAGATCCCAAAGACATGCCATAGATCACCATACGGGAATTATCATACCCCATTTGTTGCAGTTTTCTGACCGCAGCGATGGCGTCTGCCTCCAGATTGGCCTGCGTAATTTTGCCCTCTATGCCGCCAAATCCTCGATATTCCGGCATAAAAACGCCATATCCGGCTTCTGCCAGCGGCTGCATTTTATTATAAAAGGTTTCAATATTATAAGAATTTCCATGCATAAATACAACCAACGGCATATTGTTCTGACGCGGAGGAATATACCAGCCGAACAGCGGCGTGCCGTCTTCGGAAACATAATCAACACGCTCGGCCATAAAACCTTTTGCACGGGCATTGTCCAGATTTGAAGGCACATGCGTTGGATTGTAAAAAAAGTATTGCGGATAAAAATAAACAGCAGCACAAAATAAAGCATAAATTACAACACCGGCAACAACGGCCCTTTTTAACCATTTTCCACTTTTTTTCATTTTTGCCTCATCTATAATTTATGTGCGAGCGCCGCACTTAAGAACATATCAATATTACCGTCTAGAACGGCCTTGGTATCAGAAGTTTCAGCTTCCGTCCGCAAATCTTTGACCATTTTATAAGGCTGCAAAACATAAGAACGGATCTGATGCCCCCAGCCGATGTCGCTTTGATTATCTCGCATTGCCTGCTCGGCTTCTTCGCGTCTTTTGAGTTCCAGCTCGTACAGGCGGGCTTTGAGCATTTTCCACGCAGCGTCACGGTTTTGAAACTGAGAGCGCTGGTTTTGGCACTGTACGACTATTCCGGTCGGAATGTGCGTTATACGAACCGCAGAATCGGTTTTGTTAATATGCTGGCCGCCGGCACCGCTGGCGCGATAGGTATCAACCCGGCAGTCGGATTCATTAATCTCAATTTCAATATCATCATCCAGTACCGGATAGACTCCGACCGAGGCAAAACTGGTATGGCGGCGCGCCGCACTGTCGAAAGGTGAAATCCGCACCAGACGATGTACTCCGGTTTCCGACTTCAACCAGCCATAGGCATTATGTCCGGAAATTTTCAGGGTTACGGATTTAATGCCGGCGACATCGCCTTCGGTTTCTTCTATATATTCGGTTTTAAATTTGCGGTTTTCCGCCCAGCGGCTGTACATACGCGCCAGCATTTCCGCCCAGTCCTGCGCCTCGGTGCCGCCGCTGCCGGCATGAACTTCCAAAAAGGCGTCGTTGGCATCGACTTCTCCCGAGAGCAAGGCTTCCAGTTCACCGCGTTTGGCCTCCTCTTTTAAGGACAAAAGTTCCTGATAAGCTTCGGCAATAACGGTTTCGTCATCCTCTGTTTCTGCCATTTCTGCAAGTTCAACCGTATCATTCAGAGCCTTGAACATTGCATCATAATGGCCGAGATTGTCTTCCAGACGCGTTTTTTCGCTCATCAGTTTTTTGGCTTTTTCAGCATCGTTCCAAAGATTGGCATCTTCGCTCAACGCATTGAGTTCGCTCAGGCGCAATACAGCATTATCATAGTCAAAGAGACCTCCTCAGCAGTTCCAGCGACTGCCTGATTTCTTCAACAACTTCCGCAATTTCTGCTCTCATCTCTTTTATACTCCTTAATATTGTCCGCCAAGCTGAAAATCTCCGCCCTCTTCTGCGGAATAACCGGAAGACGGCGCTTCTTTACCGTCTGCGGCCACCGTTTCTCCGCCAATTACCCTTTGTGCCTGTTTGTCAAAATCAAAGTCCGGTTTCAAAGCCTCGACAATAACGGACTTATCCATCGGGGTTGCCGGTTTTCCGGTCGTATGGTTAACCCGCACAAGCTTAATGCCGTTTGGAATCCGGAAAGGAATATCCGGCTGGTTTTTCAGGGCCTGCTGCATAAAATCATAAAAAACCGGCAGCGCTGCGGTTGCGCCGGTCTCCCGTCTGCCCAACGTTCTCGGTTCGTCAAAGCCAAGATAAACGCCCACGACCAAATCCGGAGAAAAGCCAATGAACCAGGAATCTTTATTATCATTGGTGGTTCCGGTTTTGCCCGCCAGATGTTTGTTTAAATTACGCAGACGGGAGGCTGTTCCCCTGATTGCCACGCCTTCAAGAATACTGGTCATCTGATAAGCGCTGAGCGGATCAACAATTTGTTCCCGATTATCAATCAGTTTCGGCGTTTCCTGACTTTCATAAAAGTTTACATTGCAGCCGGCACATTCGCGTTTGTCATGTTTCAAAATGGTTTTGCCGTTGCGATCCTGCACCTGCTCAATAAAATAAGGCTCAATTTTTTTGCCGCCGTTTACAATCATGGCATAGCCCGCCGCCATATTAATCAAACGCGTGTCTGAAGCCCCCAGAGACATGGAAAGCAGTTTTGGCAGATTATCGTTAATCCCGAAGCGGCGGACATAATCCGAAACTTTATCCATGCCCAAGTCCTGCGCCAGACGGACAGTCATCAAATTGCGCGATTTTTCAATTCCCTGACGTAATGTTGTCGGGCCGTAAAAATTAACCGAATAGTTTTTGGGTTTCCATTTCGGCAACCCCTCGCCCTGATCCAACACAAACGGCGCATCCAAAATTAAATCCGTGGGAGAATAGCCGTTATCCAAAGCCGTAATATAAACAAAAGGCTTGAAAGAAGAGCCGGTCTGGCGTTTGGCCTGCGTCGCGCGGTTAAACTGCGACTGGGAAAAATCATATCCGCCGACAGCAGCCAACACTTTGCCGGTATGCGGGTCAAGTACAATCAAAGCGCCCTGAACATCCGGCACCTGACGCAAATGATAACTGTCCGCCGTCAATTTTTTGGCGGCAATTTCCTTTTCAGCCGCTTTCTCCACATATATCACATCGCCTTTTTCCAAATATTTGGCAACACTGCCCAACGGACCGGTAATCCCTTGATTTTTCAGCGTCTTGCCGGCAGAAGGCATAAAGGCCAGAGGAATTGAGCCGCGTTCTCCGGCACTTGTTTCAATAACGGCTTTGTCTTTGGATGTTTCGAGTACGACGGCTTTCTGCCAGTTTTTGTCCGCGCCTTTCGGCATTTCAATTTTAGCAAGAGTTTCTTTATAATCGCCATCCAAACTAATATTGGCCACAGCCCCGCGCCAACCGTGACGATCGTCATAATCCTGCAAACCTTTTCTAAAGACTTTTGTGGCAATTTCCTGCAATTTAGGATCAACAGTCGTCCGAACCAGCAATCCGCCTTCATACAAGGCATCATCTCCGAATTTGTCGGTTATGCGGCGGCGGACTTCTTCACTAAAATATTGTGAATCTTTGACAAACTCATTATTCCGCTGTATGGTAACCAACGGTTTTTCCTTGGCTGCAAGCGCTTCTTCCTCACTGACATAGCCGTCTTCGACCATGCGGTCAATCACCCAGTTGCGGCGGGCGACGGCAGCAGCGTTTTTGGTTTTGGGATTATAATTGTTCGGTCCTTTAGGCAAAGCCGCCAGATAAGCGGCTTCTTCCAAAGTCAACTCGTCCAAAGATTTGCCAAAATAATTCAATGCAGCGGCACCGACCCCATAGGAGCGGTTACCGAGATAAATTTCATTCAGATAAAGTTCCAAAATATGATCTTTGGAAAAAGCCTGTTCAATCCGCGTTGCCAAAATGGCTTCTTTGATTTTGCGGCTGTAAGACAATTCGGACGACAACAAGAAATTTTTAGCTACCTGCTGGGTAATTGTCGAAGCGCCGCCGGGACGGGCGCCGGTACCGATTTTTTTAATATTGCTCAAGACCGCGCGCACAATTCCGACATAATCAATACCGGAATGGGAATAAAACTTTTTGTCTTCAGCCGCAATAAACGCATTCTTTACTTTTTCAGGAATTTTATCTACCGGTACAAAAAAACGCTTTTCCGTTGCATATTCCATCAACAAGCGGCCATCGCCGGCATACAGGCGGGTCGTAACGGCCGGTTCGTATTTGGCCAACTGACGATAATCAGGAAGTTTTCCGGCATAATCCCAAATTGTGCTGATTACAACAACAAACACAATAACTGCAAAAAAGAAAAAAGTGCTTAATAAAGAAGACAGCGTTTTTAACATTTCAAATCCGTGGTTTTAGGGCTTTTTAATCTTATTGTTCAAAATCTCGTGCTTAATCTATTACAATTTAAGAAAATTGCAAAGAAATTTTTTATTTTTCCCCCTTTGTTCCGGCAAACCTTTGCTGATAAAAATTCTTTTTCCGACCGTTCTGCACGAACTTTTCCCGAAAATCACACCCCTTCTCAAACATGGTTTATATATACATGACTTTATAATAAGATTAATGTCAGTAAAGCTTAACGCTGACACCTGCGCAGCAGGCGCAGTCGGGGGCCGACTGTGCCAGAGAATGCCAATATACCGCAGGCGCATCATGCGGAAGAAACGGGACAACTAATTACGAAAGCTGCGGAAGTTCTAAGTGTTCAAGCGGGCAAATTTGTAAAAACGGAAATTGCCTGACTGTCGTACTACGCGGCTTCTGTTGTGATGACAAGTTTACATACTGTGATCGCTATTCTGATTGCATTTCCGATAATAAAGAAAAACCTGATTGCAGTGATATGAAAGCCAGCTGCAAAGCAATCGGAGGCAAACCTGTTTATAAAAGTGGCTACTGCGATACTTATAGCATTTATAATTCTATTTATTATTTGTGCGAATAGAAAGAATTAAACTTTCAACTGCCGGAATTGCCTTAAAACAATGAGGCGTGGTGCATATTGTCAAAATATTTATCAATGGCGGCGGCGGCGGATTTGGCCAGTTTCTGGCGGTAGGACAACTGGCGCAGAAGTTTTTCTTCCGAGCGGTTAGACAAGTATCCCATTTCCAGCAGAACGGAAGGAATGTCCGGCGCTTTCAGAACGGCAAAGCCGGCAAAGCGGTGCGTATTGTCCAAAAGTTTGCAGCTTTTGCGCATTTCCGAAACCATAAAGGTTGCAAATTCCGATGAACGGTTTAAGGTTTCGCGCTGGGCAAGATTAATCAAAATATCCGACACTTCTTTGGAATGTTCGGCAAAATTCAGGCCGGCAATAACATCGGCTTTATTTTCACGTTCCGCCAATGCAGCGGCTTCTTTGTCTGACGCTTTTTCTGACAAAGTATAAACGGACAGACCTTTGGCATTGCGGTTTAAAGCGCTGTCGGCATGAATGGACAAGAATAAATCGGCCTTGTATTTGCGGGCAATTTTAACCCTTTCTCGCAGAGGAATAAAGACATCGCGGTTGCGGGTCATATAAACCTTATACTCACCTTTTGCATCAAGGATTTTTTTCAGTTCCCGGGCTGCCGACAACGTGATATTTTTTTCATAAACGCCGGAAACGCCGATTGCTCCGGGATCTTGTCCGCCGTGTCCGGGATCCAGCACAATGATTTTTTTGGCTTTGCTTCTTTTTTCCACGGCTGCAGAAGGCTTGGCGCTTTTGGCATTTTTAACGCTCTGCGAAGAAGAACCGCCGTCATCCGACACGGCATAGGCCGCTCCGACGTGTTTCGAGAAGTCGCTTTCGGCCGTGATTTCCAAATCGACCACAAAACGCCAGCCAAAGTTAATTTGCGGCGGAAGCATAAAAGCTTTTTTGATAACGGCAGGCTGTTTGAGGTCAAAAGCCAGACGGGCGGCGCCGGTATCGACATTGCGTCCGATACGGGGATTTTCCAGCACGTTATTGCTTGTCAGACTTTTCTCGACTTTGGCATTAAGCGTGACGTTATCAAAATCAATTACCAAACGGCGCGGACCGCTCAGCAAAAAGGCATTGTAACCTATTTTGGCATCAGTATCAAAAACAATGCGGATTCCTCCGGCATTCTGCCCGATACGCAAAGACTGAATTGTTGCTGCCGAAGCTTCCCCTCTGCAAAAAAACGGCAGGCAAAACAAAGCAAGGGCCGCCGATACGGCGAACCTTTTGAAAAAAACGGCAATATTTTTTTTCAGTTTTGACAACATTATGCGCTATTCAAAAAATTCTTCTGTTTTTTCATGATACAAAACATTCATTACCAAGTCGTTAAACTTTGCGGCAAAAAATTTGTGCCCGAGATGATTTTGTTGTTGTGTTTTAAAACAATTCGTATATCTTATTGTTGGGTTAAATGAATTTTTTTGTATCAGGGCTTGGTTTTAACATTTACACTTAAGAAGACTGATTTTGCAAGACCAAATTTTGATACCGCCGTTTTATCATTGATATTTTCGGCCTCATCCAACCCGCGAGAAAAAGTTTTTGCCGGACGATGTCTGTGTATTTACAACATGTTAAAAGCATTTGGATAAGACTTTGAACCTGTTGTGAATATGAAAAAGTTTTTATATAAAGACAAGCTGTTGTCACAGCTCGGAAATATAGATATTTTAAGATTGACGGACTTACAGATAAAAGGAATCCGTTTAAAGTCGACAAACTCCGGCATATAGAATCAGGCTGTTTGCATTACAGCCAAGCAATGGAGTTATTATTTATGATTAAAAGAATGTTGATTGACGACACTAATCCGGAAGAAACACGGGTTGTGGTTATTAACGGAAACAAGCTGGAAGATGTTGAATGCGAAACTGCTTATCGCCGCCAGATTAAAGGAAACATTTATCTTGCCAAAGTCATGAGGGTCGAGCCCTCCCTGCAGGCCGCATTCGTGGATTACGGCGGCAACAAGCATGGATTTTTGGCTTTTGGCGAAATTCATCCCGACTATTATAATGTATCGGAAGAAGAGCTGGCCGAGGTTGACAAAGAAGTTGACGAGATTATTGAGAACAAAAAGGCCGCAATCAAAGAACGCGAACTCGAAAGAGAAAGAATCCGCGCCGAAAAACAACAGGCCCGGCTGGAAGCCGAAAGACTGAAAGCCGAACAGGAAGCGGCAACGCAGGCGGAACAACCTGAGACAAAAGCATCAGCCCCGGACGAATCGGATAACAGCGACAGTGCTATGCAAGCAGGAAATGCCGGCGAAGCGACAAATGAAGAAACGACGGCGCAAGATACTCCGGCCGAAGCTGAAGAACAAGCAACTGAAGCCGCAGGTGATGTTACCGAAACAGCAGAAGAAGTTTCCGAAACAACTGCCGAAGCTTCGGAACCCGATGAGGAAAATCAGGAGGAAGAAAAAGGCCGGAAATCACGTTATCGCAGAAGGCCGCGCCGCAGCAAGAAACGTGAAGCCAACGAAGAACTGAAAGTTTTGAGCGAAGACAGCGGTACAGAAGAAGACAGTATCACCGAGGCAGTTTCGCCCTCTTCCGCGGCCGATGACGAAGAAGATGACGAAGTTTGCGGCAGCGAGGCTTTTGACGAAGATGACGATGAAGAGCAGGAATATGATTTTGACCTGCAGAAAAAACTTTTGAAGTCCCGCAAGCTTTACCACCGCCACAGTATTCAGGAAGTGATTAAAGAAGGCCAGATTTTAATGGTTCAGATTGTTAAAGAAGAACGCGGAAACAAAGGCGCCGCTTTAACAACGTACCTGTCTCTGGCCGGAAGATACTGCGTTTTGATGCCAAACAGGATCAAAAGCGGCGGAGTTTCCCGTAAAATTACCAATGTGGCTGACCGCAAGAGACTTAAAAATATTGTCAAAGAACTGCCGCTGACCAGCGATATGTCCATTATCGTCCGCACTGCCGGTGAAGAAAAGACAAAAGCAGATATTGTGCGTGATTACAATTATCTTATCAGAAGCTGGAATCAGATCCGAATCGCATCTTTGAGCAGCAAGGCTCCAGCCATGATTCATGAGGAAGGAAATCTGATTAAGCGGGCATTGCGCGATATTTATACCAAAGAAGTTTCGGAGATTTTGGTTTCAGGCGAGAATGCCTATAAAATGGCCAAGGACTTTTTCAGAATCCTTTCCCCGCACAGCCTGAAAAAAATCAAAAATTATCGCAATAATGAAATGCCGCTGTTCCAGCGTTTTCAGGTTGAGACCCAGCTTGACAAGCTGCATGACGCCAATGCGCAACTGGAATCCGGCGGCTATCTGGTCATTAACCCGACAGAGGCTCTGGTTTCAATTGACGTCAACTCCGGCCGTGCAACCAAAGAAAAAGATTTGGAAGAAACCGCTCTCAAGACCAATCTTGAAGCATGCGATGAAATTGCCCGCCAGCTCAGAATGCGCAATCTGGCCGGGTTGGTTGTGATTGACTTTATTGATATGGATGAACCGGCAAACAACCATGCCGTTGAACGCCGGATGAAAGAGGCTTTGAAAAAAGACCGCTCCCGTGTTCAGGTCGGCAAGATGAGCTGCTTCGGGCTGCTGGAGCTTTCGCGCCAGAGAATGCACTCTTCTTTCTTTGAAAGCAATTATACGACCTGCCCTTACTGCGGAGGAAAAGGCCTTGTCAGGACAACGGATTCCGCAGCGGTTCTGATTTTGCGCGGAATTGAAGAAGAAGGCATCCGCAACCGTTCGACTTCGGTCAATGTGTTTGTGCCCGGCGATATTGCCGTTTATCTGCTAAATCACAAACGCGAAAAACTGATTGATTTGGAAAAGCGTTACGGCATGAGCATTATCATCAGCGCTGACAACAGCATTAAAAACGTTTCCGACTACCGGATTGAGCGGGTTAAGAGCACAAAATCCGAAGAGGAAGACAAAAAAACGGCTGAAAAAGAAAAACGTGAAGAAAAGCGTGATGACAGCCGTAACGAACGCCGCGAAGGAAAAAGGAATTCCCGACGCGAAAAAACGGAAGAAAAGCAGGAAGAGCTTTCTAACATCAATGAAAGTTCTGATACGACGGCCGAAGAAATTGTTCAAGCTGAAGAAAGCGACAGAGAAAATACCGGCAACCGGAGAGACCGCCGTGACCGCAACCGCAGAGGACGGCGCGACAGGGGCAATCGGGACAGAAAAGACCGTTCACCGAGAGATTCCGGCAGCAGACCGGCTCCGGTCGTTAAAGAAAAACAAGAAGCCATCATCTTGTATAACAGCCGCGGCAATACTACATCTTTGTCAGAGAACAAGGCAACGGCCAATTCTGATGCCGCCGGCACGGAAGATACAAAGGAAAAAACAACTTGGTGGAAAAAACTGATAAAAGGTTAACTTCTTTCAGACACTGGCTGAAAAGGCTTAACAGCGGAATTTTTCTGCTGTTGGCCTTTTTGGCTTTTGAATGCAGGAACGCTCAGGCGATTATCATTATTTCTGACGAAGAAACCGAGCAGTTTCTTGCCGATACGGCCAGACCGTTTTTCAAATCCGCCGGAATTCCTTTTAACCGCAACAAGCTTTATATCGTGCAGGATAACAGCCTGAATGCTTTTGTCGGCGACGGCAACAATCTTTTTGTGCATACAGGAACCATTACCGCCGCTGACAGCCGCAACGAGCTTGAAGGCGTTATAGCCCACGAAATCGGACATATTGAAGGCGGACATATTTTGCGCGGAAAAATTCAAGCCCAGTCTTTACAAAAAATCGGGCTGGCCTCGGCTGTTCTTGCCGGTGCCGCCGCAGTTTTGGGCGGACGCGGCGATGTAGCCATGGCAATGGCGGTCGGCAGTCAGGGGGCGACGCTCAACCAGTTTTTGAATTACCGGACCAGCGAAGAAAGAAGTGCGGACGAGGCTGCCGTCAAATTGTTAAAGGCCAATCACAAATCTCCGGCCGGAATGCTTGATTTTATGAAAAAAATCGAGCAGCGCAATATTATGAGCGGACGAGAAGAAATGCCCTATTTCCGAACGCACCCGATGACAAAGGAAAGAATTTCATTCTTGGAACAAGCCGTCAAAGAATCGGGCGTTTCGGCTTTATCCGTCAAAGACGACAAGTTTGACAGGATTAAAGCCAAGCTTACCGGCTTTTTGGAAACTCCAACTCAGACACTCCGTAAATATCCGGCGTCGGATTCGTCCACTCCGGCATTGTACGCCCGTACGATCGCCTATTTTAAGCAAATGAAACTTCAACAGGCTTTGCGCAACGCTGACGAACTGATTGCCAGAGAGCCGGACAATCCGTATTTTCATGAGTTAAAAGGCCAGATTTACATTGAAAACGGCAAGGTCAGACAGGCCGAGGCGGAATATGAAAAAGCATTATCCCTTATGCCCAACTCGGCTCTGTTCAAGGTCAACTGGGCGCAGGCGGCTTTGGAAACTTCTCCGGACAAAAGCAAATTGCAAAAAATTGTCAATCAACTGAATCAGGCTGCCGTACAAAGGCCGGGGAGTCTGATTTATATGCTGCTTTCCCGCGCTTATGAAGGTTTGGGGCAAAGGGAATATGCAGAATATACAGCTGCCGAATTCAGTCTCGGCATCGGAGAATTTAAAGCCGCCAGACGGCAGGCCGAAAATGCTCTGAGGCAAGCCGCCGGAAACAAAAAACTTCGGCTTAAACTTAATGATTTGTTAGCAAGAATTGATGATTATGAAAAGAATTTATAAAAATTCTTGACTTAATTTTTCTGCCTTGCTAATCTGCTGACTTCTTCATTTATTAGTATTTATATTATTCCAAGAATATATTCTTGGTGATTTAGTGTTTAATTTCAAAACGACAATAACATGAGAACGCGAAAAGAAATTCATCAGGAAATTATCAACTTGGGAGGCTTGACCAAACTTGATCAACTCTCTACGGAAAAACTGAAAAAGCTCTATTCCCTTTATTGCGAAGACTTGGTCTGGATTCAGGCAAATGCACCATTGCATCAATATAATGCAATGTTTAACGCCAATTTTAATGCCCGCAAAGCTGTTAATCAGGCTCTTGAAAAAAAATCCGGCAAAAAAATGTAACCAAAGTTAAAAAAAAAGGCAAACAGAGCGGTAAATTTATCATCAGGTATACCGTTTTGCTCCGGTATCGTATGGTACATTATAAAAAAGGAGGTGAAACCTCCTTTTTTTGTTGAACTTATTTTGCCTTTTTAACTTTGCAATTTTCTTTTATTAGCCAAAATCTCTACTCGACTTTTCATTGCATATTGACACAGGTATTTTATTGTGCTATAGTATCTTCATTGTCACCTGCACGACAGGTGGCCGAACGTCGGCAGCGATCGGTTTATACAGTGTCTTAGAACCTGCGTTGCTTCAGCAGTTAATTATGACAAAGTATGTGCTTTGAAAAGAATTTTTATTATGGGAGGAAGCCGATGAAAAACATTAACAGAAATATGCTACACATGAAACTAAACTCTGCGGTATCAGTCTTGGCTGTGGCCGCTGCTTTCTCGGTCTTCCTCCCACCTTCCAATGCTTATTGTGGCGTCTGCTTCCTGCCGGACTGCGGCGATGAAGACGGCGTTTTTCCGGGGCCTAACCCTAATCCCAACATTGATACCGATAAATGTGAAAAAGAAGGCTTTACCTATTACGCTTCCGGTAAATGTCCGCAGTACCAGGCTGTGACGGATACATGCCCTTTTGACGACTATTACCTCAAATGTGACGCAAAGACCTGGTGTCAGCAAAACGGTTATAACACGACAACTTGTTCTATCCCGAACTATGTTGACCAGCCTTGCCCAAGTTTCGCAACTTTATACAAAGGTTGTAAAAGAGACAATCAACGGGCTTGTAAGGAACTCAAATATACCAAAACCTGTCCGTCAGGTCAGAAGCTTAAAAAGAACTCCGGTCGTTGTACTTACGATTCATCCTACGGCACCTGCTGTACGCCGTCTGATTGTCCGGCTTATACGTCTTTAACTTCTTCATCCTACGGCATGAACGGTACCGATGGCTGCGAGTATACCTGTTATTACACCTGCAACCCTAACTGCCCGTCAGGTACTTCAACTTCCAACCCCGGAGGTTGTGGCGGTTCGACCAAAAATGGATGCGGGGATAAAACTTGTTATTATCCTTATCAAGCTTGTTGTACGCCAAGCTGTTCCGATACCACAAGCTCTTGTTCCTGCGGCTCTTACACGATTTCCGATGGTTGCGGGGGGACTTGCAAAAGGTGTTCTTCTTGCTGCAACTCGTCCTCTTCCAACTGGTGCTCCGTCCATTCTACATGTCATGGCGACTGCTGCAAAGACGGCTCTATTGATTCTTGTGATCCGCAATGCGGCGGTTACGGCTGCTCTCCCAGTAATCCAGGCTACCATATGAGTTGTTGTGATGATATTGGTTCCTACTGTGGCCGCTATAATGACTGTGCTTTTAAATTTTCAGGTATCGGCTTTAGCAATTGCAGCAGCGCATTATCAAGCTGCAACAACGCAGAATTTATTGGTTGCTCTTGGGGCGGTATAAGTGCTGAGTTTACATGTTATTAGAACATGAACTCCTCCCTATTTTTTCCTTAAAATCCCTTGGCCGTGCTGAACTGTCCTGTTTGGGAGGACAGTTCATAACAGACCGAGATGCTTTCTATAGTTTACCGTGGCAATGTTTGAACTTTTTGCCGCTGCCGCAAGGACATGGGTCATTACGGGAAATTCTACCCCAGGTTTCCGGACGGTTCGGGTCAAAAGGTTCGTTACTGTAGCGGAAAGGCTCGGCTTTCTCTGCTGCCGGATTTTGCAGGCGGGCATCACCGCCAACCAAAGCTTCCGGCTGTTCATGGATTTCCTGAACATTTTGAGCCTTTTGTTCTTGTGCGCGCAGAGCATCTATCGCGTCATTCTGAATTTGAGCCCGACACAGCAGGAAAGTTGTTTTTTCGCGCAACTGATCCAGCATCAGAGAGAACATTTTGAACGCTTCCTTTTTATACTCATTCAACGGATCCTTCTGGCCGTAAGCTCTCAGAACAATGGTATGGCGCATCATGTCCAAAGTGGCAATATGCTCTTTCCAAAGCTGGTCAAGCACCTGAAGCAAAATGCTTTTTTCTACCAAATGCATTAATTCCGCCGGAACAAAACGGTTCTTTTCTGCCAGACCTTTACGGACAGCATCCTGAATATATTCTTCAATCTGAGCGGCTTCGGCTTCCGGCTGTGCAGCCCATTCGCCAATCGGAAGTACAAATCCGGTAATACGTGTAATTTCCTGCTTTAATTCTTCCGGACGCCACTCACTTGGAGAAGCTCCATACGGAATATAATTATGGATAACATCGGCAAGATAGTCTTCACGCATTTCGGCAACTGTTTCAGCCACATCTTCAGCTTCCATCAGTTCATGGCGCTGCTCATAAATTACCTTTCGCTGATCATTCATGACATTGTCATATTTCAGCAGGTTTTTACGAATGTCAAAGTTGCGTTCTTCCACTTTTTGCTGAGCTTTTTCCAAGGCCTTGTTAATCCACGGGTGAATCAGGGCTTCGCCTTCCGGCAAGCCTAATTTTTGCAACATATTGCTCATTCTTTCGGAACCGAAGATCCGCATCAGGTCATCTTCCAAAGACAGGAAGAACTTAGAAGTTCCGGGGTCGCCCTGACGTCCGGATCGGCCGCGCAGCTGATTGTCAATGCGTCGGCTTTCATGGCGCTCCGTTCCCAAGACGTACAAACCGCCGGCTGCCATTGCCTTTTCTTTATCTTCGGCGATTTGTTTTTTCAGTTTTTCTTTGATACCGGCAATTTGCTCTTCGGTCTCATCGCCTTTCAGCATTTCTTTCAGGCGCATTTCCAAGTTGCCGCCAAGCTGGATATCGGTACCGCGGCCGGCCATATTGGTTGCAATGGTAACGGCTCCCGGAACACCGGCCTGAGCAACGATTGCGGCTTCGCGTTCATGATGGCGCGCATTCAAAACTTCAAATTTGATTTTGGATTTGGCTTTCAGCATATCGGCCAGAAGTTCCGACTTCTCAATCGAGGTCGTACCGACCAGAATCGGCTGACCGCGTTTTTGGCAGTCGATAATCGTATCAATAATCGCATTGTATTTTTCGCGCGCCGTCCGATAAATCTCATCATGTTCATCTTTGCGGGCAACTGAACGGTTGGTCGGAATTTCGACACAGGACAGATTGTAAATATCGCCGAACTCGGCTTCTTCGGTCATGGCTGTGCCGGTCATACCGGAGAGTTTGGGATAAAGGCGGAAATAGTTTTGGAACGTAATGGATGCCAGCGTTTGGTTTTCTGACTGGATTTTAACGCCTTCTTTGGCTTCAATCGCCTGATGCAGGCCGTCACTGTAGCGGCGCCCTTCCATCATACGGCCGGTAAACTCGTCAATAATAACCACTTTATTATCTTTGACGATATAATCAACGTCACGGATATGCATTTTATGTGCGCGCAACGCCTGATTGACGTGATGAACCAGCGTAACGTTACCGATATCGTATAAGCCGCCTTCTTTAATCAGACCGACTTTTTTGAGCAGCTGTTCAACGTGTTCCATACCGCTTTCCGTCAAAGTAACGGATTTGGCCTTTTCATCTTTTTCATAATCGCTGTCTACCAACTCGGGAATAATCTGATTGACCAAAATATATTTTTCAGAACTGTCTTCGGCGGCGCCGGAGATAATAAGCGGGGTTCTGGCCTCGTCAATCAGAATGGAATCAACCTCATCAACGATGGCAAAATTGAACGGGCGCTGTACCAATTCATCAAGGCTGAATTTCATATTATCACGCAGATAATCAAAACCCAGTTCGTTATTCGTGGCATAGATAATATCGCTGTTATAGGCAATTTTGCGCTCCATATCATTTTTTTCATGAATAATATAGTCAACGCTCAAGCCGAGAAAACGATATACCTGCCCCATCCATTCGGCATCGCGTTTGGCCAGATAATCATTGACGGTCACGATATGAACGCCTTTGCCTTCAAGGGCATTCAGATATGCCGCCAATGTAGCGACAAGGGTCTTGCCTTCACCGGTCTTCATTTCGGCTATCATGCCTTTATGCAGGACAATACCCCCGATCAGCTGGACATCGTAATGTCTTTGTCCGAGCGTTCTCTTTGCGGCTTCGCGGACAACGGCAAAGGCTTCGGGCAGCAAATCATCCAGCGTTTCCCCTTCTTTCAGGCGCTTTTTAAATTCCAGCGTTTTATTTTTTAATTCTTCATCGCTTAATTTGGAGATTTCGGGTTCATAAGAATTGATTTTCTGGACGAGTTTGTACTGTTTTTTTACAAAGCGGTCATTGGCGCTGCCAAAAACTTTACGAGCGATACTACCTAACATTATTTTTTATACCTTATTCTTTTGAAACATAACTTTAGTTTAGAAATAGTGTTTATTGGCCGGATTGTCAACTTGTCTTTGAAAAGTTATGAACGTTCATGAAAAAAATGCTTGGAAATAGCTCCGGTTGTATTATATTTGATTTAGTTCTAATATTCTATTTGGAGGAATTTATAATATGCAAAAGAAATATCTGGCTCTGGCTGCCGTTTCCGTTATGCTTCTGAATCCGCTCAATGCCGCGGCCGAGGGAAAAAACGGCGTTGCCGCCGTGGTTAACGGACAGAAAATTACCGTTGCCGAAATCAGAGAAGCTTATAACGCCAATCCCGATTTGAAGAAAAAAGTTCCGTTTGACGAGTTTTATCCGAAAGCGGTCGAAGTTTATGTTAACGGCGCCGTACTTTATCAGGCTGCCCAAGAAGACAACGTAACCTCCTCTGCCGAATATAAACAACAACTGAAACTTGCTCAGGAAGAACTGGCCCGCAAGATTTATCTGGAAAAGAAGGTAGAGAAAAAAGTTACCCCAAAAGCCATTGAAGAATTTTACAAGGGATATAAGGCAAACTTCCAACCCGAAAAAGAAATCAAAGCTTCTCACATTCTGGTAAAAGACGAAGCTACGGCTCAAGAGATTATTGCCAAATTGAAAAAAGGCGAAAAGTTTAATACTTTGGCAGACAAATATTCTTTAGACAAACAAGCTGAGCTTGGTTATTTTAACAAAGGCGTGATGGTCCCCGAATTCTGGGATGCCGCCAATGCAATGAAAAAAGGCACATATTCGCAGAAACCGGTTAAGACCCAGTTTGGTTATCACATCATCAAGGTTGAAGACATTCGCGATACCAAGCCGCTGCCGCTGAACAAAGTCGAACCGCAGATTAAGGCGCGTCTGACACAAAACGCCATTGCAGAGACTTTTGAGCAGATTAACAAAAACACCAAAATCGAAAGATATGATTTGAACGGCAAGCCCATGAAAGCCGCCGAGTTGAAATAACCTGCACAGTAGTTTTGCAAAAAAAATCCGGTTTCTGAAAAGGAATCGGATTTTTTATTTAAGAAGAGCGGATTATTTTAATTTTTTCAGTTCTTTTAACGCCCCGTCAAGATATTCCGCCATTTCCGGCGACCGGTTGTCTTCCTTCTGAACTTTTTCAAATATTTCAATAATTTCGCGGCGGTGTTTGCTGCTGTTTTTGGCAATCTCGGTCATGTTAAAAACAGCGGCACAAAAAATCTGATAATTATCGACTTCAAGTTGTTTGGCCAAGGCGAGATACGGCGGCGTATAAACGTCTTTTATCTCAGTCAGGCTTTTTTCATAGGCCGTCTGCTGAATTTTGCGCGCCATATTCTCGGTAATTTTGGACTTGTCATCCGCTCCGAGAAAACGTCCGGTACTTTTTACAAAAGATTTTATTTTTTCAATCAGCGCGAACTGACTGGCATTTTTAGGCATCGCATCTCCCCTTTCCCAAAATATTTTGTTTTAATATAAATGCTTCTTCCGTAAAAATCCAGCATTATCATCTTGATTGCCGGCAAGGCGCAAAAATATCCAGCTCCGGACGGTAATGTTCAATTTCCACGCCGGCCAACCCCAGCAGGGAATGAAACATATTATCATGCGATATTTGCTTTTGACTTTGACGGCGCAGACAGGAACGGCTGTAGTTCATGTTTTTGACAGCTGAATCCGGCATCCATACCCAAAAAGGCACTTCGGTCTGATAATCAGGCGCATAATCATACACGGCCGAATGAAGATACATATCGTCTTCTCCCAAAGATTCGCCGTGATCCGACGTATATATAACGGCAAGGTTATATTCATCTTCCAGAGGTTGCAGTTTTTTCAGCAAATCGGCCACCACATGGCTGGTATATACAATGCTGTTGTCATAGGTGTTGCGAATCTGCCCGAGCGTGCAGTTTTTCAGAACCTCGTCTTTGCAGACCGGTTTATAAATTTCATATTCTTCCGGATAGCGCAGGAAATAATCCGGACCATGGCTGCCGTGCTGGTGCAGGACAATCACGGCTTTGTCCCCCATTGTCCGCGCCTTTTCGGCAATACCGGCGTTCATCAGCTCATCATAACACTTGCCGTTTTGACAGAAGACCTCCGTGGGAATACGGTTGCAGTTGCCTTTACAACTGGAATTATTTTCCCGCCATAAAAGTTGATAACCGTTATAAGCCAGCACATCCAAAACATTTTCGGTATAGGAAGATGAACCGGCAACAAAGTTTATTCTTTCATAAGGCGAAAACAGGCAAGGTACGGAGATGGCCGTTGACGTGCCGCAGGCTTTGGCTTTTTTGAAGATCATCATCTCATCGGCAAACGGCCTCAGAGCCTTATTGGTATCGCGCTCATAGCCATTCAACGAAAAATTTGCGGCACGGGCACTCTCCCCGACAATCACTATAAACAGGTTTTTACGGCCGTTATCTTTCCAGTAATTGTTTAATTCCGCTTTTTTATCCAATGGTTTGAAGTCATGATGTTTATGTATGATTTTAAGCGCTGACATGGTCGAATCGATATAATTACTCGGCATTAACGTATAAAGAAGCCTTTTATGCTCTTGTACAAAAGTATCAAGACGGGCGGAAAAAGGCAAAATAATCAGCCCTGACAAGATAAAGGAAGCAGCAATTACAGTCAGCCTGATTTTTACTTCACGCTTAAAGTCCGAATATTCTATTCGGGTTTTGTATAGTAAAAACAACGGCAACCCACAAAAGGATACGGCAAAAAGAATCATCTCCGTGCTCAGCAGTCCGCTGACCTCCGCAGCATCTGTCTGAAACACATTGAGCATCATCACTTTATCGACAGCAACATTATAGGTTTGCATAAAATATAAAGCGGCACCGTTGCCGATGATAAAAAATGCCGCCAGCCATTTTTCGGCTTTTTTTATAAACAACAAGGAATAAGCACCGCAAAATATACAAAACAAGATGATTCCGGTCAACAGACAAAAAAGTACTCCGGCAGCGGCATATATTTTGCCCAAAAAAGTATAGTTGAAAGTAACGGAAACCAGAGCCGAAAGCAAGATAAAACCTGTCGAACTTATTTTAAAATAATATTTTTTCATCAGCAGTTCTTATCGTCCTTAAATTTTGTAAATATTAATCACCTTATTAGCTTATAAAGAAAAGTAAAGGGTTTAGCCATGTAATTAACAATAAGCACTTATTTTTCCCTGTTCTTTTCGATTTTGACTTCCGTTCGGGACTGCCACAGCTTTTGTACCCGCTGCCACAAACCGAGTTTTTCTTCACAGCTTTGTGTTTCGGCATTCCAAACCCCGTCATTGTTTTTACACTGAATTTCGTCATAATGACTGACATGATACCAACCGGCGATTACAAACACGACCAGCAGCAATGCCAGCACGATTTTGATGACCGCTTTGGCAAATATCCATATCAACCACAGGCAGCAGACACCGACCAGCATCATTTTATTTGTTGTTGGGGAAACCTGAAAAACATATGCCAGCAAGGCATAATAAGCCGCAAAAAGAAAAAATGCGACATTTACGACATTGCGCAGGCAAAAGAGGGCAAATTTTTTCCAACGGCTTTTTTCTGTCTGATTTTCACTCATTTCACATCTCCTTCGGGTTGTTTTGAAGTTTAGCGGCAAAAATTTGCAAAAACAAGAATAAAGTATAAAAAAGGCACCTGCTGTTTTACCGCAAGTACCTTTAGTTAAAATGGAACTCCCTTTTTCCGGCTATGTATTCATCATCGCGGATACAAGTTAAAATAAAACCGTACTTTTTGAATAAAGCTTCAAATTCAGGATAATTTTCTTCGGAAACCGTTACTTTCGGCTTGGGATTGTCCAGAGCTTTCAGGCTTTTATACATTAATTGCGAGGCTATGCCCCGACGGCGATATTCCTTTTTTATCCATAAGCAACATATTTTATCTTCCTGCGGCGTTTTCTTTAACAAAGAGACAGCTATAATCTGTTCCTTGGCATTTTTTGCATAAATTATCTGTCTTTGCCTGTTAACCAGCCCCGGAATAAATCCGGTAAAATACCAGCGGGCAAAATCAGGGTAACTCCGCTTCAAATGAGCCAGTATTTTAAACAGGTTCATATACAGAGGGATATCATTCCGGCTGAAAGTTTTCACATAATTATAATTTATCATAGATTGAAGAATAATAAGATAACAAAATAAGTATATTGTTTTGTTATCTTATGATTATTTTTTCAAATGTCAATTTCGTTTTTTGCATTGGCCGCAATCGGAACAGCCGTTACAAATCAGCCGGCTGCCGCAGGTTTGACAACGAGAACAGAAAGACTTTTGCCAGACTTCTTCTCCGAACAATGAGCCCTGTCCTATATTGTCGAGCAGAAATTTCTGTGCTTTTCCTTGATATTGCAGGCCGGATTTGTATGCCATACGGCTTTGCAGCCTTTTGTCCGGCATATGATATGTTTTGCCGTCCTTCATAAAATTAGTTCCGGTTTCAATAAAGCAAAAGGTTACATCTGCCCCGACACATTCATCATAAAGACTTTTAACCCAGTCATACGCCAGAGGGCGGGAGCCGTCATAGTTCTCGCCGCCTGCTATCACCTGCTCTATTTGTCCGGCAGGAAGGTAACTTTTAATACTGACCGGCCCGACAAACGGCGCAACCATAATGCCTTTATGCTTGAACGGCAGTTTAAACAGCAGCGGAATCCGTTCATCGGCACGTTTCTGATTCTCGCAAGTCACGTTAAAGAAAATATTTTCCCAGCCGTCATGCCAATCCGGCGGCAGGCATTCTGCCACCCGTTCCGGTCGTTTTGTCAGCAGAAAAAAGACGACATCCGGCCTTTTTTTCATGATTTTCCATGCTTCCGAACGCCACTCATCAGCTTCTTCCAAAAAGAAATCCGATGTCATGCAGACGCGAATCTGCTCACCGCTTTTGATTTTATAGCGGCCGTTTTTATCTTTTTGCAGCGGATAATCAAAATTGTTTTTTACTTTATAAATCCGGCGGCCGTCCTGATTGCGCTGTTTATCCAGAAAGTACATATAACAATTTTGGCAGCCCTCGCTTTTTTTAACACAACCGTGCCACGGATTCCAGATGTCATGCATTGATTTTTTCCTTATTCTTAAATCAAATTATATGATATTCACAACGGATGTTCAAGAAATTATGACGACTTTTAGCGGGCTCTTCCGAGTTCGAGCCTCTGCTACCCTGACATTATAAAAAAAGCCGCCATAAAGGCAGCTCAAATTTGTGATGAGGCTTTTCCGGCTTGTAAGCATTACCTTCATTCGCAACGCTAACTCGCTGCGGGCACCGCTATGTAACGCTTGTTTCGCTTTGCCCTCTCGCTCACAAGCTTTAATCAGGATGTTTTTTGGGAGCAACGAGGCACGCTGCTTCGCAGCTTCGTCCAATGGCATCTAAGTTCAATTCGGTTGCTCACACGCCCTCTTTCACTAAGATGTCATTGCTCTTGCAGAGAAATTTTACCGGAGCTCGGTAAAATTTCCTTAGCGGGCTCTTCCGAGTTCGAGCCTCTGCTACCCTGATATTATAAAAAAAGCCGCCATAAAGGCAGCTTTTTTTTATAATGGCGGGAGCGACGAGGCTCGAACTCGCGACCCCATGCGTGACAGGCATGTATTCTAACCAGCTGAACTACGCCCCCGTAAGATGAGTTTCTTATATAGGGAAAAAAAATTAAATGCAAGCACTTTTTTTAATTTTGTTAAAAAAATTTTCATTTCTATTGTTTACAATTTTATTTATACACGGTGTAAAATAATTTTGTTTGTGTTTTCCGACAAAAAAATATATAGTTTTTTTGTTTTGGTTTAACTTGTATCTGAAAAGATTAATCGGATGAAGTCGTTAAAAAAGTATTTTAACTTTGATTTTAACACCCAGAAAAACCATAAAATAATGACTGTCGCTTATGCTGTTGCCATTATTTTTGCGTTTGTGGTGTCTTTATCAAACAATAATAATGTCAGCGCCTCGGTTTCCAGAGACGACCTCAGCAGAGATCTTGCCGAAGAAGTTACTCTCGCTGCTGAAACCACGGAAGAAATACCCGAAACTTCTCTGGCTTATTCTGACAATGCCGTCGGCAACATACGCAGCCTGTTTGAGAAAGTCATCAGCGAATCTGTTGAAAAAACCATTGAAAAAGAAATTATTGTACAAAAAGGCGATTCTTTCATCTCTATTCTTAATGACCTCGGGCTGGGTTACAGCGAATCTCACAAACTCTATCAGATTCTTAAAAAGGTTTACAACCCCTCAAGTTTGAAAGTCGGGCAAAAGATTGCCGTTACCACAAAAATCGATTCTCATAAGCACGAACTTTTAAGTATTGAAAATATTACAATCGAACCAAAAATCGGTTTGCGTTACATTTTAAAGAAAAATGACAAAGCACAATATGTGGCTCTGGAAATCAAAGACGAGCTGGTGGAAGAAGTCAACAGTGCCGCCGGTGTCATTAATGGTACGGTTTCTACCGCGCTTCGGGCTCAGGGCGTGCCGTCAAAGGTCGTCAGCGACTTTATCAAAATTTTTGCTTATTCGGTGGACTTTCGCCGAGAAGTGCGTAAAGGCGACCGTTTTGAAATTGTTTTCGAAAACAAAATCACTCCGGACGGAAAAGTCGTAAAATCGGGTGATATTTTGTATGCCGCCCTTAAATTGCGCAAAACAAAGCTGGAGCTTTATCGTTATACCGATGCAAACGGCACTGTCGGCTATTATAATGAAAAAGGCCAGGCTATGAAGAAGTTTCTGCACCGCAAGCCGATGTCTTATCAGCAGGCCAGAATTTCCTCACCTTTCGGCAAACGCAGACACCCGATTCACAAAGACATACGCATCCACTGGGGTGTTGACTATGCCGCACCGAAAAATTCTTTGATTTATGCCGGCGGAGATGGTGTCGTTACCGTTGCAAAATACAACGGCGGCTACGGCAACTACATCAAAATCAGACACAATTCCGAATATTCCACGGCTTACGGGCATATGAACAAATTTGCCAAAGGCATCAAACCCGGTGTGCGCGTAAAGCAAGGACAATTAATCGGGTATGTCGGCAGTACCGGAAGATCTACCGGCCCTCACCTGCATTATGAAGTGATTCACAAAGGCCGGCGCGTTAATCCGACAACGATTAAGGCGGCAACAGGAGAGAATCTCGGCGGAAAGAATTTGCAAAAGTTCAAACGGATTGTTGCTGACATCAAACAATCTTATTCCAAGATGTTTGCAGAAAACGAATCCAAGAGTGTGCAGACAAAACTTTCACAACGTTAAATTTGCCGAACATCGGCTGCTGTCGGGAGGCCGCACCCGGCGGGTGAGGCTTCGGTTGTTAACACCCTGCTCTGAGGACCGCGATGCTATGGCGGGGTTTGTGGGGGAGATGGTGCTTTGAAATGAAAAAAGCGGGAGGTTAAGCCCGCTTTTGTTTTAGTTCTTTTTCATCTTATCTTCCGGTATGTCAAGGTAGACTGATATTTTTCTATTATAATATTCCAGAAGTTCTTTTATCAGCCACGGTCTGATTTTGCCGCGTCCTAATTCCAAATCTTCTATATATTCGGTTGGGACTTTTAGTTTCTTGCTGACTTTTTTTAACGGAATCTCGTCTTTTCGCCTTTCGCAGTAAAAGGCGAAACCCAGCGTCCGGTGAATCGCTTTCAGCGGATTTGTCGCTCTGGATTGATATTTTATATTCTTCATTATTTTTTAGCTCCATAATTTTGTTAAAACAAAACCACCTTAGAAACTAAGGTGGTGGAGCTCAAAACTGTACAGACACAGTCGCCATGATTCGTCCGCAAAGCGGCTTATTTTAGGCACTCCACCTCATGGTGGAAAATCTGTAAGATGTTTTGAGACACCACAGTCCGTCTCCGGACTGCGAGAGTTATCATAATGTATTACAAAGATTTTGCAAGCGGATTTTTTTGAAGAAGAGAGAACGCGGGGATGACGAAAGAGAGAGCATGTAGATGATAAAAATAAAAAAGCACCGGCATCATACCGGTGCTTTTATGTAATTCTCTTAAAACTATCTTAAAATTTAAGAATTGTCCAAAATTACGGAGTTTTACATTTTTACAAAACCTAGGCCAGTTTCAAATTGCCGGCGACTGTTTTGCCTCTTTCAGTTAAAAGTTCATAAGAGATTTTGGCGCCTTCTTCCAAAGAACGCAGACCGGCTTTTTGAACGGCTGAAATATGTACAAATACATCTTGTCCACCGGCATCCGGAGTAATAAAGCCAAAACCTTTTTTATTGTTAAACCATTTAACTGTTCCTGTTGCCATCGAGATATTCCTTATTAAATAACAGGTTGATACAATATAACTATCTTATTGTGGGAAACTGTCTGGCCAATAGTGCTGGTATCAACAATTATCAAAAGCATTCACTCTCTGACCACAGAGCTTAGTTATGGATTCAGTGTAAACCATAAATTTTAGTTTGCAAGAAAATTATTTTTTTATTTTCTTGTTTTTCAAGTTTTACTGCTTATATCGCATTGCGTAGGAAATCTTTTGAAAGGAAAAAATCTGATGAAAAAAATGCTTTATGTAATGTCGGCAATTTTGCCGGTCGTTTTGCTGGCAAACCTGTCCGAAGCTCAGGCTCAACGTAAAAACACAACGGAAAAAGACATGAAAGCCGCCGTTGAAATGGTGGATAAAAAAGATGCCAAAATCAAACACTGGATGAGCGAAGAAACCAACGAGATTAATGAAGACTACAGCAAAGCCGTCAAGAAAATCAACAAATCTACTTTTTCTGACGCCAATAAAGAAATTTTGAAGACACAGGCACAGCATAATAAAGACCTGATGCTGAAACAGTTGCAAGACCGCGGCGATTTGATGATGAAGCATTGGCAGGAGCGCGAAGGTATGCGCAACGAGATGATGCAAAGCAAAGAAAACCGCAAAAGCGTTAAAGAAGTGAATGAGATTCTGGATTAAAAACTTTGTTTCTCAAAGGAAAACGGGGTGACCTCAAAAGAGATCATCCCGTTTTTTAATTTAAGACAGAATGCCATACAAAGCAACAAATCCACCAAACGGCGGCTATTGCTGCCGAGATTAAGCATACGTCCAGGAAACCGGGGATGGTAAATCCTGCAACCGGCATAAACCGATACAGGAAAAAAATCCCGACGAAGAAACATAGGAAAAACGAACCGCTCAGCGGCGCCTCTCCTTTTTTTGCGTAGTCTTTATTAATGACCCAAACGGCATAAACAGCAAAAATCATTAACAACAACGCGAAAATATTCCAAAGTGTTCCCATAATCTAATAATATTTTATGAAACAGTCACCGGAAGGCAGCCGTTTCAGGTTAATAATAAAAAAACTAATATAATTTAGAATTTTATTATATCATAATTTTCATGGCCGGACAACATTAAATTTTGTGCAAAAATAAGGGCTTCACAAATTGTTTTATTTCTGTTAGATTGCTCTCTGCGTCTGCCGCAACGGGGCGGCGGACTTTTAATTATGTCATATTAAAAAAGGAATAAACTTATGGTATTAAAATCCACTAGAGCAGGCAACTATCCTGAATGGTATCAAAATGTTATCAATGAAGCCGACATGGCCGAGAACTCGTCTTCTCCCGGATGTATGGTGATTAAGCCGTGGGGATACGGCATTTGGGAGCGTATCCGCGACGTTTTTGACGAGAAAATCAAATCTACCGATCATGAAAACTGCTATTTTCCTATGTTTATTCCGCTTTCATTCTTTCAGAAAGAAGCTGAGCATGTTGACGGTTTTGCCAAAGAAATGGCGGTTGTCACCCATTCCCGCCTATCAATGAAAGACGGCAAGCTTGTTCCGGATTCAAAACTTGAAGAGCCTTTAATCGTCCGTCCGACGTCGGAAGCCATTATTGCCGACTCGTTTTCCAAATGGGTCAAATCTTATCGCGATCTTCCGGTTCTGGTCAATCAGTGGGCTAACGTTGTGCGTTGGGAAATGCGTCCGCGCCTGTTTTTGCGTACCCGCGAATTTCTCTGGCAGGAAGGCCATACTGCCCATTCCACAGCCAACGAAGCCGAAGAAGAAACCAAACGTATGCTGGAAGCGTATCGCGAACTTTGCGAAGAAACTCTTGCCATGCCGGTTTTGACCGGCCGCAAGCCGGAGCATGAGAAGTTCCCCGGCGCAATTGACACTTATTGCGTTGAAGCCATGATGCAGGACGGTAAAGCCCTGCAGGCCGGAACATCACATTTTCTCGGACAGAATTTTGCAAAATCTGCCAATATTTCTTTTGTAAACAAAAATAATGAGCAGGAATATGCTTATACAACTTCATGGGGGGTTTCAACCCGTCTTATCGGTGGCGTGATTATGACTCATGCCGATGATGACGGCATGGTTGTTCCGCCCAGAATTGCACCGTATCAGGTGGTTATTATTCCGGTTATCAAAAATCCGGAAGACGAAGACAAAATTATGGATTATATTGCCAAACTGCAAGCCGCTCTCAAGGCAAAGGCACCGTTTGGCGAAAAAATCCGCATCAAGGTTGACAAGCGTGACCGCAAGAGCGTTGACAAGTTTTGGGAATGGACCAAGAAAGGCGCGCCGGTTATTTGCGAAATCGGCATGCGTGATGTGGACGGCGGCAAAGTTATGGTTAAAGAACGCCTTAAACTCAATACGCCGGAAGGCAAACAGATTCTTTCCGTTGAAGAATTTGAAAATTCAATTGTTGCACGTTTGGAAAATATTCAATCCGAGATGTTTGACCGCGCCAAGAATCGTTTAATGTCAAACATCCGTACAGATATTACTTCGCCGGAAGAATTCCGCAACTATTTTGGCCAGGCCAACGAGTGGATTGCCGACGGCAAGGCCGGAAAAGTTGCTTTTGTCCGCGGAAAGTGGTGTGCTGATCCGCAGACTGAGGAAATCCTCAAAGAGATGAAGATTACAATCCGTTGTATCCCGTTTGACCAGAGCAACAGTGAAGGCGTTTGTCTGCTGACCGGCAAGCCGGCGACTATGGATGTGATTTACGCCAGATCCTATTGATAAAAGGGGCTTTGCCCCTTTTATTATATCCCGTTTTCTTCATTTTCTTTTATCTCATTACTCATATTTATTTTCTCATCAGGGGATGTTTAGTCCTCTCCTCTCATTCCACACTCCCCGCATTTTTCCTTTTTCCCTCTTTCGTTTTTTCTCCTCTCTTTTTCCTCATTCCCCGCTACTTTCTTTTTCCTGCTTCCCCGTTCCTTTTGTTCTCCGCTCTCTTTCCGCCCTATCACTCCCCGCACCGTCTTCTCCGCTTCCCGTTCTCTGATCTCCCCACTACTTTCTTTTTCCCGCCCCCTTGTCCCTTTTGTTCTCCGCTCTCTTTACTCCTCTCTTTTTTCGTTGTTTTTCTTTTTTTATTTTCTGGTTTTGTTTTCTTCATAGAGTTGTTTATTTTTTATTGTTACTTTTTGACTGCCAAAAAGTAACCAAAAAGGCAGCCCTACGCTCATTTGCTAAGGTTTCAGAGCAAAATTAATCTCGCTACGCTCTCTACCATTGTGCTTCACTTTCGGTTTTTGCTCCAAAACCTAAGCCATTCGCAAAGGGCACCCAAACCATGCCGGATGTGAGGATGTGCTTCAGGGGAGGAATAAATGGCAAAAGTCAAGCCCAACCTCATTTTCTAAGCTTTCAACCCAAAGGCCGGGAGGCCGGCAGCCACAAACATCACTACGTTCCAAGGCTCAGTACTTAATATTCGCCTCTTTGGGCCAAAAGCTAAGAAATCATTCGGTAATCGGGCGGGGCAACTTAGGCATCTAGGCTCGCTGCGGTTGCTAACGCTTTCCTCGCTTGCCAAGATGTTCCAAAGAGCTTGCAGACAAAAACAACCGGAGCTGCGGTTGTTTTTACTTAGCGCTCCCCCACCCCTCAGGCTTGAGGGGAGTGGTGTTTCACTTTCGGTTTTTGCTCCAAAACCTAAGCCATTCGCAAAGGGCACACAAACCGTGCCGGACGGGGGAATGGTGCTTTGAAGCATTTGTCATTCTGCGGCTTTCTTCTACTGTCATTCTCGGGCTGCGACCCGAGAATCCATAAGGAAACAAGCACTGTGCCGATTGTGAGATGGTCCCTCGGGTTGAAGCCCGAGGGTGACAATAAAAAAAAGACAGAGGGTGACCGGTACAACCGGTGGCACCGTACAAAACGTGTGCCATGAGACCCGCGGTCACACCCGGCGGGTGAGGCGTCAGTTTGTACGGTGCCCTGAGGATTGCGGTACTCCAATGGGAAATGTGATAGGGTTTCTGTTTTGAAGAGGGAAGAAAAAAAGCGGGATTCTCTCCCGCTTTTTTATTACTGCCAAGGATAATCTTTGGCGTCGACAAGTTTTATTTCAAACACTTTATCCAGAAATGAAAACAGATACACATATTCTTCCATTCTCACATGGCTGGTATTTCTTTTTAATTTTTCTATCCGACCTTCAAAAAAATCTATATGATCCGCCAGTTCCGTACTTGTTAAGCCCTGTTCCGTCATTATCCGGTTTAATTCTTTATTGCAATAACTCCGGAAGGTTTTATACCACTCTTTTCTATATTTTCTTGATAACATTTTATTTTTAGCTCCTAGTTTTGATTAAAACAAAACCACCCTAAAACAAGGGTGGCGGAGCCGAAAAACTGTACGAGACAGCTATGGTTATTCGCCCGCAAAGCGGCTTATTTCCCAAACTCCGCCAAAGCGGATTAACTCGTAAGATGTTTTCGACACCACAGTCCGCCTCCGGACTGCGGGTATTATCATAAACAAATCTATGACTTTTGCAAGCGGATTTTTTTGGGGGAGACTGACGGGAAAAAGCGGGTGGTGGAGACATAGGAATTGGCTTGGCATCCGGAATACAGCTGAAGGCAGTGAGGCAGGAAAAATAAAAGCCCCAAGTAAGTCGGGGCTGGTAAAACTTTTTTACTTAATCACCGATTAATCAATGCCTTTATGGTTCAGGCCTTTTGCCAGATTCATATTAATATCAATCAGCACGCGCAGGCTTTCCGGTTTGGGGTCTGTCAAAATATCAATTGTACGCTTAAATATAAAGACAGACAGATTCAAAATATTCTGGCGGACGTCAGCCGGCTGCGGACAATCTGCCTCCTGCATGGCTGAAGCAATAATCGCCCATAATTTGCGGTTTTTATCCAGAGCTTCATCCAACCCGGCTTTTCCCTCTTCCCAATGTTCTCTGATATAATTCAGTTTGGACGCCGTATTAATGAGGGCTCTGCTTTCTAACTCCGACTGTGACAATGACTGCATTTCATTGTTGGAATATTGATCGGATTCATTCATTTTTCACCTGGCCTATAAAATATTTTTTAACTATAATTGTGTAATGTTTAAGTCATGATATATACAATTTTCTGCATTTTTTAAAGGAATAAATATGAACAATCCCAAAAAAATCATAATGGCGGCGCTTCTTGTTTTGTTTTCTGCGGGAAATGCCGATGCTCTGGTTGATTTCAGCGATACCAGAGCCGAACGCCAGATGACGGCTGCCGGTTTTTATGACTATCCGCCCTTTGGCTATGTTTCTATCGAATTCAATCAGGACAATGAAGAGAAATTTGTCCGCCGGCATTATCTTTTCAAGGAGCTGCTTGAAGAATTTGCCGAAGAAAACAACGCTGTTGTCACCTACATGGATTATCTGACCGATTATAACGGCATTATTCGTGACGTGCGCAGCGGAGACATTGATATTTTGCTCGGAATGTATCATGACACCAAGCTTTATGCCGGCCTTGATTATGTATTGCCGGCTCCGGTTTCCAATCCGATTACGCTGATGACCCTGCCCTCCCGCCGCGGCGAAATTAAGTCTTTGGAAGACGTAAAAAAACTTAAAGGCGCGATTTTGGAAAAAGAAATTCTGAGCGATTATGTCAACGAACAGATGAAAGATTATGACGTTATCAAAATCCGCGACCCGAACGAGTTGTTCAAAAAACTTTTTACCAAAGAAATCGACTATGTCTTTACCGGATACTATACCGGACTGATAGAAGCATCAAAGCTCGGGCTGCGCAATTATGTGGCTTTTTCCAAGCAAATCATCTGGGACATTCCGCTTTTTATCGGCGTTTCCAAAGCTTCTAAAAACCGGGCATTTTTAATCGGACGCCTCGGAAAATATCTGGAGAAAAAAGAAGTGCAGGAAAAGTTTAAAAAGCATTTGCTGAACGTGATTCATGAATTTGAAGTTCTGAACAACAGCATAACGCCGCCGATGTACACAAAATAATTATAAATCACTTTCCGGACTTGACCTTTTTGTTCTAATGATTAAAATTTATAATCAGAATAAGTTGGGGTCAATTTCCGGAGAGACAATATGGTTCTTTTAATACATCATCCGTTTTCTGCGGCTTCGCGCAAAATCAGAATAGCCATGAGCGAAAAGAAAATGCTTTTTGTTTTGAAAGAAGAAGAGCCGTGGAATATGTCTCCCGATGTTTTTAAGTTGAATCCGGCCGGAGAACTGCCGATTTTTATCAATGACGGAAAAGTCATCTCCGGCAATTATGCAATTTCGGAGTTTTTGGAAGACGCGGACAAAGAAGTGCGCCTATTGCCCGATACCGCGGAACAGCGTGCCGAGGTTCGCCGGCTGTGCGAATGGTTTGACGGAAAATTTTATAACGACGTTTACAAAAACGTGGTGATTGAAAAAGTCCACAAGCGTTTCAGTCAGGGTTTGGCTCCGGATTCCCGCCGTTTGAAGACCGGTATCAACAATCTTAACTTTCACATGGAATATCTGGACTGGCTTTGTGAAAGGCGGAGCTATCTCGGCGGAGAAATGTTTTCTTTTGCCGATATCAGTGCCAGCGCTCAGCTTTCCATTTTGGACTATCTCGGCGATGTGCCATGGGAAAGCTACCGCAATGCCAAACTTTGGTATTCAAAAATCAAATCGCGTCCGGCATTTAAGGATATTTTGAAAGACAGCATTAAAGGGATTTTGCCGGCAAAGCATTATGCGAATCTGGACTTTTAGGAAAAAAAGATGGATAAGAGAACGACAGCGGGGTTGATGGCCGCTATTCTGGGTTTAAGCGCCTGCGGGAGTCTATACGATGATGATCCGCAAGGTCAGGTGATTTATCACTGGCAAAGGAAAAATACCGGCATTCAAAAGTTTTCCAGCGATCACTCGGAATGTTTGCGAGCCGCGGAGGATTGGGTTCTGATGCCGGACTTCAGCAATTATTTTTACTCGGAGGAAGCAAAGCTGAACATTCGGGCTGACTGGCACTCCGACCGCGGTATCTGGGCAACCTATGTTCCTTATTGGAATGCGCAGCCGCTGATTGTCAACTCCCTGCGCAATGACGAGAACATCAGCCCGCGCAAATACCGCCGTTGTATGGAAAAACGCGGTTATGAGCATCGCACAACCAATATTCCGGAAATCACCAACATCTATATTTACAAGCCTCAGAGAGCATTGCAGGGCGTGCCGTTTAATAACGACGACTTATAAAGTGTGCAGAATTCCGGCGCATTATGGGCATATCCGCCGCCGACCGCTTTATAATAAGCAATAATCGTCTGATAAATCTTACCGTTGCTGGCAGCCAGATTGTTTTGCGCGCTTAATAAATTCTGTTCGGCGGTCAAAACATCATTAAACTCTATCAGGCCGCGTTTGTATTTTTCCAAAATCAACATTGTGGCTTTTTTTTGAGATGAAGCGGCTTCATAGGCCGAAAGGTTCTTTTTGTATTCATTGCCGATAGAAGTCATGGCATTTTTAACTTCTTCCACGGCGTTCAATATGCTGTTCTGGTAACGGTAAAAATATTCCAGCGTTACATTTTTTTGCAGTTCCACCTGATTTTGCAACTGTCCCCAGTGCAAAAGCGGCAGGGTTACAGCCGGCGAATAGGTATACATAAAGGTTTTGCTGCCGACCAGACCGGAAACCTCCAGCGCCTGAAAGCCCAGAAAACCGCTCAGGCTGACATTGGGAAACAATTTTGAAATCTCCTGCCCTACCAGGGCATTTTGTGCAATCAGCTGCTGCTCGGCAACCTGTACGTCCGGACGGTTGCGGATAACGGAAGCCGGTTGTTCGTAAATTTTACCCAGTTCAAAGTTAAACCGGCGGCGCACCAGATTTTTATTACGGTCAACCAAAAGCCCGTCCAGCTGCCCGGGCAGGCGGCCGGTCAGAATTGCCAGCGCGTTGCGGGCCTCGGAAATGTTTTGCTGCAAATCAGGAATCAGCGTTTTGGTATTTTCAATCGCATATTTGGCCTGATTCAGCGCAACATCGTCTTCCAGCCCGACTTCATTTTTGCGCTTGACGATATCATAAATTTTTTGCTGCAATTCCAGATTTTGTTCGGCTATTTTCAACTGAACCTGAAGGCTGCGCAGGGTAATATAGTCCGTTGCGGTTTCTGCCGCCAGACTGACATACACATTGTCCAGATCCGCCGCAGCCGCTTTCATCAAAGCCTGTTGGCTTTCGTTCAGCCGGCGTCCGCCGCCCCAGATATCAAGTTCCCAGCTGGCATCCAATCCGGTCTGATAATAATCGGTATCAATGGTATAGCCGATTTTACGGCTCGGTTTGTTATAGTGATAACTGCCGTCAACGTCTATCATCGGAAAAAAATTAAAAGCGTTGATATCAAATTCGTTTCTGGCCTGACGCAGCTTTTGAACGGCAATTTTAACGTCGGGGCTGTCTTTGAGGCTCAGAGCGACAAGCTCATTTAAGACCGGATCATTAAACTGTTTGTACCAGTCTTTGGCAACGGACGTCCTTTCTGCCGGATTCAGGCCAAGGTTTTTGGAGATTTCTTCATCTCTATAAACCTGCGGGCGATGATAGTCCGGCCCTACCGTACAAGAAGCCAGCAAGAAGGCCATTAATCCAAAACTTATTTCTTTTTTCATTTTGCGCCCTCCCGTTCCGGCGTATCATCCAGTTTGATGCCCAGTTTGTTGCCATGGACTTTGGTTTCCCGAATAACTTCGGCTTCTTCCCGGCTGCCGCCCGCCCATTCTTTGATACTCTCAAAGACTGCAAACAGCGCCGGAATAAAGATAATGCCGATCAACGTGGCGACAATCATTCCGAAAAAAACCGACGTCCCGATGGCAATCTGGCTTGACGCTCCGGCACCGGTAGCCACGACCATCGGAAAAACGCCCAGAATAAACGTTAAAGCCGTCATCAACACGGCGCGAAAGCGCTCTTCCGCCCCTTTTTTGGCTGCCTCGAGAATGCTTGCGCCATCATCACGATAAGCCTTGGTAAATTCCACAATCAAAATGGCATTTTTGGCTGCCAGACCAATCAGCATAATCAGTCCGAGCTGGGCATAAATACTCAATGACAGCCCCATCAGGTGTAATCCGGCCAGAGCGCCCAGAATGCCGAACACGGTTGAGAACATTACCGAAAAAGCCAACATCCAGCTTTCATAGAGCGCCACCAAAAACAGGTAGCAAAACACCAAGGCCAGTGCAATCAGCACCTGCGCCAGCCCTGCAGCCTCGACTTCCTGCAGGCTCAGCCCCGTCCAGGCTATACCGTAATCCTGCCCCAGCGTCTGAGAGGCCAGACTGCGGATGGTATCAATGGCAGTACCGGTACTGACGCCGGGGGCAGACTGAGCCGTGACCGAGGCGGAGGTATATTGATTGTAACGATACACAATATTGGGCGAGATTTCAGTACTTACCGTGGCAAAGCTCTTGACTCGGACAAGGTCGCCGGTTTTGGAACGGACATACATATTTTCGATATTACGAAGGTTTTGGCGATATTGGAAATCAGCCTGAATAATAACCTTATTTACCTGTCCGTTCAGCGTAATATTGTTAATATAACGGGAGCCCAGATTATTTTGCAGCGCCGTAAACAGGTTGGACACAGGAACGTTATAGGCCTCGAGTTTGGTGCGGTCAATGTCCAAAAAGACATGCGGCGTATCGGCGGTAAAGGTTGAAAAGGCATAAGACATTTCCGGCTTTTGATTTAACTGTCCGAGGAAGGTTTCCATTTTGTCAAACAAATCTGCCGGTGTCAGGCTGTTGCGAATGGCAAGCATTTCAAACGTCAGGCCGTTGGCACTGCCGATACCCGGAATGGACGGCGGAGCAAAGAAGTTGATTTCGGCATCGGGATTCTGACCGTATTGGGCGGTCAGATGATTGGTTATGCTTTCCATTGACAGACTTTTGGCGGTGCGCTCTTTCCACGGCTTCAGGCCGATAACGCCCAGTGCAACGTTTTCACCGCCGCCGCCCAGCATTGAATAGCCGGCTACAGAAATAAAATATTCCACGCCATCTTCCTGCAAAACCTCGTGTCCAAGCTTGTCCAACAGCTCGTTTGTCTGGTTGATGGTCGCGGTATTGCGGAGCTGGACATTGGTAAAGATAATCCCCTGATCTTCTTCCGGAATAAAAGAAGTGGCGGTACCGGCAAAAGTCAGCATAACAACGGCGATTGCGGCCAGAACAACAACGGACGTCAACTTTAAACGGCTTGAGAACCAACCCACGACAGCCACATATTTATCGCGGAAAAAAGTTATCAGGTCATTAAACCAGATAAATAAAGGATTGTCGGTCGTGCCGTCATCGCCCCTGAGAAAAATCGAGCAAAGCGCCGGGCTCAGCGTTAAGGCATTAAATGCCGAAAAAGCAACTGATGTGGCAATCGTGACGGCAAACTGCTGATAAATCTTGCCGGTAATACCCGCCATCAATCCGACCGGAATAAAGATTGACAACAGCACAAAAGTTGTAGCGACGATGGCACTGGCAATCTGCTGCATGGCCTTGACAGAGGCTGCTTTGGCATCCATTTTTTCATTAAGCATCAGATATTGGACGCGTTCGACCACAATAATCGCATCGTCCACAACCAGACCAATGGCCAGAATCATGGCGAACAGTGTTAAAATATTAATATCAAAGCCAAGCGCAAAGATGACGGCGAAGGTCGCAACCAACGATACAGGAATGGTAATGAGCGGAATCAACGTGGTTTTGGCGCGTTGCAGAAAAACATAAGTGACCAACACAACCAGCGAGAAAGTTATGACCAGCGTTTCCAAAATGCTTTCAATAGATGCACGTACAAAATCTGTCGAATCGTATGCTACGGCAAATTCCATATCGGCAGGAAAAGTTTTTTGGAGACTGGCGATTTCTTTTTGAACATTTTTCATAATATCCAGAGAATTGGAGTTCGGCGTCTGGCTCAGACCGATAACCACTGCCGGAGCGTTGTCAAAATGGGCATTCATGCTGTAAGTGTCCGCTCCCAGTTCAATGCGGGAAATGTCTTTCAGCCGGATAATTCCACCGTCAGCCGAAGTCGTGATGACAATATTCTCAAAATCTTCCACGCTGTTCAACAAGCCTTTGGCGGTAAGCGACATTACAACCGCCGTATCGGGGCGACTCGGAGCGGCACCGATTTCTCCGATTGAAGCCTGAATGTTCTGGCTTTCAATGGCTTTAACAACATCGGTGCTGTCCAATCCGAGGGAAGAAATTTTTTCCGTATTCAACCAAATGCGCATACTGTATTGCGGACCGTAAATCTGGACATCGCCGATACCTTTGACGCGCGCCAGCGGGTTTTGAATATTCTCATAGGCAAAGTTGCTCAGAAACAAGTCATTATAGGTGCGGTTGGGCGAACGCAGAATTAACATGGCCAACAGATTGGTCGAGCGGGTTTCGACGCTGATGCCTTCCTGAATCACCAAAGCGGGAAGCTGGGAATTGACCTGTTGCAGGCGGTTTTCAACCTGCACCTGAGCAATGTCAGGATCTGTGCCGATGTCAAAAGTGATTGTCAGCTGATAAGAACCGTTGTCATCCGAGGTGGAAGACATATAAAGCATATTTTCAACGCCGTTCAGCTCGTTTTCTATCGGGATAGCCACGGTATCGACCAACACTTTGGCATTGGCGCCCGGATAAGTCGTGCTGACAACAATCTGCGGCGGCGTAATTTGCGGATACTGCGAAACCGGCAAGACCAAAATTGCCAGCACGCCCACCAGCACCATAATAATGGAAATGACGGCGGCAAAGCGCGGACGGTCAATAAAATACTCTGAAAACATTATTTCTTCTCCCCGTTCTCTGCCCCAATCAAACGGGTTTTTATCTTTTGGCCTTTGGCAATGCGCCCGACTTTGTCAACCACAATATATTCTCCGGCAGCAAAAGTATTTTTGAGCAGGTAGTCATTATCTGAAACGGTTATAATCTCTACCTGCTTTTTATTCAGTTTGCCGTTTTGCACCGTATAAACATAGGCGCCTTTGTTCTCGAGCGTGACGTAACTTTGGCGGACACGCACGACATCGCCGTAAGTTTTTTCGACCAGAACATCAACATAAGCATTGGCTACCAATTCACGGCCGGGGTTGGGAAAATCGGCATAAACAGAGATTGAGCTTGTAGGCTTGTCCAGTTCATTGCCCATATATTTGTATTGTCCGGCGGCCTCATAAATTTTGCCGTTGGCCAAACGGAGCGATATTTTTTCGTTGGCGAAGGGCTGTTGCGGATTGCGGGTGATTTCATCCAGATATTCTTTATCCGTCAGAGAAAATACAACGCGTATCGGATCATACTGAATAATCGTAAACAAAGGCGGCGAAGACGGCGAAACATAATCGCCGCGGCTCAGACTGACATCGCCGACAATACCGGAAATGGGCGCCTGAATCACCGTATAGTCATAATTGACTTTGGCAAGCGCTACGCTGGCTTTGGCTTCAGCAACAGCGGCCTGTGCGGACAAATATTGGGCTTTGGCATTATCAAGTTCGGTTTTGGAAATGATTTTAACACCGGCCTCGCGCATTCTTTTATAATAAACCGCGGCATTGGCGTAATCAGCCTGAGCCTGCATGAGCTTGGCTTCGGCCATTTTGAGATTGGCCTTATACTCGTCCTGCCGGATAACCACCAGAGTATCGCCCTGCTCGGCAAGCTGGCCGCCGGTAACCATAATGTCTTCAAGAAAACCGTTAATATAAGGTGTGACCGCCACGGAGTTTATGGGGGTGACATAGCCGATATACGAATTGTCAACCGTAACTTTTTCCGCCTGAGCCGGCATTACGTTTAAGGTGATTTCCGGCAGTTCGCCGCTTTTGGCTGCCATTTGCCGCGGTGTTCCCTTATGATAATAAAAATATATTACAACAGCGATAATGGCAAAAATCAGCAAAATTTCCGCATATGTCTTTTTTTCTTGTTTGGTCATGGTTTCAGCCCTTATGAAATTTGTCTGCGTTATAGATAATAAGGCTTAGGATGAATTCAAGAGAAAGAATCATTTCCTTATCTTTAAATTCATTTTTTATTTTCCCATTTCCGCCTTTCCATTCTTTCTCCATTCCCTCCACTTTCTCCTCCCTGATTAGCCAAAATCCCCTCTGCTTTTCCCATCCTGCTGCCCAAAATCTCCACCCGACTTTTCATTATGTGTTGACTCTTGCGCTTTCGTGTGCTATAGTGACATTAGTATTAACCATTCCGGGCACTGGGTTGCCCAGATAAAGAAAAAAGCAACGCGAAAGCTTTGGCACATTGTTGACAGACGATCGGGGCTTTTGTTGCCTCACCCGCTGGGTGCGTTTGCTTTGGGAGGAAGCCGATGAAAAACATTAACACTATGCTACACCTGAAACTAAACTCTGCGGTATCAGCCCTGGCTGTGGCCGCTGCTTTCTCGGTCTTCCTCCCGCCTTCCAATGCTTATTGTGGCGTCTGTTTCCTGCCTGACTGTCAGGATTCCGATACCTTGCACGGCGATGTAAACATGAATGTCAACAATGACACTGAATGGTGTGAGAAGAAAGGTTACACCTATTATGCTTCCGGTAAATGTCCGCAGTATCAGGCACAGGTCGGTAAGTGTAAGAAAGACGATTATTACCTTAAATGTGATCCGGTTAAATGGTGTACCGATAACGGTTATAACACGACCTCATGTTCTATCCCGAACTATGTTGACCAGCCTTGCCCAAGTTTCGCAACTTTATACAAAGGTTGTAAAAGAGACAATCAACGGGCTTGTCGCGATACCGGATATACAAACTCATGCCCGTCCGGTCAGAAACTTCATGCCTCCGGCCGCTGTTCTTATGATAACAATTTCGGTACCTGCTGCAGGCCTTCCGGCTGTCCGGCGAATACGTCTTTAAGTTATTCTTCTTACGGAGCAAACGGCTCTGACGGCTGCGGTTATACCTGCTATTACACCTGCAATCCTAACTGCCCGTCCGGAACTTCAACCTCTAACCCCGGAGGTTGCGGCGGGTCGACCAAGAACGGATGCCGCACGAAAACATGCTATTATCCTTATCAATCATGCTGTACGCCTTATGGTGATGAAAGCGGATGCAACTGCTATTCTTGTTCCGACGGGTGCGGCGGTACCAGAAAATGCTGTGGGTCTTGTTATACCCCGCCCCCGTCTTCCGGTAATTCCGGCGGTTCAGGCGGAGGTTCAGGATCTGGTGGCAGCGGAAGTTCAGGGAGCGGGAGTTCCGGCAACAAGTGGGTCGGGTATGTCCGCGCAGCCGGTGGCGGCTCTTGTTCCCCAAGCGGTTCCGGTTACCATTGGGTCCATAAGGTAACTAAAGGCTGCAGAAACACCTCTACAGGAGAAGAAAATGATGTATTCACAACCTCAGCCTGCTATTCTAACGGAACAATCTATCTTACCAAAGAAGATTGTGAGAAAAATGGAACCGGTAAGTATGGGTATACTTCAGAAAACTGTGGCTCTTGCAGTGATAAAAATACAACCTGTGACGGTAAAACGTCATCATATGAAGGAACCTGCAACTAAAACGGTTTATACACACCAAAACAAAAGCGGAGGATTTCCTCCGCTTTTTTAATGTACTTTATTAATTAAGCGCTTTTTTTGTTCATCAGACCTTCGGAAATTTGCAGATTGGTCATAATCATGCTGTCGATGGCCTTTTGGTTCAGGTTATCAATATCCTGTCCGACTTCCAAAGTTTTGGCCGAAACGTAATCTGCCAGTTTTATCAGATTGTTCTTGGTTTCTTTCGGCATATTATTTTCTTCGGAATTGGCCAGCGTTTTAATATAAACCCAAAGTTTCATATTATTGTCAAGCGCTGCCACCAGACCGTTTTTGTCTTCATTATCGCGGGCTGTAGAAATGTCCAGCGCGCATTTTAACAAAGAGAAAGCCTCTTCCTTGGCCAGATGGTTTCTGACGGCTTCCAGCAAGCCCTCGGAAATCTGCATATTGATGTTAATAAGGCAGTTATAATCCGGCGCAGTCATATGAAGACCTTTTGATAAGGTAAGGCGCTCAATGAATTTTGACAACTTGAGCAAGTTTTCTTTGATATCTTCAGGAAGCAAATTCTTTACGTCTTTGAGAGAAGTTTCTATCTCTACCCACAATTTTAAGTTATTATCCAATGCGGTCAGGATTGCAATTTCATCGTTGCTGCCAAAAGCATTTGAAATCGCCAGAGCGTGTCTCAAAAAAATCTCGGCTTCATTTTCCGCATGTTTCACTTCATTTATATTTTTTCTCATTTTGCATCCTTCAAAAAAATTTTCCTTTTCTGATATAATCTATCCGGCTTTACTTTTAAACCATAAACTTAAAGCTATTCACTTCTTATTTAAAAACAAACGGGCTCGCTCAAATTGGGGAAGTCAAACGAACCCGTTTAGGGATGGGGCTGTGCATTTCCGGCAAAGTTGGGGATCTATTCCGGACCGGCAGCCCCGTGCGGGTAAAAAATGGGGAGATTTTTTAACACCACAAAACATAATAATAAGGGAAACTTTAATTAAAACGGTGATAAGATGTCTATCAGCTGGCGGCCGTAACGCGGCTGCTGAACATCCGAGATAACACCTTTGCCGCCGTAAGAAACACGCATCTCGGCAATTTTGCTCGACTCGATGGTATTGTCAGACTGAATGTCAGCCCGGCGGATAATGCCGCGGACAGTCATCTGGCGGAGCTCATAATTAACGCGGATCTCCTGATTGCCTTCAATGACCAGATTGCCGTTCGGCAAAACCTGCGTGACAATTGCGGCCAGAGTCATATTGATTTTTTCCTGACGGTCAATTTTACCATCGCCGGAAATCTCACGGTTGGACGTAATGTCAATCAGATTAGTCGGATCAACGGCATCCGGCAAATAATCTTTGGCATAAGACTCGTATCCGGCAAAGGCGGTAATGCCAACGGAATCTTTGTTGTCATCACGGTTCTGCTCGGTTTCATTTTCCATTAAAGCATTGTCTTTGGCCGAAATTTTGACCGTGATAATATCGCCGACCTTAGAAGCGCGCTGGTCTTTGAAAAAGCCGGACGATCCGGGTTTCCACAAAGAATTGGCCATCGGCTGCGCCTGAATCTGCTGCGGCATCGGCATACTGACCGGCTCATAGCCTTTGGCCTCGGTCGGGTTTTCAATCGGGCTGATCGGAGGAAGTTCGCCGATTGAGGTCAGGCGGTTCCAGATTCCGCAACCGGAAAGCGATGTCGCCATCAGCAGCATGCCTGCACAAAGTTTGATTCCGTTAAATTTATTCATTTTCTGTCCCTCTTCTTACTGCTGCTCAATCCGAACCGTTTCGGCGTCAACAACCTCGCCGTATAAATCTTTTTTGCTTTTGGTATTGCGGATTTCAATCCGGTCGCCGCGGCAGCCGTCTTCCAAAGCCTCGGCCTTGGCGGTTATCTGCATATACGGGGTCTGATAAATCAAATTTACAATACTGCCTTTTTTTATCAGAACAATTTTGCCCACGTCTTTATCGCTTATCATTTTGCCTTCGCGCAGGTTTCTTTTGGCTTCCATATTTATCAGTTTGTCCTTGTCGGCCAGATGCTGCGGTTTGACACGATTGGCGCGGACTTTAATGCTTTTCAGCTTGTCGGCCGTAATGACTTCGCCCTTGTTGATGTTTTGCGCCGGCACAAATACTTCGGTCAAAATGTAATATTTTCCCTGATAAGCGGATTTTGCCGCCGGTTTGCCGCCGGCAAAAACTTCCACATCCGCGGAAAACTTATTTTGCAGCTCGTCAAAACGGGCATTTGCCACCATGATTTTAACTTCTCCGGCCTCTTCCAGACTAAAATTTGTCCGGCCGCCGTAAAATTCCAGCTCAATTTCATCGCCCTCGCCAAAGCGCTCGAGATATTCTTTTTTCAGCGCGGAGGCAATGTCCTCTTCCGAGACATAAGTCTGTCCGAAAGCCGGAAACGGATTAGCAACCGTCAGAACAAACGTTAAAACCAGCAGCAAATTTTTCATCTTGCCTACCCCTTATTTCAGCTGATTAATGGTACTCAGCATCTGGTCAGCCGTCGAGATGACTTTTGAGTTCATCTCATAAGCGCGCTGGGCAGAAATCAGCTCGGTAATTTCGGCCACCGGATTGACGTTGGACGTTGACAAATATCCTTGCAGGATAGAGCCAAAGCCCTCGGTATCGGGGTTGTCAATAATCGGTGCGCCGGAGGCTTCGGTTTCGGTAAACAGGTTGTTGCCCATGGCTTCCAAGCCGGCCTCGTTCGGAAAAGTCGCCAGTTCCAGCTGTCCGACGTTTACTTCATCAGTTTCGCCGTCTTGTTTGACCCAGACTTCGCCGGAGTTATTAACATAGACTTCAACAGCGTCTTCCGGAATGGTGATTTCCGGCTGAACGGTATAGCCGTCATGCGTGACAATAACACCGTCGCCGTTACGCTGAAAAGCGCCGTCACGGGTATAAGCCGTGCCCTGTCCGTCCGGAAGTTCAATCTGAAAATAGCCGCGGCCGCGAATGGCCAAATCCAGTTCGTTGCCGGTATTGGTCAGGCCGTCGCCGTCGGTAATGCGGTAAACCGCCGCGGTTCTGACACCCAGACCAAGCTGGATGCCGGACGGGACGATTGTCTGCGAGGCAGTGGAAGCTGACCCCGGACGAATCACGTTTTGATACAAAAGGTCGGTAAATTCCGCCCGCCGTTTGGTATAGGCGGTGGTGTTCATATTGGCGAGGTTGTTGGCAATGACATCAACATTGGTTTGTTGTGCCAGCATTCCGGTTGCGCCGATATTTAATGTTCTCATAATTTTATTCCCCTGTAAAATTGTTTATGCAAGCTGCGAATAGGTGCTGATGGTATTGGAAAGGCGCTCGTGCTCTTCATCAATCATCTGCTGGACATATTCGTAAGAACGCTGCAGTTTTATCATTTTGCTCATTTCAACAATCGGCTGAACGTTGGACTGCTCGATTTTCCCCTGCATGACCCGCGTATTGCCGCCGCCGATTGTCATCATGTTGCCTTCGGTATTTGCAAATTTTGTGCCGCCCATTTTCAAAAGCTTCTGCTCATTGCCGAAAGTTACCAGTTTTAAGCGGCCGATAACGCCGGTTTCGGTTGAAACTTCGCCGTTTTCGCTGATGACGATTTCTTTTTCTCCCGGCGCGATAAAAAACGGTTCGTTATTTTCTGATAACAGGGCATCGCCGTCTTTGGTGACAATCATGCCGTTGGCATCAAGCGCAAACTGGCCTTTTTTGGTATACATTTCACCATTCGGCGTTTCTATGGCAAAAAAAGCATTACCCTGCAACGCCACGTCCAGAGCATTGCCGGTTTCCTGAAAAGCGCCTTCCTGAAAGTCTTTAAATGTTCCGAAGTCCTGCGTAAAGTACAAAGGAACCTGTCCAAAGCCCTTGGCTCCCTCGGTTTTTACGATATATGAGCTGAATACGGCGTCGTCTTGTTTATAACCGGCGGTGTTCATGTTTGCCATGTTATTGGAAACAATGTCCATTTGTTTCCACAACCCCATTTGGCGCGACAACGCAATATATTTTGTATTATCCATGTTATTCTCCCCAATCGCGGATAATTTTTTTACTTTGCTTTCTCTAATGCAAATACCGTGCCACAGGCGACGGCCTGAGCGATCAGCTGCCGACGCCGTGCCCAGAGGACCGCGATGCTCCGGCGGGGATGTGATTGAGAAAGTGCTTTGAAGAAGACGTACTGTCATTCTGAACGGAGTGAAGAATCCAGTTGATTAATAAAGCCATATGATTTGATTGGATCCTTCGCTTCGCTCAGGATGACCCGCACGGCGGGTGGCGCACGTTTTATACGGTTCCATGAGACCGCGGTCGGGAGGCCGCACCCAGCGGGTGAGGCGTCAGTTTGTACGGTGCTTCAGAGACCGCGGTGCTATGGCAAAGTTTGTGAGAAAGCATGTACTCTGAACAGAGAAAATGAAAAAAGCGGGAGAAAACTCCCGCTTTTTTATTACTGCCAAGGATAATCTTTGGCATCGACAAGTTTTATTTCAAACACCTTATCCAGAAAGGAAAACAAATACACATATTCTTCCATTCTCACATGGCTGGTATTTCTTTTTAATTTTTCTATCCGACCTTCAAAAAAATCTATATGATCCGCCAGTTCCGTACTTGTTAAGCCCTGTTCCGTCATCATCCGGTTTAATTCTTTATTACAATAACTCCGGAAGGTCTTATACCACTCTTTTCTATATTTTCTTGATAACATTTTATTTTAGCTCCTTGATTTTGTTAAAACAAAACCGCCTTTAAAATTAAAGGCGGGGAGCTAACAAACTGTCAAGTTACAGTCGCCGTTATTCGTTGCGCATGCGCACTTATTTCCGGCACTCCCCACATTGAGGAACTAAACTTGAGATGTTTGTTAGACACCACAGCCCGTCTCCGAACTGCGGCTATTATATTAAACGAATCTTTCTTTTTTGCAAGTTGAATTTCTATTCTTCCCGCACAATATAAGAGTAAGCAAATATTAATCTTTTGGATTTATTTTTGTGAAGAATGTAATGTTTTTTGGGGAGAAGAAGAATATGAACAAAATTAAATATGTCCTGCTCTGCGGTTTGGCAATGGTTCCGGCTCTGGCTCATGCCGACGTTTCAACCAAAGTTATGTCGCAGCAGCTTGACTTTGCACAGTTGCAGGCTAAGCTTCAGGAAATCAGCGACGAAGAGTTCAACAAGCTGGACAAGGATAAAGACGGCAATATCTCGCAAGAAGAATACATTGATTACATGATTGAAGAAACCCGCAAGAAGTCTGCCGAATCTTTTTCTCAGCTTGACACCAACAAAGACGGAAAAATCTCGAAGGAAGAATATAACGAGTTTGTCAACAAAGCAACCGGACAAATGGGCAAATTTTTGAAGATGATGCAGGAACAACAACAAAAATAACCTCTTTCTTTTATCGGATTTATCATGACTATTATAATTCAAAACGTTCTGCATAAAAACAAAAACATTGATATTTTGATTGACAAAGGCCGTTTTGCCAAAATTGCGCCGGCATTTTCCTTATCTGCCGAATCTGCCGGCACTGTAATTGACGGCTCGGACAAAGCCATTCTGCCGGCATTTTATAATTTGCACACGCATGCGGCCATGAGCCTCTTGCGTGGTTTGGGCGATGACAAGGAGCTTTTTCACTGGCTGTCGGAAGATATTTGGCCACGAGAATCCAAGTTTGACGATGAGATTATTTATTGGGGTACAAAGCTTGCCATACTGGAGATGATCCGTTCCGGCACGGTTGCTTTTTCCGATATGTATTTTGAGCAAAAGGCCATTATGCAGGCGGTTTGCGATATGGGACTGAGAGCAGCCGTTTCTTTTGTGCAAATAGATTTTTTCGAACAAGACAAAACCGCGGTCAAAAAAGCCGATACCGCCAGATTTCTGGCGCTTGAGAATCCCTGTCCCGAGCGTATCAGCAAGGTGATGGCCGTTCATGCCGTTTATACAGCTTCGGAAGAGCTTATCCGTTTTGCCGTTCAAACTGCCGAAGAAAATAATATGTTTTTGCATATTCACGCCTGCGAAACGCGAAAAGAAGTCGAAGACTGCATTGCCGCGCACGGTTGTTCACCGATTGAGTATCTGGAAAAGCTCGGCGCCCTTTCTCCGCGCACGATATTGGCGCATGCCGTTCATCTCTGCGACTCCGATATTGACATTATTCTGAAGCACGGTGTCAAGCTCTGCACCAATCCGGCCTCCAACCTCAAACTTTGTTCCGGCGCGTTCATGTTCAAAAAACTTTGGGACAAAGGCGCCTTTATTACGCTCGGTACGGACGGCAGCGCTTCAAACAACAATGTCAGCATGCTTGACGAGATGAAACTGGCGGCTTTGTCGGCAAAACTGCAATCGGGCGATCCGACCGCAGCCGCAGCAGCACAGGTTTTTCAGGCAGCGACGCGCAACGGTGCCGAAGCGCTTGGAATTGATGCCGGCATTATTGCCGAAGGAAAACTTGCCGACTGTATTTTGGTTGACTTGAATAATGTACTGCTTGTTCCGAATTATAACCTGATTTCAAATATAGTTTATTCTGCCGACAGTTCAGTTATTGATACCGTTTTGTGCAATGGCAGGATTTTGATGCAAAACAAAAAAATTGACGGCGAGGAAGAGATTATCAGCCAAGCCCGAAAAATTGCCGCCCAGTTGGCTTAGCACTTTAATTCCGGAATTAACCGCTTATATCTTCTGCAAAAAAACAGGAGGAAAAGATGATTAATTCCGGATATTTTTATGCGCTTGCCGCAACCTTTTTCTGGAGCTTTAACATTATCATTGCCAGTTATTTTGCCGATACGCTCACGCCGTGGGAAATCGCGTTCGGACGGTGGGTCGTGGCTGCAGTTATTCTGGGAATTGCGGCATGGAAAGGCCTGAAAGAAAACTTCAGCCTGCTGCTGAAAAACCGGTGGTTGGTACTCTGGCTGGCTTTGACCGGAATCGTTTTGGACAATACGCTGATTTATTACGCCGGACAAACAGCCTCAGCCGTTGACATGGGGCTGCTGGACGTGACGGGGCCGCTCTTTTTGGTTATTCTCTCCCGTATTTTTTTAAGCACCCCTATTTCCGGCAAACAAATTGCCGGACTGACTATTGCCGTTTTGGGCGTGATTGTCATTATTCTCAACGGCGACCTCACTCAGATAACGCGGTTCAACTTTGTCAGAGGAGACTTCTGGATGCTGGTCAACACTTTTTGCTTTGCCGTTTATTCGCTTTTGCAAAGTAAGCGGCCGGCACAAATATCGCAAACGGTCATGCTGGCGGCAACAGCCATTGTCGGCGTGGCGATTATTGCACCAATTCTGGCATTTACGACTTCAGAAACGCAACTGCTGAATTTGAACATGGAAGAAATTGAGGTCATGGTCTATCTCGGACTGTTCAACTCGGTTCTTTCTTATCTGGCCTGGAACACGGCGCTGAACAAAATCGGCAATGTCAAAACCGGCATAATCTATTATCTGCTGCCGATTTTCAGCGGCATAGAGGCTTATTACATGCTGGGCGAGCAGATTAATGCAGCCGAGGTTTACGGCGGTATTCTGGTTATCGGCGGCATTGCTCTGGTCAGCATGCAAAAGCACCCGAAGAAAATTTTTGCAAAAAAACAGCCCCGCATCCAATAGACTGCGGAGCTGTCTGCCACACACGGGTTTAGGCATAAGTTTCCTGATGTTGGCGATGTTGTTCCATCGTCATTTCCGGAGCAAACGTTTTTTTGAGGTCTTTCCTGAAGTCATCGGCCGAACCAAAACCTTTTTCAAGATAGGCATCCATGCCGATTACGGCGTAATCCTGCGCTTTGGAAAACATTTTTTCACTTTGCAGATATTTATGAAGAAGTTTTTTGATTTGTTCCGGCTTTTTGGCTGCAGCCAAAGTTTTTTGAAATTTTACTTCGGCGTTGTTAATGCGCACCTTTGCCATGGTCGCTTTGAGTTTCGCCACTTCTTTTCCGCTTGGAAAATCCATTCTTCCGAGCTCTTTTTCAACTTTTTCCGGCGTAGACGTTTTGCAACAGGCATCTTTTAATGCCGACAATAACTCTTTTTTATCTTTGGCTTTGGAAACATTTTCCACTAATCTGCGGCCAATGGTCTTAAAATGCATCCCCTTCATGGCTGAGCCTCCTCTTAATAATATCTGTCTTTATGTGTTTATTGTAACATAACCGTAACATTATTTAAATAGCCCAAAGGCAGGAAAAATGCATTTTTTCTGAAATTTATGCAGATTTTTTGCTTGACATCTCAAATTTTTAAAGGCGGCGCAGACTGCGACCGAGCTGCCGAAGCCAGACGATGTAAAACGGCGTAAAATAGCTGAGAGGAAGCCCTCTTTCATGAAAGCGGTAAGATAGGCGGCCGCGAACAAGTTCAATCCGCAGCGGGTTTCTTTCGGCCGTGATATCGCCTTTTTTATTAAGCGGAAGTTCCAGTAAAGTCAGACGAGGACAATTCAGCACGACTATTCTGCCACGGCAGCCGTTGCCGGCTCTGACATATTCGATGTCAGACTCGCTCAAATCCGCTACGCCGCTGAATGCATCTTCAAACTTCAAGAATTTCAGGCCGCGGCAGTTTAACAAGTTAAAATTTCCGGAAGCAAAGCTGCCGACCTCTATTTTCTCGGCCTGTCCGTCATTGCTCAAGTCCAGCGTTCCGGCAAAATCATCTTTGATTCGCAGGCGTTTTGTATGTTCTTTCTCATTCTGACTTTGCTGAATAATACTGCCGCGGCAATCATGACCGATATTCAGCCTGGGAACACTCAGGCCGCTCATTTTCAGCATTCCGCGAAACGAATCTCCGATATTAATTTTTTTACGGCCGCGGATTTTGGTCAGATTGATATCGGCATAGCAATAATAACCGACACTTAATTTATGAAAACAGGAATCTTTGATGCGGACATGGCCGCTGAAAACATCTCCGGCACTGAATTCAAAACAGTTCAGACCGTTTTCCAAGATCAGATCGCATCGGCAGTTGGTGCCAACAGATATCTTTCTGACGCTGCTGCGTGACAAATTTATACTGCCGGAAAAACCGTCTTTTATCACAACTTCTTTAATATACGGATTGTCTCGCATATCCACGGCCATACTACAGTTTTCACATATAATCAGCTTCTTGATTTCGGAGAAATGCAGTTCCAACCGACTGTTATGCGAATCCGGATATATCCGGAGGCAGCGTTTTTTCAGGTGATTGGCAATAATCATCGTATTGACCAGAGGATATGTCAGATGCTGCAGGATATCTTCACCGTTTTGATATCTGATGATATGATTATCTGTGACTTCCACTTCTGTTCCCCCAAAAAATTTCTGCAATTGCGGGCGCTTATATAATTACTGATTTTTGATTGTCTACCCTGAAAGAAAAAAAATCATCTTTTTTGCTCTGCGGCAACGGTAAATAAAAATTTTTATTGTCTTGACGGAATTTGCCCTTATATCCGATGTATAACAACAAAGGAGACATAATATGGAAAAAAATGAACACTGGTCCGAAGAAATTCACACTCATTATCATCCGCCTGTCGGGACCTTTACCCAACCGGCAGGGGTTATTGTCAAAACCCTGATGAGAAGTGCCAACAACAATCCCAGTCTGGCGCTGCACCGCCTGTTGTTTTATATGAACCGCGCCGGCAAAAAGGTCAGTAATCTTGAGCAACTGGAGCTGGCAAAAAAAAAGTTGGAAGAAATTATCTCTTCAAAATGGCACTAGTCTTTTTCTATAACTTGAAAAAGTTTGTTTTGACGTTAGATAGATTATTGCTAAACCACTAATACATTTTTTAATCATTTTGAACGGAGGAAAAATGAAAAATTCTCTGACAACCAACGATAAAACATCGGGGAATGACGTGCCTGTTCATGCCGCCTCAGGCGGCAGCGATCTGCGTAACCTGATGTCACACTTATGGCATATGATTGATTTTCCGAAGTTTAACGACAGTGTTAATTTGGAACCCAAAATCGAAGTTGCCGAAAATAAATCAAACGTCACCGTAACGGCTGAAATTCCCGGCGTGGCCGAGAATGACATTGAACTGCAGATTTCTTCCGACGGTTATCTGACAATCAGTGCCGAAAAGAAAGATGAAAATTCTTCTCAGAACAAAGACCATTATTTTTCCGAGATTTCATACGGCATGGTCAAACGGACAATCCCTCTGCCCCGGGATTTGGATTATAACAAGGCAGACGCGGAATATAATGACGGATTGCTTCGGATTGTTCTTCCGAAGTCAAACAATGAGCAGCAGAAAGTGAAGAAAATCAGTGTCAAAAAGTCAAAGATGTCCTAACAATCATAAACAGCCTGTTTCTTTGCAGGCTGTTTTCTTTTTAAAAATTATTAATTGCCCCAAATTTTCAATGCCTGTTTTGCTTGAAAAACCAGTATGAATGTCTGAATTTTTAAAAACATACTATTTTATGATTGCAATTTTATAAAAGCATAAGTACTATATATGTGTCTTTATATGTTTTAAAGTTGAGATTTGTTTAAATAAAATTTTGAAATTCAACGAATTAGAGATATGATTAAAGATAGCAACTATATTTTGCGCAACCAAGCTTTTTATTATCCATATTTTTCTTTTTTAAATTGTATTTTCCTTTTTATTTGTGTATTGTGAAAGTATTATAATAAAAACGATGATGGTACGAAAGAGATGATGACTAAACTTATTAATAAAGTTGTAATGATCAACGACAGAAGAACAAGCATCCGTTTGTGTCATAAAGAATGGGAAGCCTTGGAAGAAGTTTGTGATATTGAAAAAATTACAAAAAATGACTTATTGAGCCTGATAGAAAGCGGAAAACACAATTCTTTGGGGCTGACGTATTCCGCAAGATTGTTTATCATTGAGTATTTTCGTGAAGCCGCAACGCCCGAAGGGCATTATGTAGCAAAGCATTGTGCAGATGACAATTTGGTTTCACTGCGTAAGAATATTCAAAAAGCGATTAATGACTAAACAAAAACCCTGACCTTTCTGTCAGGGTTTTTGTTTTAAGCATAACAGACGCACAATTCCTGTAAAAACTCTACTCCCGTTCCCAGTTTCTTCTGTTCATAAACCATAATGGCCATAGCAACAAAAACGTTAAAATCTACTTTCTGCCGCAATATTTTTCGTTTTTTGCGCAGTAATGCCGTGCGGCGGCGCCAGTCCCGAAAGGTAAAATATCCGAGACCGGATAACAGTATCTTAAGTCTTTCCACCTCTTCCATTTGACCAAGCACTTTCTGAATCTTCTTTTTAATCACCGGATTATGATAGTCACAGCAGATTAAAGATTTTATCAGATGTTTCCAATTTATCAGCGGCTCTTTATTCAAACGGCAGTTTCCCAATATCGGATTAAAGCTGTTGCCGATGTTAAGGGCATTATTTACATGATTTTCGCCAAGAGACAGAGTCTGTTCACGAATAATGATGGAAAAAACCCTTTTCTTATAAGCATTGCCACTATCATCTTCTGATAACAATTCCGGCAAGCCGACTACGTCCTTCAACTCTATTTGTATATTCATATATAATAAGATTATAAATAATTTAACTTGTGAGGTTAATTTATAACTTTAGAGCCTGATGTCAAATAAAATACAAATCATGTAGATAAATTTATGGCAAAACGGTCAATAAAAATTAGCGGGATCGACCGGAAAACCTTTGTGCCGCTATCATTTTCGGGTTTGAAGCAGCATAAGCCGACAAAAGGCTTTCAAAAGAACCTCCATGCTCTTGCGCCAAAGCCGTTAATCCGGCATAGCGTACAGACATACGGTCAAAAGCTTCAGGCTTCTCAAACTGCAGAACATACAGCAACCTTTCCACAGAAGGCAACGACATAATCTCTGCCCTGCGCTGCATAATATCCTGCCAGCTTTCTCCCTTATAAAGATAAATGCTTCCCGGCGGCACGGAATAAGAACCGCCCAGAATTGAAACAACCGGCTGATGGGTTACAAGGTGAATATGTTTAATGCCGGCAGCCTCCGCTTCTGAAAGCGTTTGTTTTTGAAATTTCAGCACATCCAACGGTACAGCGTTTTCGTGCAGAGCTTCACTGATTATAATATTCAAACATCCTATTGACATGCCGCGCGCGACAGCCGTGGCTTTCGCCCGAGGCAGAGGCGACGTGTATATCACGTCTACCGGTGCGGATTGTTCCTCAAGAATCGGACCACTCAGCCAGGCATCTGCTATTCCCGATGGCGTAATCGGATATTTGGCTCCATGGCGTTCATAAGATTCATGGCGGCCTACCGACATAAAAAATGACATGATATGATTTTCCTTGTAAAACTATGCTCTGAATTATGTTTAGTGTAACATTCTTTATTTATATGTGCAATATTTCATTTATAATTAAAAATAATGCTTGCTTTTTTGCCGGCAAAGCCGTATAGAATATTCTTAGATTTTATAAAATTTCGGGATGTAGCGCAGCCTGGTAGCGCATTTGCATGGGGTGCAAGGGGCCGCTGGTTCAAATCCAGTCATCCCGACCAACCGCACAGCGGTAGCGGTCAATTTATTCCGGTATCGCAGACACAAAAAGTGCTTCAAAAAAAGCTGTTCATAAAGAACAGCTTTTTTATTGGCTAAGATTGGAGTTGAAGCAGCGGAGGAAGCCGGCTCATTACAAGGTTCTGGCAGGCAGAAGAACACCTCATTTTTGAAGACGAGGCGCTATATATATTTGCAAAAGTTAACAACTATAAAGAGTACAACCGTCTTCGTTGAAAGCTTTTTCTAAAATAGAACGTATTTTTATATCAATCCATTTTTCACTCCTTTAATCGGTGTCATTCTGTTCTGTGTTATCTGTTTGAGATCAAGAACAAAAATTTTTTATTATAAATTCAGGTTTGCATTCTGCATAAAACCGAGTATTCTTTCCGTACTTTAACGACTGCCTTTTCCGCCGTTAAGAAGCATCGCCAAATCGGCCAGATTATTGGTTTTCCCTTTACTCTTTTGGCCTTTGGCCTGAGCTTTGGCTTCTTTCAAGCTGATTTGCGGCTCCGAAGGAACATCTTCTGTTTGTTTTTGTATGGGAAGTATCTCTGCTGCCGTTTCCTTTTTCAGCGATTTCGAAATATAAAAGCAAACATCCGAATCATAATAGCCGCCGTTTTCCTCAATATCTTGAACCACAAATTGTTCCATGAATTTGACATTATGCCGGTAAAGTTCGGCCTCACTGTCATCTTGTGGAGTTTCTGCAATATTGATAAAGTAAAATTCTTCTTTCAATCCGGCTTCTTCGGCCTGATCATACAACGCGTTGAAAACTCTGCTGGCTGATCCATTGCTTTCGCAGGCGTGACGAATAATTTCTCCGTTTCGATTGGTAATTTCAGCGGCAATTACGTTATAATAAATCTCGCGCAGTTTCTCTACTTTTTGGGGAAACTGCCGCTCTTTTTCAGCACGTTCCTCGAATGCTTCTTTTTTAAGTTCTTGCAGCCGAACCGGATCTTTACCCTCAAATTTTGTGTTTATGAATTGGGTCAGCTTTTCTGCTTCTATTACTTTTCCTGTTTCTTCTAAAACCCGCAGCATTTGATTATGAACAGCATCCATAAAATAACGATGTTCGGCTTCTTTTAGCTCCTGTTGCCTTTTTATCTCCCGTTCTCTGGTTTCAAATGCTTTCTGCTTGATTGTTTCCAGTTCTTCACGATTGGGCTGAACCGGAATAATCTCCGTATTGTCTTTATTCTTCCGCAAAAACTCTGCAAGTTTAAGGACAACCTCATTTTCCGGCAGAGAAGTCATATCTCCTAAATAAGACATAACGTTAGATGTTACAATATAAATATCGCGTTCATGTTTGAGCTGCGCTTCTTTCTCCCGTTGTTTGTCTTTTTCAATGACGGCTGAGGTAAACTTTTCCTGCAGTTCTTTTTTATCTTTTTCATTCAGCCACGGATATTGGGATAAACTAAGGTCAAATGACAAAGCGGTTCCGTTGTTCAACATAGTTGAGAAGGTCTCGTGCAGCTCTGTCAAATTGTTTCTGTAAATCTCTCCGGGATCTTGAATAACCTTAAAATGCTTGCCATATTTCTGCCCCAGCGCTTTAATATTTGCCCCTCCTTTGCCGATAATGCGCCCGATCATCTTTTGCGGAACCTCAAAAGTAATAACATGGCGCTTATCAGTTTTGATTCGTTCTTTATGAATAAGCAGCTCTTTATAAGTATGTCCTACATTTCTACGATGGTCTGCCGTGAACGCAACAATGTCAGAGGCAATCGTGTCATATTTTTCAGAATCTTGGGTGCGGGTTAAATAAAAATCATTTCCATTCTCAACCACAGAATAAACCTTATTTTTATCCGGTGACTGCTCATCAAAATATTGGTCAAAAGCGCGAATTTTCTCCTCAGCTAAAATCTTTCGGCAATTATTGACTTCCTGTTTAAGCCGCTCTAAGACTTCGGAAGTCAGCTTGCCGTCCTGGGTCATGACATTAAAACGATTACGGCTGTCAAAACCGCTTCGGCCGACTTTTCTACAGATATATCCGTGTTCTTCAAGCTTTGCGGCCAGTTCTTTGTCTAGAGCACTGAACGATGGCCAGCGCAAAGAATCCTGCGCTAAGGCTTTTTGCATATCTTCGGGATTGGATAAGTCCAAATCCATCCAAAAGACATTTTCCAGTTCATGGCCTTTAACAATATATGTAAAATGGTCATATTCTTTGTATTTTAAAGTTAACTTTGCCTCATATGCTTTATCCTTCAACTCTTTTTCAATATTTGTAGTTAACAAATCAGGCCTTACAATTTCTATGGCTTGGTCTTTATTTTTTTCCAACTTTTCTCTATCTGCAAGAAATATTTTGCCGTCATCAAAACTTGTTACAGAAAACCAGTAGTCATATTTATCTTGATAATATCTTTTTTGTGGCTGAGGTTTCTGATATTTATTATATTTTATAAAAGATAAAATACCTTGCTTATCAAGGATGTTTTTTTCAAATTCATTGTCAATTTGTTTTAACTTATAATTTTTCACGTGCTCGGAACATTCTGAAATATCTTTATTAACGGCATCAATGGCTTCTTTGCTGATAACATCATCCGCAACAGATATTTCAAAATACAGTTCTTGTAAAGAATCGCTACCGCTTACCTTTTTCCAAATCTTTTTTACCGTGTAACCTTTTTCTTTTAAAGCCTTTGCCACTTCATCTTGGTTTGCCGAAAATATCGGCCATGTTAGTAATTCATTATCAGTCATAATTCTTCTCCTGCAAATTGGGGCAGTTTACAGCTGCTGTGCATCAAACCGCCCAGCAGCGGTGAGGAACCGGATAGCTCCGGTTCCTCCATATTGTTAACGGCTGCGGTTTCCGAAATCTTTAATAATACTTTTCATTATCATATCCTGCTGCGGCGCGCTTTTTTCTTTCTGGTTAAGCTCACGGTTGCGGTTGATAACAAATTTCAGCACTTCGGCATGGTTGGGATATCCGCCCCAAAAAGCCGTGCCATCACTTTTACCAAGCCCTGTACCGCCATTCCAGCCACCAAAATGGTCAAAGGTGTCATAACCGTTTTCATCTTTTCCTGTTTTGTTGCCTTGCAGCTCTTTACAAATAAGGCCGTTACCAAAATAGTTAACTTCGCCGTCCTCTGAAAATATCAACAAATTTTGTGGTTTATTTTCATCGAACAAACGATCAGTTACCGTTGCCGTTTTGGAATGCTTCATTCGAACCACCGTTACACCGTAAACTTCTTCTTTTTCAGCAATTGCGCGTTCGGCTTCCTGTTCCTGCTCGGCAGTAATTCCCTGTGCCTGACGATCCATCAGCCGAATTTGACTAACCTCTTCCGGTGTGGCGCCCATAGCTTTCATTGCCGGAATATATCCGCTGTCATTAGCTGCAATCAGTTGCATTGTGCGTGTAGGTTGAATTCCAAGCGTTTCGCAAACTTGCAGAATAGATGCCGGTTCTCCGGCTCTGTCGTTATGGTGGTCGATATTGATAATATTCTCAGGCAGGGGTGAATCAACCTGCAACTCCACCAGAACCGGGGTTTTGCCCTTTGAAGATACTTTGCTGATTTCATCACCATATTTAGATGTCGAAGCTCCCCATGCCAGCCCGGCATCACTGTAAGCTACATTCTCTTTTTCCAAAAGAGTTTTAATTGCTGCCATTTCCAAATCTTTTCCCCCCAGAAAAAAGTGTAATTCTTCTTTATTCATATTTTTTCTCCGTTCAATATGTTAAACGCATAGAGACGGCTTTTACTTCCGGACAGAAAAGATGTGAGAAAAAATAATTGTATACATTGTCTTCTCCGGGGTAATAAAAAACCACCTCAGAAGAAGGTGGCCGGAGAGTTCGAAAAACATATGTACTGACATGTCTCCCTGAATTTTTAAAGTCTGCCCTCAATTGCTGGGCAGGCTTCTGAACATGTATTCAAGGCTCCCCGACCATGGACGCGTCACATAATCAGGGATATATTTATTACTGCCTGATTTTACAGACGGCAAATTAACGATGTTATATCCAACACCACAGTACATAAGAGCTTTCGACAGCCCCGCACCTTCTCAGATGCTTCACGGTTTTATCCGTGATGTTTATATTAGTAGCATAAAATTAAAATTTCGTCAATGGTATTTTCAAAAAATAGTCAAAATTTTATACAAAAAAAACATTTATTTTAAACTATCATTGTATTTACTCAATATATCTGCATTTTTAGTTTTTTATTATTTTCAAGTTTTTTATTATTTTCAAGTTTTTTATCATTTTTAATTTATTTGTTATCAGACTTGACATTTTTCAGGTTTGGCCGGTATATTTTTATATATTGTCAAAACGGAAGGTTTATCATTATCAATATGCGAACAAAGAAAGGCAAAATGAGTTTTTTTATTTTGCCGGCCAGCCTTGTCTCTGTCCTGCCTTTTTGGGCGCGGGCTGACAATTGGGCGTTTTCACAATCCGGACTTGCCGGACAATATTACGGCATTATGGAAACAAGGGACAGGAACAACCTTAAGAATATGCCTAACCGTTCTGTTTTTCGGGCAGACGGGAGAGCTGAGGGCATTTATCTGACGCCTGACGGAAGCCGTATAGGCGCCCATGCCAATTACACAATTGTTTATCGCCAGCATTATAAAGATTATTCGGAAGGCGATTGGCGCTTTTATCCTTATCTGTCAGCCGAGAAGCGCGATTATGGCCGTTTTACTGCCGGATACAGTTATAGTGCCGCCTATCTGTTGCATCAAGGAGCCGGCAAGATATCATGGATTGGTGTGCAAGACAGCAATCTGACTTATTTTCTCTCCAGCACCAACTGGAAAAACCGTTTTAAGAGCGTGAAATTTGCCACGCAGAAATCTACCCATATTTTGGACGACGGCCGCGCACTGAAATTCAATTATTTTACGCCGGAAATTGCCAACACCCAATTCGGATTCAGTTACACGCCGGACAATGCCAACCGCCGCGGTATGATCAGCCGCTATGTACATTATCAGACAACCGAAGACGGCTATACTGCCGCTATGCTTAACAAATGGAAGCTGCCGGCAGGTACGTTTTATACCTCCGGCGCTTACGGCATGTTTAACCGCACGGATAAAGAATGGGGCATCGGAGCAAAATGGATTTCCGGCGGATTTCATATTTCCGCATCTTATAAAAAATCCTACATTGACGGCAAGCGCAATCCGATTTCCACTCAGGCTCTTTCACCATACCTGCCGGCGTTTTTTGATAACTACCGCGAAGGACAGGCCTGGGATTTTGGAATCGGTTACGACTTCGGGCGCTTCAAAACAAATCTGGCTTATCTGCATACAGAAGCTGAAAATACGCGCCACCGTGACGACTTACTCGTACAGGAGAATCGTTTTGCCCTTAACCGTTATTTTGACCTATTTCTGATCAACGGTTTTATCAACTCCAAGGGCCTGAGCCGCAACTCCAATGATAATAACAAAGGCTATACCGTTATTTCCGGTATCGCCCTCAAATACTGAATACCTTATTTCTTAAGCTGTTTGACGGCTTGTTCTATTTCATCTTTTTCCCAAAAGACAAACTCCGGATCATTATCAAGAAATTCACATACACGGTTAAGCGGCAGAATCTCCGCATACTCATCTTTCCACTCCACATCTTCCGGCGGAACCTTGTCTTTTTCTGCCATCACGGAAATAATCAGCTGCTGACGTATCTGGCTTAATTTATTTTCTGCTCCCGACGGCAGAATATCTTTCAGACTTTGTTTCATTTCATTCATGAATTCTTCCATTGACAGCCCTTGTGCAGAAAGTACATCTGCCAGATCTTGGTATTCGCACCGATAAACATCCTTAAAACGCTGCGGATATTTTTGCAACGGCGTACCGAGATTGGCGCACACTTCTCCATAGCCTTCCGTATGGCGCAAATAACTTCCGCCCAGATAACCGATAACCATTTGTTTATCGTCATTAAAGTTGTTTAATGCATTAGCAACTTTATTTTCAGAATACGTTATTCCAGCTCCCCAAACTGATAAAAGCATACCGATTATAACGGTAAGAACTTCTCCAAAATAAAGTTTTTTTTGTTGCGGCTCCGACGGTTTAATAAATTGATTGTATTCATTTATCTGTTTTTGATAGGGCAACAGCAATAACGGGCTGGTTACCAAACATCCGATGGAGAACCATATTCCATTCATTCCGCTATTAATTCCCCGTTGTATAAACAACTGAAAAATCCATAATACTAAATAGCCTAATCCATACCACATCAGACCGGAAGAAACTTTTACATATTTTTCAGCACTTTTCCTTATCCGCAAAAATAAAGGATAGATAAAAAATATACCAAATAACCAACTACGACACACAGGCGTTATATCTTCTTTGGTATTACTCCTGATAAAGCACCAATTTTTATATTCCCAATAGATTTCATAAAGACCGCCGCTCAACCAACTCAACAGTACCAACCGAGCAGGAGAGACCGAAAAATAGGCTATATCAGCATCAGGATCAGCATTTTTAAAACGCTCAATATAAACTTGTTTGGCTGATCTGATCTTTGACGGTGCATAAAAACCGGCTACAACTTCACACAAAAACAAAATCAGCCAGAAAGCTTCCCAACCAAATCCTAACAAAGTCAACGGCAAAAAAATAACCAACGGCAAAAAGAAAAATGCCACGCCTTCTACACCCAGATCATAATAGAGAAAATAAACCGGCCCCAACAGAAATGCCGTTATACTAAATTTATGATTATTTGAATCTGCCAAATCTTTTTGATATTGTTTAACGCGTTCAATTGTATTCATTGTTTTTCCTTCTATTTATAACATTAGAATATTACAAAGCGCAGACCAAAGATGTAAAACACATTCAATCTTGCGATAATCCGCTGTTTTATATAGTGTTTCTGTCTTCAACTTGACTATTATAATTGATTATAGTATGAACAACAACTGAAAATGTAAAGAAAATAATATGATGCAGGAGGTTTTATATGCCGCATAGTTTCGCACCGCTGATTGATAAATACACAAAAGTTATGGTTATCGGGACGATGCCCGGCATTGCTTCTCTGGAAGCGGGCGAGTATTATGCTCACCCGCGCAATGCCTTTTGGCTGATTATGGCCAGGCTGTTTAATAACGGGACGGCGTTTTCAAGTTATGAGGAAAAAAAAGCCTGTCTGCTGTCACAGGGCATCGGCTTGTGGGACAACTTGCAATATTGCGAGCGGGACGGCAGTCTGGACAGCAATATCAGGTCAGAAGTTCCCAATGATTTTGAAACATTGTTGAAACAATATCCGTCGGTTCAAAAAATGCTGTTTAACGGTCAGAAATCTTTTCAGTTTTTTAAAAAATTTCATCCGGCTTTGGCAGAACAACTGGAATGCCATGTTTTGCCTTCGACCAGTCCGGCCAACGCAGCTTTCAAATTTGAAGACAAACTACAAGAATGGAAAAAGTTTATATAACAAAAAAACATCGTATTTAATACGATGTTTTTTAATGATTATTCTGCAGCCAATTCTATTGCTTTTTGCATTTCTTCTCTGATTTCTTTCAGCTCCATAACCAGACCGCTGACAAGGGCACGACAGTTATCATCAATTGCCGTTTTATCGACTTCTTCAAAAAAGTCTTTTTGAATTTCTTCGCCGACCAGTTTTTTGGCGCCTTTTTCTTTGAAGAGTTTTTGCACGCCTTCAATAGTATAGCGCTTGTCATAGAGATATTCTTTGATAGTTCTGACCAGTTCCACATCGTCCGGACGATAATAACGGCGTCCGCCGCTTCTTTTCATCGGCTTAATCTGCGGAAACTTTGTTTCCCAAAAACGCAAGACATGGGTTGCCACACCGAGTTCTTCCGCAACTTCTGCAATTGTTCTGAAAGCAGATTTACTTTTGTTGACAACCATTTGTTTTCCTTAAAATCAGGCGTTGATAATTTTTCTCATCGTTTGAGAGGGTTTGAAAGAAATCACGCGGCGGGAACTGATAACAGCTTCAACACCGGTTTTTGGATTTCGGCCGGAGCGCGCTTTTTTATCACGCAAAGAAAATGTACCGAAAGAAGACAATTTCACGTCATTGCCGCGAGCCAGCTCTTGTACGATTTCATCCAAAACCATATCCAAAATTTCATTAGAGTCTTTTCTGGAAAGACCGATTTCTTCATAAATAGTCTCAGCAACATCTGCGCGAGTAATTGTTTTCATCTCAATTTCCTTTAATTTTATTCTTTATACTATATCTTTTCTTTTGCATGAAATATTTAACGTAATTTATTCCTGATGACAAGCCGAATCAGCAAATTAATAAACAGAAAAACTGTTTTTAAAATCTGATTAACACACCGCCCCAAGTAAATCCGGCTCCCATGGCTGTCAATACGACCAAATCACCTTTTTTGATTTTGCCGCTTTCAAAACTTTCTGAAATTGCCAGAGGAATGGAAGCCGCCGAGGTATTACCGTGATTATTGACGGTGACAACAACTTTTTCTTCCGGCAGGCCGAGTTTTTGCCCGACGCCATTGATAATACGAATATTAGCCTGATGCGGAATCAATAAATCAATATCTTCTGCCTTTACACCGGCATCTGCCATAACATCTTCCGCCGCCTGGCTCAAAGAATTGATAGCATATTTGAAAACTTCTTTGCCGTCCATGTAAATAAAGCCGGCCGTTTGTGTGGAAGAAACACCGCCGGTAGACTTCAGGCTGTCATAGTGACTGCCGTCCGAATAAATGCGGGTAGACAGAATACCGGTATCGGTCTTATCTCCTTTTCCTTCACATGCACGCAAAACAACGGCTCCGGCGCCGTCACCGAACAGGACGCAAGTGTTTCTGTCCGTCCAGTCCACAATTTTAGAAAGACTCTCTGCTCCAATGACAACGGCGCATTTGACCTGACCGAGACGAATCATATTATCTGCCATTGTCAGCGCATAAACAAAACCCGAGCAGGCAGCAGAAATATCAAAAGTCGGCGTGCCGGATTTTACACCGAGTTTGCCGCCGATTTTAGCCGATACGGCCGGCGTGGTATTGTCCGGCGTAACCGTGGCGCAAATCACCAGTTCAACATCTTCAACGGAAATTCCGGCAGAATCGATCGCTTTACGAGCGGCAGCCACAGCCATATCCGATGTCAGTTCATCAGTTACGATATGACGTTGTTTGATGCCGGTACGCGTGCTGATCCATTCGTCATTGGTTTCTACCATTTTGGAAAGGTCATCATTGGTTAAAACTTTGGCCGGAAGATAATGTCCGTGGCCGATGATTTCAGATCTAATAAGCGTCATAGATAATTTCCTGTGAAAGTTCGTCCAAATCAACTTTTTCAAGTTCTGCCCTGATAGTTGCCACAAAATTCTGGCGCACCAGCGAAATGGCATTGCCGACAGCTACGGAATAGCCTAAGGCGTCTGTTCCGCCGTGGCTTTTGACCGACAATCCGTTTAAGCCGACAAACATGGCTCCGTTATACAACCGCGGATCCATGGTCTTTTTAAGTTTGAGCATTGCGCCAAGCATAAAAGGCATTCCCAGTTTTGCCAGCCAAGACTGTTTGACCGAATTTTTCATCAAGCGCAAGACCAAACGAGCCGTTCCCTCAATTGACTTGAGCGCGATATTGCCTGTAAAACCGTCTGCCACAATAACATCCGCCACACCGTTGGGAATTTCATGCGGCTCAATATAGCCGATAAAATCAATATCAAGACGGGACGTTTTAATCAAATGCGCAGCCTGACGAATCTCCTCCTTGCCTTTCATTTCTTCGGCACCGATATTCAACAGTGCGACACGGGGACGCGCCAGTCCGAGGGCATGACGAGCCAGAATATCTCCCATCAGAGCAAATTCGGCCAAATTCAGGGCATCACATTCGGTATTTGCTCCCAAATCAAGCATAACGTATTTGCCAAACTGGTGAGGCATAATGCTGACGATTGCCGGACGATGGATTTTTTGGATTGTACGGAGCACCAACTTGGAGATTGCCATCAAGGCGCCGGTATTGCCGGCAGACACAACGGCCTGAGCCTCGCCGTTTTTGACAGCATCTATGGCCATGTGCATACTGGTATTGCGGTTGCGAATAACCTGTGAAGGCTTGTCATCATTGCTCACGACTTCGTCAGAATGGCGAATCTCGCAAACTTCCTGCAATGACGGATAATTTTTCAGATGGGCTGAGATTTTATCCTTATCGCCAAACAGCAAAAACTTGGCATCAGGATTTTTTTTTGCGGCCAGAGCAAGCCCCTCAATTACGACTCTGGGGGAATTATCTCCCCCCATTGCATCGATTGATATGACCAGATTATTCGTATTAGACAACATCTGCTCCATATATTATAAATTTTATAATTATTCAGCTGTAGCTTTCTTTGCAACAACTTCTTTACCATCATAGTATCCGCAGGAAGCGCATACGTTATGCGGTCTCTTCAGCTCTCCGCAGTTCGGGCATTCCTGATAGGAATTTGCCTTCAATGCATCGTGAGAACGACGCATATTGCGGCGGGAAGGAGTAGTTTTCTTTTTAGGTGTAGCCATTTTCTCATACTCTAATTAATTGTTATTTACACTTTTTTCAAAGCCATTAATAAACCATTTAGTTTTTAAATGCAACTAAATTAATGAGGTTTAGAAATTCTTGAAATCCTTTTAGCCAATATTTTTGCATTTTGCAAGCACAAAATTGTCATTTCTTTAATTTTTTTAGAACATTGAACGGATTCATCGCCTCGGTCGTTTCAGCATCAAACTCGGATTCAAAAGAAAAGACCTCGCCGTCTTTGCGCGGATAGTCGTCAATCATCAGGGCAACCTGCTCAATCACAATATCCCCCAGATCGATTTTGCCGTCTTCAACAATATCTGGCACATCATCGTCAAACTCCGGTTCCATGTCGCGAATGTCCTTATAAGTGGCCTTGGTATCATAATGCAATGCAAACCCGCCCTCATAAAGCTTGTCAAAGTTTTCCAGACTGACAACACTGGTCAGTTCCAGTTCAGCCTTTACCGTTCCGGTCACGTTTAATGTGTGTTCACGGTGATTGTGCTTCAGAAAAATTTCCGCTGTGCAGGATTTTACCGCCGGCACCTTTAAAACCTCGCTCAGATAAATTAAATCTTCCGGTGAGGCTTTTATCCGATATTTTTTTACCGAAGCGGACAATCCGTCTACTTCTATAGGATAAGAAAAAAGATTTTGCATAAATTGTTTCCTTATGTTATATATGGAAAAACTGTTGTGATATTAACGTCAAGGATTTTCAGATGTCAACAAACAAAATACTTTTCAGCATGTTAACCGCGGCAATGTTGTGCTCCTGCTCCAGCGATGTGTTTGTATCGCATAACGGGAACATGCCGACAAACGACCGAATCTCCCAGCTAAAAACAGGTCAAAGCAAAGAAGAGGTCTTAAGCCTGCTCGGTGCCCCCTCTTCCGTGGTTTCACTTGATAAAAACACATGGATTTACATGTCTTCCGAAGTCAAACAGGTAGCATTTTTTAAGCCGACTGAAATTTCACGAGATGTCTTAACCGTGAAATTTGACAAATATGATCAGGTTGCAGATATTGACCGTCTTGACAAGAAAGAAGGCACGGAGGTTGCCGTCAGCAGCGATGCAACGTTGACTCCCGGACAGGAACCGGGATTTTTTGAAAAATATTTCGGCGGAGTCGGGCAATACATGCCGTTCTCGACCAAAAACCGCAACAATATGTAAGAAAAAAGCCTTGGTTAATCCAAGGCTTTTTATTTTTTTTAAAAGAATCAGGCTGTTTCAGCAACTTTATCTTTATATTCCGTACTATCCGCTTCCATGCCGTAATAGTCATTTTCAGACTTAACGGAAGAGCGTTTTTTGCGATAACAATACAAGACTTGCTCCAGTTCTCCGTTCTCATTATAACGCACGCCGGTTATTCCGTTCGAAAGCGTTGTGCCTGCGGGAATCGGAACAAACCGGAAAAAGCCGACCTCAATTGTCATTACGCCGCCGTCAATATAAAGAAAAACATGATATGACCGGCGTTCTTTGTCTTTTAATGTCATTGCCCACACGTTTTTGCGTTCTCTGTCATGATAAAAATAAACCAAACGCGGCGGGCAAACGACTTTTGTTTTGGGAACGCCAAAACTGTCAATAAAATCCAACATCTCTTTTTTAATATCAGTTGCTGTTTCAGCACATAAAACAAGTTCTTTCATGATACATTGTTTTTAGTTAATAATTTTTGTTAATAATTCTCGAAACTTTGGTAAGTATAGCGCAGCGGCCGTTTTTGTCAATATTTTTCTCTCGGGCCTTTAATTATCATTTTTTGCTTATATATACTTTTTCAAATTTAACTTTTCTGATAAGGATTGAAAAAATGTTTACACTCAAAACCGGCTATTTGACCTCTGTCTTTTCTTGCGCCCTTCTCTTGTCGACAACAAATGTTCAAGCCAGCGTTGCAGACATTCCGTCCGATGATGAAAGCACTGCCGCAATCAATGTTCATCGTCCGAAATCCGCCAAGCAACGTGCCGCGGCCGGCCATATCCGCCGCAATCATGATTTTACTGATTTGGGGCAGGATTATACCGATTTTAAAAACCGTCTCAGCAAAGACTACGGTTTTGATTACTCGGTTGATATTTCTTATATGGCTCAGCGCGGGGCACCGAATGGCAAAAAAACGGCCTATCAAACCATAATTTATCCGTCTTTTACCTGGACAACTTTTCAAAATGAATATGGTACAGGAACGCTGAATTTTGCTTATAACATTGCCCGCTACGGCGGTTCAAGCGCTGAGAGAATCGGAAACAATATCGGTGTTGCCTCCTCTATTAACGATTATACCTCGTCCTCAAACGCTTTTGACGAGCTCTATTATTCTTACCAACTTGGCGGAAAATGGAACTGGCTGACACTAGGCGCCGGTCAGTTTCCGTTGTACAACTTTGACGGTACGGCTTATGACTCCAACCAGCAGGTCAACTTCATCAACTATTCCCTGTCGCAAAATGCCACATCGACCTACTCCACTTCCGGCGTCGGCATGTTTGCCCAAATTGCACCAAACAATGAGTGGTCTTTTACATTCGGCGCTCAGGATGCCACGAACATCGACGGTATCAGCGTACGGGTAAATCACTTGAATGAAGAACATTACACGACCTTTGCCTCTTTGTCTTATACGCCGACTATCAAAGGTCTGGGAAGCGGACAATATTCCGTTATGGTTTATAATCAGCCGGCCGTAAAAGAACAGCCGCAGACAACAAATGGCTGGTCATTAAACGCCTCACAGAACATCGGGGAAAAATGGGCCGTTTTCTCCCGTTTGAACGGCGTTTCCGGCAGTACTGCTTTCGCAGAGCTTTCATTTGTTCTCGGTACGGTTTATAATAATCCGCTTGACCGCAATCCGCTGGATCAGATCGGATTTGCCGCAGCTTATAACAAAATTGACAAGACCGGTGCCGGAGATGCTTCCGCCCGCCCGAACGAGACCGTACTGGAAGCCTATTGGGCATGGGGAATCTCAAAATGGGCGACAATCACACCGGATGTGCAGTTTTACATCAAACCGGCGCTTAATCCAAAATCAGATTATGACACGGTCGTTTCATTACGTGCTGCCGTCTTTTTCTAGGCCGAACATCGGCAACGATCAGTTTGTATGGTGCCTGAGACTCGCCGCCGATATTCGGCGGCGATCAGTTTGTGCTGTATCCCCAATATCCGCCTCCCCTCTCCTCCCTCCCAAATCCCCCTCTATCTTTCTTTACACAATCATCTTCTCTTTTCTCTCTTGCCGTTCTTCACTCCCTCACCACTTTCTCTTCCCTTCCCTTTTTCTCTCCCCTCTCCTCGCTTTCCGCCTTTTCTCTCCTCCTCACTCACCCTCATTCCCCACCGTTCTCCCTTGCTCACTCACCTTTTCCCATTCTTGCCATTCCCATTTTCTCCCCGTTACCATCTCCCAGCTTTCCTGTCTCTCCCCGTCTTCGTTTGTTCTCCGGTCTCACATTTTTTGCCCTCTCCCTTACCGCCTTTTTTCCACCCGCCTCATTCCTTTCCTTCTCCTCTTCTCCTTCCCCGCTACACCCACCCTCTTTAGCCAAAATCCCCTCTGCTTTTCCCACCCTGCTGTCCAAAATCTCCACCCATCTTTTTATTATGTATTGACTCTTGCGTCTTCTTGTGCTATAGTGACATTAGTATTAACCATTCCGGGCACTGGGTTGCCCAGATAAAGAAAAAAGCAACGCGAAAGCTTTGGCACATTGTTGACAGACGATCGGGGCTTTTGTTGCCTCACCCGCTGGGTGCGTTTGCTTTGGGAGGAAGCCGATGAAAAACATTAACACTATGCTACACCTGAAACTAAACTCTGCGGTATCAGCCCTGGCTGTGGCCGCTGCTTTCTCGGTTCTCCTCCCGCCTTCCAATGCTTATTGTGG
>CAJUCZ010000003.1 GCA_910585375.1 uncultured Alphaproteobacteria bacterium | reverse complement strand
TAGGTGTATCCTTTCTTCTCACACCATTCAGTGTCATTGTTGACATTCATGTTTACATCGCCGTGCAAGGTATCGGAATCCTGACAGTCAGGCAGGAAACAGACGCCACAATAAGCATTGGAAGGCGGGAGGAGAACCGAGAAAGCAGCGGCCACAGCCAAGGCTGATACCGCAGAGTTTAGTTTCAGGTGTAGCATAGTGTTAATGTTTTTCATCGGCTTCCTCCCTTAATAAAAATTCTTTCTTTTTGTCATTCAAAGCACATACTTCGTCATAAATTACCGCCGAAGCACCGCGGTCTCTAAGGCACTGTATAAACCGATCGCTGCCGACGTTCGGCCGCCTGCCGAGCAGGTTGCTTTTTTCTTTATCTGAACAGCAGCGTGCCCAGAATGGTTAATACTAATGTCACTATAGCACAAGAAAATGCAAGAGTCAATACATAATGAAAAGATAGGTGGAGATTTTGGGCAGCAGGGTGGGAAAAGCAGAGGGATTTTGGCTAATTAGGGTAGGCGTAGCGGGGAAGGGGAAGGAAAAAGCGGGAGTAAGGAAAACGGCGGGGATGAGAAAAGATGATTGTGTAAAAAAGATAGAGGGAGATTGGGGCGGCGGAGAGAAAAAGGGAAGTATTATGGGCAGCGGGGAGAAAAAAAGAGTGAGAGAAAAGGGAAGAAAGGTGAAGGGAGGAGAAAATGGGGTGAGGAGAATGGGGAGGGGATGAAAGAAGCGGATTGTGCAAAGAAGGAGGGCGGGGATGAGAAGAGAGGAACAAAGTGAGGAGTGGCAGGGGATTAAAAGAAAGAAAAGATGGGAGAGGAGAGGGATGAAGTGAGGGGTAAAGTGCGAGGTGAAAGAGGGAGGTAGAATAAGATAGAAGGGGGAGGCGGGGTGGAAAGAGAGGAAAGAGATAAAGAAAGCAGGCAGGTGAGTAGAGAAAGGGAGAACTGCGAAGGGTAGGAGGAGAGGAATGAGGAGAGAAAAAGCGAAAAATGAGAGGAGGGGTGCGGGAAAAATAGAAGAAAGAGAAAGCCGGAAAGGAAGTATGGTCAGGGAACGAGATAAAAAAATCCCTGCCGCTTAAATCGGCAGGGAGTAAGTTATTCATACTTAAAGATTTCATACAAGGTACAAATCAGTTTTTCTGATTCAGACAATCTTTCTTCTTGTGAAAGATCAATTTTTGTATACATCTTTTTAATTGTTTCAAAGACAAAGAAGTTTAGTTCGCGATTTTTTATGACTTTGAAAGCGCGGCATAACAAGTTGCTTGTTTCAACGCTTATCCAATTGCCTAAAAACAGGAAGTTCAACAGGCGGGCATCGACTTTTTCATATTTTAAAAATGCGGCTTCGATAAAATCGTAGCAGATTTTTTTGACTTCAATTGCTATTGATGAATTTTCATATGCTTCATAAGATTGGCAAATGATGTCAATTTGTTGTTCGAAAATGTCTGGCGTTGTTATAAAATCTTTGTTAAGTGCGATTTCGATCAATGCCGGAGCTACGGGCTGTTTGACTTTGAATTCGTGTCTGGTATACTGAAGAGCGTAAGTCAGAAACTTTTTGGCGTTCTTTTTTGCATCTTCTGCAGCATATTCGTCAGTCATTTGCCGGATAATTGTTTCGACGGGGACATTCCGGCTTATTAAGTCAGAAAGTTTTTTGTTAAATTCGTCTTTGCGTTGCAAATAATCTTTGCATATCCGGCAAAAAAGTTCTGCGTTTCTGCTCGGTGTCTTTTGAAATTGCAAGCGGTTGCGATAATTAACGGCCCGAAGATAAACTTGTTTGACGCGTTTGCCTTTTTTCAGCTGCGGCCAATTGATTTTTATTTGAATCTTTTGGCAGAGCGTAAGGATGTAGCCGTCAAATTTACCGGCAGACAAATCACGGAGAAGTTCTTGATCCCATTGGTTTTTTATTTGTTTTTCAAAGGCAATGATGTCGCAATATTTTTCCAAAACATCTGAAAAAGACATGCCGTTGGCGAGTTCAAAATAAACAAGTTTGCGGCTGGTTCTTTCCATATTGGAAAATACTGTTACTTCTTTCAGAGATAATTTTCTTTTCGGTATCATAATATTAATTTTAATTGTTATTTTATAATAATATTTAATTTAGAAATTGATTTTAGCATTATTACAGTTTTTTGGCAATAATTTTTTTGTGTCTAAGAAAAATAAAAAACACCGTTTAAGCTTAAACGGTGTTTTTTGGCAGATTAAAGAAAAAGAAGCGCAAGATAGTCTTGTTTTATCTTTTTCAGGTAACGATAGCAGACAGTTTGCAAGTTTGCCTGTCGGATTTGGTGATTGTATTTTCCCAGAATTTTCAGAACAAAAGAGAGTTCGGAAACGGAAAATAAAATGCCAAGCCATTTTGGGTTGAGCGGATGCATGGCAAAAATCTGTTCCAAGGCATAACAGCAAATTCTTTGAAGCTTTTTTTCACCTCTTATTCCCTGACGGATAAACCGAGTCAGCTGCAATGTCTGTTGGTCAGACATCGGGGACAGAAGCAGCGTGTTAATCATACCGGTATTCATATTTGTTGTATTTTAGTGTGGCAAAGAAAGGTTTCCCCTCAAGAGCCGAAACTCAGGAGGGGAAACAAGAAAGGCGGAATTACTTATATAACTTCAGTACTTCCTGATACAATTCTTCCGATTCTTCACTATGGTTGCGGTCTTTTACATTTTGGATATATTTGTAAAGAACCTTGCCGGAGTGCTTTTTCAGAAGTTTGACATGATCCCGCAGAAATGCGAATCCGGTATCGGACACATATTCACGCGATAGTAAGTCAATCCACAGATCTAAACCGATGACGGGAGAATCTGTTTGCCTGAATTCCGATGCCGCGAAATCTCTGACCATGTGGCGGATTTCTTGTTCAGGGTATTTGAAACCTTCAATCAGGATATTTTTGATTGAATAGGGAAAAGCGCAGTAATTCACATTGCTGAGTATTCCTTTAAGGATTTCTTTTTCCTTGGCAGTCAGACGCATTTTTTGTTCATCTTCAGCGGTCATCTCTGAAAAAACGTAAGCTTTTCTTCGGGCTCTCAACTGTGCAGCGAAATCTTCGATTTGTTTTTTGGAGACTTCTCTTGCAACTTTATCAGCGATGTCGTCGCAGGCATAAGGACTGGCTTTAATCGCTTCTTCTCTTTTTTTGATTTGGGCCTGAATTTTGGAGGTAACATTTTGTTTTGTTACTTTGACTGTCACGTTGATTCCAGTTTTTTCTTTTTTCTGTGCCATTTTTTTAATAATATTTTTTTTATTAATAATTTTATTAAGCCTCAACTTCTTCTTTTGAGGCTGTCAACAAAGTTTCAACACCATATTTCTTGGCGAAAGGCATAGCCTTGGCTTTGAGGGTGTCATTGTGAGAGTTGGCAATTTTGTGAAGCAACAGATTGTACAATACGGCTGATTTTGCGTAATCGTTCTTTTTGTTCAAAAGAGCAACGATTTTTTTCTTGTCCGTTTCTGAAAGGTTATCTATGTCAAGAGTAAGGAATCTCTTGATTTCGTCATTGCGAACATGATCTTTCCCTTCAATTTTCGTTTTGTACTTCTGCAAATCAGCATAGCTGAAAGACTGTTGATTACTCTGGTTTGCGCTCTCTAATTTTTTATTGTCCATAATAATTTATATTAAAAATTAAACATCATTTTTAATATAGACAAAAAAAGACGCTTTGACAAGTGCCTTTTTGAGATTGGCTCATATTTTTCTTTGTTTTTTTTTAATTTGGATTCTTTTTACCATGTAAAAGTTGTAACTGTTAAAAAGAATACTTAAAATGCGGAAACGTGAGGCAGAATATTTATGTATGTTGCGACTCTGCAGAAATCCAATATTGCGGAAGTTTTTTCTGTGTATCAGCCGTTGTGGCTGTTCAACCAGCGTTCTGCTTCCAAGGCTGCCGTACAGCCCGAACCGGCGGCAATAACAGCCTGTCGGAATTCCGGCGCTTTAACGTCTCCGGCGGCAAATACTCCGGCAATGCCGGTTTCACAACTGTTGGGTTTGGTGACAATGTAGCCGCTGTTGTCCAATTCCAAATGGTTTTTGAAAATTTCGGTGTTGGGGTGGTGGCCGATGGCGATAAATATACCGTCCACTTTCAGCTCTTTGGTGCTGTCGTCTTTGATGTTTTTCAGTTTCAGTCCGGTAACGGCTTTTGGGCTATCCGTACCGAGAATTTCTTCAATAACACAATTCCATTCAACGGTGATTTTCGAATTGTCAAAAAGGCGTTGTTGCATGGTTTTGTCTGCTCTTAAGCTGTTTCGGCGGTGGATAAGGGTAACCGAGTGTGCAAAGTTGGTCAGATAAAGTGCTTCTTCGGCTGCGGTGTTGCCGCCGCCAACAACGGCAACGTTTTTGCCTCGGTAGAAAAATCCGTCACATGTGGCGCAACCAGAGACGCCGAACCCCAGAAACTTTTGTTCACTTTCCAGTCCGAGCCAACGTGCCGAGGCGCCGGTAGCAATAATGACGGAATCAGCGGTGAAAAGGTTGTAGTTTTCCGAGTTGCAACTGAAAGGGTGTTGTTTGAAATCGACCTCAATAATCTTATCTTCAACAAATTCTACACCGAGGTTTACGGCTTGCTGCTTCATTCTTTCCATCAGTTCGCTGCCGTTGACCGGTTCCGGAAATCCGGGGTAGTTTTCAACATCCGTGGTAATGGTCAATTGTCCGCCGATTTGTTCTCCTGCAACGATGAGGGGTTTCAGGCCGGCGCGGGCGGCATAGATACCTGCGGTATAGCCGGCAGGGCCGGAACCGATGATGAGAACAGGGGTTTTGTATTGAGCCATAGCGTTTTCTCCGATAATTTTTTCTTATTACATAGAATAATTATCCGGTTTTTGCAAGCCGGCGGTTGCCTCGGGGTGTTTTTTTTGTTACTTATATGTATCTGATTGTTGTGCAGTGCAGTTTTGACCTTCTTTACATTCTTGTTTAAAGTCCTGCGGCAGATTGTTGGGATAGGTGCAACCGCAGTTGTCGTCTTCGCGGCAGTCGCATTTGTTGTCATAATCCAGTACATATTTACAATTTTCCTGTTCTGTCTTATTCATTTCTTTTTCTTCTCTGGTTACGGTACAGTCACATTCTTCGGGGGTACAATAGCAGATTGTTTCTTTCGGAAGGTCGTTGCTATGAGGTGTAGACAGGTTTTCCATGTTGTATGCTCCTTGGTTGAAAAATAAAACCGGTTTTTTTAGAACCGGTTTTAATATAAGGTTTGTTTTGGGGTTTTAAATGTATTTGACTTCCAAAATCTCAAAAGATTTTTTACCGCCGGGGGCAACATATTCGGCAATGTCGCCGACTTCTTTGCCAATCAGGGCTTTGGCCAGAGGAGAAGACAGAGAGATTTTGTTTTTCTCGATATCAGCTTCGTAATCTCCGACAATCTGATAAGTTTTTTCGTTGTCATTATCTTCATCAACAACCTGAACCGTGGCGCCAAAGCGGATTACGTCGGATTTGGTGTTGGCAACGTCAATGACCTGAGCGCGACTCAAAACGGCTTCCAGATCCTGAATGCGTCCTTCAATGAAACTTTGTTTCTCTTTAGCGGCCGAATATTCGGCGTTTTCAGACAAATCACCATGAGAACGCGCTTCAGCAATGGCCGCGATAATGTTGGGGCGGTCAACGCCTTTGAGATGTTTCAACTCTTCCTCAAGAGCAATATAGCCTTGTTTGGTTAAAGGGAATTTTTCCATTTCACTCACCTGTTTTTCTGGTTACAAATAACAGACTGCGATAAGTATGACCTTATCACAGCCTGCCTAATTCTTAATTTTCTTCAATATAACATGCTTTTTTATATTTTCAAGCGAAATCTTTTATGGCGGTATAACGTAAAAAATATACTATACAAAATTATTATTTGTGCTAAAAATCAAGAGTAACTTTTAACTGGAGGCATTTATGAAAAAATTATCTCTGGCCGCTATGATGATGGGCGGCATAATGATGGCGGCTTCTAATGCAGCCGCGGTTGACAGCACGGGCTGCGGTTTGGGTTCCATGGCTTGGCGCGGTCAAAGCGGTATCGGTCCGCAGGTGCTGGCTGCAACGACAAACGCTTCTTTCGGTACCCAGACTTTCGGTATTACTTTCGGAACTTCCGGTTGTGATCCGAACGGACGCGTGACCGGCGGAACAGGCAAAATGATGCTGGCTTTTTTGGAAAACAATATGGAGCAATATGCTATGGATGCAGCTGCCGGACGCGGGGAGACCATTGATACGCTGGCCGGTATTTTGAATGTGGACAGTGAAAAACTGGGCGAGATTTCAAAAACAAATTTTGCTTATTTGTTTGCCGATGAAAATGCCGATGCAGTTCAGGTTACGTTGAATCTGCTGGAACTGGTTCAGAATGCGTAACGGCTTTTGATGATTGAGGCAAGGCGGCCTCCGGCTTTCTGGCCGGAAGCCGTTTTGTTATTTGATGATGAAAATTTTTGTTTGTTGTCTTTGGGCGTTTGTTTTTTTATTCGTTTTTTCTGTTCATGCCGACGAAAATGCGGCTTATTCCGATGAATGGCTGGCGCTCGGACATTATCGTCCGCAGGGTGGCGGATTGTATAAAAGCACGATTGACTCCGAAAATTTCTTTTTGGTCTCGGACGGAAAGGTAAATCCCGAAGCCGAGTTGGCTGCAACCGCGGCTTTGTTTGAAAGTGACGATAGTAAACGTTGCCTTTTTCCGGCGCGTTATCTTTTTTTGAAGCAAAAAGGTCTGACATCGGCAAATTTTCCGAAATGTGCGGAATATGAACAATTCCGCAAAGATTTGCAGCCTTCCGGCGTGACGCTGCTGTTTACCGATGCCTATATGAACAATCCGTCTTCTTTGTTCGGGCATACGCTTTTGCGGATTGATACGGCGCGCAAGGGAACGCAGCTTTTGGCGCACGGAGCAAATTACGGTGCTTTTACCGCAGGGCAGGAAAATAGCGTTTTGTTTGCGGTTCTCGGTCTGACCGGCGGGTATTACGGCGGATTTACGGTCAAGCCTTATTATGACGTGATTAATACTTACAACAATATTGAGAATCGTGATATATGGGAAATTAATCTGGATTTGACGCCTAAAGAACTGGATTTGTTTGTGGCGCATTTGTGGGAAACGGGACATGCCCAGAGCCGCTATTACTTTTTTACGCGCAATTGTTCTTATATGTTGATGGAAACGCTTGATGCCGTGCGCCCGAGCCTGAAACTGGCGGACGACTTTCCGGTTCAGGCTATTCCGCTGGATACGGTCAAGGCCGTATATTCCCGCTCCGGATTGGTAAAAAGCATTAATTACCGGCCGTCGCGGCAGGCTAAAATCAGGCATCGTTACAAACAGATGACTCCGGAAGAAAAAGAAGCTTATCTGGCCGCAATCAAAGAACAGGACTGGTCTTTGAACGGGCTTGACGATGACGGAAGCAAAGCCGATGTTCTGGAGACGGCTTATCAATATGTGCAGTATCAGTATGTGGCGCACGAGTTGGAGCTTTCCGATTACAGACAGCGCAGTTTTAAGGCATTGCTGGCGCGGAACAAAATTGCCGGTGCCGGCAGGATTCCGGAATTGGAGGACGGAAAGAACCCTTTGTTCTCGCACAGATCCATGCGGGCTGAGGCCGGTATCGGTTTTCGTAACGGAGAGGCTTTTCAGGAGGTCAGTTACCGGCCGGCTTATCATTCGCTCAGTGATGACAATTATGGTTTTTTGCGCGGTGCCGAAATTAATTTTTTGAATACGAAGCTCAGGCACTATGATAATTCCGACAAAACGGTATTACAGCAGTTTGATTTGGTTGGGATTAAGTCTTTATCGCCGGTCGATGCCATGTTTAAGCCAGTTTCTTATATGATTAATGCGGATGTAAAACGGGAGATGAATCCGAGGACCGAAAAAGAGGGGTATGTTTTTAATTTTAAAATCGGCGGCGGTTCGACGGTGGCGTTGAATGAAGAAATCTGGTTTTATTTTCTGGGCAGCGCTTTTGCCGGTTACGGCGGTATTCTGCCGGATAATACGATTGGCGGGATTGGTTGGACGGCCGGTGTTTTTGCAGATTACGGCAATTGGCGGCTTATTGCCGAAGCGGAGAAAGTGTTGGCGACCAATCATTTCGGCGATAAGATGAAATATAAGGCGGAAGCCGTTTATTCAGTGAATCGCCGTAATGCCGTTGCAGCGGAGTACCGTTATGAACAAAATTACGGCAAAGATTTGGACGAGACGCTGCTCAGCTGGCGGTATTATTTCTGATTTCTTATTTCAGTTGCCGGCTGTTGATGGATTTGATGAAGTCACGGGCTTGTTGTTTATGGTCTTTGCCGCGGGTTTCAATTTTGACATTAGCGTCATAGCCGAGGTTGCCGATGATGAAGGTATAATCTTTTTCATCGTAACATAAAAACGGGTTGTCATTGATGTTTTCTATTGAAAAGGCGGAAAGTTCCAACTGTTTGCCGTTTAAGGCAGTGACGGAAAGCGCATTCGCGTTTTGGGATTTTTTATTGTCCAGATATTCTCGGGTAAGGGCGATGGTCATCGGGTCTTGTGTAATCAGGAAGTCCAGTCCGATGTTGTTTTGAGAACCGCTGACCGCCAGATTGTTATTGAAGTTTTCAATTTTATAATTCTCTGCGGAGATCTGCATTTCATCAAGAGATGTTTTCAGTTCTTTCAGCATTTGTTCTGAGGTTTTGGAAAAAATGCGATTTTCTTCCATGGCTGAAAACAACTGCGGAAAAGTACCGAGAATTTCAGTCAGCGATTTGTTCATGCTTTCCGCGATTTCCGGCATGACTTTGCTGATCGTCTGATTCAGGTTTTGTGCTGATTGTTGCATGGCTTGTTCTGTTTGTTGCAGAGCTTTTTGCATTTCGGCGTTGTTTATGTCAGCTTCCCGGGAAAAAGCCGGAAATGCGCAGCACAGTGAAATTAAACTTATCGGGGCAAAAGCTTTCATCCGAGGTCTCCTTATTTTGTTTGTAAAAAAATATAACCTGATTTGGCGGCGATTACAATGCTATTTTTGAATTGATTTTTTGTTATAATGCGTTTATCTTCAAATCAATTAAGTGATTGAATTTTTGTGAGGAGAAGAAAATGCTGAGAGAAGATTTGCAAAATGCTTTGAAAGAAGCAATGAAAAGCCATGATACGACAACGGTTTCGGCCGTGCGCCTGATTATCGCCGGACAAAAAGAGAAAGACGTGGAAGCCCGCGGCAAAGGTGCCGAAAAAGCAACGGATGCCGAGTTGTTATCCATGATGCAGTCGATGATCAAACAAAGAAACGACTCTGTTAAAATTTATATTGAAGGCAAGCGTCAGGATTTGGCGGACAAAGAACTGGCCGAGATTAAAGTTATTGAAAAATTTTTGCCAAAGCAGATGAACGAAGCCGAGATGACGGCGGCGATTAAAGAAGTGATTGCATCAGTTAACGCTTCTTCCATGAAAGACATGGGTGCCGTTATGGGCAAGCTGCGAGAACAATATGCCGGGCAGATGGATTTCGGAAAGGCATCTGGGGCGATTAAGAATTTATTGGGGTAAATTTCGTTCTATGGAAAGCTAATACAGATTTCGCGGGTTGGAGGAGTACTCATGTACCCTTTTGTACACTCCGTTTCCTCCCCCTAAAATCTTATTATCTTTCTCATATAACGAAATTTACCGGTAAAAGCCGCTCTATGGTCAACTAATACAGATTTCGCGGATAAATGTTCGTTCACGTACCTTTTTGTACGCGCTTCACATTTTTCCTTAAATCTTATTATTTGACACACATATCGGCTTTTACCGGTAAAATGCATATAACGAGTGCCTAACACGATTTTTTCCGACTAACTCTTCCTAATCCTCTCTTTGCTAAGAGAGGGGATGAAGGGCGGTTAGCAAAGACTGGGAATGAGGGGTATAAATTTGGTAAACAATGGCGGATTTACAAAAATTTTTAGATGAATTGCGGGCAAAGGTTTCGATTGTCGATGTGGTCGGAGATAAGGTCAAGCTTGTTCGGAAGGGGCGGGAATATCAGGCCTGCTGTCCGTTTCACAATGAAAAAACGCCGTCTTTTACCGTGAACGAGGCCAAAGGGTTTTATCATTGTTTCGGCTGCGGAGCGCATGGCGACATCATTAAGTTTGAGATGGAGGCCAACGGTCTGCCGTTTATGGATGCCGTGGAAAAGCTGGCGCATAAAGCCGGACTGGAAGTGCCGCGGATTTCGCATGAGAACAAAGCCGAGCTGGAAAAGAAAAATTCGCTTTATGACATTATGGAGCTGGCGGTCAAATTTTTTGAAAAATGCCTGCGGCTGCCGGAGGGACAAAAGGCGATGGAGTATCTTTCCCGCCGCGGTTTTGGTGATGACATTATTTCAAAATTCCGTCTGGGATATGCGCCGGCCAATAACGGTTTGCTGGCTTTACTGAAATCAAAAGGGATTTCAGAGCACGATATGTCTGATCTCGGACTGGTTTCTCTGGCAGAGAACAATACCAGCAAACGGACTTTCGATTTTTTTCGCGATAGGGTTATTATTCCGATTTTTGACAAGCGCGCCCGGCCGATTGCTTTCGGCGGGCGGATTATGGGCGACGGGCAGCCCAAGTATCTGAACTCGCCCGAAACGCCGATTTTCAACAAGCGCCGCGTTTTGTACAATCTCAATAATGCCCGTGACAAGGCCTTTGAGGCCAAGCGGATTATTGTCTGCGAAGGCTATATGGATGTGATTGCCATGGACAAGTATGGTTTTCATTATGCCGTGGCGCCGCTCGGTACGGCCTTGACCGAAGACCAGATTGCCGAAGCTTGGAAAATCTGCAATGAACCGACGTTGTGTTTTGACGGTGACGGTGCAGGTGTTAAGGCTGCTATACGTTCGGTTGACAGGGCTTTGCCGATTTTAAGACCCGGTTATTCGCTCAAATATGTATTTTTGCCGGAAAAAATGGATCCGGACGAATTTTTGAAAGCACACGGTGCGGAGGCTTTTCAGAAGCAAATTGATACGACGGTGCCGCTGAAAGACCTCTTATGGCGCAAGAATTATGAAAACCGGCCGTTGGATACGCCGGAGCAAAAAGCCTTGTTGGAAAGCGATTTGAAGGAAGAAGTCGCCAAGATTGCCGATGCGACGGTTCGAACTTATTATATTCAGGAGATGAAAGACCGGCTGTATTATGAAGTCGGGCAGGGGGCAAGGCGCAAGTTTCAGCACAACGGGATGTATCCGTCTCAATTGCGGCGCGGTGATTATCAGGCTTATAAAAAAACGGGAGTCGGGCGGCCCTTTATGCCGCAGCCGATTGTGGTGGCGCGCCCCAAGAGGGTTTTGGACGAGCAGATTGTCAAGTTTGTAATTGCAGCCATGATTTTCTGTCCGGAGCTGATTGCCGAATATGAAGAAAAAATGGCTGATTTTGAAATTAAAGACACTAAGCTGCGGGGGGTGTTTGATGCACTGGTACAAATCAGTATGGACGAGCCGGAGGCGGACTGCGACAAGGTTCTGGAATGCCTGCAAAACGGCGGGCAGGGCAGCGAAGTCGGAAGTTTGTGGGAGTTCAAAATGCTGCGGATGCAAAAACCACCGGTTTTGAAGCTAAGGGAAGAGATTAACACCAAAATTTCCGAAGTTCAGCTTAAAATGCTGGATAACGAGATGAAAGAATGCTTAAAAGAGATTGATAATGCGCCGTCTTTTCCTGACGAGGTTTTTAAGCGTTACGAATCGCTCAAAAAGGAAAAAGAGACGATTCTGCAGGAAACGAATCCGGACTAAAAAATATTTATTTTATCCTTTTTCCTTGAAAACCGCGGCTTTGAGCGCCATATGCTGTTATTCGTTTGATTGTAGGGCTTGACATTTGGCCGATAACTTATTAAAAGTTCCTGCAAGCTAGCAAAAGAATCGATTTTTTTAAGGAATACTGATGTCAGATATAGATACTCCAGACCTCTATGACGGCGGGGCGGCAGACACGCCCTTGATCGATACCCTCGGAAGTGCTGTTAAGCGCTTGATTGACAAGGGAAAAGTCCGTGGCTACATTACAATAGAAGAACTCAATAAAGCTTTGCCCCCCGAACGCGAATCTTCTGAAAATATTGAAGATATTATGTCCGGCATTTCTGATATGGGAATCAGCCTGATTGCAGAGTCGGAAGTTGACAGTTTTGAGCAGGACGCCGTGGAAGACGACGTTGACGATTTTGACGATGAAGACGAAGGCGGCAATTTTGACGAGAAAGAGCTGGGCCGCAGCGATGATCCGGTCAGAATGTATCTTAAAGAAATGGGGACGGTGGAATTGCTTTCCCGCGAAGGCGAGATTGCCATTGCCAAGCGTATTGAAGCCGGAAAAACCGTGATGATTGACGGTTTGTGCGAAAGTCCGATGACGATTAAGGCCATTGCGGGCTGGCGCGATGAATTGCTGGAAGGGACGATGCAGCTTCGCGACATTATCGATTTGGAGATGATGTATGGTGATGATGCCGAGGCCATGGCTTTTGAAGAGGACGAAGAAACAGTCGATGATTTGGAAAAAGTGGCTGAAGAGCTGGAAACCAAAGACAATTTAGATGATATTGACGATGAACTCGCCGATGATATTGAGCTTGACAGCGCCGTGGAAGATGAGGAAGACGAAGATACCGATGACGACTTGGAAAGCGGCGATGATGAAGCTCATGAAGGTACGGAAGATGACGAGGATGAAACCGGCGGACGTGCCGCGGCTTCGGTTTCTTCAATGGAAGAGGCCTTGCGTGAGCCGGTGTTGGAAATTCTGACCAAGATTTCCGGCTATTATGATGATCTGGATAAAATCCAAAAGCAGCGCGTGGCTGCAATTATTGCCGGAAAATCCGTCAGCGCTTCGGTTGAGAAAAAATATCTGCAGGTGAAAAAAGAATTGGTTGAGCTGATGAGCTCCATCCATCTGAATGCGGTCAGAATTGAGCAGCTGGTTGAGCAGCTGAACGGCCTGAACAAGCGTTTGATGGGGCTGGAAGGAAAGCTTCTGCGTTATGCCATGTCCTGCAAGATTAAGCGCGAAGACTTTTTGGAAGTTTATCAGAAATCCGAGCTTGATCCGAAGTGGATTGAAAATGTTGCAAAGAAGAGTGACAAGCACTGGAAAAATTTTGTAGAGAGATATGGGCTGGAAATTGCCGAACTGCGTGAGTCCGTTGCACAAATGGCGACGGAATGCGGATTGCCGATCAGCGAATACCGCCGTATGGTCGATACGATCAAACGCGGCGAACGTGAGGCTGAAAAGGCTAAGAAAGAAATGATTGAGGCTAATCTGCGTCTGGTTATTTCCATTGCCAAAAAATATACAAACCGCGGTTTGCAATTTCTGGATTTGATTCAGGAAGGCAATATCGGTCTGATGAAAGCCGTTGACAAGTTTGAATATCGCCGCGGTTATAAGTTCTCGACTTATGCAACATGGTGGATCAGGCAGGCGATTACACGCTCAATTGCCGATCAGGCACGGACAATCCGTATTCCGGTTCATATGATTGAGACAATTAACAAGCTGACCCGAACTTCCCGCCAAATGCTGGCCGAGATGGGGCGTGAGCCGGTGCCGGAAGAACTGGCGCAGCGTTTGTCAATGCCGCTGGAAAAAGTTCGTAAGGTTATGAAGATTGCCAAAGAACCGGTTAGTTTGGAAGCGCCGGTCGGCGATGAGGAAGATTCTTCTCTGGGCGATTTTATTGCCGATGACAGTGCTTTGCAGCCGTTGGATATGGCGATTCATTCCAATCTGAAAGAAACCTGTACCCGTATTTTGTCTTCCTTGACGCCGCGTGAGGAGCGTGTGTTGCGGATGCGCTTCGGTATTGGTATGAATACCGATCATACGTTGGAAGAAGTCGGACAGCAGTTTAACGTTACGCGTGAGCGTATCCGCCAGATTGAGGCGAAGGCTTTGCGCAAGCTGAAGCATCCGAGCCGGTCACGGAAACTGCGCAGTTTTCTGGATCAATAAGGCTGAAAATTGGCAACACCCTGAAAAGTTTTTTCGGGGTGTTTTTTTTTGAGTAAGTCGCGGAAGAAGAAAAAGGGAATATGAGGTGGAGAGATTGGGAAATTATTGGGAATGTGAACGATTGGAAAAATCGGCTTGACTTGAACTTAAAAATATCATATTTATTTTGCTGTTGAGGTTCTCACTACGGGCCCATAGCTCAGTTGGTTAGAGCAGGCCGCTCATAACGGTCTGGTCGTTGGTTCGAGTCCATCTGGGCCCACCATAAAAAAACTCTCCCTTGCGGAGAGTTTTTTTTATGGTGAATTGTGATTGCTCGAACCAACGACAAGTTGCCGAACTTGTTTATATAAAAATTCTTTACATTTTTATTGATTTATATATACTTACGATAAAATTAAATAATTGTGTAACTTTTAAATTATTGTATATGAAACTAAATTTGAATGATAAGGATATTATGCATGCAATGGGGCTTCCTTTTTATCCATTTGCGAAGTGGTTTGGGATTGAGCTTGATGAAACTGATTTAGATTATATTGTGAATGTCATCAGGGAAGATAAGTGTTTTCCATTGATTATGAACTCTTACATTTTGGAGAGAGACTGTTTTTATAAGTCATCTAAGTTAGCCCAAGCGTATGCCCAGATAAATGTCGTTGTCTTTTTCGATAAGTTTTACAATGCGTCAGATTGTCCAAAGGGTGTCAAATTGATTTTGTTTGTTATTCTGGGATTGTACAGAGATTATGTTGCTAAGCGTTTTCCCAATCTTTTGGCTGAACGTTATATATATGTTGAACGGTGGTTGGAGACAGTAATTTAGTTTATGAATTGTCAGCCAAGCTCCATCGTAAAAAACTCTCCCTTGCGGAGAGTCTTTTTATGAGCAGAATTGAACTTTTAATGCGAAAGGGTGAGAATGGTATTTGTTATTAATTAAAGGCAGAAGAATGTGTTTTTATTGGAGCTATTAGTCTAGTTTTGTAAAAAAATTGTATTGCGTCGAGTTCAAAATTATGGTATATTAATAATGTATATTAAGTATTAAGAGTATTATTGTGTAAAAATTTGTCTGGACGGGTTTTCGTTGTAAGATGTATTTTTTTCTGTAATCTCTTTTGCTTTATATAGAATTTTTTATTAATTAACAAAAGAGGGAACAGGACGTATTAAAGGATACACCCTCTGTAAACAAACCTGATTTGGATATGAAAAATATATTTTTTGCTGTGATTTCTTTAGTTGCTTTATCTTCTTGTGCTGGAGCAGATGCATCTGGCATAGCTCAAGAAGTGCCGGCAACGAAGAGTACGGTTGTTCATCGGGTTTTTAAAGCCGATGGAAAGTATACCGGACAGTATTCTGTTCGGCTCAATGATGGAAAAATCTTCAGGAAGTTAATAGATATTCCTGGAGACACACCAGATGATTTCTTCTTCCTCCGAGAAGGAGATACTGTGGTGTATTCCGGTAAAAAAATTATTGAGATCCGTTTCCAAAACGAGGCTCAATAATAGAGAGTGAGGTTCTTTCCTCACTCTTTTTTTGTGTTTGTTGTATGGCAGATACAGTTTGTCAGGTGATCGTTGACAAAGCCGGTGGCCTGCAGGTAGGCATAGCAGATTGTCGTGCCGAAAAATTTGAAGCCGCGTTTTCTCATGTCTTTGCTGATTGCATCGGATTCCGGAGAAGACACGGGGACTTCCGCTAAGGTTTCGAAACGGTGGACAATCGTTTTTTGGTCAGGAAAAAATGAAAGGATATAATTGTAAAAACTGCCAAATTCTTGTTGAACGGCAAGAAAAAGGCGGGCATTGGATATGGCTGATTTTATTTTCAGCCGGTTTTTTACAATACCGTCAAACTGCATTAATCTTTCAATGTCTTTTTCTGTCATTTGCGCCACTCGGCCGGCATTAAAATTAGAAAAAGCCTGACGGTATCCTTCCCGTTTTTTGAGAATTGTCAGCCAGTTTAATCCGGCTTGTGCGCTTTCCAATATCAGAAATTCGAACAATGTCCGGTCATCGGTTACCAGTTTTCCCCATTCCTCATCATGATATTTGATATATAATTCGTCTGTTCCGCACCAGCCGCAGCGGCCGTTTATGATGTCTTGCATTATTGTTGTCCTTTTTTGTTTGATTTTAACTTATTGGTTATTAAAAAGCAAGTTGTCAGGTTGACAGGTAAGCTGATTTATTTAAGTCTATTGACAAATATATTTTTATTTTGTATTATTTTGGCAAAATTTGTTGATGGGGCGATTTATGAATATTGAAGATTATATTGTTGAATGCAGAGAAAAGCGTCAGGGTAAGAGTTTTGCTTTTTTGGCAGAACGTTGCGCTGCATCTGAAGAGGCGCCATATCGCATAACGGCTGCGGAGGCTGTAGCGCCTGAAGAGGTCTGTGTTTTGGTTTTGGCTGGAACGGGCGGAGAAGGTGTATTTTTGCGCGGTTATAACGGTATGCTGAAAAAAACGGATAGTTTTATAAAAAATATTTCTGAAACGGCTGCTGAAAATGTGCGTGTGTGTGTGGCCGTTTGCGATTTCGGCAAATATCATTGGGATAAAAAGGCCAGGGAGGGTATGTATTATGAGGCTTATTGGCCCGAGTATTTGGCCGCGGTACAGAATGATGTTCCCGAGTATTGCCGCGAAGAAACTTTTAATCCTGCTTATGTCAAAGATATTTTTGACGCGGCGGTGCTGCCGCGTATTGCTCAAAACGGCGGGCGGAAACGTTTGGATGTCAGACAGGCTTTGTACAATATCCGCCGTTTGAATCTGGTTACACATTGTCATGGCGGTTATGTTGCCATGCAGTTGGAAAAAATGATGTCTCAAAAAACGGCGGAGCTCGGTTATTCGGCAGAAGAGCAGAAGCAGCTTAAATCACAGTTCTTAGTCTTAAACTATAATCCGGATTGTCCCAAGCATAAATCCGAGCTGCGTTTTATTGCCATAGAATCAGCACAGGACTGGCACAACCGGTATAATCACTGTCTTAAAGAATGGTTGCTGATGGAGCGAAAAGATTTTGGCGTTTGCTATCAAACCAAAAACTGGGGGCGGACGCTGGCGTGTTCTCAGATAGATAAAGCCGGGGTGGAGGGTAATCCTGCCCGAGAGATGAAAGAGTCGCGCTTAGAGGAAATTTTTGAGGGCCGGAAAGGCGGCAATGAACGCAAAGAAATCGGCGAGCATGAATTTATGGGGTTCGAGCCGGTCGAAAACATGAGCAAGGGAGCTTTGCAGCTGCAGAAGTTTGCCAATAACATTTTGAAAAATGCGGTTATAAATTCATGTCGGCAGAAAGTTGCTGATTTTGTTCCTTTGCCGGCTATTCAAAATCTGGCGGCGGATACCCTGCGGCAGAAATGCGAATTTGCGCGGGCGGTTATTACCGGATATCGTCTTGAGCAGCAAATGAGGCGGTCAGACAGAAGCAAGATTGACGCATTTGCAAACTGGCGCCGTTCAATGAAAACGGTTACGCTGGACTGATTAAAACAGACGAACGGTAACGGTTTGTGTATGCAGTACCCGTCTTGTTCAAAGACGGGCTTTTTTGTTTTGAAATGCGGCAAGGCTATATGCTGTTAAAATAAACGGGCGTTTGAGATGATGTCTATGGCGATTTGTCTGGCGTATTGGCTGGCCTTGTGCCGATAATCGGGAAGAGGGTTATCTTCATCAGCCAAACGGACGGCAAAATAGACGGGGCGGTTGTTTTGCTCAAAAAATCCGACAAACCATGCCGTGTGAACCTTGTTATCTTTGATGCCGAGGCCTGTCTTACCATAAATTTTGACAGGCGTCTCTGTTGTTTGCATCAATTCTTTTAATGTTGCTGCCGTTGGTGAAGGGGATGAAAAGAGTTTGGCCAAAGAACGGACTTGTTCCACGGGGGAAATCTGTAAGGATGATTCTATCCAAAAGCCTTTTAGTTCAGGATGTTCGGCATTGGCATTCAAGTTGCCTTTCCAATCGGAAATATCTTTATTTCCGTATTCAAGCCGGTTTAACGCCGCTTGGATTTTTGCCTGCGGAAGCCGGTTGATAAGATTGCGGAAGTACCAGACGCAAGAGGTTCGGAAGGCCTCTTTTAAGGTCATATCTTTGTTCCATGTCTGCATATCATAATGTTTTTTGTTCCATTTTATTTTTGAATGTCCTTTGTTTATCAGATTTTCGGACAATGCCAGACCGGCCGAGATGATTTTGAACGTGGAGCAGGGGGAAGATCTTTGTCCGCTCAGGCTGAGGTTGTGAATTTTGTATTGTCCTGTTGTCGGTTGATAAAAAACCGCGGTGCCGCCGATACCTTGGAAATATGGCGAGAGGTCAACTTCCGTTACTTCCGTTTTGCTGCATGAGAGCAAAAAAAGAATACAAAGAATAAATCGGATTTTTTTCATGTTTTGTTGCCTCAGAGATTAATAAAACAGGTTTGGGCAGTATATGAAGAAGCGGTTTTAATGTCAATTCCGTAGAAAGAAGCTCCTCTCCGGCGGGAGAGGAGCGGTGAAATTTATAAGTCATGTTTTTTCAGATTTTTGATGCTTTTGCGAATATAGTTACGCTGCAAGGGGGAGAGTGTGAAGTAAGATTCCAAAAGCTCATAAATTTCCGGTGTTAAGATTTTGCGCAGATGTTTCTTTTGTAAAAGGTTTTTTTGAATATATCCTATACTTTTGTTTAGGTATATGTTGAACTCCGTATTTTTACTCATATTTTTTTCCTTAAATAATGGTTGGATGTAAAAGATTGTTTGTTATCCATTCTTTATGAAATTTGTTTTGTGGATATACAATCTGTTTCAGAGTATAAAATTGGTATGAAAGATGATATAAAAAAATTTCTGGGTATTAAAGTCAGATCCATGCGTGAGAATGCCGGACTGACGCAGGAAGAGCTGGCTGCAATTTGTGATGTCAGCTGGCGTACGATTTCTAATTTGGAACGCGGACTGGTTGTGCCTGATTTGCTGATGGTTTTTAAAATAGCAAAGCGTTTTCATGTGAGTATAGACGAGATGATGGGGGAAGGATTTTCCGTTCACAAGTCTATTCGCCGATTGGAAGACGAAAATATTATTATGGAGAAAATACGCAGTATGGATGACCGCCTGCTCGGATATGTGATTGACCAGTTGAACTTGTTATCCAAACATTTCAGTGCTAAAAAATAATTTTTGGAAGTAACGCTAAGATTTCTGTTGTGTTTTTATCTTGTATATGAAATATTATTCATATGTAAAGTTATGTCTTTAATTTTAATTCATAAGCAATTCAATGGTTATCAAAGAAAAAACGTTTATTGTTAAAAATTTGTTATGCTTTGGTGAGGCCGTTAAATATAATTCCATTACCAAGGCGGCGGAACTTAACGGAATGAAGCAATCTAATTTCTCAAAATGCATGAAAGAGTTTGAGGATTATTGCGGCGTACCTTTGTTTAACCGGGTTTATAACGGTGTGCAGGCTAATGAGGCCGGTCAAAGTATGTATGAACTTAGTTGTGATATTGACCGGATTTTGCATAAGGTGAATACCTTTAAAATGAATCCCAATGATATTACGGGAGATATTCATCTTTGGACAAGTGACGGGTTAGGTGCCGGTTATGTGTCTTCATGTCTGCCGGATTTTTATTTAAAGTATCCGGATGTGCATATCAGTATTTCTTGTTCTCTTGAAGTTCCCGTGCTGGCAAGCGATGTCGATATGGCGATAGTGTATGAAAAACCGGAGAAAAATGATATTTTTTCAGCTGCCGAATATTGTCTGAAATTTGGTTTGTTTGCTTCAAAAAGCTATCTTGAACGTTACGGCTATCCTAAAAGTTTGGAAGATATACAACAAAATCACAAGATATGTACGAGGGACAATTATGCACAAGTGTGGGAAAAATACCGGATTTTTTTAGAAAAAGCCAAACACATTGCGGCATCGACCAATTCTTCGTCCATGTTATTGCGTCTGACAAAAGACGGTATCGGAATCGGGCTGCATCCGCTTGGAACGGCTAAAAAGGAAAAGGATCTGATCGCTTTGGAGAAAATCGGTTCGGAGTTTAAACACAAATTTTGGATTGTGACGCGGCGTGATTTGAAAAAACAGCCGGCAGTGCAGGCTTTGGTCAAATATATTAAAGATGCAGCGCAACATTTATAAATTCGGCAAAAACTGCAGCGGCTTCGGAATCCTGACAGCAGCTGACCCAGATTGTTTGGCGGATGGAACTTCCGATGTCGTTTTTGACAATGATACGTTCGGAATTGGCCGGAGGCTCTTCATAACTGACGATAACATCGGCTTCGGGGTACTTTTTTTCAGAGAGAATGATACCGGGGTAACGGGTTTGAAATTCTTCAATATTGTTTAGTTGAAAATTTGCCGGAAAATAAAATGAAACCTCAGCTTCGGCATTATGTCCGGCGGTTTGGTCCAACAGAGCAATGACGTGTCGGGAAAGCTCTTTGCTCAAAAGATAAATTTTTTGTCCGAGGACTGTCGGACGGATGCCCTGGTTGCTGCGTTCCAGCAACGGGGCGCCGATGTCTTCTTCCAATTCTTTCAAAATTTTACTCAGATTAGCGGCTTTAATGCCGTTTTTTTCGGCTGTAGCGTTGATCTGACCGTTTTCTATAACGGCATAAAAGTAAAGCAGGCGGCGGATGAGCGTAAGGTTGGCTTTTATTGTCATTTTTTAAAATCTTATTTTATTGTGACTCAAAATATATGATACTCTTATAAAATTAGTATCTTTTAATTTAGAAGAAGTCAATATATTTGCTCCCTTATGATTGAAAGTAATATTGAAATACTGATTGTCAGAAGTGATGATGATTTTGCCGGTATAAAGCAAGTTCGTCAGAGCGTTTTTGTTCAGGAGCATCATATCCCCGCAGAAAAAGAGTTTGACGGCAATGATTATTGCGCAACGCATATTTTGGCCAAGGTTGACGGAAAGCCGGCCGGTACAATGCGTATCCGTTATTTTTCCGATTTTGTAAAGTTTGAACGGATGGCGGTTTTGAAAGAGTTTCGGAAAACCGATTTGGCGGACAGGATTATGAACAAAGGGTTTGATTTTGTCAGCCGCAAAGGCTTTAAGACTGTTTACGGCGAGTGTAAAAAAGAACTGTTGAGCCGCTGGAAAGCCTGTGGTTATCAACCGGTAGAAGGGGCGCCGCAGGCCGAGCAGAACGGAATGATTTTGATTCCGATTATGCGCCGGCTGCCGCAAAATCCTCATGCCGTTACAATCACCATGCATCCGGAAGTTTTAAATGCCAGAGAAGATGAATGGGAAAAAGAAAGCTGGAACGTGTTGAAAAAACAAAAGATCGGTATCTTGATGTCCTGCAAAAGAATGGTTTCGGCAAATAATGATTAGTTAATAACCGGAAAATTTTTCCGGTTTTTCTTTACTTTGGCTATTTATTTGTTATCCTTTTGCAAGGAGGCCGAAAATGCAAAAAGACGAATTCGTTATGCCGGAAGAATTGGCCGGAGAAAAAATCAGGCTGGTTAAAAGACATCGGAAGTACAGCAAGGAAATGTTTGAACTGATTGAACATTCGCGAGATTTTCTGAGAGAGTTTCTGTATTGGGTGGATGCTACAAAGTCTGAGGAAGATGTTGATAATGCCATGGATATGTTTGTTCGGCAATGGGAGGACAAAACGGCGTTTGATTTTGTTATGCTGGAGAGAACAAGCGGAAAAGTGGTCGGTGCCGGCGGTGTACATGAAGTTGATTTTAAAAACGGGTCGGCAAATTTCGGATATTTGCTGGATCGGGAACAAACCGGAAAAGGTTATGTGTCCGAGCTGGTGCGGCTGGTGGAGGATTGTTTGTTTGCCAACGGTTTTCATCGTCTGGTGATTGAAGCTGATGTTCGCAATACGGCTTCGCAAAGGGTCGCGGAACGTTCCGGTTATGTGTATGAGGGAACTTTGCGCGATGTTGTTTTGGCCTATGATGGTTATCGCAGCCACAAGTTGTATTCCAAACTTCAAAAAAAATAAATTTTTCTTGAATAATTGATTTTATCATTTTAAAGTCTAGACAGAGATTTTATAAAAGGAGATAAATATGAAAAAATTTGTGCTTGCTATTATGTTGGTTTCGTTTCTGTCTGCTTGTGCAACGGATCCGTATACCGGAGAAAGCAAAGTTTCCAAAACTGCGTGGGGTACCGGAATCGGTACAGCCGCCGGTGCCGGAATAGGTGCCTTGGTCGGCGGTAAAAAAGGTGCTCTGATTGGTGCCGGCGTTGGTGCCGCAGCCGGTGCCGGAACAGGCGCTTATATGGATATTCAAGCCCGCAAGCTGCGTCAGGAACTGTTGGGGACGGGTGTTCAGGTTGCCGAGCAGGACGGCCGCGTTTATCTGATTATGCCGGGGAACATTACCTTTAACACTAATGAAGCAACCATTATGGACGGTTTCAAACCGGTTTTGAATTCCATTGCCAAAGTCATTAAAGAATACAACAAGACGATGGTTCAGATTAACGGTTATACCGACAGTACCGGCAGCAATGCGACCAATATGGCTTTGTCGCTGCGTCGTGCCAATGCGGTTTCAAACTATCTGCGCCTGCAGGGCGTTGACGGAAACAGAATCGTTACCGATGGTCTGGGTTCGGCCAATCCGATTGCTTCCAACGCAACGGCGGCAGGCCGCGAACAGAATCGCCGCGTTGAGATTGTATTGGTTAACCGCCAGTAATCAGGTTTTGATTTAACGAAGAAAAGAGGCTGTGTTGTGCGGCCTCTTTTTTGTATTAAACGGCAGTTTGTGGGTTGTTTTAAGCTTTTGCTTGTAAGACGGGGGCATCGGTGGCATTTTGTAAGAAAACAAAGGAGATGGATATGCCTGATTTTGAACTTGAAGACAGCATCGGAAAATTGTGTGTCGGGATTGACGAGGCGGGGCGCGGGCCGTGGGCCGGTCCGGTTGTCGCGGGCGCAGTGATTATTTTTGACCGGAAGCTGAATCCGGAGCTGTTAAGCGGACTTGACGATTCTAAAAAACTTTCAGCCAAGAAAAGAGAAAAGCTTTGTAACCTATTGTTCGAAGAGGAAAAAAGCGGAAAGCTATGTGTCGGAATCGGTTTGGCGAGCGCAAAAGAAATTGATGAACTGAATATTTTGCAGGCAACTTTTCTGGCTATGAAGCGGGCTGTTGAAAATCTTAAAGTAAAACCTGAATATGCGCTGGTCGACGGTAATCAGGTGCCAAAGAATTTGCCCTGCGGTGTGCAGACAGTTGTTAAGGGGGACGGCAAATCTATGTCGGTGGCTGCAGCTTCCATTGCGGCTAAGGTTTATCGTGACAAGCTGATGGCTGAACTTGCAGTTGCTTATCCTTATTATGGTTTTGAGAAAAATGCCGGATACGGGACGGCTTTGCATATTCGGGGGCTGAAAGAACACGGGGCAACGCCGGAGCACCGGTTTTCTTATCGTCCGGTGCGGGAAATAGAAGAAGAACGGAAAAGCGGTTTTTCAGAAGCGTAAAAACGGAGGAGTCCGAATCCGCAAGTTGTACAAAAAAATGTTTTATGTGTATTTTGTGGTAAATTTCCGATAATTTGTACAAAAATGTTTTTTGTATAAGTGTTTGTATTTAAGTAATTTCTGAATAACGTAAAAAATGCTGGTAAAAAAAACTTATTTTTGTTAATAAATTTATAAGAAATATCTCTCATACTGAGGTCAACTTATGTTATTTGTAAATCCTTATTTTGGTTGGTGAAAATGAGCAGTATGCAAACAAAAACTATTCTGAACACGATTATTAATGATGATTGTGTGAAGGTTATGAATGCAATGGAAGAAAATTCCGTGGATCTGATTTTTGCCGATCCGCCCTATAATCTCCAGCTCGGGGATGCTTTGACGCGTCCGGACAATTCGAATGTCAGCGGGGTGTACGAAGAATGGGACAGTTTTGAGAGTTTGGAAGCTTATGACAAATATACCCGTGAATGGATGACCGCTGCCCGCCGGATTTTGAAAGATGACGGCGCTATCTGGGTTATCGGTTCTTATCACAATATCTTTCGTGTCGGTTATATTTTGCAGGATTTGGGCTTTTGGATTTTGAACGACATTATTTGGAACAAGACCAATCCGATGCCCAATTTTAAGGGGACGCGTTTTACCAATGCGCACGAGACGTTGATTTGGGCTTGTAAAAATCCGAATTCCAAGTATACTTTTAACTATGAAGCAATGAAAGCGCTGAACGAAGACACGCAGATGCGCAGCGACTGGCAGATTGCGCTTTGCACCGGCAAAGAACGTCTGAAAGACGGCGAAGGCAATAAGCTGCATCCGACGCAGAAGCCTGAGGCTCTGCTGTATCGCGTGATTATGTCTTCAAGCAAAGTCGGCGATGTTATTTTAGACCCGTTTTTCGGAACCGGTACAACCGGTGCCGTAGCAAAAATGCTGGGCCGCAATTTTATAGGCATTGAAAAAGACGAGAATTATGTCGGAGGGGCCAGACAGCGTATTGAGTCTGTCGTGCCGGTTTCTCAGGGGGCTTGTCTGGAGTTTAGTGCCAAAAAGCGTCAGCCCAGAGTGCCTTTCGGGGCTGTTATTGAGCGCGGGTTGCTGCATCCGGGGGACAAACTCTATGATGCCAACCGCAAGCATTGTGCCTTTATCCGTTCTGACGGAACACTTACGTCATCGGCCGGAGAAGGATCAATTCATCAGGTCGGAGCTGCCGCTCAAAATGCTCCAGCTTGCAACGGATGGGTTTATTGGCATTTTGAAGACGAAAACAAAGGTTTGGTCAGCATTGATGAATTGCGTAAACAGGTCCGTATTGAAATCTACGGGGAGTAGGTTTCTTGTTTGAATTGAAAAAAAAGAATGCAGAAATGGCAAAAACAAAATAGTCGAAATACAGAACCAGAGAAAAAAAACAGCCAGGGCAGCGCCAATTATGCTGCAATTGATCTGGGAACGAATTCGTGCCGTTTGGTTATTGCCTCTCCGACTCCGACGTCTTTCCGTATTGTAGAAACTTTTTCCAAAATTACACGTCTGGGCGAGGGCATTATTAATAACAATGAACTCTCCCGTCCGGCAGTCAAGCGGACAATCGGCGCTTTAAAAGTTTGTGCCGGGGTGTTGGAAGAATATGCGCCGATTGTGGCTTCGCGCTATGTGGCTACGGCAGCCTGCCGACGGGCGATGAACTGCGGTGAGTTTCTTGAAGCCGTCAAACGTGAGACCGGTTTGAATATTGAGATTATTTCTTCCAAAGAAGAATCGCGGCTTGCCGTTGTCGGCTGTATTCCGCTTTTAAACAGGCATATCAGACGTGCTTTAGTCTTTGATATCGGTGGCGGTTCGACTGAAATCTCACTGGCCAGAGTCACCAACAGCGGCAATACTTTTATTGAGGGGTTTGTTTCCCTGCCGTACGGCGTGGTTACCGTTTCAGAGGCTTTTCCTGCTCAGGATATGACCAAGCTGGCTTATGACACAATTATTGAACGGACGCATAAAATCTTAAAAGAATTTGATGACAAGTACAATATTTCAGAGGCTGTCCGTAATCAAGAGATTCAGGTTATCGGAACTTCAGGGACAGTTACGGTTATCGGGGCGGTGCATTTGAACTTATCACGCTATAACCGCTCGGCTGTGGACGGAATTTCTATTTTGAAGCCCGATATTGACAGGGTTATTACCAAGATTAAAAATATGGGGGATGACGGACGCCGCAAGCATCCTTGTATCGGCGTGCAAAAGGCTGATTTGACGATTGCCGGTTGTGCAATTATCGAAGCCATTTGTTCTTTTTGGCCGATTGCCGAGGTGACGGTTGCCGACCGCGGTATAAGGGAAGGCATTTTGCTTGACCTGATGCATAACGCCAAAAATTTCAGGAACGGAAGAAAACGCCGTTTCCGCCATCCTTACAGAAGAGGAAAAAACAGAAATGAAAAATAAATGTTTTGCTGCAATTGATTTGGGAACAAACTCCTGCCGGCTGTTAATTGCCGATGATAAAGGCAGGTATCTTTATAATGACGCCGTTGCCACTAAACTGGGGGAAGGAATGTCGGCGCAGAACCGTATTACGCGGGAAGCCGCAGAGCGGGCTTTGGCCTGTTTTTTTGCCTTTAAGCAGGAAATGGACAAGCATGACGTGAAGGCTTATCGGGCGATTGCCACCGCGGCTTGCCGCGATGCGGAAAACGGCAAAGATTTTGTAAAGCAGGTGTTTGACGAGACCCGTATCAGGCTTGAGGTTATTGACGGCGCGGAAGAGGCGCGTCTTAATCTGATAGGAGCGAGGGACAATGTGAAAGACAATCCGGCCAGGCATATGATTGTTTATGATCTGGGCGGCGGTTCAACAGAAATTACTCTGGCGACAAACAGTGACAATCCGCATATTCTGCATACGGTTTCCATTCCCTGGGGAGCCAGAAATTCCGCCGAGAAGTTTAATCTCTCGTCTTATGTTTCTGCCAATGCCCAAAAGCTGCATGAAGAGATTTTGAAATATACCGATGATTTTATCAAAAACTCAGAACTGGATAAGTATAAAGATGATGTCTGTTTTGTGGCAACATCGAGTACGCCTTTGCGGCTGGCTTCAATGATAAGGGACTTCGGAAAATATGACAGGGAAGCGGCGGACGGTGTGGTTTTTACTTCCGGCGACGCCGACAGAGCCATCGGCAGGGTTTTGAGCTTGACGCGGGAAGAAATGGCCGGTAATAAATATATTGGTGAAAAACGTTCCTTTATTTTTGCGCCGGCTTGTGTTATCTTTAAGACAATTTATGACCGACTGGGGGCGAAAGAAATTACGGCGTCTTTGAAAAGCGCTAAAGACGGAATTATTAAAGAGTTGATGAACAATGACAAAACTGACCAAATCTGCCAAAGCCGTGTCCGGCCGAAGAGCCGTGACTGTTCATGTTAAAACGGCCAAGTATCGCAAGAAATCTTCCAATCAGTGGCTGGAAAGGCAGCTGAATGATCCTTATGTGGCGGAGTCCAAACGTTTGGGCTATCGTTCGCGGGCAGCGTTTAAACTTATTCAGCTGGATGAAAAATACAAGTTTTTGGGAAAGGGCAAGCGAATCGTTGATTTGGGCTGTGCTCCCGGAGGTTGGACACAGGTTGCCGTGATGCGGAACAAGGGCGCGGGGCAGGTGGTCGGGCTGGATATTCTGGAAACGGAGCCGGTTGCCGGAGCGACACTGATTCAGCAGGATTTTACCGAGCCGGATGCTGCCGACAAATTAAAATCACTGTTGCAAGGTGAGGCTGATATTGTGATGAGCGATATGGCGGCCAATACGACCGGACATCAGCAGACGGACCATTTGCGTACCATTCATTTGGTGGAGCTGGCTTATGAGTTTGCCAAAGAGGTTTTGGCGGAAGGCGGCATTTTTATTGCCAAGGTTTTTCAGGGCGGTGCGGAGGGCGAGCTCTTAGCAGACGTGAAGCGCAATTTTAAAAAGGTCGGGCATTTTAAACCCGATGCCAGCCGCAAGGCGTCGCCGGAGACTTATTTGGTGGCTCTCGGCTATCGGGGTAAATTTCGTTCTATGGAAAGCTAATACATATTTCGCGGGCTGGAGGAATACTCATGTACCCTTTTGTACACTCCGTTTCCTCCACCCTAAAATCTTATTATCTTTCTCATATAACGAAATTTACAGGTAAAAGCCGCTCTATGGTCAACTAATACAGATTTTGCGGATAAGATGTTCGGTAACGTACCTTTTTGTACGCTCTTCACATTTTTCCTTCAACATTGTGACAGCGTAAAGGATATGGAACGGGATACTTATTTACAAAAAGAAAGGTATACAATTTTACGATTTTGGAATAATGATATTTTATTTAATTGGCAAGGATGTTTATATCGGATTAAACAATATTTGGAAATAAATGTAGAGGACATTGACTAATGCAGACAGGGGCGCGTTATCAGGCGGTGTTGGATTTGATTGAGACCGTATGGAATTCTGATGTTCCGGCGGATAATATTATTAATGAATATATGCGGGCGCGCAAATATATTGGCTCAAAAGATCGCCGTTTTATCAGCGAGACCGTCTGGTCAATTCTGCGCAATCGTCTCAAGCTCGAATTCGATGCCGGTTCTTTAGAACCGCGCAAAATTGTCATCACGTATCTCAAGCATTTTACAACCGAGAAAATTGCCGATATCTTTACCGGTGATACCTATGCTCCAGCCTCTCTTTCTCCAGAAGAAAAGCTCTGGTCAGAGCAAGAAAATGAAGATGTTTATCCTGATTATGTCGAAGCTGAGTGTCCGCAATGGCTTTTTGCCAAGATTAAAGATGTGGCGCTGCTTAAATCACTTAACCAATCCGCAAGCCCTGATTTTCGGGTCAATCTCAAATCAAGAGAATCGGTTATTGAGAGCCTGGCAAAAGAAGGTCTGCATGCTGAGCCAATGCCATATTCTCCCATTGGTTTGCGCTTGCAAGAGCGTATCAGTTTGGGCAATTGTATGGCGTATCAAAATGGCGAAATTGATGTGCAAGATGAGGCTTCACAGTTAGCTGCTTTGCTTTGTGATGTTACTCCGGAACAGAAGGTGATGGATTATTGCTGTGGTGCCGGCGGGAAAAGTCTGGCTATCGCTTCTTTGCTCAATAACAAAGGGCATATTCTGGCGCATGATATTTCTGCCAAGCGTCTTGAAGCTATCAAACCACGGATGCAGCGTTTGGGGATTAAAAATATTGAATTAACTGATATAGTGGCAAACAGCGATCGCGATTTTGACCGTTTTATTATAGATGCTCCCTGTTCGGGAACCGGTGTTTGGCGGCGTTCGCCCGATGCCAAGTTTCGTCTGACGCCGGAGACTGTACAAAAACTTAATTATGCGCAAAAAGAAATTTTGGAAACAGCCTATCCAAAGGTAAAATCCGGCGGTTGGATTGTTTATATTACCTGTTCGGTCTTGCGTGATGAAAACGAGGATATTATTGAAGCTTTTCTTAAAAACAAACCGGATATGGAGTATGTTAACGTGCGGGAGGTCTGGGAACGAAAAATTGCGCGTTTGTATCCTTGTCATGATGAACGTTATCTGAGACTTTCGCCGGCAACGACCGGAACGGACGGTTTTTTTCTGACTATTCTGCGTAAGAAATAGAGCTATTCAGCTTGTGTTGTTTGTTGGCTGTTCTTCTGATAAATATAAGAAATAATTTCGGCAACGGCGGCAAAAGCTTCAACCGGAATTTCCTCATCAATGTCTACCGCTTTGAGAATCTGCAATAAATCGGCATCCTGACGAATCTCAATGCCTTGGTCTATGGCAATCTGGATGATTTTTTGCGCAATCTGCCCTTGTCCTTTTGCCAGTACGACAGGTGCGTTGTGCTTATTCTGATCATAACCGAGGGCAACGGCATAATCTGTGGACAAATTGAAGTCATGATTGTCTGATATGTTTTTTGGTTTATTATCTTGCTCAGACATGGGCTGTTCCTTGTGTTGTTTTTGTTATTGTAATCATTGGGGAATGATTTGGCAAGAGCTTTATAAACGGCACAAAACTTGCATGTCTGAGGTTATGAGGGAACATAACCGTTTGGGGGAGAATCGTTTTATGGATTTGAATAATCTGACAGTTTTTTCTTTGGCGAATCAGGACATGAAATATCTGACTGAGCGTCAAAAGATTCTGGCCGGAAACGTGGCCAATGCCAATACGCCGGGATATCTGGCGCAGGATTTGAAAAAGCCGAGTTTTTCCGATGAACTCAATTCTACCCTGCAAATGAGCGTTACCAATGAAAAGCATTTTACCGGACGGGGCGGCAGTTCTCTGGCCGGACGGATTTATACACCCAAACCTACGCAGCCGCTGACAATTGACGGCAACGGTGTGGTTTTGGAAGACCAGCTGAATGAAATCAGCAAGGACAAGGGCGAATACAGCCGTGTGCTTGCATTGTATAATTCTTATAAAAATATGCTTAAAACCGCAGTAACCAAAATCAGTTCTTAAAGGATGACGTTTGATGGCCAATAATTTGATTGTAAGCGCTGATATTGCCGTTTCCGGAATGAAAGCTCAGGCGGAGCGTCTGCGGATTATTTCCGAGAATATGGCCAATGCCGACTCGATTGCCGGTGCGCCGGGAGAAGCGCCGTACCGCCGTCAGGTCGTGACTTTTAAGAATTATGTTGATCAGGCAACCGGAGCTCAATTGGTAAAAGTTGACAAGGTTGTCAAAGATCAGTCGGAGTTTGAGAAAAAATATGCGCCGAATCATCCGGGGGCAGATGCTCAGGGATATGTTTCCATGCCGAATGTAAATCCGCTGATTGAGATGATGGATATGAAAGAAGCCCAGCGGACGTATGAGGCGAATATGAATGTGATGAAAACGGCGCGTGAAATGAGTGCCAGCGTTTTGGATTTGTTAAAGTAAACTAAAAGGAATTGAACAAGATGACCAGTATTTCCAGTGCTTTGAATGCTTATCAGCAGGCTTTAGGGCGAATCGGCGCGCAAACGCCGCTTGCCGAGGCAAAGAAAGTTCAAAACTCCGATTTTGGGTCTATGGTTAAAGACTCCATTGATAATGCGGTTGAGCTGTCTCAGCAAAGTGAGAAAATGACAATTCAGGGCATACAGGGTAAAGCCGATATTCAGGATGTGGTTCTGGCGGTTGCCAATGCAGAGACGGCGCTGGAGACGGTCGTTGCCGTCAGGGATACTGCGATTAAGGCTTATCAGACTATTATGCAAATGCCAATTTAAAACCGCGCTCTGTGGTCACCTAATACAGAAAAAAGAATTTTAGCTAAGTCATGTATGTTTTTATATACTCCTGTCGCTAAAATTCTTTTTTCTTATTATCTGACTTAGGCATCTAGGCACGCTGCGGTTGCTCACGCTTTCCTTGCTTGCCAAGATGTTCCAAAGAGCTTGCAGACAAAAACAACCGGAGCTTCGGTTGTTTTTACTTAGCGCTTATATCGCGGTTTTATTGTGCCCTGAATGGGGCGCTTAGTATATAAAACTTTCAGGTTAAGTCACGTACCTCTATGTAAGCTGAGGTACTTCCTTTTTTATTTTTTATTACTAGCCCTAAATTCCGAGTTTTATGCTGTTGCGGGAAAATATGTTTTAAATGGTTAACATCCGGTATCGTAAACCCAGCCGCCGCCTCCACCGCAAACAGACCAAGTTTGATATCCGTGATATGACGGGGTACAAGTTTCGTCGTCAGCGCAAGCATCGCGAAAGTGAACATTGTTTCCGTTATCACAGGCAATATTCACTTGATAATAGTGAGAACATTCTCCGCCGCCGGAAGGGCTAGGTTCGTCACAAGAACCGGAACAGTATCCATTACGATAAACACCATTGCAATAAGAAGATGAAGAACAAGAGTTTGGGAAATAGTCGCTTACGCAATATTTTGAACATCTTTTTGAACCGTCGGAACAGGTTGTACCGGTGCAGTACTGCCAAGTTCCGCCGCATTCGTAATACCCCGGACAAGGGTCGCAGGTAACAGAGTTATAACAGGTTTTGTTGCCGCATCCGTTTGTGGTGCGGTCAGAACAACCCGTGGGATCGGAAGAGTACGGGTGAGAAGACGGGCAGTTAGGGTTGCAGGTATAGTAGCAGGCATACTCGCAGCCATCGGTACCGTTCGTGCCGTAGGATGAAGACGTTAAAGACGTATAAGCCGGACAATCAGACGGCGTACAGCAAGTCCCGTAAGATGAATCATAAGAGCAGCGGCCGGAGTTCTTTTTAAGCTTTTGACCGGACGGACAAGTCTTGGTATATTTGAGTTCCTTACATGCGCGGTCATTATCGGTTTTACATTCTTTGTACAAAGAACTGTAACTCGGACAGGCTTCGTTTACATATTGCGGAATGGAACATGAGGTCGTGTTATATCCGTTTTGCTTACACCAAGTTTTAGCATCACATTTAAGATAATAATCATCAAAAGGGCATGTATCCGTCACAGCCTGGTACTGCGGACATTTACCGGAAGCGTAATAGGTAAAGCCTTCTTTTTCACATTTATCGGTATCAATGTTGGGATTAGGGTTAGGCCCCGGAAAAACACCGTCTTCATCGCCGCAGTCCGGCAGGAAGCAGACGCCACAATAAGCGTTGGAAGGCGGGAGGAGGACCGAGAAAGCAGCGGCGACAGCCAAGACTGATACCGCAGAGTTTAGTTTCATGTGTAGCATATTTCTGTTAATGTTTTTCATCGGCTTCCTCCCAAAGCAAACGCACCCAGCGGGTGAGGCAACAAAAGCCCCGATCGTCTGTCAACAATGTGCCAAAGCTTTCGCGTTGCTTTTTTCTTTATCTGGGCAACCCAGTGCCCGGAATGGTTAATACTAATGTCACTATAGCACAAGAAAACGCAAGAGTCAATACATAATGAAAAGATAGGTGGAGATTTTGGGCAGGGGAGTGGGAAAAGCAGAGGGATTTTGGCTAATCAGGGTGGGTGTAGCGGGGAAGGGGAAGAGAAAAAGTGGCAGGGGTGACAGGGCAAAAAAATGTGCGACCGGAGAACAAACGAAGATGGGGAGAGACAGAAAAGCTGGGAGAGGGCAGAGGAGAGAAAATAGGAATGGCAAGAATGGGAAAAGGGAAGGGAGCAAGAATGGGTGGAAAAAAGGCGGTAAGGGAGAGGGCAGAGGAGGGGTGAGCAAAGAACAACGGGTTAGAGGAGAGGTGGAAAGCGAGGAGAGGGGAGGCGGAGCGGAAAAGGGAAGGGAGGCGGAAAAAGTGGAAAGAGAGAAAGAAAAGCATGCCGGTGAGTAGAGAAAGAGAGAGGATGAAGTGAAGGTTGAAGGGAATGGAAGAAAAGGCAAGTGAGGGAGAAAAGAAAAACCGCATATAAAATGCGGTTTTTATTTAACTTCTGTCTTCAGCATATGTATAAAACTCAAATTAGCGCTGAGATCGTAAAGTTATTTGCTACACATGTGAAAATTCTTGTCTATAAGTTTTATACCTTTTTAGTATAGGCGATATTATAAAACTTGTCAAGAATTTTTGCATGTAAACAATTTCAACGGTTTAGCTGCACATTATTTCATTAATTTGGTGCAGTGCAACTGTTGTATAGCGTATGATTCTTTTATGGCGTTCAATAATGTTTTCCGGTATCGGCTCTTGTTCCTCATAACGGTGAGAATACCGGATTGTCCTGTTGCTGTTTTTTATCAACTTGATGCTTGAACTGTATTTTTGTTGTTTGTATTTGAGCTCATAACATATTTCAGAACCGAATTTTTCCTGAACAATCCGGCGTTCCGGGTTAGTTCTGAGGTCTGAAGCCAGATGTTCGTTTATAAAACAGTCAATAAGCGGGCTGAGACCGTGTTCATCTTCTGAAAGCGGATGATTATAGCAATAGCTGACAATCTGGTATAATATGTTCTTTTTGGAATCTTTTTCCGCGATTTCATTTTTGGAGAAACGGCAACTTTTAATTATAGAAGTGTTTTGCAAGATATCCGCCGTAATTTTGTTGTCCGGAGTATGATATATATGTACCGGATAATTACAAATACTGAAAAGATAGTAAGTAAAATTATCGTAATTTTGTTTTTTCAAATTTTCAAAAACGTATTCGATATTTTCTGTCTTAAAATATTTGTTGCGATAAGTTGTTCCGTTCAGAAAATTTATAATTTTCTTTACGTGTATATACCAGCGTTTTTTTCTTTGCTTTTTTTTCCATATTGGCCAAAGGCGGTGCAATGTCATAAAGTTTATCCATTTGATCAGCGGGATTAAAAGCCATAAGGTTATCATTCCCAAAATTAATAATACTGTTTTCATATAGAGAAATTTTTTAATTAATAATATAATTTATCAAGCAGATAATAGGCGGGAATTTTTTATTTGTCAAATGCAAAAAAAAAGCGGCATTGCAGCCGCTTTTGTAAAATTGTTTCTTACATAAAGAAGCGTATGTGGAGATAAAGCGCGGCGATGGCAACGCTTATCAGCATGACCGGAACCGACCATATCATAAAGCCCAAGAAGCTTATCGGGTGGCCTTCGCGTTGAGCCATGCCGGCAACAATTACGTTGGCAGATGCGCCGATCAGGGTTCCGTTGCCGCCGAAGCACGCGCCCAGAGACAATGCCCACCACACCGGCATCATGGCTTCGCGACCGCCCATGGATTCTTCCATGGACTTAATCATCGGAATCATGGTGGCGACAAACGGAATGTTGTCGATTGCACTGGAGACAATGGCGGATACCCAGATAATCAGCATGGCGGATTTCTCAATGCTGCCTTCGGTCAGTTCCACAAATTTCTGACCAAGCATGCCCAAAACACCGGTAACTTCCAATCCATAAACAATAACAAACAGGCCGGAGAAGAAAAAGATGGTTGTCCAGTCTACAACGCCAAAGATTTCTTCGACCTTATGGTCGCGTTTGTCATGGCTGTCTCCGAGCGTGTAAAGCAGGAGCAAGGCTGCGGCGCCGAACATGGCAATGGTACCGTTGGCAATGTGCAGATGTTCCGCACTGATAAAGCCCAGAATAACCAGAGCCAGAACCAGCAGCGATTTGTGCAGCAGTTTCCAGTCGGTAATACAGTCGATTTCATTGATTTTCATAACGGTTTGTTTGTTCTTTTCCGTGGTGGTCAGTTGTTTGCCCCAAATCATGTCAAAGCCAAGAAGCAAGACAAGCATGGTAACGGTGACAACCGGCGTGAGTTCGTTTAAGAAATCGGTAAAAGAAAGGTTCAGCGCAGAGCCAATGAGGATATTGGGCGGATCGCCGATTAAGGTGGCTGTGCCGCCGATATTGGATGCAAATATTTCTAAAATCAGGTAAGGATAGGGGTTGATTTTGAGTTTGCGGGTGATTTGAAATGTGACCGGTGCGATTAGGAGCACGGTGGTGACATTGTCAAGAAAAGCCGAGAAAACAGCGGTAACAACCGCTAATACGATGAGCAGGCCGCGCGGGTTGGCGTGAACCTTTTTAGCACCCCAGACGGCAACGTATTGAAACATTCCCGAACGTTCGGATATGCCGACAATCGTCATCATGCCGATGAGCAAGGCCAGAGTATTAAAATCAATGCCCTTTAGGGCGGTGGTTTGGGTCAGGATTCCTGAAAATATCATGACCGAGGCGGCCAGAAGGGCGACAATGGCGCGGTTTACTTTTTCGGTAAACAATATGACATAGGCGATAATCACAATCACCGTTGCCAGAACTTTGGCATCCATTCCCCATATAAGCTGCGGAATTGCGGTTATATCTGTTGCATGCATAATTCTGTTCCTTATTATAAAAATAATACTTTTTAGTTTTAGCAGTCAGAGTGCTAATAATCTGTTAATTTTGCATAAAAAAAGAGACTGCATGTGGCAGTCTCTCAAAAAAACTTGCTGTTTTTTATATGAAATGTCTGATATGCAGATAAAGTGCGGCAATCCCGACACTGACCAGCATGACCGGCAGTGACCAGATTAAAAAGCGTCCGAAGCTTATCGGGTGGCCTTCGCGCTGAGCCATGCCGGCGACAATTACGTTGGCGGAGGCTGCAATCAGAGAACCGTTGCCGCCGAAGCAGGCGCCCAGAGACAAAGCCCACCACACCGGCATCATTGCTTCGCGTCCGCCCATTGATTCTTCCATGGATTTTATCAGCGGAATCATGGTGGCGACAAAAGGAATGTTGTCGATCGCCGTTGATACAAAGGCAGAAATCCAGACAACAAGCATGGCGGCTTTTTCAATACTGCCGTCAGTTATTTCTACAAATTTTTGGCCCAGCAATGCCAGTACACCGGCTTCTTCCAAACCGTAAACAATGGCAAACAATCCGGCAAAGAAAAAGATGGTTGTCCAGTCTACCAGACCGAAGGCTTCTTCAACCTTATGCTCCCTTTCGCCGTGAGAATTGCCGACCGTATATAACAGCAATAAGACCGCGGCGCCGAACATGGCAATCGTTCCGTTGGCAATGTGCAGATGTTCTGCTGCCATAAAACCGATGATAACGGCTGTTAGCACAAACAATGACTTTTTCAGCAATGTCCAATCGGTAATGGTGTCTATGGCGCTAATTTTCATAACTGCCTGTTTATTTTTTTCGGTGGTTTTAAGGTGTTTGCCCCAGACTACATCAAAGGCAAGAATTAAGACCAGCATGGTTACGACAACAACCGGAGTGAGTTCATTGACAAAGTCCATAAAGCTCAGGTTCAGTGCAGAGCCAATGAGGATGTTAGGCGGATCGCCGATTAAGGTGGCCGTGCCGCCGATATTGGATGCAAATATTTCTAAAATCAGGTAAGGATAGGGGTTGATTTTGAGTTTGCGGGTGATTTGAAATGTGACCGGAACAATCAGCAGAACCGTGGTAACGTTGTCAAGCAAGGCGGAAAAGACGGCGGTAACGGCTGAAAGCGCAATCAAAAGTCCTCTGGGATTGGCTCGGACTTTTTGTGCCGCCCAGACGGCGACAAACTGAAACATACCCGATTTTTCCGAGATGCCGACAATTGTCATCATGCCGATCAGAAGTGCCAGAGTATTAAAATCAATTCCTTCCAGTGCAGTTTCCTGAGATAATATTCCTGAGAATATCATAACGCCGGCGCCGAGCAGCGCCACAACGGCACGATTGAGTTTTTCGGTGAAGAGAATAATGTAGCTGACAACCAGAATTGCCGTTGAAAGAAGCATCGGATTCATTCCGAATATGATGTTTGAGGCATGAGCCAGATTTTCGGCCTGCATTGCATTACTCCTTAAGATTATACCAATACATAATTATTCTAGAACCGAAGTTTCAAGATTTGGTAAAGATATAATCTTTTTTGAGTCAGTTTTTATGCGGGCGGCGCAAATAATTTACGACACCGTAGAGCGTATCCAGTTCCTGTCCTGTCAGCTGCGGGCGGGAAAAGATGTTGCGCAGGTTTCTGACCATGCGCGGGCGCTTCTCATCAACTTTAAAATTGCCGCAGTCGTCAAGCTCTTTTTCCAGATAGGAAAAGAATTGAAAAAGTTTTTCTTTAGGGGCAATTTCGGCGCCATTGGTGACAAAGCGCGTGCCCGGGATGTTTGTCTGGCATTTGAAAAATTCGTAACCGACCAGCAGTACCGCCTGAGAAAGGTTGAGGGAACAATGGCGCGGGTTAAGCGGAATATTGATAATGGCGTCGGCCAGTGAGATATCGTCATTTTGCAGTCCTGTGCGTTCCGGTCCAAACAATATGCCGCATTTGGTATTTTGGCGGCAAAGGGTATCAAAATTCTGCATCGCCTGTTCAGCTGTATAAACAAATTTTATCTGGTCACGATGGCGGGAAGTTGTGGCGTAGACCTGTTCCAAATCGGCGATTGCTTCTTCGGTTGTGTTAAAAATCCGAGCCTGTTCCAATATTTCTTCAGCACCGGAAGATGCTGCAACGGCTTTGGGGGACAGATGATCCTGTCTGGGAGAAACCAGCCGGAGGTTACAAAGCCCGCAGTTCATCATGGCACGGGCTGTCATACCGATATTTTCAGCCAACTGCGGCTGAACTAAAATGATAAAAGGAAAGTTGTCCATTATGTTTTACCTTGCAAAAGTTCTGCGAAAAGTTTTGGGTTGAGGTTTGTCCGGTTTCGGCAGGGGGTGGGGAGCCGGTTTGGGCTGAGCCGCTTCTTCTTGAGTTTTTTGCCGGCTGAGATAGGAGGCTTCTTCTTTTTTGGCGGCTTCCGTTGTGTCAATCAAATGGTAAGACACATCAGGAGAAACAGTCTGATACAGGTCTTTATTAAAATAGTTGCTCAAATCGGCAATATCATCCAAATTGACTTCTCTTTGGGTATTTTCCTGCTGCGGATTTTTAATTCGGGCAAGGCGTTTGGCTTCATTAAGCAAAATGCGGCGCTGCAACGGCGAGGCCGCGTTTAACATGCGGGTAATGCGGTCCTGGACTTCATAACGTTGGCGGGCATATTCTTCCGGTGACATCCGAAGCTTATCGGCGGCGGAGAGGCTGCTGATGCCACAGGCAAAAAAGAATAAGGCCGGCAAAAGTTTTTTCATGCTTAATCCTTGGAAAGAATGTCAATGCTGTTGAATAATATATTTTCAAAATCCAGTCCCGTGCCTTCTTCTACATTTGACATCATACCGGAAAACAACGCACCGAGAGGGTCGTCTCTCATATTAGAAGAGGTGGATTTGTCATAGGCATTACGCAGATAGCGGGCATAAGTCTGAGGCATTTCCCGAATTTTCCGATCATAGCTTTCGGGGATTTTGTATCCCATTTTGCGCAGATGTTCCGTCATCACCAGCATATTGTGGCGGTTGACTTCCGGCGCTATCATTTCTTGTCCCATGGCATCGCCGTAAGTTGTGGCTTCGCCGATGTAATTTAAACCGCGGTCATTGCGTCCGCCGCCGCGCCAAGTTGGGTTGCCGTTATTTACGCGGGCCCGCGCCCAAGGGTCTACTGGCAGGATATCATCATAAGACGGTGTGCCTGCTCTGGTTGATGAATTGGCATAGGCCTGAGATGTTGTGCCTGCTGCCGCACTTTCCGATGCCATTTGGGCATTTTGGGCTTCTGATGCTGCCACTGATTGGGGATCCCAAGGATTGGACGGAAGTTGTGCTGTAGTAACGGAGGCACAGAGCAGAGCGCTCAGCAGAGCCATGTGAAACGGAATTTTATGCATGACAAACCTCCTTTGGGCTAACATAAATTTATTATACTCCATAATTCTATATTTTTCCAGTTACAAAAATGTTAAAAAGCAGAATTATTTTTTACTGATGAAGCCGCCGCCCATAACGCGTGTTCCCTGATAAAAACAACAGCCCTGTCCGGGGGCAATGCCTAAAAATTCATCTCTTAGTTCCAGCCTTGCCGTATTATTGTCTTCAAAAAAGACGGTTGCCGGAACGAGTTTCTGGCGGGAGCGGAGTTTGACCTCAAGTTCCATCTTGTCGGAATGCTCTTCAGCCAGCCAGTTGACGTTTGTGACAAATACTTCTTTTTGTGCCAACTGTGTTTTGCTGCCGACAATTACCCGATTGCGGACGGCATCCAATGACAAAACGTACAGAATGTCACCGCCGCCGATACCCAGACCGCGGCGCTGACCGACGGTGTAATTTATCAGCCCTTTATGGCGGCCGAGAATTTTGCCGTCTGTTGTAACAATGTCCCCCGAAAGTTCTTTATAATCGGGGTTTAGTTTCCGGATAAGCTCCGCATATTTGCCTTCCGAGACAAAGCAGATGTCCTGACTGTCCGACTTTTTTGCAATTTTCAATCCGGCTTTTTCAGCAATTTCTCTGGTTTGGGCTTTATTGTATTCTGATAACGGACAGCGAAGCATTTGCAAATTGTTTTTATCAACGGCAAACAAAAAATAGCTCTGGTCGCGAATATCATCTTTGCCGCGGTGCAGTTCCACACCGTGCGGTGACGGAAGCGTTCGGGCATAGTGTCCGGTTACCAAAATGTCAGCTCCCAGCCTGCGGGCATGCTCCGCCAGAATGCCGAGTTTGACGTATTTATTACACATAATGCAGGGAGAAGGGGTTTGTCCGCTCATGTATTCGTCAGAAAAATATTGAACAACCTTTGTTGCAAATTCGGTTTGCAGATTGATAAAATGGTGCTCTATCTCCAGCTGGGCAGCCACAACGGCTGCATCGGCCACAGAAGAAACAGCCGGTGCATAGGGCGGCTGCAACAAATCCATGGTCAGGCCGAAAACTTTATATCCTTCTTTTTGAAGCAGATAAGCCGTTACCGAACTGTCAACGCCGCCGGACATGGCAACGCAGACGGTGGTTTCTTGCGGAGATTTATTTAAGCCCAGACTGTTTTTCACTCGTTTTTGCCTTTTGAGAGTTCGGACAAAGATTTCTTCAAATCGGCAATTTCTTTATGCAGGCTGTTAATTTCTTCCTGCAGCGGATCTTTGGTATCGCAGGTCATGCCATAAGCCTGAAAAGTGTTTTTCCCTTTGTTCTTGTCTGCCCGGTGTGCCGGAACGCCGACGACGGTTGTACCGGCTTCAACGTCTTTTATGACAACGGCGTTGGAGCCGATTTTGACATCGTTTCCGATTTTTATCGGCCCCAGAACCTGGGCGCCGGAGCCGATGATGACGTTGTTGCCGACGGTGGGGTGGCGTTTGGTCGTGATTTTTCCTTTGTTGTTGAAAACCGTTGTCCCGCCCAGCGTTACGCCGTGATACATGGTGACGTTGTTTCCGATTTCGGCTGTTTCTCCGATGACAACGCCGGCTCCGTGGTCTATGAAAAAGCCTTTGCCGATTTTGGCTCCGGGATGGATTTCAATGCCGGTCAAAAATCTTGCAATCTGAGAAAGGACTCGGGAAAGCAGCCGGAAATTCTTTCGCCATAAAAAATGATTGAACCGATAACACAAAATCGCATGCAGCCCCGAAGAGCATAAAAGAGCCTCGAATCTGCCGCCGGTTGCCGGGTCGCGTGCCGAAACGGCGTCAATGTCCTGCAGAATTGTCTTGAATTTTTGATTCATTTTGTGGTATATTCCTTAGAAAATTAACAATTTATATAAACTTTTAACGTAGTATACTCTGCAGGTTACTAAATTTAGGTTAAAAAAATGACAGAAGTATTGTTTAACGGACATGCCGGCCGTCTGGAAGGCCGTTATCATCACAGTGACAAACCCGGTGCACCGATTGCGTTGATTTTGCACCCGCATCCGCAATATGGCGGCACTATGAACAACAAGGTGGTTTATTCGCTGTTCAGCTGCTTTCAAAATCTCGGTTTTTCGGTTTTGCGTTTTAATTTTCGCAGTGTCGGCCGTTCTCAGGGGGAGTTTGAAGACGGTCCGGGCGAGCTGTCGGATGCTACAGTGGCTTTGGACTGGTTACAGTCGGTTAATCCGGAAGCCAGACAATGCTGGATTGCCGGTTATTCTTTCGGGGCATGGATCGGTTTGCAGCTCTTGATGCGGCGGCCGGACATTAATAATTTTATTGCAGTTTCGCCGCCTGCCAATGAAAAAGATTTTTCTTTTTTGGCGCCGTGTCCGACTTCCGGCCTGATTGTGCAGGGCGGAACGGATGAAATTGTAAATCCGCAGAGTGTGGCGACTTTGGCAAAACGTCTGAATATGCAGCGTAATGTTGATGTGGATTTTGCCCTGATTGAAGAAGGCGACCATATGTATAACAGCCATCTGGTTGATTTGTATAAAATTGTCGGGCATTATGTTATTGATGCAATGAAGAAAAAGGCGCCGCAGAAAAAACGCCGCGGACGCCGGAAGAAAACGGAACTTACCGGCGAGGAGACTGATGATACTCTGTTGCTGGAAGACAATTCCATGGAAGATGACGATTTGGATGCAGATTTTGACATGGATGACGAGGATGAAGAATAAATTTTCATTTTGTTTTTTGTGTAATGAAAAATCCCCGAAGGTGTGAAACTTCGGGGATTTTTGTTGGTAGAATTTAACAACAGAAATAGAAGGCTGCCATTTGTTCACAGTCTGATGTGATCGGAAGACAGTGAGTAATGGTTCCTCGACATTCTCCTCCCCGGTAAGGTGTGCAGCCCGGCATAGAAGAACAAGAAACCGGTGTGCATCCGCAGCGTGAGCAGCCTCCGCAGGAATTAGTGGCGACGCAATGAGAACCATTGGAGCAACTAATATTATAGCATTTACAAGTGCCGCCGCTGCAATATTTGTCGGTACCACATGTTACATTGGCACAAGGGTCACTTGATTTACAGTTATAATAACAAGTACTTCCGCAAACTGTTGTTGTTGAACATGTCATACCGGCCGGTTTAGATGAATAATATCCCTTGCCGGAACAAGTGTCGGTACATGAAGGAGTGGACGGTGTAGAAGAACCGGAACCTGATCCTGAACCTGAACTTCCACCGTTGTTTCCCCCGCCTGATTCTGAACCGGAAGACGGAGAAGTTGGATCAGGGCAAGAAGAACAACATCTTCTGGTGCCGCCGCAGCCGTCAGAACAGGAGTAAGAACCGCAAGAACAACCGGTCTCATCGCTGTATGGAGAACAACAAGATTCACATCTTTTGCAAGTTCCGCCACACCCGTCACTAATATAATAAGAGCCGCAGGAACAGTAGCTTGATGTATCGGAACAGCTTGGTGTGCAGCATGATTGATAAGGATAATAACAAGTCTTGGTGTTACACCCGTTACGGGTCGACCCACCGCAGCCTCCGGGGTTTGAGGTTGAAGTGCCTGACGGGCAGTTTGGATTGCAGGTATAATAACAAGTATAGCCACAACCATCAGAACCATTGGCTCCGTAAGAAGAATAACTTAAAGACGTATAAGCCGGACAACCGGACGGCGCACAACAAGTACCATAAGAAGAATCGTAACTGCAGCGCCCGCTGGCATGAAGTTTCTGACCTAACGGGCAGGAGTTTGTATATCCGGTATCACGGCAGGCTCTGGGGTAATCGGCTTTACATCGTTTATAATAAGGTTTTCCGTTTGGACATTGTTCGTCAATATAGTTTGGAATGGAACAAGATTGAGTATTATATCCGTTATCAGTACACCATTTTACGGCATCGCATTTAAGATAATAGTTGTCACGGGAACATTTAGCGACTTGCGCATAAAATTGCGGACATTTACCTGAAGCATAATAGGTGTAACCTTTCTTCTCACACCATTCAGTGTCTTCATTCAGGTTCATATTGATATCGCCGCCGCCGGCAAGAATTTCATTTCCGCAGTCGGGTAAGAAGCAGATACCGCAATAAGCGTTGGAAGGCGGGAGGAGGACCGAGAAAGCAGCGGTCACAGCCAAGGCTGATACCGCAGAGTTTAGTTTCATGTGTAGCATAGTGTGTTTCATTTTCGGTCTCCTCCCGAGGCGCGCTTGCCTCAGCGAACAATTGTCAACAATGTGCCAAAGCCTGCGCGTTGCTCTTTTCTTTATCTGAACAGCAGCGTGCCCGGAATGGTTAATACTAGTGCCACTATATCACAATAAAATACCAATGTCAAGTATTCATGAAAAGTTAGGTGGGTATTTTGGACAGCAGGGTGGGAAAAGCACAGGGGATTTTGGCTAGAAAGGAGGAAGGAGTAGTCTGAGGGGCGGGGAAAAGTGGTGAGAAAGAAAAGAAGGGGAAGAATGGTGAAAGGAGGGGGAGGGAAAAAGGAGAATAAAAAAAATGAGCTTTATAATGGATATCCACGAGTAAGTTCGGGGTTTTCTGTAAAGCATGTAATAAAAAAATCCTCTGGATTGAGGATTTTTTTATTTAACTGTTTTTTAATTGCTTCAAAATGTAAACCCGAATGGCGGAGGATAAATTCTCCTGTTGGCGTTCCGAATCAATCTGGGTAATTAACTCATTGATTGTCATATTGCTTTTTGATGCAATGTTGCGGAGTTCTTCAATGAATTCCGGTTCAAGGGATATGCTGGTCGAGTGCCGGTTGGCAATAATGACTGAAAGTTTTTTCATGGTTATTTTTTGCGGAAGGCATCAATTGAAATTACCCTTGCCGGAGCGGAAGATTCTCTGTTTTCGACTGTGGTTGTTTGAGAACTTTCGCCGTTGGAAGCCAAATCGGAATCATTTTCGTGTTTACCGTTGATTTCTTCGTTGAAACTCAGGCCGAATTTGGCATAAGGATCTGCAAAATAGATAATGGCATCATATGGGATTGTCAGCGTTTGCGGTATACCGCCAAAGCTCAAATCAACGCAAAAGGAATTTTTATCTACCAGAAGATTGGAAAACTGGTGTTGCAGAACAATGGTCATTTCTTCGGGATATTGGCTTTTTAATTGTGCCGATATTTTAGTTTGCGGATGATTGGTCTTAAACGTGATGTAAAAGTGGTTTTCTCCCGGAAGACCTTGGTCTTCTGCGATTTTCAGCGCTTCAATAACGACATTTTTCAAAGATTTTTCAATAAGCTTATCATAGTTAATTTCGGTTAAGTATGTTTGCATATCCTGTTATCCCGCATTTTGTTTTTATAAAAACGAGCCGTTCTGTTGCTAGGTGGCTCAGACCCCACTTATAACTAACCAAAGCTACAAGGATTTATGTTCGTTGCCTTGCTATTAAGCAGCTACAGCAACAGGTGCAAAGTTATCGTTTGCATTCATTTATTTTGAACCGATAACGGTGGTATCTCACCGGACACAGCTATAATATAAGTATCTTTATTACTTCCTGTCTACCCTGTTTCACCCCCGTAAAAGCCGCTCTATGGGCTGCTGGTGTGCCGGCTGGAAAGTTGCGTAAAAAATTGGTGGAGGTGCTGGGTACTGCCCCCAGGTCCAAAAAGCCTATTTCATACCGCCTCTAGTGTCATAGTCAGTTGCCTGACAAAATATATTATAGATAGAAATTATTACTTTTTCAAGCCTAAGCTTGAAGAATCTTTAATAATTCTGTGGGTAAGCGGACAAGAATTTTTGTTTTGACCGGTACTTGTGATATTTTGTTTGTCAGAGGAGAATAAAATGACAAAAGTTGCAATCTGGTGCCGGCATCAAAATGACAATATTATCGGCATTGGTTCTGATATTCCGTGGAATGTGCCGTCCGATGCGCAAAAGTTTGTTCGTATGGCAACCGGCCAAAATGTTGTAATCGGGCGCAAAACTTATGAAGCTCTGCCGGGGCGGACTTTGCCGGAAGCCAGAATCTTTGTTCTGACCTCTGATCCTGATTATGAGGTTTCCGATGTTCAAAAACATTTGGTCATCGGCAATCTGAAAATATTCAAAGATTTTGACGAGGATTTGTATATTGCCGGCGGGGCGAAAATTTATGAACAGTTTTTTACCACAGTGCCGAAACTTTTGCCGGAAATTGTTGTTGATTGTGTTTATCGGGGAGAGTTAAATCCTGAATGCAAAGGTGAAACTGCTCATATAACGCCCTGTATTGACGTTCTTAATAAAAAATATGTCAAAATCTCTTGTGATTATGAGAAAGACAATGTGACGACTGCAATTTATGTCCGGCGCGGAGAGTTTGTTGATCAGGCGGTTTTGAAAAAACTGTCGGCGGAAATAGAGGGGTGAAATATGAAACTTAAAATGCAGGAAACGGTAATTAAGGTATTAAAACTTCCTCATTATGTTGAAAACGAGGCTAATTTGAAATATTCAATGCCGGATGCCGTTTGTTTTGATATTTGCGCAGCCGTATCCGAACCGGTTGTTCTGAAAGCGGGAGAAAGGTTTGCCGTGCCGACCGGTGTGAAATTTGTTCCCGAATATCCGATCTGGTGCCGGATTAATTCCCGCAGCGGTTTAGCTCTGAAAGCAGGTGTGATTGCCATAGGCGGGATTATTGATACGGATTATCGCGGCGAGATTAAGGTTATTTTGCTTAATACAAATAATCAGGAGGAAACGGATTATATTATTAATCCCGGAGAGCGTATTGCGCAGGTTGAAGTTCCTTTTCCTTATCGGGCGAGATTTGAGGAGATTTCGGCTGAGGAGTTTGAAAAGTATGAGACAATGCGCGGCGAAGGCGGATTTGGTTCTACCGGAAAATAAAATATTGCAAAATTGCGGCAGGTATGATAGAGTGCCTGCCAATTAAATTTATTTATGAATTATTAAAATATATCATTATGGAATTAAAAGTTTTATTACCAAGTACAGACCGTGAGTATTTAATGGATATTGTTTCAAAGCGGGATGATCAGGGCAAGCAGATGCTGAGCGACATCATCGGCAATTGGATGTTGGATGAAAATCCGCTGTTTGGAAAATACATGATTTTGAATTATGCCAAATCTGCCAATTATGTAGATTTTTTTATTGAAGCACTTAAAAACCGGATGCTGGATTGCGGATTTTATTGCAATTGGGACAAGTTTTTTGAACTCTTGGACAATTTGACGGAGCTTTGGCAAATTCGCAGCCTTGCAGCTGTTTTGGCGGCAATGCCCGAGGTTAACTGGGAGCAGGAATATTGGCGCCGGCAGGAGATGTTTAAAGGACAGGTTCCTAAGGACAAATCCGAAAATGAACAAACCCGTTGCTTGTTGCTTTTGATGTCGCTTCCGGCAACGCAGAACCTGAAATCTGCTTTGGAGGAGCATGCGGAAGAAAGCTTGCTGATTGCAGAGCTTCTTAAAGAAAAATTCTAAACTTGGGAAAAATTTAAAAGCCGTTGAAATTTCAGCGGTTTTTTGTCATCAAGAACGTCCGGTGTTGCAGCTCCGGACGTTTTCTTTTGTATTATATTTGTTTAAAATATCAGTATGTTAATCTCAAAAGCTGTTAATTAATCAGCCGGCGAGATAGGTTTTAACTGCATCATCGCGTTCAAACAAATAAAGCAGAGTGCGCAGGGCTTGTCCGCGCGGGGTTTGCAAATCCGGATCCAGTTCCAAAATCATTTTGGCGTCCTGATTGGCTGTATGGAGCAGATCTTTATGGATTGCCATATCGGCAATGCGGAATTGGTTGAAGCCGCTTTGTCTGGTGCCGAGGATTTCGCCGCCGCCGCGCAGGTTCAGGTCTTCTTCCGCAATCTCGAAGCCGTCTTCTGTTTTGCGCATTGTATTCAGACGGGCACGCGAGGTTGCGCTCAGAGGGTAGTTGTATAACAACAGGCAGGTTGAGGCTTCAAAACCGCGTTTAATGCGTCCGCGCAGCTGGTGCAGCTGAGCCAGCCCGAAGCGTTCGGCGTGTTCAATAACCATAATCGTTGCTTCCGGCACATTGACGCCGACTTCAATGACGGTTGTGGCAATGAGCAGGGATATCTCGCCTTTTTTGAATTTTTGCATGATCTCGTCTTTTTCTTTCTCTTTCATTTTGCCGTGAACGAGGCCCACTTTGCTGCCAAAGATTTTTTGCAGGCTTTCGCAGCGTTCCTGTGCGGCGGCAAGGTCTAATTTTTCGCTTTCTTCAACCAGCGGGCAGACCCAATAGCCGCGAACGCCGCTGTCGATTTTGCGTTTGACGGCAGCGATGACTTCGTTGATTTTTGCCAGCGGGATTGTTCTGGTGTCAACCGGTTTGCGTCCGGCCGGCACTTCATCGATTTTTGAATATTCCATATCGCCGTAGGCCGTTAAAACCAAAGTTCGCGGTATCGGCGTGGCGGTCATGACCAGAATGTCGGCACGGTTGCCTTTGTTTGACAAACTCAGGCGCTGGTGGACGCCGAATCGGTGCTGTTCATCGACAATAACGCAGGCGAGGTCTTTGAATTTGACGTCTTCCTGAAAAAGAGCGTGGGTGCCGATGAGGATTTTAATTTTTCCGGCTTCCAGTTCTTGCAAAATTTTAGTACGAAGTTTGCCTTTGATACGGCCGGTCAGAAGTTCGGCGCGAATTCCGATTTCTTCGCAAAGCGGTTTAATGGTTTCGAGATGTTGGGCGGCCAGAATTTCGGTCGGAGCCATAATAGCCGCCTGTGCGCCGGTTTCTACAGCATTGAGCATTGTCAGCAGCGCAACAATTGTTTTGCCGGAGCCGACATCGCCCTGCAACAGGCGCAGCATTCGGAAAGGCGAGGACTGATCGGCATAAATTTCTTCCAAAACCCGTTTTTGGGCGTTTGTCAGTTCAAAAGGCAGTTTTTCCAGAATTTTTTTGCGCAGCATGCCGTTGCCTTTTATCTCTCTGCCATGCTGTTTTTTGACCTTTTGACGGACAATGCCGAGTGCCAGCTGGTTGGCCAGAAGTTCATCGTAAGCCAAGCGGGTACGGGCGAGCGTGTTAGGTTCCAAATCTGTCAGTTTTTGCGGATTGTGCGCTTGTTGCAGTGCCTCGTTGAAGCTTGGAAAATTTTGCTGTTTTACAAAATCGGGGTTTTGCCATTCCGGAAAAACGGGGACGCGGTACAAGGCCTGTGTTATCCATTTTGACAGCATTTTATTGGTCAGACCGGCGGTAAGCGGATAGACGCTCTCGACTTTTAAGACCTGCCCGATGTCTTCCGGTTTGACAATGTAATCAGGGTGGCTCATTTGTAAAGCGTGGTTAAAGCGTTCCAGTTTGCCGCTGATGACACGTTCGCTGCCTACAGGCAGATTTTTTCTGATACTGTCGGGGTAGGCGCGGAAAAAGCTTAGAATCAGCTGGTCTGAGCCGTCATCGACCACCACGCGGTAAGGCTGGGATTTGCGCGCCGGTACAATATGTTCCATAACTCGGGCTTTAATTGTGCAGACAACGCCAAGCCTGGCCTGCATTAAAAGCGGCGAATATCTCCGGTCGACAATACCTGACGGCAGGTGGAATATCAAATCCAGAATTTTTCTGCCGCCCAGCAGGCGTTCCGCAAGTTTGGCGCCTTTTTCGCCAAGGCCGTTTATGGTTGTGATGTCGGCGAATAACGGATACAGGATTTCCGGACGCATTTTGATGCCTTAAATTAAAAAAAATGGGTTGATATAATAGCTGTATTGTATATAGTTTATCATAAATTGTAAACAAAGAATAATAACATGAAGAAAGATATTGAAACCCTGAAAGGCAGAACGGTTTCGGCAGTGGCGGAAGGCTATGACGCACTTTTGCTTTCCGAACTTGTGAAAACGTCAGACAAAGACATTTTATATATTCTCAGTGATGGTGTGGAACTGGCAAAGGCCGCCGACGTGCTGGAAACAATTGCGCCGGATGCAGTGGTTCTGCGTTTTCCGGCATGGGATACCGTGCCTTATGACCGGGTTTCGCCGAATGTGAATATTGTGGCGCAGCGGATTGAAACGCTGGCCGAACTGGCTGTCAATCCGGCGCCTAAAAAGCCGCGGATTGTTCTTACCAGTGCCGGTGCGCTCATGCAGAAGCTGCCGCCGGCAAAAGTCTTTTTGAATTCGCGCAAGGAAGTGATTGTCGGTAAGACTTTGGATTTTAATGCTTTTCTGCATTATGCCAATATTAACGGCTACAATCGGGTGGAACAGGTGATTGAACCGGGCGAATATGCCGTGCGCGGTGATATTATCGACATATTTCCCGTGGGGACGGAAGAGCCGCTGCGCATAGACCTTTTCGGTGATGAGGTGGAGCGTATCCGGACTTTTGACGCAATGAGCCAGCGGACGACCGGCGAGCTTAAGTCTTATGGCTTTAAGGTAATGAGCGAGGTTATTCTTGACGCCAATACGATAAAATCTTTTCGCGGCAAGTATCGTGAGGCTTTTGGCGCGGCTTTCAAAGACGATGAAATTTATGAAGCGGTTTCCAACGGCAAAAAGCATTTGGGTATGGAAAACTGGCTCCCGTTTTTTTATGAAGATTCGTTGCCGAGTTTGTTTGATTATATGCCCTCGGCTTATGTTATCAGCGGAAAAAATCTGGAAGACGCGCTGCATGCCAAGGCCGAGAGCATTGTTGACTATTATCAGGCGCGGCTGGATACACTGAATATAAAGTCGGCGGCGGAGGAAGACGTTTATCGTCCCGTGTGTCCGGATTTGCTTTATCTTAAGCCGGACGAGATTAAAAACATTTTCAAACGGCGGGAAGGGATTGTGTTTAATCCGCTGTATCTGCCGGAAGACGACAATGTTGTCAATGCAGGTGTTTTGCCGGCGCGGGATTTTGCCCATAACAAGAATATTAATGCCCGACAGGTTTATGAGGAGCTGAAAAGTTATCTGGAAGAGAACAAAAAGCTCCGGCGGATTGTCTGCTGCTATTCCGAAGGATCGCGGGAACGCGTGTTCTCTTTGATGAGCGAATACGGGCTTGAGGCTCCGGCTTTTGCCGACAGTTGGGAAGAGGCGGTTAAAAAAGCCAAGAGCCATGTGGTTTTGACGGTGATGAATCTGGCGCACGGTTTCAGAGGGGACGGATTTTGCCTGATTTCGGAGCAGGACATTCTCGGCGAGCGTCAGAACCGCCGTGTGGCCAAAAAAGTGACGGCCAAAGACTTTATTGCCGACGTGTCGTCTTTGTCGGTCGGTGAATTGGTTGTACATATCGAGCACGGTATCGGCAAGTTTTTAGGGTTGGAAAATATCGTGGCCGGCGGAGCGCCGCATGATTGTCTGAAAATTCTTTATGCCAATGATGCCAAGCTGTTTGTGCCGGTGGAAAATATTGACGTGATTTCGCGTTACGGCATTGAAGACGATAACATTCAGCTTGACACCATCGGCGGCGTGGCGTGGCAGGCCAAGAAAGCCCGCGTTAAGCAGCGTATTCGCGATATTGCCGAAAAGCTGATTAAAATTGCCGCAGAACGGCATTTGAAAAAAGCTGAGAATTTTATTCCGCCGCAGGGGATGTATGATGAGTTTTGCGCCAAGTTTCCGTATAATGAAACAGATGACCAGATAAATGCAATATCCGATGTTTTGCAGGATTTGAACTGTGGGATTCCGATGGACAGGCTGGTATGCGGTGATGTGGGGTTTGGCAAGACGGAAGTAGCTTTGCGTGCGGCATTTGCGGTAGCCGCTTCCGGTGCGCAGGTGGCGCTGATTGTGCCGACAACGCTTCTTGCCCGTCAGCATTATTACAACTTCAAAAAAAGGATGGAAGGTTTTCCGGTAAAAGTTCGGATGCTGTCTCGGCTGGTGACGCCGAAGGAAGCCAAAGAAGTTAAAGAAGGGCTGAAAAACGGCTCAATCGAAATTGTTATCGGAACCCATGCCTTGTTGGCCAAAGATTTGGAATTTTGCAATCTCGGGCTGTTGATTATTGACGAGGAGCAGCATTTTGGCGTGGCTCATAAAGAAAAACTCAAGCAGATAAAATCTGACGTGCATGTTCTGACCCTGACGGCGACGCCGATCCCGCGGACATTGCAGCTTTCGCTGACCGGCGTCAAGCAGCTCAGCATTATCTCGACCCCGCCGGTTGACCGGCTGGCCGCCAGAACTTTTGTGATGCCGTTTGACAAGGTGATGATTAAAGAGGCAATTTACCGTGAGAAATTCCGCGGCGGGCAAACATTCTTTGTTTGTCCGAGGGTTTCTGATATTTTCGGCGTGGAAAAGGAATTACGTGAGCTGGTGCCGGATGTAAAAATTCTGGTAGCGCACGGGCAGATGCCGGTCAAGCAGTTGGAAAGTGTAATGACGGATTTTGCTGATGGCAAGGCCGATATTCTGCTTTCGACGACGATTATCGAATCGGGAATTGATATGCCTACGGTTAATACGATGATTATTCACCGTTCCGATATGTTCGGGCTGGCGCAGCTTTACCAGCTGAAAGGGCGGGTCGGACGTGCGAAGTTGCGCGGCTATTGTTATTTTACCGTTCCAAAACAAAAAAGGCTGAATCCGATTGCCGAACGGCGGTTGAATATTCTGCAGGCGCTGGATACGCTGGGCGCCGGATTTTCTTTGGCCAGCCATGATATGGATATCCGCGGTTCCGGAAATATTCTGGGCGAGGAACAGTCCGGCCATATCAAAGAAGTCGGCATTGCTTTGTATGAGCATATGCTGGAAGAAGAAATCCGCCGTCTGAAAGCCGGAGAGGAAGAAGAAAAGGCTCAGTGTATCAGCGATTGGGCACCGCAGATTACAACCGGTATTCCGATTATGATTCCGGAAAGCTATGTGCGTGATTTGGGCGTGCGGCTCGGGTTGTATAAGCGAATCGGTGAGATTAAAGACAAAACCGGTATTATTGATATGCGTGAGGAATTGACCGACCGTTTCGGAAAACTGCCTGACGAGGTGGACAATCTGTTGAAGACCGTGGAGATTAAAATCTTGTGCCGTGAGGCGAATATTGAAAAAATTGATGCCGGGACAAAAGGTTTTCTGATTACGTTCCGCAATAATGTTTTTGCCAAGCCGGAGGCTTTGATTGACTTTATCAACCGGCAGTTCGGGGCAATCAAAATTCGTCCTGATCAGAAACTTTTTGTGGAGAAAAATCTGGAAAGTTATGTGACCCGCGTTGAGACAATCAAATCTTATGTTGCCAAGATTGCCTCGCTGGCAAGCGGTGCTCAGTTGTAGGCTTTTTGCCTTGCAGACTGAGGCGAACAACGGCAACGGTTGGTTTGACTGAGGTGAGGCCGCACTACCATGACGGGAGAATGCACGGAATAAAAAAACGCCCCATGCGGGGCGTTTACAGATGAATTAACTCCGGTGCTTTCAGGCAACTTTATTGTTCAGTTCTTTGGCAACCAGATTTTTGGTATCGCGGGCAATAACCAATTCTTCATTGGTCGGGATTACAAAAGCCTTAACTTTGGAGTTCGGGGTTGTAATCATATTTTGTTCGCCGCGGATATTGTTCTTTTCATCATCAATCTCAATGCCCAGATATTTCAGGTTATTCAGAACCTTGCTGCGGACAATCGGAGAATTCTCGCCGACGCCGGCCGTAAAGATGATGGCATCGACACCGCCCATGGCTGCAATATAGCTGCCGATGAATTTGGTGATGGTATAAACATAAGCTTCCAGAGCGTCAATGGCACGCGGGTTGCCTTTCAGATATTCCGCTTCCACATCGCGCATGTCGCTGTATCCGGCCAGTCCCTGCATGCCGCTTTGTTTGTTCATCAACGTGTTGACCTCGTCGACCGTTTTGTTCTGGTATTTCATAATATGCAACGGAATATACGGATCCATATCGCCGGTACGGGTACCCATGATGATGCCGCCAAGCGGTGTGAAACCCATGGACGTATCTACGCAGACACCGTTGTCTACGGCAGAAATGGAAGCGCCGCTGCCGATGTGGCAAGTGATGAATTTGCCTTTGCGTCCCAAAATTTTAGCGGCTTCTTCGGCAACATACTGATGAGAAGTTCCGTGAGCGCCGTATTTGCGGATTTTATGCTGGGTGTATTGTTCCAGCGGCAGGCCGTACAAAAAAGCTTTTTTCGGCATGGTCTGGTGGAAAGCCGTATCAAAGGTTACGACTTGCGGTGTTTGCGGCAATGCCTTTTGAACGGCGCGAATACCCAAAACGGCAGCCGGATTGTGCAACGGTGCCAGAATGGACAGGTCTTCGATTTCTTTAATGACTTTTTCGTCAACCAGCGTTGATTTTTTGAAAGTTTCTCCGCCGTGAACCACGCGATGTCCGACAGCTTTTATTTCGTCAAGGCTTTCAATCACACCGTCCAACAGCAGGGCGAAAACTTCTCTTAAGGCTTCATTGTGAGTCGGCAGGTTGACGTCAACCGTTCTTTTTTCGCCATTGGCATATTTGATGCCTACAAAAGAGCCGGGGATGCCGATGCGTTCGGCGTTGCCTTTGGCAATGACGTTATACTTATCGCCTTCGACCTCAAACAACTGATATTTGAGTGTGGATGAACCGGAGTTGAGTACTAAGATTTTCATTCAATTTATCCTTTATTTTTTAACAGTTTGCAAAACGGTAATGGCGACAACACTGACGATGTCTTCGGCAAAGCAGCCGCGGGACAAGTCATTAATCGGCGCGTTCAGCCCCTGCAGCATCGGGCCGTAAGCTTCGGCACCGCCAAGACGCTGCATTAATTTGTAAGAGATATTTCCGGCGTCAAGATTCGGGAAAATCAGAACGTTGGCATGGCCCGCAACATCGCTGCCCGGCGCTTTTTTTGCCGCAACGACCGGTGCCAGAGCCGCATCGGCCTGCATTTCTCCGTCAAGTTTGACATTTTTGCCGGCAAATTCCTGCGTAACCATTTCTTTGGCCATTTTTACGGCTCTTTGAACTTTTTCGACAGACTCGCCTTTGCCTGAGCCGTAAGTTGAATAAGACAACATGGCAACATTGGGATCGATATCAAACTGCAAGGCGCTTTCAATGCTTTCCATGGCAATGTCGGCCATTTCTTTGTCAGTCGGATTCAGCGTAATGGCGCAGTCGGAAAAGATATAAGGCTTGTTGTCGCGCACCATGATAAAGAAAGAAGATACGCCGCGGTCTTTGCGGGCTGATTTGATAATCTGCAAAGCAGGGCGGACAGTATCGGCCGTAGAGTGGTTGGCGCCGGAAACCATGCCGTCGGCGTCGCCGTTTTTGACCATTAATGTTCCGAAATAGTTGTGGTTCAGCGCTGTTTTACGTGCATCTTCCTCGCTCATGCCTTTGTCTTTGCGCAGATTGTACAGCAGGTCGGCATAAACGGTGAGTTTTTCGGATTTGGACGGATCAATCAGCGTGATGCCTTCCAAACTCCAGTTGTTTTTGGCAAAATAAGCGCTTATTTCTTCAACATTGCCGAGGATAACGAGTTCAGCAATTTTTTCTTCGCGAATAAGGTGAGCGGCTTTTAAAACGCGTTCGTCTTCGCCTTCCGGCAAAACAATGGTTTTATGGTGCCGGCGGGCTTTTGCAATCAGGCCGCCGATATAGGAATCTTTCTGCATCTTTCTTGTCCCCTGGTTATGTTTTATAAATTTTTTTTTATTTGTTTACTCTCTTATTTTTCAAAAGTCTATTAAAATTGTAAAATCTTTGGAAAATATATTATAAAAAAATTGCTTATTTGGAATAATGTACTAAGATAAGCGTCAACTGAAATAATATTTGACTGAAAAGGAAGAATTATGGAAAGAACGTTATCTATTATCAAACCGGATGCCACAACGCGGAATATTACCGGAAAAGTCAATGCCATGATTGAAGATGCCGGACTTAAGATTATTGCCCAGAAACGAATCCTGCTTTCCAAAGAACAGGCTGAAGAGTTTTACGGCGAGCACAAAGGAAAAGTCTTTTTTCCGAGTTTGGTGGAGATTATGACTTCGGCGCCGGTTGTTGTGCAGGTTTTGGAAGCGGAAGATGCGGTTGCGCGTTATCGTAAAATTATGGGCGCAACGAATCCGGCCGTGGCGGAAGAAGGGACTATCCGCAAGACTTTTGCTTTGTCAATTGATAAGAACACGGTTCACGGTTCTGATTCTTTGGAAAGTGCCGAAAGAGAAATCAGTTTCTTTTTCAGCCGGATAGAGATTTTCGGATAGGAGCAGAAATTTGCGGCACTTATGGCTGATTATGGTAGTTTGTCTGGGGTTTTTTGCACGTCCTGTTACGGCGGCGGATTTGTATGCCGTTGAGGTTTTGGTGGACGTGACGGACGTTAATGCTTCGGTTGCGCGCGAAAAAGCCATGGCGGAAGCTAACCGTCAGGCTTTTGAACTGATTTTGAAAAAGATTACAACGCCGGAACATGTGGCGCAGGTTATGACGCTGAATGACAACCAGATTTTGAATTTTATCAAAGAAGTTTCCGTTTTGTCGGAAAAGTCTTCCAACGTGCGTTATATTGCCGAACTGCGGGTTAAACTGAATGAAGACGTTGTCAAACGCTATATGTCTGAAAAACAAATTCCGTTTATGGTGGACAAGGCGGCGAACGTTCTGGTTATTCCGGTGTACCGCAAAGCGGCGTCACTGCCGGCGGAATTGTGGGAAGAAGATAATCTTTGGCGCAAAAACTGGGAGAAAAATACGGCTTCGGAGGGAATGGCCGAGTTTGTCATACCGGAAGCTTCTGACCAGAATATGGAGATTATTGATGCCGAAAAGGCTTTAAGTCTGGATACGCGGCTGTTGGGCTGGCTGGCACGGCAGAGCAGGGCCAGTGATGTTTTTGTTTTGGAAGCCGTCATTGCCGATGGTATGGATGTGCGCATTTATTCGCCGGAGAGCGGCTTGCTGGAAACAGTTCATGTCAACGGTGCTGCCGGCGAGACTTTGTTTGATGAAGCCGTTCGCCGGGTGAAGAGCCGGATTGCCGCGCGGATTAAAAGCCAGAATATTGCCGAGGCGCAAAAGCAGACGGAAATTACCGTTTTGTTTATGTATCAGAAAATTCGGGAATGGCTGGATTTGCAAAAGCAATTGTCTGATATTCCTTATGTGAAAAAAGTGCAGGAAGAGGCCATAGGGGACGGAAAAACTCAGTTTAAACTGGTCTTTTCAGGAAGTGTTGCGCGCTTGAATCAGGCTTTGGCGCAAAAGCTTTTTGTGCTGAACAATCATGGTGATTTTTACGTTATTGAATCTCGTTACTAAAAGGGTGAAAGCATGGCTGTTTATTATTCCAAAGAAAACCGTAACTGGATGTTTTGGCTGGTATTGCTGGCTTTATTCTGTGTTTGCGTATATGTTTTGCGTTCGGTTTTGCTGCCATTTGCGGCCGGTATTATTATCGGTTATCTGCTTGACCCGTTTGCAACCCGTTTTCAAAAATGGGGAATGAGCAGAACTTGGGCAACGGTTGTCGTCATGTGTCTGGTGGTTGTTTTTCTTGTGCCGGCATTGATTTTGCTGGTCAGCGTTATTGATGAACAGATCGGGCGGTTTATTGCCGCGTTGCCGCAATATGCCGCTTCGCTGGCGCAAAAACTTGAGCCGGTTCTCGTTGATTTGAAAGACAATTTTCCGGGGCTTGATCCGGATAAAATCAGAGAATATCTGCGCAGCAATTTTGCCAATGGGGTTAAGATCGTTCTGGCGATTGTGCGCAAGCTGGTTACTTCCGGTTTTGCCTTTTTTAACTTGTTGTCGCTGTTGCTGATTACGCCGGTTGTGGCCTTTTATATGCTGCGTGACTGGCATACTTTTCTGGATAAGGTCGACGGGTTGCTTCCGAAGTTGTATAAAAAGTCTATCCGCCAGATGGCTAAGGAAATTAACAGTATTTTGGCTGGTTTTATTCGCGGGCAGCTCAGCGTTTGTGTGATTTTGGGAACGTTTTATTCCGTCGGGCTGTATGTCGTAGGACTGGAGCTTGGTGTTTTGGTCGGTTTTCTGGCAGGTTTGATTTCGTTTATTCCGTATGTCGGCAGTATCTCCGGTTTTGTGGTCAGTCTGGCAATCGCTTTTGCTCAGTTTGATACTATCGGGCCGGTGTTGCAGGTGGTGGCAGTGTTTATGGTCGGACAGTTTATTGAGGGCAATTTCCTGACGCCCAAACTGGTCGGGGATAATGTCGGACTGCATCCGGTGTGGGTTATGTTTGCTTTGCTGGCCGGCGGTGTTTTGTTAGGATTTCTCGGCTTGATGATTGCGGTTCCGGTGGCGGCCATAATTGGCGTGTTGGTTCGGCATGCCATTGAGAATTATAAAAAAAGTTCTCTTTATTTGGAATAGAAGGCCAGAAAAAAAGCGGTTCTGAAAAGAGCCGCCTTTTTGTGTGCCGGTATGTCAATGGTATTCGGTATATTGCCGAGTCGTCGGATTGGGTTGGCTTTTTTGTTTTTTTTTATTTAGCCCATGAACAACGAGGGCCGAACCAAACAAATTTATCGGCGTCATATTCTCCTTTACCGGCATCTATCATGTCAGTATGTGAAGAAGCACAATTATCAGAGCTTATGTCGCTGCAGACACCGCAACGTCCTATTGTGCTCCATGAGGCATTATAAGGACATACCGTTCCTGGCAGTAGGTAATATTTCTGAAAATGTCCGCCACATCCATTATAGGGGCTTCCCTCCCATATGTTATAAATATATCCCTCAGCTTTACATCTTTCTTCATCAGACTCAGAGCTACCGGAAGGGCCAGGTTCGTCACAAGAACCGGAACAGTATCCATTACGATAAACACCATTACAATAAGAAGATGAAGAACAATAGATTGGGAAATAGTCGCTTACGCAAGTAGTATTAACCATTCCGAACTTCGTTCGCCCAGCCCAAAGGCTACGCAAGCCTAACGACTGGGCTGGAATGTCTACATCTACCTGCTAACGCAGGTAGTGTTACGTTCGAACCATAAAAAAAACCGTCAATTTGAAAATTGACGGTTTTTTGTGTCTGGCAAAAATTATTTGTCAGTCTTGTTTTCTTCAGTCGGAGCAGCAGCTTCTTTCGGAGCTTCTGCTTTTGTTTCTTCTTTTTTCATCTGATTAAAAAATTCGTGCGTTACTTTGTCGCCGACTTTAATTTGATGTTTTTGAATATCTCCGGCATTGATTTCAATAACAGCGCGGACAGGAATGGTGGAAGGAATTTTTTTCTCGCTCATTGCTTCAGCGTTTTCATAAACCTGAGTAATGGTACCGTCCGGAGCAATAAAAATCATGTCCAACGGAAATTTGGTATCTTTCATCCACATTGCAACACGGCGGACAGGGTCAATGTTAAAAATCATGCCATGGTCAGCAGCCAGAGAATCTCTGTTCATCAGGCCGGTTTCCATTTCTTCGCGGGTATTGGCTTCGTCAACGGTATATTTTACCGTGCCGTTTTGGGTTTCAATCGTCAAAGGTGTTGTGGTGCTTTCCTGCTTTGAACATCCGGCTACAAGCAATAATGCAAAGAGCACTCTAACTAATTTGTTCATGTTTTTCTCCTTCAAAAAAAATAGTTTTAATTCCCGCCGTTTCCTAATTTTCGCGGCTGCCACTTTGAGACGACAACCGGGCCGTTTTGGGAAATTAGCACTTTTTTTTCAGTTTCTTTGAGTTTGGTTGTCCGTTCTATTTTACTCTGAGTTTTTAATTTTTCAACCAAAGAATTGATTTCAACAATAATTTTTGTATCAGACGGATAAAGTTCCGGGTATGAAGTCTGTTGCTTTATCATGTTTGCAAGCTGTTTGAGGCTCATGGCGCCGTAAATCTTCCAGATTTTTTCCAGAAAAGAAACTATTTCTGCAGGCAGGCGACTCGCCGTCAGGCAGTTTGGTACAGTTTTGAGGAGCTTCGCGATGTTGGGTTCCTGAAAGCCATATCTGTTTGCGGTAAATAGGCTGGGCATTAAAATCCGGCCGTTATTTTGCAAAGCGTAATGAAGCTGGGATAAAAATAACAGGTTTTGGAGTTTTTCATTTTCCAGAAACCATTCGTCTTTTTGGGCGCGGGCAATAAACCAGGCGGCAATATCCAAAGACGAATCTACGGCAGATGTATTCATATGTGTTCCTTCCCGAATGCTGTGGTATTAATTATGTTAAACTGATTTATTTTAAAGACAATCTTTTATTTTGCCGTGGAGTATTTTTGATAAAATTTGTTTTTAATTAGGTTTTTGTGCTTGTGTTATCGGTTTTTTTATTATACTCATTTAGTGAGTTACAGTTTTCAAACAGCTTTTGTAAGGTTTAAATGATGATGCAGTATCCATATTTGAAAATTCTGTTGTGGTCGGTTGTGGTGTCTATGTCGCTTTCGGCTTGTTCTTCGGCAGTGTTTCCCGAGATTATTGAAGAAGATGACGTGACATTGGAAGACGTGATGAAAAAACAGGGAAAAACGGATGCAGCTTCAGCCAAAGTTTTGAAAGAAGGAAAAACACTCGGCGCCGATGAGCAAAATGTTGCATATGACGGCAGTGAAGAAGATGAGATTTTTGCCGAGATTACGGATAAAGATCTGATTGAAGACAAAGAAGAAAAGACTCTGGCTGAAAAAGCCAAAGCTAAATCTAAAGTAAAAGAAAAGCTTCCGGAAAAAGAAATTAAAACAGTAAAAGTTGCCGAGGCCAAAGCGCCGTCCGGAGTGCCATTGCTGAGCGAGAGCGTGTTTGAGGAAACTTTGTCCGAAACACAGGAGCCGGATGTTGATAACGGGCCGAGCGTGACTTACCGGTTGGAAACAGTTTATTTTGCCAACGGCAGCGCTGCGGTTGATCCTTCATATAATTCAAAAATCCGCGCCGCTGTTCGGCAGGCTAAAGCCAATAATGCCAAAATCAAGGTTTTGGGTTTTGCTTCCAGCCGTACCAGAAATACGGATATTGTTTCTCACAAATTGGCTAATCTGAAAGTGTCGATGGAACGGGCGCAGAATGTGGCTGCGGCATTAAAACGTGCCGGCATGAAAGAAGACGATATTTCAATTGAGGCTTTGTCTGACAGTGCGCCGGCTTATTTGGAAGTCATGCCGGAAGGCGAACGTCTGAACCGCCGTGCGGAAATTTATATCAGCTACTAATTTTGATGCGGGAACGGGGCATTGGCTTTTGATTTTGAGAACATCAAATCTTTAAACGGATGTTTGTGGAAAACCGTTTCTTTTGACGAGCGTAAAGCCGAATTGTTGTCTCAGAAGTTCGGGTTGCCGCCTTTGGTCGCTCAAATCCTGACCCAGCGGGGAATTGGCGCAGACGAGGCTATGGCTTTTCTTGAGCCGAAAATTCAATCTTTGATGCCGAATCCGTTTGTACTTAAAGACATGGAAAAAGCCTCCCGGCGTATTGCAGAGGCTGTGATTAAAAAGCAAAAGGTTGCGGTTATCGGCGATTATGATGTGGACGGGGCAACATCATCTTCCGTTTTGCGTTTGTTTTTGGAAAGTGTCGGGATTGAGCCGCTGATTCATATTCCCGAGCGGGATGAGGGGTACGGGCCCAGTGTTATGGCCGTTGACGGGTTTTTGGCGGCAAAGGCGGATTTGGTCATTACGGTCGATTGCGGGACGACGGCATTTGAGCCGCTGGGCTATGCTGCCGAAAAAGGACTGGACGTTATTGTGCTTGACCATCATGAGGCTGAGGTCTTGTTGCCGAAGGTTTATGCCGTTGTCAACCCGAAGCGTCTGGATGAAGATAATCAGGTGGAATATTTGAAATATATGGCGGCAGTCGGTGTCGTTTTCTTTACAATTGTTGCCGTTAACCGTGAGTTGCGCAAGGAAGGTTTTTATGCCGGAAGAGAAGAGCCGAATCTTATGAACTGGCTTGATCTGGTGGCTTTGGGAACGGTTTGCGATGTTGTGCCGCTGCAGGGGCTGAATCGGGCATATGTCCGGCAGGGGTTGAAGATTATGGCCTTACGCAATAATCTGGGGCTGAAATCGCTTATTGACAAATCGGGAATTACCGAAGCTCCGACGGCTTTTCATCTTGGCTTTGTGTTGGGACCGCGGATTAATGCCTGCGGTCGTGTCGGAGAAGCTTCGCTCGGTAACAAACTGCTTTGTGCCAAAGATGCCTTTTATGCCGAAACTCTGGCGGAAAAGCTCAATGAGTTTAATGACAAGCGCAAAGAGATAGAGGCTTATGTTTTGCTTAAGGCAATAGAAATTCTGGAAGGAACGCCGCAGGAATATCCGATAGCCTTTGTGGCCGGAAATGACTGGCATCAGGGGGTTATCGGCATTGTGGCAGGCAAGCTCAAGGAGCGTTATAATCTGCCGGCGTTTGTAATGTCTATTGAGGATGATGAGGTCAAAGGGTCGGCGCGTTCGGTTTCCGGAATTGATTTGGGAGCTTTGATTATTGCCGCCAAGGAAAAAGGCATATTGACCAAAGGCGGCGGGCATACCATGGCGGCCGGTTTTTCGCTGAACGAGGATAAAATTGAAGAATTCCGCAAGTTTGTCGGCGAATATGTGCGGGAGAAAATCGGCAATGAGGCGATAGTGCCGGTGATTAATGCCGATGGTGTTCTTGATGTGTCGGGTGCTACGCCGGAGCTGGCGAAGAGTTTGGCGATGCTTGAGCCGTACGGTGCGCAGAATCCGGAGCCGAAATTGGTTTTGCCACGGGTGCATGTTTCTAAAGTATCAATTGTCGGCAGCGGGCATATCCGGTGTTTTTTGACCTCTGCGTCCGGCGGCAGTTTGAAAGCCATGGCTTTTCGGATGGCTGATACGGAAGCCGGCATGGCGCTGTTGAATCATCGCGGGGCGGTTTATAACGTTATCGGCACCCTGCGTCCGGACAACTGGATGGGAAGGAATGGGGTGCAGTTTATAATTGAAGACGTTTCCGAAGTTTTAACGGAAACCTAGAGCAATTTGATGCGGTCTCGAAAAATTCATGTACCACTACATTAGAATTTTCTTGCCTTTCAAATCACTCTGTTTTCCACGTTAAAACTTCGGAAAAAGGAGAGGAAACGAGTTTTATAGAGCATCTAAAGCGGTTGGGCAAAGTTTAAAAGGTAAAAAAGATGGCGGATTTTGAAGTAAAAAAGAGAGCGGCAAACATAAAACGTATTCGTTTGGAAAAAGAAAAAGCCGTTTTTATGAAGGTCGGTGCAAAAATACGGGCATATTTGTTTACCGGTATTTTAGTGACGGCGCCGGTGGCCATTACTTTTTATATGGCTTACAAGTTTATTTTCTGGGTAGACCGGATGGTGAACCAGATTTTGCCGCCGCAGTTTAAATTTGATACGTTTTTGCCTTTTACAATCCCCGGTGTCGGTTTGGTTGTTCTGGTTGTGGCGCTGATTTTGGTCGGTATGTTCGCCGCCGGTTTTCTGGGCAAGTTCTTTTTGCGGCTGGGGGAGTGGATTGTCTATAAAATGCCGCTGATTTCAAGTGTCTATTCCGTGTTGAAGCAGGTGTTTGAGACATTTTTTTCCAGCAAGGCGCAGGCTTTTACTCAGGTTGTAATGCTTGAATATCCGCGCAAGGGAATTTGGATATTGGGGTTTGTCAGTTCTTCCACCAAAGGTGAAGTGAGTGAAAAATTTAACGAGGAAATGCTTAATATTTTTATTCCGACAACGCCTAACCCGACTTCCGGCTTTTTGATTTTTGTGCCCAAAAAAGATGTGATTGAGCTGGATATGAAGGTGGAAGAAGGACTCAAATTTGTGATTTCCGGAGGTTTGGTCGAGCCCAAGGCTGTGAAGAAAAAGGCATAAAAGTCCTTTTTTATCTTTCATTTGGGGAAAATTTGCCCAATTGATAAAAAAATGCTTGATTTATTTGCAGAACTGAATTAGTTATGTTGCTTGTACATATGATGCGGCCGTGGCGAAATTGGTAGACGCGTAACGTTGAGGTCGTTATGAGCTAAGCTCATGGAAGTTCGAGTCTTCTCGGCCGCACCAATCTTTACAAGCTCCTATTTTTGATAGGAGCTTGAAGTTTTTATGCATTGATATTTCAGGATTTTTCCCGTCCATTAAAAAGTTCGCAAAAACGATATTTAAAATACGGCGTTTTTCTTCAATCTGCGAACTTTTGAAAATTGCAAAAGAATTTTGGCTGAAATTCAACACCTTATCAATCGCCCGCTCAACAGAGTTATCAGGAGTTTGCAATTGTTCAATTTTCGCCTGCAGCTCAATTTTAGCCGTTTCATACTCGGCATTTTTACTGCGATACACATCAGCAGAAACAGTTCCCGCAATCAGCAAATCCAAAAGTTTCTTTTGATTTTCTTCAACATCAGCCAACTGATTCCGATCCTTTTCCAACTGATAATGATTGTTGCCGTGCGTGGCTTCATAGCGTTTTTTCAACTCATCAGCCAGAGCAAGTTTCAGCTCATCATCAAAGCTAATTGAAGCAAGGGCTTTTTCCACTTCTTTCAGCAAAATTTTCTCGCTAACATTGTTGCAGTGTTCGCAGTTTTTAAGGTCGGTGTGTCTTAAATACACATACTGCCCTTTCTTTGTATATGGAGAAAGCAAGCAATTGCAATGCTTACAACGAACCAATCCTCGAAAAATGTAGGGTTCCTTGGTATGCTTTGAAGTCCGTTTGAATTTTCCTGTCCGTACTTCGGTACATTTATCAAACAACTCCTTGGAAATGAGTTTTTCGTATATATGCGGAAAATAGCTCTTGTTGTAGTACATCACGCCATAATAAAATGGGTTTTGCAAAATATCTGCAAATTGGGCTTTGGTAATCGGGTTGCCGCTCTTACGATTTCGCAATCCCCAGTTTTTGGACTTTTTAACTAACTCGTCCATTGAAAATAACCCAGTGGAATACTCTTCAAATAATTTTTTGATGAAATGTCCACGGTCTGGGTCAATGATGATGGTCTTCTTGCCATTCTCATCCTTGGTATTTAAGTAACCAATCGGAGCAGGCCCTGGAAGCAATCCTTCATTGAGCATTCGCTCCTCAGAACGCTTAACATTATCCCGAGTTGAATTGACAAACATATTAGCCGACAAAATTTGCATTTGCCACATCGCAAGGTCAGAGCTTTTGAAGTTTTTATCAATTACCAAGCCTTCTTTAAAGAAGTGAAGAGCCAATTTTTCTTTTTTAACAAGCTCTAAAAGCATCGGAAACTCGTTGAAGGTTCTTTGCAACCTGTCAACGGTATCAACAACAAGAGCCGTCAGCTTACTTTGCCGTTTAATGTAATTAACGGCTTCGTAAAACTTAGTCCTTTTGCCGTGGAACGAACTTTCAACAAAGGTAAATTCCTTTGCAATCTCTAATCCTTTAAAGGAGCAATAGTTTCTTAACCTGTCTAATTGAGCATCCAATGAGAACCCATCTTCCTGCATCTCGGTTGAAACCCGAGCTAAAATAACCGCTTTCATATCCATAGCTCCTAATTCTTCTGCATTTCAAGTTCTAATAAGAACATCAGTAATTGGAAAATATCTTCTCCAATTTCAATCATTTTTTTAGGATTTTTATCTTGGTAATTTGTGCAAATCATAGTTATCCCCTATACGAGTTGAAACTATATTTGCAATTCTGAATATAAATATGGATATGTATTTTAGGAATAGAGGATAAAACCACCTCATTGAACAAAGTAGATATTACATTAAACTTTTTCAAAAGTCAAATTTCTGCGAACTTTTTTTATTAAATAAAATCAGCACATTACACAGCATCATCAAAAAAACAAATTTTCGGGTCTTTTTGATAAATAAATTTATCAGAATAATTTTGCATCGCCCAAAGCTGATATGATATTATTTTGCCATCGCTGATAAATAAAATTATCAATGATGAATATTAATGGACTTTTAGACATTAATTTCCCTACTTTTGTAAGTTTTTTAGGCTTTCTCTTCCAACAAGAGGAGCATTAGAACTTTATTATCTAAATTATTAAGGAGATATTATGGAAACAAACAGATTAAACAACTTCAAAAATCATTTGGAACAATACAACGAAAAATTCACTATAATAAATGAAGACAATTTAATAACAGCAACTTCAGTAAAATTCACAGAACCAACCATTGAAGAAAAAGAACTGGATTTAATTAAATTTCATCAAAAAATGTTAAAAAATAACAATATCCAATTAATGAATAAATTTAAGGAAACCAAAAGAAATGAAATAAAAAAATACAAAGAATCCCATAGAAAAAAAGAAGCTAATAAACCAATTACTCCATATCGGCAGGAAATCATCAATACATTAAATAATCCAGCTAATGGATTTAATTTAGCACTCACTTTAAACTTCAATCCCGTTAATTTATCTGGATTATTTAACTTACAAATGGTTCAAAATAAAGTAGATGAATGGTGGAAATTATATTGTGCCTATACTCTTGGAAGAGATGCTTCCAAATATAAGACAATGAATTACATTGGAACTGTTGAACATTTTGAAAGCAATATTCATGCACATTTATCTATTAAACATCCGCAAAAATCAATGACGGATGAGTTCATCTATGATGAGGAATTAGCCATAAAAACTTTATGGAAAACAGTTCAAATGAGTGGAACAGTTTATTTAGATAAGATTTTTAGTGATGGTTGGTTTTATTACCAAACAAAAGACATTAATTTTCAAAATCATCTAATTTTTTCTCCCAACTGATAAATATAATTATCACAAACAAGGAGATTTGATGAACAATAATAAGAAAAATCAATATTTAGAGATGTTTTTGAACATTGCCGATGAGTTGCTACAAGAGCAAAAGATAAAGAGTAGAAGAGATTTCAGTACCAGATATTTAAACAAATGCAGTAATTATTTGGGTTCTCTGGTATGGCAGAACAAAAAGCCAAGCATTTCTTCAAGCTGGGCTTTGTTTGTAAATCTAAATAGAAAAAAACAACTTCCCCATTGGCAGAAAGAATTATCAAAAACCTTATATAATATGGCGTTAAAGGATTAAAAATGCGAGAAGATATAGTTTTTGAAGAACTGATTGAACAAATAGATTTAATATTAAATTCATCTAAACCCCTACCTTATCATATGAAAGCCGAGAGGAAGTTGGCTGAAGTGCTTAAACATTTGCAAGAAATTCCAGAGTATGACAATCTAAAGCAATTTGAGCCTTTGTTTGATGTAGAGTCATTTTTAATACATTTTTTAGTTTCCGCCGATTACACGGACTTACTCAAAATAATAGACCGAAGCACGATGAAATTTAAGCATATTGATGACTATACTCATTTAATGGCTTTGGTAGTGAATCCCAATATTCCATTTTTTGAAAAAACAGTAGTAGTAGACAGGATGTTAGAAATGGGTGAAGGTATTGATGTAGTTAATGCGAACGGCGAAACAGCACTGATGATGGTTGTCAAAAGAAATAATAGAAAAATGATTGAGTACCTTTTAGAAAAAGGTGCCTCTCCAAATATTCCTGATGATATGGGAATTACACCGATGATGGTGGCAACCTTTAATGGTCAATTATATAATATGGCTCTTCTTCATTATTATGGAGCATTCATTGGAGATGTTTGTGCTGAATATGAATTTGATGCCTATGATATTGCAGATATTACGCAAAACTCCACGACACAAGAGCTATTGATGGACTTAGCAAAATAATAGTTTTATAACAAAACCAGAGTATTAACTCTGGTTTTTTATTTCTCCATTTCAAACCATAATATTTACGTCTCTTTAATGTTGATGTAATTTTTTATGAAATGATACAAGCTGATACGGCTAACTCCATATATTTTAGAAATTTTCGTTTTAGATACACCTTGGGCAAGCAACTCTCTAATTTCTTTTTCTTTACCCGCTAATTTTAAATTTTTATTTTTACTTCCTTGCGGCCTGCCTAATTTGACACCAGAATTTTTTAATCTGGCAAGCGTTTCTTTGGTTCTTGCGGAAATTAATGATTTCTCTATGCTAGCACTAATGGAAAAAGCAAAAGCTAATATTTGAGAATTTAAATCATCACCAAGTTTGTATTTTTCTTTGGTTGTCCAAACCTGACAGCCTTTGTTTAAGCATTCATATAAAATTCCCATTATTTCAAAACTTTTACGCCCAATTCTAGAAAGTTCTGTAGTAATTAAAATATCATCTTTATTTAATTTTTTTAGAAGAGAATTGAATTTTCTTTTTTTCAAATCTTTACCTGATGAAATGGTTTCCTCAATCCATTCGTCAATATGAATATTATTTTTTTCAGCAAATTGTTCAATTTCATAGTGTTGGTTAGCTTCATTTTGTATTTGAGAACTAACTCTTACATACGCATATATCATCTCTAATCCTTTTTCTTTTATTTATTGGAATTAGAGTGAAATCATAAGCTAATATGTTGAAAAATAATGAACTTTTATTTTTAACATACTCAGTTAAATAAAAAACGCAAGAAAAAAAGAATATTATATACCTAATCTGTTGAAATACTTGGTTTTCGTAGGAATTAGAGGAAGAGAACGGCAGATAGGAATCTGCGTATAATTTACTGTTCTTTAAATTATTCAAAAAAAGGAAAATGTAATGTTAATATCTTGTCCTTGTTGTAAAAGAAAAATTTCAAATACGGCTGAAACTTGTCCGTGGTGTGGTTGCGATGTACAAAAGGAGCTCCGCGAGAATATTGAGTTTGCGATTTGGTGTGCTAAATGGGGCGGGATTCCATTTATAATATTTATTTTCTCTGTTTTTGTCTTGAGTGAAACAATAGAGAACAATGGTGGTATATGTTTATGGATATGGCTAATTGCTCAAATAGGTTGGGTAATTTTCTTAAAAAGGGATGTGTCGGCAAATTATCAAGCATCTGATGACGAAGACAATAAAAATCAAAATAGGATAGATAACGCAAATTTGGAAAATTCAGTTTTGAATAATACTCGCTCTGCATCATCACAAAGTCGTAATTCTGTAAGAAAGTCCAAGAATTCTGTAAAAAAACGGCAGGGACGAAAAATAGAAATATAATAAATTAGTACAGAACCAATATTAATCAGTGAAAAATAATGTCACATTGCACGAGTTTTAAATTCCAATACACAGATAGAATATTAATAACCCAAGCGTTTAGTAATCTAGGACTGAAATGTAAGGATAGTGTCGTCTATTCTTATGATTCTGGATATGCCAAGTCATTAGGAATAGCATCTGAAGAGAGACCAGCCATTGTTGCAGAGAGCAATGGGTTTAACTATTTTATGGAAGATTTTGGCAATCATTATGAGTTAAGTGTAGAAAAGCACAATATGTCATCATCTGAAGAACGCATCGCTACACGAATGGGTAAAGAATTTCAAAAGCAGTATGTTAAATGTGCCGCTCAACAAGTTATAAAGCAAATGGAGCAGAATGGACATAGTTGCTTGTTGGCAGAAAATTCCGATGGTTTTGAAATAAAGTTTGGGACGGTGTATGAAAAAAGTTTGCTTGTTAAGCTGCAAAACGGACGTGTTATTGAGAGTGTAAGCGGCGTTAAAGGACAATTCTGTCAATCTATCACCGAAGCCTTAGAGAATATGCTTTCTTCTGCTGATGTTGAGCTGAATACCGAATGGACAGAAGAATATTATGCTCCTGATGACGGTAGTATGCTGAAAATTTATGATTTGGGATAGGTAAGAAAACATACATTGCGGAGAAATATAGCACATTGAAAAATATTCTTAAATTTTCCTTTGTTATCTTTTTGGTTGTTTTTTCCAATATCCAGAATGGGTATGGCTATGTGCGTGATTGTTCGTGGTGGTTTAGTCGTATATTAAAAGCCACTCCTGAAGAAGTAGAAAAAGAGATAGCAAAAGGTTTGGACATCAATGAGGCTTATGAAAGCAGACAAACATATCCTCCTAATATAGAGGTAAATGTCATTGTGCCGCCCTTAATATGTGCGGCCAAGAGCGACAATGTAAAAGTTGTTGAAGTTTTACTCAAGCACGGTGCTAATGTCAATGGAAATGGCGTTGATGGAGAAACAGCTCTGATGGGGGCTGTAAATAGACGTAATTTTGCTATGGCAGAAATGCTTATAAAATCAGGTGCCAATGTAAATGCACAAGACAATAACGGAGATAGCGTTTTAGAATATGCTTCCAATGGCAGTTGTTCAGCTGATGGAGAAAAAATGGTTAAATATCTGCTTCAAAACGGAGCGAATCGTGACATCAGAAACAATCAAGGCAAAACACCTCTTGACAACTTTAATGATTGGAAACACGGATACTGCGATAGAATTAAGGATGTCTTAAAAAATTATAATCCTAATGAGTCAAAAGAAAATCATATTTTTGAAACCATACTTTGCGTAATTGCGATGATATTCATTCCCTTGGCGGCAAAAAAATATGATGAAAGACAGGAAGCAAAGAAAAGCATAAGTTTTTCTATGGATGAAGGTATCTCTGAAACACAAGATAATGACGTTTCTGAAATTTCCATTGAACCAACTTCACAAACGACAAGACGGAAACGAAATGTGGTTAATTCTGCGTCTAAAAGAAAATTAGAACTTGATAACAATAACCAGAACAGAAGAAGGCTGGAATTATGAATTCTATAATTGAAAATAATCAAGATTTAACTGTAGCCGTTAAAAATGGGGATATATCAGCTGTTAAAACATTCTTAAAAAATGGCGTTGATGTAAATGCTATGAGGGGCCACTCTACAACGCTGTTATACTGGGCTTGTTTGGAAGGTCATACCGATATTGTAAAATTGTTGTTAGACAATGGAGCAGAAACAGAAAAAGGACACCTGCTGGGAAACACGGCATTAATTGTTGCTAGCGAAAAAGGATACACAGATATAGTAAAACTGTTACTAGATAGCGAAGCTAATGTCAATAGGCAGGGTTTTATGCTGAAAACCCCACTAATGTATGCTTGTGAAAAGGGAAATCTTGCAGTGGCAAAACTACTTTTGAAATATAGAGCTAACATTGATTTGCAAAGTTATGATGAGGATACGGCCTTGATTATGGCTATTAGTGGCAGCATTGATAATATTGAAGAAAATGGAAATAAAGAAATTGTGGAATTGTTGCTAAAACAAGGAGCAAATGCCAATCTTCAAAATGAAGATGGATATACGGCATTATTAATAGCAGTATCTAGTGGAAATAAAGAAATCGTCCAATTATTGCTTGAAAATGGAGCTGATATTAACATCAAAAATATTGATGGAAAAACAGCCCTGTCATTAGCAGAAGAGCGAAATTACTCTGAAATTGTTGATTTGCTCAAAAAATATCTCCCCAAAAGAAGGTTGGAACTATGACCAAAACTATCCGCCTTCATCACATAATGGAACATTCCATAGTCAACGGCCCTGACAATCGTTTTGTTATCTGGACACAGGGTTGCCTGTTTCATTGTGATGGTTGCTTTAATCAGCCGACACATAGTCAAACAGGTGGTTTTGATATGGATATTGCACAACTGGCTGATAAAATCAATCAAACCAAAGATATTCGGGGGATTACCCTGACAGGCGGTGAGCCTTTATTACAGGTTAAACAGGTCAGATTGCTGCTAAACCTTATTCGCAGGGATTTAGATGTGTTGCTGTTTTCGGGCTTTACTTGGGAAGAGATACGACAAGATACAACAAAGAAACAGCTTCTGACTCAAATTGATGCGGCTTTGTTTGGCAGATACAACAAAAATCTTCCTCATCCTTTTTACGGTAAAAAGTTAGTTCTTAACGGCAATCGGATAAAGAAAGAGGAATTAAAGCCTTGGTTGAATACCGAAATCACCATAAATGGCGATAATGTCCAAATAACAGGTTTATACAAACAGTCGGAGAAAATAAATGAAGTTTGTTGATGAATTACAAAATTACTTAAAAGCCAGATACCCGTTGATTTTAATTAAATCAACCGAGGAAGACCGTTTGACGATGGATTTGAAACTGGTTGCCAAAACATTAGGACACGATTTAATTACTTGGAGCATTGCATCGGGATTAAAATCTGACAATAAACAGTTTGATATTGGTACGGTTGAACCTAAAAAGGCAATTGATACCTGTGAAAGCATTGCAAAAACCGATAAACCGACAATTTTTGTATTCTATGACATTGTTCCCGTTATTTCATCTCCGCAGACAGGAGTAATTTATCAACGGAGGTTAAAGGAATTTGCCTTAAATATCCGCACCAACGGTTATCGCTGCAACTGTATTTTAGTATCTGCAAAAGCAGAAATAGACGGCAGTATAAATTCAGAAATCACTGTTCTGGATTATCCTTTGCCCAACAGACAAGAGGTGAGCGAGCAAATTTCTAAATTCATTAACCAATACAAAGGAATGAAAGAGGTTTCTGTTGATACATCCACTGAAACCTTGTCCGCCTTAACCAGTGCTTCTTTGGGCTTAACTTATGCCGAAATAGAGAATTGCTTGGCCAGAGCCTTGGTTGAAGACCATAAATTGGATATTAACGACATCAAAAGTATCGTGAATGAAAAGAAACAGATTATCCGCAAGAGCGGTATTCTGGAATATGTTGAAAATAAACTATCTTTGGAAGATGTCGGTGGTTTAACTGTCTTAAAGAGATGGTTGGAATTGAGAGGTAAAACCTTTTCGGAAGATGCCAAAGCCTTTGGCTTAAACCCACCCAAAGGTGTTTTGCTGGTTGGTATTCCTGGTTGCGGTAAGTCATTAACAGCCAAATGCATTGCCAGTGCGTGGAGTATGCCGTTGTTAAAATTGGATATGGGAAAGATATTCGGCAAATATGTCGGTGATTCAGAAGCCAATATCAGACAAGCCTTAAAAACTGCCGAGGCCATTGCTCCGTGTGTGCTTTGGATTGATGAGATAGAAAAAGGTTTATCGGGCGGCGGAAGTGATGGCGGAACATCTTCAAGGGTATTCGGCAACATTCTGACTTGGATGCAGGATAAAACATCTCCCGTTTTTACCTTTGCCACAGCCAATAATATCAGGAACTTGCCGCCAGAATTACTCCGAAAAGGACGATTTGACGAGATTTTCTTTGTGGATTTGCCAGATTTTGAAGAGAGAAAGAAGATTTTGGAGATTCACATCGGCAAATCAGGAAGAGACCTTGCAAACTTTGATTTGGATAAATTAGCCACGATGTCTGGCGAAGACAATTACGGAGCCAATGTCAGATTGGCTGGTGCGGAAATTGAAGCTTGGGTAAAAGATGCCTTGATGGAGGCCTATGCCCGTAAAACCAATGGAGAAAGCGGAGCAGACTTATCAATGCAGGATTTTGAAACAGTTATTAAGAGAATGATACCGATGGCCAAAATGCGGCAGGAAGATTTTAAGGATTTGCGAGATTGGGCAAATGAAAACGCTGTCAGTGCTTCCGTTTCCAGTGCAACTACTAGCAATTCAAACGATTCTCTGGGCGGCAGAAGGATTGATTTGATATAAGGAGAAAAAATTAATGAAAAAGCTTTTAATGATAATCGCCTGTATCGCTTTGCTTCCTGCAATAGCAAAAGCGAATTGTTATCAGATTAAAGATAATGATTTGAAAAATAACTGCCTAGCTGTGGAAAAAGGACAGGTTTCATACTGTTATCAAATAAAAAATGGTGATGATAAGAACTATTGTCTGGCCAGATTAAAAAATCAGAGAAGTTATTGTTATCAAATAAAAGCTTCTGATAAGAAAAATGAATGCCTATCGTTAGTAAAATGAGTTAAAATCAATGATTATAAAAAGATTTGATGATAACCACGGTATTTGCATACACTTATTGAAAAGTCTAATAAACTTTTATTCTCTCGGTTATAAGAATTATCTGAACAGCGAAATAGTCTTGTTTTTCAGTAAAAACTACTATTTTCGTTTCTTTTTTGAATGGTTCTTCTCGTTAAGAGAAATGATTCGCGTTGATTTTAGTCTTAATAGTATTCGCTTGAGCCTACTTGGAATAAGATTTGGAATAAATTTTGACAAAGCCGAATCTGTTCGTAAAGATTATTATTATATAGACGACTATATTCAATTTCATATAGATAGCGGAACGATTAGGATAAACGATGAAGAAACTTCTGTGGTTGATGATAACGGGGAGAAGCCGCTTGTTTCAAAAGAATATTTTGTTTCAAAATATTTGAAAGTGTATAATAGCGATTTCTTAAATCATGAATTTGACTTAACTGTTGAGATAAATCTATTTAAAACATATCCGATGAAAATTAATTTCGGACAATCTCTTTTTTATTCTGATGAATGGTTGGGTTGTCATATAGATATAAATTTAAGAAATGATTTTCCCAATATTGATTTGTATTTATGTGGGTGCAAACGAGAATTGTCTTTTACAGCAAGAAAAATGGTGGAAGACCCTCGTGAATTTTCTTTTGAAGAAAGTTATCCAGAACAAATAGATGAGCACGGATTTTTGTTTCAAAAACTGAATTTGCAGACTCTCAAACAGATTAATCCAAATGATATAATGTTTGTTGCGGCTACGGTTCCAGGAGGAATGGGATTTGCAAAAACAGCCCGTTTTTTTGTTGTTGAAGATAATGAAATTAAACAATATTTCATTGAACTTTTGAATAATGAAATTGTAGATGAAGTCCAAACTATTTTTTCTCCGATAACAAAAATTTATCCGTGGACTGGAGGGCTTGATGAAGAATTTTTTGAAAAATGGCGACGCATCGGAATGGGCTTTGGAAACAAACTTATCGTTCGTAAAGAATTTTATGATGAGGTAAAAAAAGAGTTGTTAGGCGAGGAAACTCGTAATACTCTTCCTTACATTTACACTCATTGGTGTCAGGTTGTTCATCAAACATTGCAGAATGTTTTAACAAAAAAGGAGAAGTAATATGAAAAAAATAGTTTTTTTAATGTTTTCTTTAATTTTGATGGGATGTTCGTATAAAAACATCTCCAACAATAAATCTTTCTCCGAAACCTGCAATACAGAAGAAGCTATTTGCAAAAGAAATTATAGTGTATTGGCAGAGGAAGTTGAAAAATTTAATACCGCAGGAGGTGCTTTTATTCTGGTGAATTTGGAAAACGATGAAGTTCTAAATTCCGCCTCCATCAGTATTTTAGAAAGTTTTGACTACAATAAAGATTTTTCATATACGCCCAACAACATTATGAAACTTTTGAAAAAGGATAGATTGGCAACCACATCACAGTTTATCCAAGATTATACCTCTTTCATCAAATCAGCAGGTAAAAAAGAACTGGAAGAGTTAAGAGGCAATGTTACCAACGGGGCAGCAAAGAAAATAAACATTGAAGGTATTTCTATCTATGGCCTAACGGCAACAGACTACAAGTTAGATAATCCTGATGATATTGTTACAACATTTTTGGGACATTTTATCTATCAGGGGCAGGAGTATGCTCTTATCACTTTTTTAGATGCCCCCAAAGGCATAAAATCCACCTATAACTTTAACAGTGCAGGTTGGAATGTAACAGAATTAGCCAGAAAAATTGTTGAATCTGTTATTTTGAATACGAATCTAAATGCTCCTTCACCAAATTGATGGAATGTTCAATATCGCCTTTCATTTCTCTTCATTTTTTAAGTAAGAATAAACCGTTGGACGAGTTATTTTAAATTGCTTGGCAATGCGTGCGATAGGCATTCCTTGCTTGTAAAGTGTGGTTAATTCTGTAACCTGTTCGGCAGTTAGCTTAGGCTGACCGCCTTTATACTTGTTGTGCAGTTTAGCAAGAGCAATTCCCTCTCGTTGGCGTTCCAATATTAAATTGCGTTCCAACTCTGCCACAGCTCCAAGCATAGTCATCATCATTTTTTGATATGGGTCTTGTTTTTCATTACCTTTGAAAGTTAAGTTTTCCTTATGAAAAACAACTGTTGCTCCTTTTGAGGTAATTTCCTCTACCAGATTTAATAAATCACGAGTATTACGAGCCAGACGACTCATTTCGTGAATATTAATGATGTCCCCAAAACGGATATTGGACAGCATTGCCTGTAATTGGGGACGGTTGGTATCCTTACCACTAATTTTTTCTTCATATACCCTGTCGCAAACAACATCCCTTAACTGCCGTTCAGTATTTTGCTCAATCGTAGAAACTCGTATATAATTAAAAATCATCATCCAATCCTAAATATGTAAAATCTATATTTAAGAATATATTTTACATCTGTAAAATTGTCAAGCAAAATGATTTAGATTTTACACTTTTGTAAATGTAAAAATAGGGTATAGTTGGATTTTATCAAACAGATATCCCTCCATAGACTGAAAAGGCAATAATGAATACAAACCTAACCATTTGCCCCCACTCATTAGCATAGGACGGTGCGATTCCAAAATCTTAGCATTCAGTCTCGAGTAAACTCAAAGCTTTCTGTAAATAATAAAAAAGTTTATTTATATATAGTCAAATGAAGCTACTTTATTTACATCTATTTCATCAACAGTATAAACATTAAACTTTTCTTTACCAATAATAATATGAAAGAAAAAAGGTAAAGAATGTGTTGACTTCTTAAAACAATCAACAACTGAAACTTCATCTAATTTGGATATCTGAGGAATAGCTTGAGGATGAGAATGCCAGTCCCCCAAATAGTGATATCCCTTCGTAAACATATCATTTATATCATTCTGTTCTTGAATTCTGTTTGGAATAACACGATAAAATGAAAAATAAGCTTCTGTTGTTTTCGTAATTTGATTAATTAAAAATACATTACCACAAACACGACCAAATAGCTGTCCACTAATTTCATAAGAAAAAAAATTTTTTTGCCTATTATTATACAAGAAATCAATAACATTATTATCAATTTCAAGAAAATTCTTTCCATTGATATCTATTTTATACATTTATTGACCTCTTTACAACATTGGCAACCACAAGGCACTTGCAAATCAAAAATGCCATTATAATCAACCGACCTATTATCTAATACTGCCTGTGCACTTTCAAATATTTCTTTTGCACAAACAAATACTTTATGAGATGTCGTTCTAATACTTCCAAGCAAAGAACTTAATGCAATATCAGAAATCAGAGAACATGAATATAACATTTCATTTATGCCATAAGGCATAAATGTAGCTCCACAAGATGGTAATGATACTAAATTAGATTTTACTACTTTTGAAATATAATATTTAAACTTACCATTTTCAAAAAAACAATTAAAACACCCCATACCTTTCTTAGTCAAAATAGCATGACCGACACAAGCTCTCTCTTCCAAAAAACCATAAAGGACATCTGGAAACTCTTTATCTTTAATAAATTCATTATTTATGGACATTTGTAATGAAAACTCACCAATCAACGACAAAATTAAATCATACTCTTTCATAATACTAAAACAATCTCTAAAATCGTTAACTTTCGGTTTTATACTTACAAATGGATACTGAGCTGTCATTTTATTTGCCAATGCCTCAGCTTTATATTTACCAACATCATCCGTTCCTAAATAATGCCGAGAAACGTTCTCATAATTAAGAACCTCTTTATCAATCAATAATAACTCACCAACCCCTGCCTGAGCTAAGCTATTAGCAACATAGCTTCCAACAGAACCCAAACCAATAATACATACCCTTTTGTTTTTTAATATTAGTGCCGAAGGATTACTATCTCTTCCATAAACCCATGAAAAATCAGCTCTTTCGATATTTATTTTCTTTAATTTATGCCTATGCAATAATAAAGGAGAAATAGTATAGGGGCGGAAACCTCTATTTTTATAAAAAGCTTTAGCGTTAAATGCCCTGATAGTGTTTTCAATAAGTTGAAAACCTGCTAACGCAATGCCATTTTTAGTATGAACCTTACATAAAAAATATTTTTCATTTTTTTTAGCACTATTTATTACTTTACATACAGAAAGAAACTTCTTAGATGTTAATCTTTCTTTCAATAAATTAAACAAATCAGAACCTGTTTGGGGATATTGGCGAGGGTAAAAATTATCAATTATGTCTATAATGGAAACAATATATTTTTCAAATTGGTAGTTTTTCCCTTTTGTTCTTTTTAAGAAATTAATAATATCAATATCCTTTGACGCTATAATATTAATTTTATCTTCTTTATACCAACATCTATAAAAAAAAGCTGTTTCATCATTAGCAGATAAATCCAACAAACTTATAACATACATCCCACTATCTAAATGTCTCAGCCAATATGAATTAAAGCCATTCATAAAATCCTCAATAAGTTCCCCCTTAGAATTTGCTTCAATAAGGTTTATCATTTCAGAATAAGCTTTGACAAATTTATCAACAGGATTAGCGATAAATTCTTTTTCTGGTCTCAAACACAAATACCCATTTTCTTCTGTATGAGGAAAATCAAGATACCTATCTTCTAAATAAGGCATCGCAACATGAACTTGTGAAAATGGAAACCTATTATCGACAAAAAGATAAAATATCTCACAATCACCATTTTGGAGCTTAATAACAACTCTCCAACCTTTAATCGGTCTCTTTTTTTTATATTTTTCTAACTCTTTTTGACTTAAACGACTAAAAGGAATACCATTTGCTAAAAAAAAACTTTTTTCTACAGTTTCAATTGCCTGACTAAAATCACTAGGCACATGCGTACCCTCCCAGAGCACCTTCTTTTTCGACCTTAACAAGATTTTCAGATGCTAATTTTGAAGGCCCTATAAAACTTTTTCCAACTTTTTCAAATTCTTCTTTTGCATTAAATAGAATTCCCCAAGATTTGATGACATTTTCATAATGAGTATTAGACATTTTACTTATGTTACTATCATACTCTTTAATTTTATCATTTAATAGCCTACGAAAAAACTCTGTTTTGGATGTTTTACCAAAATCAACCAACATTTTCCCTTCTAGTACTGGATGTTCAATCGTTAAATCTTTATTAAGTCTATTCAATATTCTGCGGCCTGTACTTAAAAAAGTACTATCCAATCTTTCTTTATCTTTATTATCAATACTCCCATATACCTCATCAACAAGTTTTGATATTATAAAGCCTGAGGGAACATCATCTCCTTCCTTTTCGTTATTTCGAATAAAAGATTTAAATAATCTGACAACTCTCCTCATTTGGTCATTATCATCATTTGGACTTTTGTCTTTGACAGCATGATTAAACCAACTCGTAACTCCCTTAGGGTCAGTTTCCTCCCAATCATCCTTTCCAGCCAATTTCAGACCTTCATTTGTTTCTTTATAAACAGGTATATCGACATGATAACCTTCGCAATATTTTATTCTAACACAATTTTTTTCTATACTTGGTTTATCCTTAAACCTACTATCATCCTTAAAAATATCATGAATTAATGATTTAGCTTCACTTGGTGTTAATTTTCTACTGTATTCATTAACTAATAAGTTTTCATCAATTTTAATTCCATCGTCAATATCATAATCATTTTCCTTATCCTGAACCATTGTATGCATTGCATAAGAACCTTGAATAACAAAACTCTTTTCACTAATAGCATACTTTTTATCTATATTGTTAATAATTCTAGATCTATTACAATTACGACGTTCTCTCATTTCGTCCTGCTGTTCTTTTAATAATGTTACATAATCATCATGATAACGTTCCAATTCCCTTGAAAAATCCATTTTCATCCCTTTCCCTAATTAAACAAATCTGCTATTATCTCTTCTTGTCGTGTTTTGTCTAATAAATATTTACTATAAACTTTTTCCCCATCATGTTTAGATAATGTTAACAATGCATTAACCGCTTCATCTGTCGTGCCATCCAAAGATATATGTTTAGACTCTTCTGAAGAAGGAACACTTTGATATTGTTTTAAATCTATATATTCAACATTATCTGTTGAATTACAAAGAAAACGCATCATAGAATCATATGTTTTAGACTGAGACGACATAGCTAAATTTGATATTTTAACACCACCTAACCATCCACAAATCCCTCTATTATGATTTTTAGAACTAATAACCTCACCACATGCAGTATCGCAAGTCCCCAAAGAAAATAACTGAATTTTTGAAGCAGACACATTTTTTTGTCGTAGAATTTCTTTGGCCTCTATTAATGCCAATAAAGATGGATTATTCATACACAGCCCTCCATCAACAAAAAACTGCTCAACATTATCATCTGGACATTTTGTATGATATATAGGAAATATTAATGGAGCTGCTGAAGTAGCCATACAAACATCTACTAAAGGGTAATTATCATCTCTATTTTTTCCTTCTATATGAGAAGTCTTAAATACCCAAAGACTACTAGTACTAGCATTAATTGTTGGCACACATACTGCAATACCTCTTATTCTATACATTTCACCTAATGTTTTATTAAAAAAAATCTCTTTTAGAGATGATTTAAGAAAAGTTTGCCCTTCAATCCTTTTTTTCTTGCCTGCTATTATCCATTTAAGTGCTCTAGCTGATACTTTTTTGGGAATAGGATTGGGAAAAATATTCTTACCCTTAGATTTATATAGTTCAATTATTTTATCCAAAGTAATACCATTAGCTAAAGCTATTGCCAGAATCCCTCCTGTACTTGTCCCTACTATTAAATCAAACTTTTTACCAATATCATATTCTCCATTTTTTCCAAACCTACATGCTAAAGTTTTAAGAAAATTAGCACTATAAATTCCTCTCATGCCTCCACCATCTATTGAAAGCACTCTAAATACTTTTTTAACTTCAATCATACTCTTCCCATAATTTTAAATGAACCGTTTATTTAATATAATGGTAGATAAAATTTAAATAAAAATCAATATCATAAGCATTGAAAACAAACTTATTTTCTAAAAGCTAGCCTAATCACCTGATGCATATTGGTATAAGGGTAACCAGCCTCTTCTAATCCCAAATTATCAGCATTAGCAATTGCAGAATCCAAATTATTTTTCAAATCATTAAAAATATCTGTTTTGGCCTTCAATTGCTTAACTGTATACTGAGTTTGAAATTTCTTATTGTATTCAGCTCTAAATGTTTCGCAGCATTCTTGGGCATCTTTAAAAGGTTGATTAGTTTTCTTCAAATGCAATAAAAGCCAATATTCATAACAAGGCACAGAGATAGCATCTACAAAACCTGCCTTTTTACATTGCTGAATAACTTTCTTAAATTTTTCATCATCACAATCATCTTTATCAAAAAGACAATAAATTTGTACGGTTCCTTTGTCTTTGAATAATTTCTGTTTTTCTTTTGCACTTCTTAAAACATTTTCAGGGCTTGTTCCATAAGCTTCTTCTGCTTTGATGTTAATACCTTTGGCTTTCCCTAAACCCTGCATATAATATTTTGAAGATTTACTGTCTTCGCAAATGAATAGATGTAGCGGGCGTAATTGTCTATTTTGTTGAGTCCTTGCCATCGGTTAGTCTCCGCTGATATTTGGAACAGCTCCAAAGATGCCATACATATATTCATTATAAAAAGCACCTTTTTTTCTTTTGATTTGTTTGAAATCACTCAAAGAATATAAATCGCTGGAGTAGCCATTTTCCTTGGATATAAACCAAATTTGGTCTCTGGTCAGATGCCCTCCATCCATCAAATAGTGGGCGTGAGAAGTAAAGATAAGCTGTGCTCCTTTCGGATTCGTTTCTGGATTATTAAACAGTTCAACCAAATATTTAACCAAGTGAGGATGAAGAGAGTTATCTAATTCATCTACAAAAAGTATGCTGCCTTTCTCTAAAACCCAGAAAATATCTTCTGATAAACACAGTAACATTTGCGTTCCATCAGATTCTTCCAACATAAAATCAAATGTAATTTCTTGTCCATTTTCACTTTTATGTGTTGAAAATAAACCATCCCTATTAACTATTAACTTAGTAATTGGAATATCTGCCTTTCTTAAAAATTCAACCTTTTGGAGCAAATTAGATTTTGATAATGATATTTTATCTTTCAAAACTTCCTTATAGTCACTACTAAGAATATCTATATCCATAATCCAGTTATATATGTCCAAAATGTATTTGTCTTGATTATTCCTGTTATTAACCAACTCACTAACAAGGAGTCTGGTTTTGATTGTCTGTTTAGCTATTTCTTTATCAAGACCATAAGGACTGCTAAATTCCGTTAGTGTTCTCTTAAATAAACATTTTTCTCTTTTATCTTCTTCTAATTCAGTATAATAAGCATCTTCCTTTACAATGCCATCATTATTTAGTTCAACGAAATATTTATATACCACTTTGTTTTTTACAAATTCAAATTCAAAAGTAGAATTTTTCTCGGTATCACTCAGTTTATAAGCAGGAACTTCCATCTGCTCATTAAATCTTTTCAAATAGCTCATTTCCATTAAACCTTGGAAGTAAGATACTGCGTGTATAAAGCTTGATTTACCAGAAGCATTAGCTCCAAAAATTGCTGATGTTCTATAAACACAAGGTGCTTTTTTATAACCAGTTTCAATAGCATTGCTAATGGAGCCATTATTGGTTAATGGCTCCATTGAAAATTCGGCTTTATCTTTAAAGCTTTTATAGTTACTAAATTTGAAATTTATCAGCATATAATCACCATTCTTTGTAAATTTTTCGCACAAACATAATGTTAACATAGTAAATACTATCAAATAAGTCAACAAATACTTTATTTTATCATTCCATTATCATTTTAGAAAACACCTAATATTGGTAAAAATCTAAAATAGAATAAGGCTTTTATAAATTTCCTTATCGGTAAATTTTAATCACAAAAAATTTTTTTGAATAAAAAAATTCCCTATCGGTAAAATTTTGTAGGTTGTTGTATAGAGCTATAATCTACGCAAAATATGCGGAGATTAGACTAGTTTTTCTCCGCAAAAAACAACATCCCAAAATAATCAGATGATTCCGAAAGACATCACCTAATACCCAATTTTTTCAATATCAACATATTGGCAAATTATTTCATTTAATTCTTTTCTGATTTCATCAGTAGGAATAGCAGACCGCTCATCATACTTATCCCAACCACGTGCTTTTTTCAATATTTCGCCTAACGCTTTCGCCATATCATCAGCCTGTTTATGGCGTTCCAATTCAATAGAATTAAAATCTTCACTCTCTGTATCAAATTCAAATATTACCTTCATATTATCCACGCTCCACTTCACTTAATTCTTCAATATCTTCTAAATTGCCACATCTACGCAAGTAATCAAATCCACCATCAACGGCTACTGCTCCACACTTACAAAATTTGAAATCATTTACAGATACACTTTCTATAATATCACCACATTTTTTACATCTTATCTTATTTTTTACAATTTTTCTTGCATTAAAAAATTCTCCTGTATCATCAGATTTCCCTATCATATTTTAATCCCTCATTAATACTAATCATTAAATTACAAAAATCTCATTTTAGAAAATACCCAATATTGGGCATTTTCTAAAATAGAAGTTTACCAATCCTACATAAAAAACTGAATTATAACTGAGCAACTCTTGCTTTGATAACCTCAATAATCCTATCATAAACAGGATTATAAGTTTTTTCAGTTGTCGTCATTTCCTTGAGTTTTTCTGCCTGCACAATGATTTCTGCAGCCAATTTATCCAAAATGTCATTAATAAGTTGAGATTTCACACCAAGTTCTTTTGCCATTACCATAAAATTGGTTCTGGTAATTCTGTCAGGTTCATACTCGCCACCGATAGACATTGACATTTCTTTGGCTAGTTGCGGATAAACTTGGGTAGATACCAAATCATACAAAGGAGAAAGAACATACCCGTTCGCGGTATGCAAATAAGAGAAATTCTTTCCGTGAGCATCAGAATTACCAATTAAAAAGTTAAAAGCAATGCTTTTCAGAAAATGCAATTCATCTTTTGCCTTGTTCGCCAGATTGCTATGGATAAATTGAAAACATTGCTTAATACTCGGTCCCCCCTCAGTCCTTTGATATTTTTTATTAGACAGCCCTAAACCTTGGCAAAAATCTTCCTGCTGGATTCGCTGAATAGTATTCTGCCTGTCAAATCGCTTTGTCATATAAGCCGTTACTGAACCAAACATCCTAATCTTACATTCAGCGACATTTAATCCCATAAGACCTGCTAACTTCATACAAAAATATTCATTATAGATTAAATTTGGAAAATTCCGATTCTCAGGCTTTAAAATCCAAGTAGAAATATACTTACCCGATGGTTTATAATACTTTTCATCATCAGGAAAAATTGTTAAAGCTAGTTTTTCTTGTGCTCCAGCAAGCGATAAACGAATACCTTCGCCCGTTAATAACGGAGTTTGAGAAAGCTTGTTCAGAAGGGTAGCCAACTCTTCTGCGGATACTTCTTCCAAAGTATCATCAAAAATCGGTGTCATATCTTGCGGATAAAGGGAAACTGCCCCTGCACATTCTCCGCCTAATTCTCTTAATAATGCAAATGGATTGTTGAGCGAAACTTGTTTTATCTGAGCAATTTTCTTCACCACATCACCTTCTGGCAATAAATTAGAAAAGAAACTTCGTGTTTCTTTATCTCCAAAAGCTTCTTTTTGCAACGGAAGCTGATGAGCAATCGCTTCTGTAGCATCATCCAAGTATTTGAAACTCAATCTGGAATTATGCTCTTTTAAAACTCCAATTTTTTTGTTATGAAAATAGACATCAAGCAAATTCATTGATTTTCTCCGTCAATTTTTAATTTAATTCCCAGCATATCCAGAACATATAATACTTTGCCAATTTGACAGGTTTCTTTGCCCGATTCCAAATCAACAATAAACCGCACACCGACATTGCATAAACCTGCTAACTGCGGTTGGGTGAGTTTTTGCTCTTTGCGTTTCTTTTTTATGATATCTGCCAAATCTTTTGTCTTCATAAATTTCCCTTTCGGTAAATTTTAGTCACAAAGAAAACCTCTTTAATAAAAAATTTCCCTATCGGTAAATATACACCATTAAATGATAAAATGTCAACAAAAATTTCCCGTTCGGTAAATTGCTAGTATTAAAACCTCTTTTATCTTAGCATCTTTATTTTTCGAACAAAAATTCATTATTTTATGATTTATAGTATGTGCAGAAGTATGAACACAAATAAACTATTGAAACATATCAAGCAAATTGATAAATTCGATGAAAAATATAAAAAGGGAAAAGAACTAGGTATTATTTAAAAACAAGAAAGAAGGCCTCACCTATAATCAGACTTTCGTCCTGCATAAAAATGCTTAATATAGGATATATCCTTCCCTTCTATAGAGAAATAGAACGTTTAAAATAAAAAAAGTCAATATATTTCATCTAATTCTTCCGTTAATATCAGGAGTCGCATCTCTGACAGAGTTCAACAATTCGTCAACTTCAGGGCACCACTAATAACAAAAAAATCCCCATTCAGGGATTTTTTTGTTATGTGGATGACGGAGAAGACTATGCCGTCAAAGATGTAACGCTCGCCGCGGTTGCTGCCGCTTCCCTTGCTTGCTAACATCTCAACGATTGGTTCGAAAAAAATCAACGTCAGTTGATTTTTGTTCTCCCAATTCTCGGACCGCACTAATAACAAAAAAATCCCATTCAGGGATTTTTTTGTTATGTGGATGGCGGAGAAGACTATGCTGTTTTGATTTGAAGTTCAATCTCAATGTACTAATCTCCGCAGAATTTGCGGATATTATAACTGTTATTCTCCGCAAGTCAAAATAAAATGCGTGCTGCGCCCACTTCCTTGCTGCTTTAATATTCCATATTCTACAAGTTGTTTAATGGAGCGGCTGGCCGTATCTTGCGAGCATTTGCATATTTTTGCCCATTTACTTGATGTCATATTGCCTTCAAAACCATCAAAAAGCATATTAATCATCTTTTTTTGATTTTCATCTAATGGAAATTTATTGAATTCCATCCAATGCTCGGCTTTAAAAATAATCTTACTAACCATTATTTCCGAAGTTTCTAATGCCTGCAACATTGTTTCTAAAAACCATTTTATCCAATTTGTAATATCAAGTGTTCCTTTTTGTGTGTTTTCCAATACCTTATAGTATTCATTTTTTTGTTTTTGGATTTGAGCCGACATGCTGTAAAATCGGTAAGATGATTTTTCAGCTTTTGCCAACATAAACTCTGTTACGGCTCGTGCAATACGCCCGTTGCCGTCTTCAAAAGGGTGGATTGTTATAAACCATAAATGGCTTATCGCCGCTTTAATTAAAGGATTTGTGTTATCAGCTTTATTAATCCATCCGAAAAATTTATCCATATATGTTTTTATAAGAGAAGCGTCGGGAGCTTCATAATAGACGATTTCTCGCCCTCTGTTATTAGAGACAACTTGCATCGGTCCGTCTTTATCATCTCTGTAACAAGCGGTTTTAATTTTATACATCCCGCTGTATCCCGTAGGGAACAGTGCAGCGTGCCAACTACATAACCTTTCATAAGTCAGAGGAATTTCAAAATTATGCGTTGCATCAATCATAATTTCAACCACCCCGTCAATATGATGACTGCTGCTGACAGATTTTTCATTATGTATATTTAATCTTCTGGCAATAGAGGAGCGTACTTCATCTTTATTTAACAATTCTCCCTCAATCTCACTTGATTTAGTTATCTCTTCGGTCAAGTTATTCAGAAGGGCTTCTTGCCTGAAATCAAAGCCAAGACTTTGCATCTTGCCAAGTAAGGCTCCTTGCTTAAAAGATACTTTTGTTATAATATCAAAAAGCTCGTCATTTTTCCAAATAAAGTCCGGCCAATTTTTTTGTTCGTGAATATACATTGTTAATCTCCGCAAATTATGCGGATATTATAACTGTTATTCTCCGCAAAAGTCAAGTCATTCTCTCTCATTTATATCAGAGGTTTCATCTACAACAGAGTTCAGCAATTCGTCAACTCTGGTGCACCGCTAATAACAAAAAGTCCCCGTCAGTTTTTTTGTAAAGATGAATTTTATTTGCTTATGGTGTTATTTTTATGAAAGTTGTTTCCTATTTAATGTAAGCCAGTAGGCATAAACAAATATTTATTCATAATTAAGAAAGGAGTTATTTTATGAATTATCTATGGCAATTGGCTCGATTGGGAGCTAAAAAATATGGTATGCAGAAAGCGGAAGAGCGCTTTCCTGCAATAAAATCTTTTAATAATGAAACTTTTGGTGTAAAACCTTTAAATGTTCATGAAGATGAAGTGGTTAGATATGATTTTGATTTTCAAAGAGCGACTTTATCTCCATCATATAAATATAATTATAAATTACAAAGTATGACGGATGAATATTTAAGAATTCGCCAAAAACGAAATGGATATTAAAGGATAAAGAATCTATGCAAAAACTGCTGATTAAGTTAAAACATATAATCATTTTTCTTCTGCTGGCGGCAGTTATCCCCTGGTTTGTAACTGAAGCGGTTTTTGCAGTTTTTATGTCGGTCGGTGATGAGGAAATTTTTTCTCTTATTGACCATGATTTTGACGGTTTTTATGATTACATATGGAAAATTGCTCTGGCAGCTTTTCTGGTTGTTTATATTTTGTTTGTTCCGATGAAAAAGAGAATGTCTTTCCCTTTGGTATTGTTGTTTGACATAATATTGTATGTGTTTGTTTTTGCTTTTCTTTTTTATATATAATTTTTGAAATTCTGGCAGAAACGGAAAACTGGCGGAAAATTTTTGTCATTCATTTTTGTATTTTAATCTTAGAAAATCCGATTCTTTTCCAATGGAAAAAATACGCGGATTCGCTGGTTGGATGTCATCAAATGTTATGTAAAACCTATTAATTGCAAATTTCTCCTATCAATTGGTATTAAGACTAAATATCTAATAAATACAATGGTTTATTTTCCAAAAAATGGCTTTTTTATCGAAAATATCTGCATAACTTCTTAGCTTATATTGACATAGTGGATCATTTATGATATAGTTAAGGCTGTATCAAGGTTGCCGAAATGTCGTTTTTCATCCTTCTGATATTGGCAATTTTCATACAAAAATTTGTCTGATATTCCGGTGGCAGCCGGAGTATCAGGCAGAATTACAGGATTGAGAACAGAATTTTTTGAGAAGGAGTCCGAACAATGAAAATGCTACACATGAAACTTATGCTGTCAGCGACTGTTCTGGCGCTGATGACAAACGGAAATACTTTTGCTCGCGAATTTGTTCTCAGTCCTGCCCCTTTCAATCAGGCCGCTTTTTCCGGCTTTAATATTCCGTTGAATCAACAAAAAATTCTTGCCCTTGAGTTGCCTGTGAAAAATTCGGGCGTTCAGGTGGCAGGTATTTGTTTTCTGCCGGACTGTAATTTAGGCTTGCCGGAGTTTGATGATGTTAACTCTGACACAAAGTGGTGTGAGGATCACGGGTATTATTTTCGGTGTCCGGACGGTTTGGGAGCAGATTATTCGCAAACCTGCTCTCGCGATGAGACTTATACGAAATGTACGGCGGAGCAGTGGTGTAAGGACAAAGGGTATGATAAAACGCCGGAATATTGCCGGAGTTTAGGTGATACATGGTATGCGGACGAGGATAAAAAGTGTCCGAACGGTCAGCCGCTGTATAAAGAATGTAAGGAAGATTTTCCGCGTGCATGTAAAGACGATGGAAAATACAGCAGTTGTGCAGCCGGGCGTCCGAGCAAAAATGAAGATGAAATATGCGAATGGGACAGCAATTATGCCGAATGTTGTACGGATGAGCCGTCATATAACTGTCCGGAGAATTCGAAAGTAACCGGTTGTGAAGGAGGAACTGTGGTTGGCAAAGACAGTTGCGGTTATGAGTGTCACCAGTGCTGCAAAACAACCTGTCCGGCGGGATATGCTTATACGGATGCTCAGACTTCGGGCGGAACAACGGGCTATCTGAAAGATATGGCAGATGAGAATGATTATTGTATGCATTGTACGCGCGGCAAGCTTTATAAGCGCAAAGAAAACCCATGTGCGGGTTATGAAGAATGTAAGGCATATGGCGGTATAGAGAATAATAATTATTGTTACAGCGGGAGTGTGCAGAAATATTCCGAGTGCCGCACCGAATGTCAGGCCGGAACAATGGAATGGTGTGTAACGCCGGTTACGAATTGTGCGACCCTTGGGTATCGTCAGAATGTCAGTTGTTCGGGTGCCAGTTTTGCTTGTCCGTTTGATTCGACTTACCGCTACTGCATGTAACCCGTGCAACGGGTGGCGACGGTTTATGCGGTGCTCTGAGACCCGCGATGCTATGGCGGGGATATGACGGATAGGGTGCTTTGAAGAAACAAGCACTGTACCGGTTGTGAGATGGACCCTCGGGTCGAAGCCCGAGGGTGACGAGAAAAGAATAAATTGCCCGGAGATGACAATAAAATAAAAAAGAGCAAGGACAAGGTAAAGAACAAAGAAAACAAATAAAGGAGAAAGGCGATGAGAAAAGGATTGTTATTTAGTGCGGCAGGAGTGCTGCTGGCCGGAAGCGGCACGGCGTTCGGCGCCTGTACTCCGGTATTGGACTGTGCCAGTCTCGGTTATAAATACAGCAGTTCGGAATGTTCCGGGAGCGGAGTGGCCTGTCCTTTTAATACGAGTAAATATTTTTGTGCGGAGCCATGTACTTATACGGTGACAAAAGCAACCTGCGACTCGCAGTGTAAAAACGTGGGCGATCAGGCCTGTACGAAGAACGGTACGGTTTATTACAAGGCCTGTGGCAGCAACAAATGCGGAACAGGATATACCTGTACAAACGGCTCTTGTACGTCAACCTGTAACTATTCTTATACGGCAGCGAGCTGCTCATCACAGTGTAAGAGCGTTGGTTCAACGTCTTGCGTAAAAGACGGAACGACCTACTATTCTTCCTGCGGAAGTTCATTATGTTCAGGCAGTCAGACGTGCAGTAACGGAACTTGTGTATCTCCTGCGCCGGTGAGTGGATATTGCTGCGGGTATACCGACTATTGTGGATACAGCGGAGGAACATCAAGTTCTTATGATTCTGATTGCCAGAGTTATTATGGTAGAAGTTGTTATCAACAGTGTAAAAGCTATGGATATCCTGATTGTAGTGATATGCATGCAAGTTGTCGAGCCTCCGGCGGTTCCCCGCGCTTCCAGAATTGCGGCAACTACGGCGGCTACTACAGCCTCGCCGGCTTCGCGTGCCAGTAGTTGTCGTCTCGGCTTTTATTAGCAATTTACCAATTTAACAATTTAAAGGTTGTGTATAAGTAATGAAAGGGGGGTTATTTTTGTATAATTCGTTTATATTATTTGTGTTGTCCGGCGTGAGCCGGACGACGCAAATTTGCATTTTGGCCGAATCAAAAATTTTGCGGGCAGGGTGCAGGGGTATAATGTTTTATCAGAAGGATGCGGTATGGCGTTAAGCGAAGAGCTGCCAATCTATCGTGATACCTACAAGCTGTTGCTTGAGATATACAAAGTCACCAACAAATTCTCCCGGGAATATAAATACAGTCTCGGGCAGGACATGAAGCGCGATGCTCTTATCCTGTTCCGTAACATTTATCGTGCAAATGTCAATTTGCGCAAGCGGGCTTTTCTGGAAGAATTTTTGAGCGATTATGAAATTCTCAAGCTGGAGATCAGGCTATGCCGTGATTTGAACATTATATCAATTAAGAAACTGGCGGAACTGTCAGCTGTGATGGACAGGATCGGCAAGCAGGCGACCGCGTGGAAAAATTCAACACCGAAAGAGGAGATGTGATAACAAGGGGATGGCCGTGCCGGAATTCGGCAATATCAGATTGTGATTTGCAAGGGTTTGCCGGAGCGAGCGATTTTTTTAAATTAAAAAAGGACTGCCTACATTCGGCTGCCTGTCAGCCGGTTGTTAAGAACCATAAACGGCAGTTTTTAGTGTGTTCTGGGGTTTGTGTGCCCTGTGCCGCAATTAGTGCCGGGAAGAGATTTCAGCCCCGCGCTTCCAGAATTGCAACAACAACAACGACAACAACAACAACGCCAACTTCGCGTGCCAGTAGTTGTCGTCTCGGCTCTTTTGATTTAAAATATTGAGCCATCCACTTGTTTTTACATCTTCTTTTTTCGTGTGTCGTCCGAGTTTTTTTTGTCCTCCTCGGGCTTTCTTTCTTCTGTCATTGCCGGATTTGATCCGGCAATCCATAAAGAGGGAAGCACTGTCATTCTGAGTGCAACGAAGAATCCAGTCAATTAATTAAGGCTGATTTGTTTGACAGGATCCTTCGCTCTGCTCAGGATGACCTGCACGGCAGGCGGCGCACGTTTTGTACGGTGTCTTGTGACCCGCGATGCTATGGCGGGGATGTGTGGGAGAAATGGTGCTTTGAAATCTAACTCCCCCTCTTAGCAAAGAGAGGGGAGGGAATAGAAAAATAAAGAGTGGGGAATACACAGCGAACAGCCCGAGGGGGATAAAAATAATAAGTCAGGCAATGACAGAAAGAAAAAGGAAAGACAGGGTAAAATAAAAAAGGGAGGGCAGTCCCGTTTGAACAAAACAGAAGGATGAAAAGGTTTTGAGCAATGCAGCTTGAAATGTTTGAGGAACTGCCGGAAAGTAAAATCAAGCTTGAGGATTTATTTCAGGCATATTTTGACTGCCGTGTACACAAGCGCAACACCGGAAGTGCTCTTAAGTTTGAGGCGGATTATGAAAGCCAGCTGGTCAGGCTTTGGGAGGAAATTAACAACGGGACTTATAAAATCGGGCAATCTGTCGCTTTTATTGTGCATAAGCCCGTACAGCGCGAGATTTTTGCCGCCAACTTTCGTGACCGTATTGTTCATCATCTGGTGATTAATAAAATCAACGATCTTATCGAGCAGTGTTTTATTGACGACTCTTACAGTTGTCGGAAGGGGAAAGGCTCTTTATACGGGGTTCATAAGATAAGGGACTATATCAGGGAATGTTCCGAGAATTACACAAAGGACTGCTACATTCTGAAAATGGATGTGCAGGCTTTTTTTATGAGCATTGATAAAGACATTTTATGCCGGAATCTGCTCAAAATGCTTAAAGCCCGTTATCATGCCCCTGACCGCAACATTATCTTTAATCTGGTACGGATGATTATTTACAACGCGCCGCAGAACGGTTGCGTCATCAAGGGCAGCAAGCGCAACTGGGACGGATTGCCGGCCGGAAAAAGCCTGTTCGGCTGTAAGAAGAACAAGGGAATGCCGATCGGCAATCTGACATCGCAGATTTTTGCCAATTTTTATATGTCGGGACTGGATACTTATATTACGCAGGAGTGCGGTGTGCGGTATTACGGGCGGTATGTGGACGATTTTGTGCTGATTCACCGCGACAAGGCTTTTTTGCAGGAGATGAAGCTCAAAATTGAGAAGTATTTGCAAAACAAACTCCATTTGCACCTGCATCCCAAAAAGTTTTATTTGCAGCATTATTCCAAAGGTGTCAAGTTTATCGGTTCTGTCATCAAGCCTTACCGCGAGTATATTGCCAATCGCACTAAAGGAAACTTTTATGCCAAGGTGCGGATGTATAATGCCATGGAAGAGGTGGTCAGGAAAAATCCCGAGGCTTATACCGACAATTTTATGGCCAGTATTAATTCGTATCTCGGATTTATGAAACATTACAAGACTTACAGAATCCGCAAGAGCGTTTTGGAAAAGCTTTCGGATTTCTGGCGGACGGTGTATTATTCGTACAATACTTATAGCAAAGTCGTCGTCAAGCAGAAGTACAAGCCTAATGTTGTTAATCTTAAAAATTATCGGGCGGTGAAGAAAAAAGATTTTGAAGATTTTCCTCCGCTCTGAATTCATCTTTTCTTTCTCTTTTCGTTTCTCTTTCTTTTTTTCTTTTTTTCTTTTTTTCTTTTTTTCTTTTATCTCCACGCAATTCTCTTTCTTTTTTATTCCCTTGCCCTGTTTGTTTTCCGCTGTCTTTCTTTTCCTTTTCTCTCCCTGCCTTTTTTTCGCCCCCTTGTCCCTTTTGCCGCGGCCTTTCCTTTTCTTATTTTCAAGTTTCGTTTTCTTTATAGAGTTGGGATTTTCTTTTCGCTACTTTTGTCATGCTACAAAAGTAGCACAAAAAAGCTAGCCCGCTCTCGCTTTCTAGGCTTTCAAGAAAAAGTTAAGGTCGCTACGCTCTATTACATAGTGCTTCACTATTACCTCTTTTTCTTAAAAGCCAAGAAGTTGCTCGCGAAGGGCACCTCAAACCGTGCCGGACGGAGGCATGGTGCTTCAAGAGAAGAATAAAAAGCAAAAGTCAAGCCCAACCTCACTTTCTAAATCTTCAGAGCAAAGTTAAGGTCGCTACGCTCCAAAGCTTAGTGCTTCAGTTTTATCTCTTTGCTCCAAAGATTAAGAAGTTGTTCGGTAATCGGGCTGGTCTAACACCCCCTGTCCCCCTCTTAGCAAAGAGGGGGAAATATGTGGGTCTTTCGGGTTTTGCTCCAAAACCTAAGCTATTCGCAAAGGGCACCCAAACCGTGCCGGACGAGAGAGAGGTGCTTCATTTTCGGTTTCTGTGTATATTTTGACTTTTTAGGTTTGCGGGTGGGCGCTATCGTATTAAAAAGGCCATAGTCAATGATTATCTTATTACAAAGTCAATATAGGGAGGGATGATGAAGAAAAAAATCAAAAACAGCAAACCGGCCCTGAAAAAGAAAAAAAATCTGAAAAAAATCAGGCATTCGGGAACTGTTTTAGGTCTTGGCCCAAAGATGATTAATTCGATTATTCTGGCTTTGGAAGAAGATGACAAGATTCATGTCCGCAAGATTGTCGAAGGTTTGTCTGAATATGATCTTGCCAAGCTGATTGAGGCTCTTGATCACAATCAGCGCCGCCAGCTTATTGAAATCCTTGGTTCTCACATTAATCCGGATGTTTTTCCCGAACTTAACGAAGTGGTTCAGGAGCAGGTTATTGACAGTTTGGACGAGAACCAGATTGTTCATATCGTTAACGAGTTGGATTCGGACGAAGCCGTTGAAATTCTTGAGCATATGGATGATGACGAGCAGAAGCACATTATCAGCCGCCTGTCTCCCGAGCTCAAGCAGCAGGTTAAGTCCTCGCTTTCTTATCCCGAAGATTCTGCCGGACGTATTATGTCGCGCGAGTTTGTCAGCATGCCGGACAGTTGGTCGGTCAAAGAGGCGCGCGGTTATCTTTTGACGGCGGAAGAGCTGCCTGACGGCTTTTATGACATATTCCTGACGGACGAGCATTTGCATCCGACCGGACAAATTCCGCTGGACAAGCTTTTGCGTGCCAAGCCGAACGAGCAGCTTTATGACATTATGGACTGTGAGGTGGTTCCGGTGGACGTTTATACCGATCAGGAAGAAGTGGCGCATATGTTCCGCGAATACGGCTGGATGTCGGCAATGGTCGTTGATGCCAAAGGGCGGCTGGTCGGCGCGATTACGATTGATGATGTGGTTCATGTTATTCATGAAGAGGCGTCCGAGGACATTATGCATCTTTCCGGTGCGGAAGAGGGGGATGTTTACAAACCGGTCAGTGCTATTTTTAAGTCGCGCGTCATCTGGCTGGTTACAAATTTGTTTGCGACGATTGTGGCCGCTTCGGTGGTTAAGGGGTTTCAGGATGTAATTGCCCAGATTTCGGTTTTGGCGGTTTTGATGCCGATTGTGGCGTCAATGGGCGGAACAACCGGAAATCAGACGCTGGCGGTGGTCGTGCGCGCTTTGGCGACCAAGGAACTGACGTCGCGCAACACGCTCAGGATGATTGGCAAGGAGTTTCTGGTCGGGCTGTGCAACGGCGTGATGTTTGCCGGGCTGATTGCGTTGATTACGCATTTTTGGTTTCCGGATCAGATGATGATCAGTGTGATTATTGCCGTTGCCATGTTGTGTAATTTGACGATTGCCAGTCTGGCCGGAATTTTGATTCCGCTGCTGTTGAACAAGATGAAGGTTGATCCGGCCATTTCTTCCGGCGTTTTTCTGATTGCCGTGACCGATTCCGGCGGGTTTTTCATCTTTTTGGGACTGGCCAAGCTTCTGTTGCTTTAATTTTTATATGAATATGTTTATATAAATGCTTTATTAGTGTTGAAAATGCCGCTATGATGCATTTTGTTGGCGAAACAAAACAGGAGATTTTTGTGTTATTGGGTTTGATTACGGCGGCTGTGGCGATTGTTGTTGACCAGCTTTCCAAGTATTGGGTTTTGAACCATGTTGTGAACGATTCTGCCGCGATTGTTCTGGCGCCGTTTTTTAATGTGGTGCGGGCCTGGAATACCGGCGTAAGCTTTTCTATGTTTAATGACGGCGGAAAAACGGGAATTGTCGGGCTGACAGTGGTGGCGTTGGTGATTGTGGCCTTTTTGCTGAATTGGCTGCGTAAGGAAAATTGCAAGCTTGTGCAAATTGCTCTCGGAATGATTATCGGCGGTGCTATCGGCAACGTGATTGACCGTGTTCGTCTGGGTGCCGTTTTTGATTTTTTGGATTTTCATTTGGGCGGAAATCACTGGCCTGCTTTTAACGCTGCGGACAGTTTTATTTGCATCGGCGCTATGATGATTATTATACACGGACTTTGGTTTAATGAAAAATCGACTGAGGAGAAGGCATGATGAAAAAATTGGGTATTGCGGTAACGGCGGTTTTGGTTTGCAGTGCGTTGACGGCGTGTAATGCGACCAAAGAAAGTTTGGGGCTGAGCAAAAAGGCGCCGGACGAGTTTATGGTCAGTACCAGAGCGCCGTTATCGCTGCCGCCGGAATATAATCTGTTGCCGGTGGCTGAAGACAGTTATAAAATTGAGCGGCAGGAAGCCCGTCAGGCAGAAACCGAAGATATGACCGGTGCCGAAAAAAAGCTTCTGGCTAAAATGGAAAGGTAACCCGAAGCCGGGGGCATTTTGTTAAAATTATCTTTTAAAATAGTCGCTTTTGCGTTAGTGTTATGGAAGTTTGGTCCGGTTGAGGCCAAGCTTTTTAACGCTTCGGCCTATCAGCTTGATAACGGCATGCAGGTTGTGGTGGTGCCCAATCACAAGGCACCGATTGTCAAGCATATGGTCTGGTACAAGGTTGGGAGTGCTGACGAAAAGCCCGGAAAAGGCGGTATTGCACATTTGCTTGAGCATTTGATGTTTCGGGGTACCAAGAAGATTAAGGGTACTGAGTTGAACCGTATTACCGAGAATAACGGCATGGAGGCCAATGCTTTCACGGGACAGGATTATACCGCTTATCACCAGTTGACGGATGTCAGCAAACTGGAGCTGGCAATGTTTATGGAAGCTGACAGGATGAGCAATCTGAATTTTTCGGATGAAGACTTCGGGTTGGAGCGCGATATTGTCTATCAGGAGCGCAAGCAGGTGGTGGAGAACAATCCGGTTTCTGTTTTTTCCGAAACTTTGCGCAAGGTAATGTGGCAGGATCATCCTTATGCCCGTCCTGTGACCGGTTCGGTGGAAGAAATTATGACTTTAACGCCTGAAGATGCCAGAAATTTTTATCAGCGTTATTATGCGCCGAATAATGCTATTTTGGTACTTTCCGGCGATATTGAGCCGGAAACGGGATTGCGTTTGGCAAAGAAATATTACGGCGGTGCCGCGGCATCGGATCTTTCTGTTATGCCGGCGCTGAAAAAGGCGGAAGGGGATTTTTCAGCGGCGTTTGAAATGGAACTGCCTGCTGTTGCTTCAATGCGGCTGAGTAACGTATGGCTGGCTCCCTCTGTTAATTCGGAGGATAAGAAAGATATTTATGCCCTGAGCGTGTTATCAAAGTATTTGGGGGAGGGCAAGACCTCAAAATTGTATAAAAAGCTGGTGGACGGCAATAAAACGGCATTAGCAGCAGAAAGTTCGTATGATTATGCGGTGCGCGGCGACGGAAGTTTTACAATAAGCGCTATTCCGAGGGAAGGCGTTTCGGCAGAAGAAATGCAACAGGCGCTGGTGCGGGCCGTTAAAGAGGCGTTAGATGAAATTACGCTGGATGAAATTGCCATGACAAAGCACAGAATGCTGGCCGGACTGGTTTATCTGAAAGACAATCCCGGTGATGCGGCCATGATTATCGGCTCGATGATGAGTGCAGGCATGCCGTTGGCTGATGTTGAAGCTATGGCGGATTCAATAGCTGCCGTAGAGTATAAAGATGTGAAAGCAGCCGGTGAAAAACTGCTTTTGCAAAAACCGCGGGTAATGGCAGTAATTAAACCCAAACCGGAGGAAAAAAGGTGATGTTTAAAAGAAGGCGCAGACATTCTTTTTCCGGTGTTTTAAAACTTGGCGCTGCCGGTTTGGCATTGTGGGGCGGGTATTGGTTTTATCAAAATACCTTTACTTTTAATCCGAATAAAATTCTAGAAAATTCAGAACTTAAACAGCGCAACTTTGAGACAAAAGTTGAAGAAGTTTTTTCCCGCAGGCATCATATTAAAGCCTATTTGTTTCAGGACAAAACCAATCCGATTATCAGTTTGCGCTTTATTTTTAAGAATGCCGGGCTGGCAACGGATGATGCCGATAAGGTCGGTATTGCCAATATGGCAGCGGCTTTGTTGACACACGGTGCGGGGAGGTTGGACAATGTGCGCTTTAACGAAGAACTGGAAAACAACGGTATTGGCCTGAGTTTGGGTGCTGATAAAGATGATTTCGGCGGAACGCTCATTACGACAAAGGATAATCGCAAAAAGGCTTTTGAACTGCTTAAAAGCGTATTGAACAGTCCGCGTTTTGACAAAGGCGAAATTGAGCAGGTTCGGGCGCAGATGCTTATGTCTTTGAAACAACAGCAGGAGCGGCCGGAGCGGGTTTTAGAACTGGCTTTTGCAAAAGCGTTGTATAAAAATCATCCGTATGCCCGTAATCCGATTGGCGAGAAGGAAGATATTCTTAAAATTAATCAGAGGCAACTCAAAGAATTTGTGGTGCGGCATCTGAGTCAGAACAATCTTATTGTCGGGGTGGCCGGTGATATTGATGCGGAAGAGCTTTCTGTGGTATTGGACGAGGTGTTCGGCGGCTTGCCGCAGACAGGAAGTATCAATTTTGTACGACCGGCGGAGATTGATTTTACTGCGGGTGCAGTGAACGTTTTTCAGGATACGGCACAGGATATGGCCAGATTTGCGGCGCCGGGCGTAGAAAGAAAGCATCCGGATTTTTATCCGTTGTATATTGCTAATTATATTTTTGGCGGTGCAGGGTTGAATTCGCGTCTGAATGTTGCGGCGAGAGAAAAACAAGGGTTAACTTACGGAATTTATACCTATTTGAGTTTGTCTGACAAATCAGCGCTTATCAGCGGCGGTTTTTCTTCAACCCCGGAAAATTTTGCAAAAGTGAAGGAAATTCTGCTTTCAGAATGGCAAAAATTCGGTCGGGACGGGGTATCGGCTCAAGAACTGGAAGATGCCAAGGATTATCTTGTTTCTTCTTATAATCTGCGTTTTGCTTCCATTGACGGGATTGCCGATATGGCAGCGTATATGCAGAAAGATGATTTAGGGCTTGATTTTTTGCAAAAAAGGAATGATTATGTGCGTTCCGTGACTTTGGAAGATGTTAACAGAGTTGTAAAGAAGTACTTTAATAAAGAAGCGTTGTTGTTTGTAAATTCCGGAAAATTTGAATAGCAAAAGGAGTTTGAAATGAAAAAAGAAGTTAATAAATTTAAGTATTGGAAAAAGCTGGCTTCTCATTATAAAAAAATGAAAAAGCTGCATATGCGCGAGTTGTTTGAAAAAGATGAGAACCGTGCGGAAAGATACTCTGTTAAGCTGGATTCCATGTTGCTGGACTATTCAAAAAACCGGATTGATGACAAGACGATGAAATATTTGATGAGTTTGGCCAGAGAGTGTAAGCTTGATGAGAAAATTGAGGCTATGTTTGAAGGCAAACGCATTAACATTACCGAAAACCGGCCGGTTTTGCATACGGCACTCAGAAACCGCGCCAATACGCCGGTTTTTGTTGACGGTAAAAACGTTATGGACGATATTAACGAGGTTTTGGCCAAGATGCGGAGCTTTTCCGAAGCTGTCCGACTGGGAAAATTTAAGGGGCATACCGGCAAAAAACTGACAAATATCGTTAATATCGGCATTGGCGGATCTGATTTGGGGCCGGTTATGGCGACGGAGGCTTTGCGTAAATATTGGGCCAAGGATATTAATTGCTATTTTATTTCTAATATCGACGGAACTGCTTGTGCCGAGGTTTTGAACAAGATTGATCCGGAAACAACCTTGTTTATTGTGGCTTCCAAGACTTTTACGACAATTGAAACATTGACTAATGCCAAAACCTGCCGGAAGTGGTTGGTCGATGCTTTGGGTGAACATGCGGTGGCCAAGCATTTTGTCGCTTTATCCACGAATGTTAAAGAAGTTGAGAAGTTTGGCATTAATCCGGAAAATATGTTTGAATTCTGGGATTTTGTCGGCGGACGTTATTCAATGTGGTCTGCTATCGGCCTGTCAATTGCGATTGCGGTCGGAATGGACAATTTTGAGCGGATGCTGGATGGCGCTTATGCTATGGATGTTCATTTCCGGACAACAGATTTTGAACATAATATTCCCGTAATATTAGCGCTTTTGGGAATTTGGTATAACAATTTCTTTAACTTAAAAAACTATGCCGTTGTTCCTTATGATGAATATCTTAAATCTGTGCCGGCTTATTTACAGCAGTTGGACATGGAAAGCAACGGCAAATTTGTTTCCAACAGCGATGAATATGTTAAATATGTGACGGCGCCGGTTTTATTCGGCGGTGCAGGTACCAATGTTCAACATTCGTTTTTCCAGCTCTTGCATCAAGGGACGACAATTGTGCCGTGCGACTTTATTATTCCGGCGATTTCGCATAATGAGATCGGCGAGCATCATGAGATTTTGGTTGCCAATGTTCTGGCTCAGGGCGAGGCGCTGATGCGCGGAAAAACCGTTAAAGAAGCGGCTGAGGAGCTGGCTAAGTCCGGAAAATCAAAGGAAGAAGTCAACTTCTTGAAAAAATATAAAAGTTTTCCGGGGAACCGTCCGTCCAATACAGTCGTTTTCAAAAAAATTGATCCTTATGCTCTGGGAATGCTGATTGCAATGTATGAGCATAAGATTTTTGTTCAAGGCGTGATTTGGAATATTGATTCTTTTGACCAGATGGGGGTTGAACTCGGTAAGCAGATGGCTTTGAGTATTTTGCCGGAATTGCAGGGTAATGCTTATACCATGGGACATGACGGTTCAACATCGGAATTGATTAAGTATATTAAGAAGCTGAGAAAATAACTTTCTGAAAAGGCATGAAAATTTGACAATACGTATCTTGCCGAATAATCTGGTTAATCAGATTGCTGCCGGTGAAGTGGTGGAGCGTCCTGCTTCCGTTTTGAAAGAACTGGTCGAGAATTCGATTGATGCCGGAGCAACCTCCGTGGAGGTGACATTGGTTGACGGCGGCAAGAGCTTGATGATTATCAGCGATAATGGCAAAGGGATGTCAAAAGATGAACTTCCGATTGCCGTGGAAAGACATGCAACGTCTAAGCTTCCTGACGATAATTTATTTAATATCAACTTCTTAGGATTCAGAGGTGAAGCTTTGCCTTCAATTTCTTCCGTTGCCAGATTGTCTATTACTTCGCGGGTTGCCGGTGCGGAAAATGCGTGGAAGATAGAAGTGAACGGCGGGGAGAAATCTGAAGTCGTGCCTGCCGCATTGAGCAAAGGAACGCGGATTGAGGTGCGGGATTTGTTTTATGCTACGCCGGCGCGGTTAAAATTTTTGAAAACGGCAGCTTCCGAAACCGGACAATGTGTTGATATCATGAACCGGATTGCTCTGGCTAATCCGCATATTTCTTTTTATCTTAATGATGAAAAAGGCAAGAAAATTGCGCTGAATGCTCAGCAAGGCGAACTTTTTGACGCCAGATTGAAAAGACTGGCCGATGTTATGGGTAAAGAGTTTGGCGAAAATTCTTTTTTGATTGATGCACAGCGGGAAAGTTTGCGTATCAGCGGCTTTGCCAGTCTGCCGACGTTGAATAAGGCAAATTCATTGTCGCAGTATTTGTTTGTTAATAATCGTCCGGTGCGGGACAAATTGTTGCTCGGGGCGATTAAAGGGGCTTATCAGGATGTTTTGGAGCGTAACCGTTATCCGATGTGTGCTTTGTATTTTGATATTGATCCGGCATATGTCGATGTTAATGTGCATCCGGCAAAGGCGGAAGTGCGTTTTTATGATAACTCACTTGTGCGCGGTTTGTTGGTCAGCGCTCTCAGAAATGCCCTGAATCAGGCCGGGCAACGGGCTTCAAATGTGATGGATATTGCAGCTTTTGTACAGGATCAGATTCCCGAATTTGATATTAATGGGGTGAAACTGCCCGAAAAGGCGGATTTGGAAGAAACTCCCTTTAACTTCCGGCAAGAGCCGCAGCGGCCTTACGGCGGTTTTGCTTTTCAGGGATATAGCCGTTCGTCTGGCGGTGCTCGGCAGGCCGTATTGCCCGAATTGGAGCGCAAGTTTTCGGTTCAGACGGAAGAAAGTGTTCCGGCGGCGCAAATCCGTACGGAAGAGGCTGGCCCTCTGGGGCTGGCCAAAGCGCAGTTTCATGACACTTATATTATTTCTCAGACAGAAGACAGCATTATTGTTGTAGACCAGCATGCGGCGCATGAGCGGATTGTGATGGAGAAAATGAAAGACAATCTGGCTCGCGGCAATGTTGCCTCGCAAATGCTTTTGATTCCGGAAGTCGTTGATTTGAAGCCGAGTGAAAAGATGCGGATTTTGGAAAATGCCGAAGAACTGGGAAAACTCGGGTTGCAGATTGAAGAATTCGGGCCATCGGCGATAATTGTGCGGGAGATTCCGGCGTTGCTCGGTGATTGTGACGTTAAAGCGCTTGTTCGCGATGTGGTGGAAGAAATGGCCGAATGGGGCAAGGGGTTTGAGTTGACCGAGAAGTTGCATTTGGTTTGTGCGACAATGGCCTGTCATGGTTCTGTCCGTGCCGGTCGCCGCCTTAATGTTGACGAGATGAATCATCTTTTGCGCGATATGGAACGTACGCCGCATTCAGGACAATGCAATCACGGGCGCCCGACTTATATTGAGTTAAAAATCGCAGATTTTGAAAAGCTTTTTCACCGGTAAAATATCTTTGAGCATTGTTTATTGATTTATATGGATTTTATTGTTTCTCTTAGCTTGCGGACAAAGTCTTTCTTTTGATTCTTTTGTATTGCCGCGCAGGTGTTTTCAACAGTCGTGCCGTATAAAGTTTTTTCAAAAAGTTCTTTAATTATTTTTAATTTTTTTAAATCTTGCCGGATTTGTTTTCCGGTTTTTTCATCAATATCTTTTGACATGCTTTTATGATCCTGCTTTTTAATTGTTTCGTTCTTTTATTTCTTCCAAAATAATAAAGGCAATGAGGATGAGGGCAGAAAGAGATGTTATGACGCAGGCGATTGAAAAATTTTGCAGCAGAATGCTGAAAAACAAGCCGGATAAAGAACTGAAACAAGCTGTATACAGCAACCACTCGTTTTTCATTTGCCGGTGCCTTATCATTGTTTGGTTTCGGTTATCGGGATCATAAATAACAACATTATTGCCAAAATTAGAACGGCAATGCTGAAATCAGAATTGGCGTTCGTCCATATTCCGAAAAAGCCAGCCATTCCTGCGGTAATTGCTGAACCTAAAAGAATTTTGCTTTTGTTGTTCATGATATAATTCCAATGTTTGTGTTTTATATTATAACTAAATGATATAATAATGGCAAACAAATTTCAATTATTATTGAAAGGTGTGGAGAATTATTCTGCAATATCATAAAGACGGAAAAAAATTTTTGTATAAAAAAGCTCTGCCGGCAATAGTGCAGGCAGAGTCAGGGAATAGCAGAGCTTGGTTTAAAAAGCTTCTTTCCATTTTTTACCGTTAATCAGCAGTTCTTTGATTTGCGGCGGCTGGTTGGGGAGAACTGTGAAAACAAGTTCTGTCTTATTTCCCTGTTTGCGGATTAATTTTTCCAGCGGGCGGGCATCTTCTTCTGCAACAAAATATTTGTAGCTGTTTTGAAAATAGCCTTTTTCGGGGCAGGTTTTGGCAGAAAACTGAGAGCAATCAATTTTTTGGGTATCAACCGTCAGCAGGATGTAATGTCCGGCAATAAGGCTGCGCGGATCGTATCCTGAAACGGGAACAGTGATTTCGTAGCTTTGGCTGCGTTGATATTCGCAGACGCCTATAAAGGCCAGAAAGCAGAATAGTGGCAGGAATAAACCACATAAATAAAGTTTATTTTTCATTTTTTGCACCTCCGATAATTTTGGTTTGGTGTTTGATAAAACGCAGCCCGTAGATAAAGACGAGAATGAGCAATCCGGTTGCAATTAAGCCGATACCGGTTGTCAACAGGCTTCCGAATACCTGTATATAGCCGATGAAAATCCGGAGTGCAGCCAGCAGGGCGGCCGTGTTAATAAGGCGGGGATTCCTTTTTTGGTATCCGTAAATTCCCGTAGCCAGCAGAACGGACAGACTGTAGATAAAGCCAGGCAGACCGTCAGAGAGGGGCGCTAAAGTCGGTGCAGCCACAGCGTACAAATAAATCAGCCCGATGATGACGGCATAAAGTCCGCCGGTTTTGAGCCAGAAGCAAATGCCGCAAAGTCCGAGGAACAGTATGGCGGATATAATACAGGCTGCTGTTGGGTTGTAATAGGCCGGATAGTTATAAGCTGTCAGTTCGTACAGTAAGTTAAAATTACTCATCAGGTCAATTTGCACAATGCTTGCAATGAGATTGAACAAAGTCCAGAATCTGAAAGCCTTAACAAATGCCGGCAGGGATTGTCCGATAAATTTTTGCAAAAGCAGCAGGGCGGCAATCCACAGAATATTGATGCCGGCCGTCCACAGAACCGGTGTCGCGCTCAAGTAGATAAAGAGTTTTTGCATCCATGGATTGAGCGCAATGAAATATCCGGCGGCAAAGCTCAGAATCGGAATCCAAACAAAAGCCAGAATGCTTTTTCTGCTGATGAGAAGCAGCGGCAAGGTCAGCAGGCACCAGACGAAAAGATATTGGTATGGCTGGAACTGCAGATGGTAGACTTGCAACAACAGGCCGATTGCCGCCATGATGAAAGCGGCATCAAATATAATCAGCGCTTCGGTCAAAAAGAATTTGTCCTGCCGGCGGAAGATGTGTATGCCGCCCGCCGTCAGCATGAGCAGCAAGGCTGTTACGGCCAGTTTTGCTGCGGGCGGAATGTCTTGCCAATTGGAAGAAATGACGGAAATCAGTCCGAGGCCAATGCAGAAAAATGCAATATAAAGGCCAAGATTGCGTGCCAGAACGCTCATTTTGGAATCGGTGTTTTTCATCAGAATTGTTCCTTGTGAAAAAATAATCCCGTCGTTTGAAAGACGGCGGGATTAAGGTGTTTGTTTTTATTCTTCTTCAGGCATATCTTCACCAGTCAGTTCGGTGGTGATATGTCCCGCATCTGCGCGGATTTTGTTTTCAATTTCCTGTGCGACTTCCGGATGTTCCCTGAGGAAGATTTTAGCGTTTTCACGGCCTTGTCCGAGTTTTTCTCCTTTGTAAGAGAACCACGCACCGGCTTTTTCGACCAGTCCGGCCTTCATTCCGAGGTCGATCAGCTCGCCGGTCTTTGAGATGCCTTCACCGTACATAATATCAAAATCAACGGTTTTGAATGGCGGAGCGACTTTGTTTTTGACAATTTTGACGCGGGTCTGAGTACCGATAATGTCTTCTTTGTCTTTGATTTTGCCGATGCTTCGGATGTCGATGCGGACGGAAGCATAGAATTTGAGTGCGTTACCGCCGGTCGTGGTTTCCGGACTGCCGAACATGACGCCGATTTTCATACGAATCTGGTTGATGAAAATAACCAGCGTGTTGGAGCGGGAAACGGTTGCAGTGAGTTTGCGCAATGCCTGACTCATCAGACGGGCGTGAAGCCCCATGTGCTGATCGCCCATTTCACCTTCAAGTTCGGCTTTCGGAACCAGAGCGGCAACGGAGTCGACAACCAGAACGTCAATGGCGCCGGAGCGAACCAGCGTATCGGTGATTTCCAGAGCCTGTTCACCGGCATCGGGTTGTGAAATCAGCAGGCTTTCCAAATCAACGCCGATCTTTTTGGCATAGGCAGGATCGAGGGCGTGTTCCGCATCGATGAAAGCACAGGTGCCGCCTTTTTTTTGCGCCTGAGCAATAACGCTTAAGGCCAATGTTGTTTTGCCGGAGCTTTCCGGACCGTAGATTTCTACAATACGGCCGCGGGGCATGCCGCCAATGCCGAGGGCAATGTCTATGCCGATGGAGCCGGTGGAAATGGCTTCAATATCGGCAACAGAGTTGTTTTGGCCGAGTCTCATAATCGAGCCCTTGCCGAAAGCTTTTTCAATCTGGCTCAGCGCCGCGTCCAGAGCTTTATCTTTATCCATAGTCTGTTTCTTCCTTAAAAGTAGTTTATCTCTGCCGTTATTTAAGCAGATTACATCATAAATTACAATGATACAAAAAAGTTATCCCTATTTTTTTGTTTCTGCTTTGTTCGATTTTTCGATGCGCTCCTGACGGTATTCCCCCCAGGCTGCCGTTACGACGGCGCCGAAGATTACCACGGCCCAGGCCAGATACATCCAGACCAGAAAAATCGGCAGTGCGGCCATGGCGCCGTAAAGAGTTTTGTATGTTCCGCTGCTGATAACGGCCAGGCCGAACAAGTTGCGCAGAATCCAGAACAAGAGCAGGGCAATGACGGCACCGAACGCGGCATGGGCAATTTTTACTTTGCGGTTGGGAACCAGCGTGTAAATCATAATGAGAATGACAAAGGTTATGCCGGCGGGGATTAGTTTGCTGAACGCCGAAGGCGTGTCGGCATCAGGCAACAGGTTGAGGGCGTAAATATATCCCCGCAGAGAGAATGCGGCTCCGAGCAGCAGCGGCCCGAGCGTAATGACCGTCCAGTAGAGCGTGATTTTCGTGGCAATGCGGCGCGGCTGGCGGACTTTGAAGATAAAATTAAAACTGTTTTCAATTGTGGAGAGCAGCAGGATTGCAGTTAAAGCCAATCCGACAACGCCGATGGTGGTTAATTTGCCGGTGGCATTGATAAATTCGTTTAAATAAGCGCTGATTTCCTGTTCGGCGGAAGGGACAAAGTTTTGAATCAAAAACTCCTGAATTTGGCCGCGGACATCGCTAAAAACCGGAAAAGCAGAGAAAATAGCCAGAGCAATGGAAAGAAGCGGCACCAGAGCAATCAGCGAGGTATAGCTCAGTGATGACGATACTCTTAGAATTGTGTCATTTTTAGCCCGGAAAGCCAGAAATTTTGAAAAACGGACTATTTCATCCCATAAATTTTTTGTTTGAAGTTTCAGGCTTTGAGCCGAGTTTTGTAATTTCATCCAACACCTTAGAAAAAAATTGTTTACAATAATCATTAAATTTTATATTAGATTACGTAATTAATTTCAATACATTAATTTTTAAAGCAAAGGAAAATATTATGACATCTACTACACCTTTGATGGCTGGTAAAAAAGGGCTGATTATGGGCTTGGCTAACGATAAGTCCATTGCCTGGGGGATTGTTCAGGCTCTGCATTCCCAAGGCGCCCAAATTGCAATTTCTTATCAAAACGAAGTTTTGGAAAAAAGAGTTTTGCCTTTGGCCGAGCAGCTCGGCGGCGATACTTTGCTGTTGAAATGTGATGTTTCCGACAGTGCCAGCGTTGAAGCCTGTTTCAAAGAACTGGGCGAAAAATGGGGCAAGATTGATTTTGTTGTTCATGCCATAGCTTTCTCTGACAAGAATGAGCTCAAAGGCCGTACGATTGACACGACTTTGGCCAACTTTACCACAACGATGCATATTTCCTGCTATTCTTTTCTGGAAACCTGCCGCTGTGCTTCTCCGATTATGAATGAAGGCGGGGCTGTTCTGACGCTGACTTATCTGGGCGGGGAAAGAGTTTTGCCTAACTATAATATTATGGGTGTTGCCAAAGCGGCTTTGGAAGCTTCGGTTCGTTATGCCGCTGCCGATATGGGAGCTCAGGGTGTCCGCGTTAATGCTATTTCTGCCGGTCCGATCAAGACTTTGGCTGCTTCCGGAATCGGTGATTTCAGAAAAATTCTGCACTGGAATGAATTGAATGCTCCGTTGCGCCGCAATGTTACTCAGGAAGAGGTCGGTATGGCGGCCCTTGGTTTGCTTTCGGCCTGCGGTACCGGCATTACCGGCGAGGTTTTGCATGTTGATTGCGGTTATCATATTCAGGGAATGCTGAATTTGGATAATGCCGTTGAAACCGGCAAAATGCTTTCTGAATAATATTTCTTGAGAATTTGCTGAACCCTGTACTAAAAAAGTACAGGGTTTTTTGTTTTTTTTTCTTAGCCAAAATCCCCTGTGCTTTTCCCACCCTGCTGTCCAAAATACCCACCCAACTTTTCATTATGTGTTGACTCTTGTGTTTTCTTGTGCTATAGTATCTTCATTGTCACCTGCACGACAGGTGGCCGAACGTCGGCAGCGATCGGTTTATACAGTGTCTTAGAACCTGCGTTGCTTCAGCAGTTAATTATGACAAAGTATGTGCTTTGAAAAGAATTTTTATTATGGGAGGAAGCCGATGAAAAACATTAACAGAAATATGCTACACATGAAACTAAACTCTGCGGTATCAGTCTTGGCTGTGGCCGCTGCTTTCTCGGTCTTCCTCCCACCTTCCAATGCTTATTGCGGTATCTGCTTCCTGCCGGACTGCGGAAATGAAATTCTTGCCGGCGGCGGCGATATCAATATGAACCTGAATGAAGACACTGAATGGTGTGAGAAGAAAGGTTACACCTATTATTCCTCCGGTAAATGTCCGCAATATTATGCGCAAGTCGGTAAGT
>CAJUCZ010000002.1:14566-123993 GCA_910585375.1 uncultured Alphaproteobacteria bacterium | reverse complement strand
GTGAGGGGCAACCCTCCGTTGCTTGTCCGTTTAATAAGGATAAGTGGTATTGCGAGATCTGTGAGCATATTGTTACTGAAGAAAGTTGCACAAAAGCTTGTAAAGAGGTTGTGTCTGATTTTTGTGCCAGAAATGGTGTTGTTTATTATAAATCCTGCGGTGTCTCTAAGTGTTCAGACGGAAAGGTTTGCAGCAATGGAAAATGCGTGACGCCTTCCCGTGATTATAGTTTCAGTTGTTGCGGCGGCAGCGGCTTTACTTGCGGCGGCACGGCTCCGTCAAGTTGTGCGCATTGTCTTAGCTTTTACGGAGTTCAAAGTTGTCCGACAGAATTTGAACGTTGTAAGTCACAAGGCGGTACACCGCGTTATAATACTAATGCGTATTCGGATCAGGGATGCAAATACGGTGTTGGCAATACAGATGTGGGATCAACGCATTGTGCAGACCAGTTCTTTGTCTGTGAGTTTTAAAATATTATTGGGAAAATATTTGAGGAGAATTACAATGATGAAGAGATTATTATTTGGTGTTGCAGGAATTACCGTAGCCGGTATGGCAGCTGATATATGGGCAGCTTGTGTGCCTGTTAAAGATTGTGATGCACTCGGATATAAATATGCAGCGGCGGATTGTGCCGGAAAAGGTGTGGTTTGTCCGTTTGATACGACTAAATTTTATTGTCCCTCGGCGGCAGAAAGTTGTTCTTACAGTAAAATTGAAGCAACTTGTGTTGCAGAATGTAAAAATGTTGGATCCAGGTCTTGTATGAAAAACGGGGTTGTTTATTATGAAAGTTGTGGGAATTCTTATTGTTCCGAGAATCAAACCTGTGAAGACGGAATATGTGTGACACCGTTAATAACATCATATAAAGGGCCTTGTTGTGATAACAGGAGCAGCAGTCCATGTATGAATTATGAAATTTGTAAATCAGAATTAGGTTTGATGGACTGTTATTCTTCTGAATTTGATAATCGAGGAAATGCAGTTTGTCCTGTGGGGTCTTATCCAAAAGTTAATTGTATTGCGGAACAGGTATCTTCATCGTATTATTATTTTTCTGTTTCCTTTTTTTCCTGTTCAATTGATTGTTCTTATTCTTATACAGAAGAGTATTGTAAATCTCTTTGCAGGAAGCCGGGAAAATTTTCGTGTACAAGAAATGGAAAAACTTATTATGAGTCTTGCGGAGAATCTTTATGCGGAGAGAATGAAATTTGCGTGCGGCAAAATAGTATTATGGGGCGTTGTATCAATGTGGAGGGAACATCCGGCAAGTGTTGCAATACTAAATTCTATAATTATGAGTGTGAACAGTATCGTTTGAATCCTACTTTAGGAAAAATGCCGGATTTTTGTTATTGTACGGGATTTCCTGATTGTATCGGGTTTGAACAAAAATGTTATGCTCTTGGCGGAAGGCCTTTCTATGAAGATAGAAATTCTGCAAAAACTTATTTTCGTTGTACATTCTAATTGTCATAGAATAACAATGAGAAAAGCAAAAATAAAATCTTTTTTCGGATAAATAAAAATGTTATTTTCCGTGACTAATTTGTTGAAAGACGCAGTTCATCATGTTTGAAATCTTTTCCGGTGTCATTTTTTTGAGTTTGTCGCTGGTAATTCTTATCATTTCTTTGCTGGTTTTGCGTTCTTTTAGTGAACCTTCTACCCATTTGGGGTAGCTGCGGAAGATAAACAGTTTGCTTTCATCCATTAAGAAAATCAGCTTAAACGGTGTTTTGCATGAGTTGTCAAAAACGGCGGAAACATCGCTTCTTTTAAGCATTTCCGGAAAATTTTTGATGATATTGGGATACCGGCGTTCAATGTCTTCTGCCGGAACGTTGTGCCCGCCTTCCCGTACGCGTTGCTGAACGCGCAAATGTGACAATTCGACGTTGGCCAGTCCGATGAAGATCGTTGCAATTTTGAATCCGGCTTTTTTAGCGCGGTCCATATATTTTAAGTGGGTTTTGCCGGAGGAGGTGGTTTCATAAACAAAACTTTTTTTGGACTTTAGCTTTTTTTCCAATTCAGCAATAACGATTTTTCCGGCATCTATCATATGTTTATTAGGGTCGCCGCCATTTGCGAGTTCTTTGGCGATGTTGTCCATGTTGATAGACGGCGCATTTTTCAGTAACGGGTCGGTTTTTAATACTTTTTCATAGAATGTCGATTTTCCGGCACCGTTTGGTCCGGCGATAATAACCATCCATTTGGTCATTTGGCTTCTCCGATAATTACTTCCCGATGGTTTTTATCTAATTTGACAATATATTTTGTGCCGTCGGCTTCTTCTTTGATAAGCCGTCCGTTTTCCTCGTAATACTGAGGGTAGCTGTCAATTGTTATCGTGCCGTCTAGACGGACGAATTTTCTTTTAAAATATTCAAACATGATGATTTTCCTGATTAATGTGCGCAGCTTATCATAAAAGCTTTTGTTGTGCAAGGAAATTTTGACAAAATCTTTTTAAATTAATCTGGCCAGATCAAGATATTGACGGGGCGTGAGTTGTTCTGCTCTGACGGTTTCGGCAATATTCAGGCGTTCCAATTTTTCTTTAATTTCCGGAATAGTTTTTAAGCTTTGGCGAATCATCTTACGGCGTTGTCCGAAGGCTAAAGAGGTCAGTTTTTCTACTTTTTTTAAGTCTTCAGCCGAGATGCCGGCATGAATCGGCTGAAAAAGCAAAACGGAAGACCAAATTTTAGGTGCCGGAACAAAGCAGTTGGGATTGAGATCAAAAAGACGTTCAATTTTGCATAAAAGTTGTGAGAAAACAGAAATCCTACCGTAATCTTTGCAGCCCGTCGGGGCACAAATCCGGTCAGCAACTTCTTTTTGAAACATCAGAGTCAGACTGGAAAAGTTCTCAATCTGTGTCAGCCAGCCGGTTAATAACGGAACGGAAATATTATAAGGCAGGTTGCTGACGATGTTACGCGGCGTTTGATCCATTTTGCCAAAGTCTATGGTCATTGCGTCAGCATTAATAATTTCCAGCCGGCTACCGACAAGTTTTTTTAATTCCTGCATTATTTCAATACAGCGGTCGTCCATTTCGACAACTGTGAGTTTTTGCGGTTGTGCTTCCAAGACGGAACGGGTCAGCCCTCCCGGTCCCGGCCCGACTTCAAAGACGTATTCTCCGCTGAAGTTCTTTTTGTTTTGTTTTTCCAAAGACAGACGGATGATTTTGTCCGTGATGTTGCGATCCAGCAGAAAATTCTGGCCCAAGGCTTTTTTGGCAAGAAGTCCGTGGTTTTCTACGGTTTCGCGCAGGGACGGAAGAGAATCAAGCAGTGCAGGCATGTTTGTTTAGTTCCTGATTTCTATTACTGCCTGTGTTCTGAGGTCGGCCAGATATTGTTGAGACGTCTCTTCCATTTTCTGATTTTGCAGGAAGGTGATGATTTCTTCTCTGGTCGGCATTTGCGGTTTGTCTTTTTTGGGGTCGAAGACTTTGTCCAGTTTGAAGATGAAGTAGCCGTCGGCATAAGCAATCGGATCGGAAATCTCTCCTTCTTTCAGGCTGTTGAGCGCTTTTTCAATCGGAACATTGAGCTTGCCGTAGTTGACCCAGCCGAGTTTGCCGCCGTTTGATGCGGTCGGGCTTTCGGAAAACTGCATGGCGTAAAGTTCGAATCGGGGATCTTGCCGCAGGTTGTTTACAAGATCCTGAATATTTTTGGCATGTTCTTTTTTGATAAAAATTTCAGAGATAAAATATTTGGGTGTTGTCAGATCTTTTTTGGCGTCTTCCATGGCCTTGTTTATTTCGGTCTGAGTCAAGTTGTTGCCCATCATCTGACGGCGGATCAGCCGGGTCCAGGCAAGGTCGGCTTTGGCCTGATTGCGGAAAGTTTCATAGCTGATACCGGCTTTGCGGAGAATGCTCTTCATTTCTCCGGCCGGAATTTTATTGTTTTTTTCAAAAATTCCGATTGAGCTGTTGACTTCTTTATCCGTAACTTTTATGTCATTTTTTTCGGCGGTCTGAAGTTTTATTTTTTCATCAATGGCACTGTTCAGCACCCTTTCCAGAATCATATTCTGGGTTTGTTCGTTAAACGGGATTTTGGTGGTGAGAAGAAATAATTTCAGCTGATTTTGAAAGTCGGCGGTGCTTATGATTTCATCATTAACCGTAGCAACGATTTTTAATGACTGCTTGGGTTTGGCCTGAATGTCGGCTGTAATGCAGAGGAAAGCAGCAAGGGCAGCAAGAGAAGTTTTTATTAAGTTCATCTTTGGTCTCCTTTATTTTTGGGTTCCGGCTCCGCCCAGTGTTTTGAGGAAGAAATTGACGCTTAATTCAAAATCTCCGTCATAATCCGGACTGTCGGCATTGTTTCTGTCTGCCACAATTGAGAGGGCAAAGCATTCGTCTTCGTAAGTGAGTGCGCCGCCGTGCTCAAGCGAAATGCTTCCGTCGGCAAGATCCTGCCGGTTGTATAAGCTGAGCGACCAGTCGCGGGTCAGAGCCATCCGCACTCCGGTATATAGTTCTTTTCTTTCATCATACAAGGATGACGATGTATTGTCATTGTTGTATCCTTTTAAGAAAATGTAAGATACGTACATCCGTAAAGCCTGCGGGCCAAAGTCCGCCGATAATTCGTTATATTTGAAATCAAGCGAATCTTTATCCAGTTTGAAACGGTAGTTCAAGTCAAGATACTGGCTGGGGGAGGCGTTAATGCGTCCGACATAATCGCTGAAACGGCCACTTTGTTCTTCACTGGTATTAAAGCTGCTGTTGTTGTCGAAGTTATAACTTTGGGCAATAAAGGCCGATGTGCGGCCGGTGCGGTTGCCGTAAGCGCTCCAGTTTAAGCCATAGCTGATGCGGCTGCCTGTGTCGTTACGGTCATAACCGGCATAACGGTCAATATCCAAAATGTTGGTATCGTCCAGTTCCACGTCCTGACTGTCATCGTTGGGAATTTTGTTCAGTTTATTGCCTCCGGTCGGAGCGGCTACGGCCACGATTGTCGGTTCCAAAATCTGGCGCGAAGTTTCCGTAGCCCGAATAAACGGCAGTTTCCATTCCAGACCCAGTTGCGGGAAGACGCGGGCAACACCGCCGTCAAAGGTTTCGCCTTTGGCATTTTTGTAATCTTCAATATTATACAAGTCTGATTTTACGGAAGCGATCATACGGTATTTTTCTCCGTATTCGCTGGTATAGGGTAAAACCCAGGAATTAATCATTGAAATCCGCTGGCTGGAGTTGTCTTCGTCCCGACTGATGACGGCGCCGTTAAACGTGTTTTTGTTGTAAGCGCCGTAAGGGCCGACATCACCGAAGTTCTCATAGTTGAACCAAGGCATGATCAGCGGTTTGTCGACTGCTTTGAGGTCATAACTCAGAAGTTTGTAGCTGTAGGCTTCGATTGCAGCGTAATTACGGTAGTCAAAACCCTGAAGTTTGGCGCTGGAGGTCAGCCAGGCATCGTCTTTTTTAGGCAGGGACATGTCTTTAAGATAAACATCATCCGAGGCATAATTAATATCCAAATCACCGACCCAGAAATCGTTTACTTCATAACGGCCGGTCATAAACAGGCTGCCGCGCTGCCGGTCGTCGTCTTTGTCTTTCAGATAAGTTCCGGTTGCGTTAATTTCACCACGGGTAAAATACTGGCGGTAAGCGCCGCTTTGGACAATGCCGTGGTCGCTGCTCAGAATCGGTGAGTACAAAAGGTTTTGGTTGGGCGAAATATCCCAAAAGTATTTGGGCTGGATAGCTGCGCCGAGATAAGAATTGCTGCGGAAGCTCGGCATCAAAAAACCGCTCCGGCTTTTTACCGTCGGGTCAGGATGAGAGAAAAACGGCGTGTAAAATACCGGAACGCCTTTAATCTCAATAGTGGCGTTTTGATAGTTGACATTTTGAGCCTCGGCGTCATGCTGGACTTTTGTTGCCTTTATCTGCCAGAGCGGATTTTTACCGGCACAAACGTCACAGGGTGTGTAAACGGCATTGTTCATAACTTTATTGTTTTTAGCAAGACGACGGAATTTTGCGGCGGCAATTCTTGCCTTGTTTTGCATAATGACTTTGATGTTCTTCATGGAACCCTGAGTCATTTGATCTGTCAGTTCAACATAGTCGGAAAAAACTACACTGCCGTCTTTTTCAACCAGAATAACGTTGCCGGTTGCCGTTACAATGTCTTCTTTCTGGTTATAAATGACTTTATCGGCAATCAGGGTCAGATTATCCCGCATGATGTTGACGTTGCCGGTTGCCGTTACAACCTGCATTTCCTGATTGTTTTCAACCTCATCGGCGCTGAAGTGAATTTCTTTGTCTTCCGCATTAGGGGATTCTTCCGGAGCAGGAAGAACCGATGTCATGTTCAGTTTGGGATCTATGTTAGCTTTATAAGTCGGTTTTTCCGGTTTCTGCAAAACTGTTCCGGCTTCTTTTTTCAGCGGATCATCTGCTGCAACGGCAAAATTTGCAACAAAGGAACCGGCAATCAGGCCACTTATGAGCAACAGGCTTTTTTTATACATCTGCAATCTCCGGCGGCCGGCGGCGTTTGGCAAACATACCGGGGGTGTAAAACAAAAGTAGGTAAATACAAACAATTAACGGAAGAATCAGGTTTATGTATATCAAAGGCAGCAGAACGAGTTTTTTGGCTGCCAGATTGCCGAAAGACAAATCAAGAGCCTGCAGCAAAACCATGGCGACGATACTGACCGAGATGATACGGCTTTGTCCGCGGCGGTTGAAATTGCCGACAAGCAGGCCGGTGCAGGCGAGCAATGCAAAAACAATATTATAAAAAGGATTGATAATACGGCGGTGGCCTTCAACAACATAACGACGTTGTTCTTTAGGGGTCAGACCGGGATCGTTTTGGGCATTTAAAAGTTCAAAGAAGCCTTTTTCACGGGCGCTGGTGTCTTTGTTTTTTTTGTTGCCGCTCAGGCCAAAATCAACAGAATAGCGTTCAAAAGCCAGAGAAGAAAACTGCGAACCGTTTTTGTTAAGTTCTTGGCGCGAGCCGTTGACCATAATGATTTTCGGGCCTTTGTCCGTGTAAGCAACGCGGCCTTTTTCAGCTGAAAGTGTGGTTTTGTTTTGAGGGTCGCGTTCATCGTTAACCAGAATGCCTGACATGGAGCCGTCTTTTTCATGAGAGGTGATAAAAACTGTCAGACCGTTTTGGAGTTCGGTAAATTCGCCTTCACGGAACATTAGGTGGGAGACGTCGTTTTTTATTTGCCATTCCAGTTCGTTAAAGGCTTTTTCGGCCATAGGAATTCCATAATTGTAGGCATAAAGGTTGATAAAATATAAAAAAGCGCCGATAATCAGAGCCGGTTTGGCTCCCTGCCAGGGGCTGATGCCGGCAGATTTGATAACAACGAGTTCGCGGTCGCCGAGCATCCGGTTATAAACAAACAAGACTGCAACAAAAGCACAAATGGGCGACAGCAGGACAAAAAGCCGGGGCATAAGCAAGGATGTGAGCTTTACGAACAGGCCGACCGGAATGCCTTTGTTGGTGATTAAATCTACAAAGCGCAAAGACTGCGTCAGCCAGAGAATGGAGAGCAGCGAAAAAGTTACCAGAAGAAACCCGATAAAAATTTGTTTTACTATGTAGCGGTTCAGTTTTTTCATAAGCGAGATTATAAACAAAATTATTAATAAAAAAACAATTTTTTTATCTTTTTTGCCTGTTTTCGGGTTTTTTTAGCTTTTATCGGAGACTTTTTCGGGCAGACGGTTATAAATCAGCCCGCTCAACCTCTCGGGAAGAATTGAGACTATCCAGGCGGCGAATCTCAACGGCCAGGGAAAAGCGATCAGGCCTGTATTTTTTTCTAGGCGTGCGGCAATGATCGCCGCGGCTTTATCGGCCGCCATAAAAAAAGGCATCGGGCAGGTGTTTTGGTCCGTAATGCGGGATTTTACGAATCCGGGGCAAATAACGCTGACATTGATGCCAAACGGTTTTAATTGTCCGCGCAGAGCGGCACCCCAAGCCTTTACGCAAGCTTTGGACGCAGAATAGGACGGGCAGGCCGGCAGACCGTGGTATCCGGCAATAGAACTGACGATGGCAATGCTTTTGTTGTCATTTTTATACAATTCGCAGCCGATGCCGCCAAGATATTTGCGGCTGAAAGGATTGCGGAAAAAAGCTTTCTTTTCGGCTTTGGTACGGGCGATAAACTGATCCAGCGACGAGCCGGCATTGTCTTGTTGGCTAAGCGAGCGTTCGCGGCGGGCTTTATATATGTCTATGGCCGGAAGAACGGTGTTGATGACACCGAAGACGTTAGTGTTGAATGTGTTACAGATATTTTCCGGCGTTTCGGTAACGGAAGATACGCCGGCGTTGGCAATGACCAGATTGATATCCGCGATTTTTTCACATTCGTTCAGCCAGTTTCTGGCCTGTTCGCGGTCTGTTACGTCAATTATCGCGGCATGAACGGCGGTTCCGAATTTTTGGCAGAGGATGCGGGTTTCATTAAGCCGGTCGGCATTGCGGCCGCAGATAAAAAGGTTTTTGGCGCCGTTTCGGGCATAATGAACGGCAAGAGCCTGTCCAATTCCGCTGCTTGCGCCGGTAATCAGTATATTTTGGCCTTTTTTTAACATGTTTTCCTCAAAAAGTAAAAGCTTGTTAATGATTGTTAGTATATATTTGTTAAAAAAGTTTATATAGGAGATTATATTTTGAATATATCCAGTATGACCGGTTTTGCAAGAAAGAACGGAAATTATTCCGGCGATGCGAAAGAATATTCGTGGATTTGGGAAGTAAAGTCCGTGAACGGCAAAGGTATGGATTTGAAAGCCAAATTGCCGCCAAAGTTTGAGGCTTTGGCCGTTATTTTGAAAAATACCGCGGCAGAAGTTTTGGATCGCGGAAATATCAGTGCGTTTTTGGAGTTTTCTGCAGGCGGAGAGATACAAAAAGTCCGGATTAATCATGATTTGCTAAAAGAGCTGACTGAGGTTGCGACAAGTTTGTATGAGAGCTGCGGCGGAAAATTGGAAAAACCGTCGGCGTCTGCTCTTCTCGGAATTAAAGGCGTGGTAGAGACGGAGGATTCTGCGGCAGATGAGGAAGAACAGAAAAAGCTTGAGCAGGCATTAGTGTCTTCTTTTGCCGAATCTTGCCTTCTGTTAAAGGAAGCACGCGAATCGGAAGGAAGCAAAATAAAAAAAATGCTTTCAGATATTCTGGTGCAAATAAAAAATACGGCGGCCAAAGCTGAAGAGCTTGCTGCCCGTCTGCCGGAAATTTTGAAGAAAAAGCTTAAGGAGCAAATTGCGGCATTGCTTGAGCCAACGGAAGGAATCGGCGAAGAGCGTCTGGCTCAGGAGGCTGTTTTGCTGGTGAACCGCAGTGACGTGAAGGAAGAACTTGATCGGTTGAAGGCACATATCAAGGCTGCGGAAGATATGTTGGAGCAAGGCGGAACAATCGGGCGGCGGTTGGATTTTCTATGTCAGGAGCTGAATCGGGAAGCGAACACCCTGTGTTCCAAGTCTGCCGACATCGGGTTGACGAATCTGGGAATGAATTTGAAGGTTCTGATTGAGCAGTTTCGGGAACAAGTACAAAATATTGAGTGAGGTAAAAATGTCTGAGGTTATTGAAAAATTGAAGCAGGTTCGCAAAGGAGCGATGTTTATTATTGAAGGTCCATCGGGAATCGGAAAAGGAACGGTCGTCAAAGAGTTGCTGAAGCGCGATGGCAATATCAAGTTCTCAGTTTCGGTCACAACGCGTGAAAAACGGGTTGGCGAGCAGGACGGCGTGGATTATTATTTTATTAATGACCAGCAATATGACGAGTTTCTGGCGCAGGACGCTTTTTATGAATATGTCAACTCGCAATACGGGCCGCGTTACGGTACGCTGCGGTCAGAGGTGGACAGTTTTATTAATGTCGGGCAGGATGTATTGTTTGACATGGACTGGCTGGGGGCACGCCAGATGCGTGAGAAAGCCGGTGATGACGTGGTGACGATTTATCTTTTGCCGCCGTCAATCAAAATTTTGCGCGAGCGGCTGGAAAAGCGGGGAACGGATTCAAAAGAAACGATCGAAAAAAGAATGAATGTTCTTTTGGACAAGATGAGCCATTGGAACGAATTCGATTATGTTATTGTTAATGAGAATCTGGAGGACACCGTTTTTAAAATCCAAAAAATCATTTCCGGCGAGAGAATGAAGAGGGTTCGTCAGATTGGTTTGCCCGGCTTTGTCAAAGAACTGGTTGCAGAAGTAAAAGAGGGAAAGTAGAGCTTTTATTTTTCTTCTTCGTCTTCTTCCGGCGGGATATAAGCCTTAATCTGCTGCCGTTGTTCGGGATTCATGACCCTGTAGACAGCGGCGGCATTTTTTTCGGCGCCCGCAACTTTGAGAAAAATAGCTTGCTGATAGAGGTTGAAAGCATGAACCAGATCCTGCGGAATACCAATGCCGCGGGCGTTCATCCAGGCATAAATTTCAACCGCATGCGGGTTGTTTTCGGCAACGCGGAGCAATATCTCGTCCAGTTCTACCGGCGTAACACGATTTTCCCTAACGGCGAGAACGGCGTTGTCCCATTTGCGCTGGCGGGCAATGCGGGCTTCTTCTTCTATTTTATATTTGTCAACCAGAGGAATTTGATAAGGCGTGATTTTGGGGTCTTCCGCTTTGATTGCCAGCGGAATTTCGGTAATGCCGTCTTCAATCAAAAGGTCGGGAATTTTGCGGTTTTTAACATAAAGCGGCAGATACCCCTCATTGTCGGATTTTACCAGATCACGGTAAATCTCGTCCAAACTGGTGCTGTGCGCCGGTTTGACGAACAAAAGGGCGAGAAGTGTTAAAAATACCAGCTTTTTCATTTTCTTTGTGTCTTTTTCCTTAATTTTATTGTAATACTACTCAAGACTTGTTACATATTAAAGCAATATTTATGGCTTATAAACAAGGTGCAATATGATTTTATCCGGTTGTCGGGAGGCAAAATGAGAAAGATTTATAATTCAATTACGGAAATGGTGGGGCATACGCCGCTGCTGAAATTGTCCCGTCTGGCAAAAAAACATAAGCTGAAGGCAAAGCTTTTGGGAAAATGCGAGGCGTATAATCCGGTTTTTTCGGTCAAAGACCGTGTGGCCAAGCAAATGTTGGAAAATGCCGAAAAATCCGGTTTGGTGACCGAAGATACGGTTTTTGTGGAGGCAACATCCGGCAATACCGGCATTGCATTGGCGGCAATGAGCGCAGCCAAGGGATATAAGCTGGTGATTACCATGCCGGAGAATATGTCAAAAGAAAGGATTATGCTTATGCGGCTGTTTGGTGCCGAGGTTATTCTGACGCCGGCGGAAGACGGAATGTCCGGCGCTATTGCCAAGGCCGGCATGCTGGCAGAAAAAAATCCGAATGTGATTTTGCTGCGCCAGTTTGAGAATCCGGCGAATCCGGAAGCGCATAAACTGGGAACCGGCATTGAGATATTTGAAGATACCGGCGGGGAGGTCGATGCCGTTGTTATTGCCGTCGGAACGTCCGGAACGCTGAACGGTGTTGCTTCTACGCTGAAAAGCTATAATCCCGATTTGTATGTGGCGGCGGTTGAGCCGAAAAACAGTGCGGTTTTGACCGGCGGGGATAAAGGCGCTCATAAAATTCCGGGAATCGGTGCCGGATTTGTTCCGGTATTTTATGACGCTTCGCTGGTTGACGAGGTTTTTGACATTGCGGACGAATCTGCGTCAGCAATGGCCAGAGAGTGTGCGCAGACAGAGGGGCTGCCAGTGGGAATTTCGGCCGGTGCGGCGCTTTTTGCCGCTGCAGAACTCGGCCGGAGGGATGAAATGAAAGGCAAAACGATTGTTGTTATTCTGCCTGATGCCGCCGAGCGTTATCTTTCAACCGGATTATTGGAGCAGGACTAAAAATTATGTTGTTTAATAAAGTTGCGATTATCGGCGTCGGATTAATCGGTTCGTCTCTGGCACGGGTTATCCGTCATAATCATTTGGCGAAAGTTATTACCGGTTTTGACAGTAATCCGGAATATCTTTGCAAAGCTAAAGAAATCGGCGTTATTGACGAAGCGTTCGAGAATGCTGCCGGAGCGGCTGCCGATGCCGATTTGGTTGTTTTGGCAACGCCGGTCGGAGCGTATGGCGCTGTTAGCGCCGAGATTGTGCCTGTGATGAAAAAAGGGGCGGTGATTACGGATGTCGGCTCAGTCAAAAAATATGCATTGGCGGAAATAGAAAAACATATTCCGTCCGGAAGCGGGATTGTGTATGTTCCCGGACATCCGGTTGCCGGTACCGAAAAATCCGGTCCGGAAGCCGGATTTTTGGAATTGTTTGAAGGGCGCTGGTGTATTTTGACGCCCGGAAAATTTGCAACGCCGGAAGCAACAGCAAAAGTTTCGGCAATGTGGCAGGCCGCAAAGATGAAAATTGACTCGATGACACCGGAACATCACGACAAGGTGATGGCGGCGGTTTCGCATCTTCCGCATCTGATTGCCTTTTCCATTGTCGGAACGGTGGCTGATTTGGAAGGTTATGAAAAACAGGAGATTATTAAATATTCGGCTTCCGGTTTTCGGGATTTTACCCGTATTGCCGGCTCCGATCCGACAATGTGGCGGGATATTCTGCTGAATAATAAAGAGACTATTCTGGAGTTGATTCAGCGCTTTGTCGAGGATTTGATTGCCCTGCAGCGCAATATCCGCTGGGATGAGGGCGATAAGCTGTTTGAGCTTTTTTCACGAACGCGGAAAATCCGTAAAGAGGTTATTGAGGCCAAGCAGGATCAGCCGGAAATTGAGAAGAAAATTCTGGCCGAACTTAGTCGTGAGAATAGTCTTGATAAATGAGAGATTATTTTATATTCTGAACAGAAATGAACTAATGATTGGATAAACATGAACCCGCAGTCTATTCTTGGAAAGTATTTGACCAAACAGATTATTTACAATTTTTTGGCTGTCTTGTTGATGGTTATGGGGATTGTTATGCTGTTTGAAGTGGTTGAACTGCTGCGCCGCGCTTCCGGCCGTGATGATGCTTCTTTCAGTTTTATTATGCAGATGGCTTTTACCAAACTGCCCAAAACGGTTGAGATGGTTTTTCCGTTTGTGATGATGATTGCGGCGATGATTACTTTTTGGAAGCTCAGCAAAAGCAACGAGTTTGTAATTATCCGCAGTGCAGGTGTTTCAATCTGGGGGTTTTTGGCGCCGGTTTTGCTTGCGACTTTTTTAATCGGCGTGGTAAATGTGACGGTTGTGAATCCGATTTCCGCGCGAATGAACGAGTTGTATGAAACGCTGGATTATCGTTTTAAAACCCGTAATCCGAAAGCGGTTTTGTTTTCTGAAAAAGGATTGTGGCTGCGTGAGGCTATTTCTGCCGATAAATTTCTTTATTTGCAGGCAAAGTCCGTGCGTCAGGAGCAAAACAGTCTTTTTTTACGCGGTGTGACGATTTTGGAAATGAACAGGGAGTCGCAGAACCTACGGCGGGTAGAGGCTTATGCCGCCAATCTGAAAGGCGATGAATTTGAGTTGATTAACGTTAAGGTTTACGAACCCGGAAAGCCGACGCTTTCTCTCGACAAGGTTATGTATAAGACAACGTTAACGATTGAACGGATTAAAGAAAATTTTGTGGAGCCGGAATCTATTTCCTTTTGGGATTTGCCGGATACCATTCGTTTTTATGAAATGTCAGGCTTTTCGGCGCAAAAGCACTGGTTGCGCTATCTTTCCCTGTTGGCTTCGCCCTTTTTGCTGTGTTCAATGGTTTTGGTTGCCGCTGTTTTTGCCTTGCGTCCGAACAATCGGCGGGGCGGGGTTATGTATTTGATTGTCGGCGGTCTTTCCACCGGTTTTATTGTTTATTTTATGTCGCAGGTTATTTATGCTTTCGGTGTTAACAATGTTATTCCCGGTTTTTTGGCGGTTTGGACGCCGGCGTTAATTGTGATGATGATTAGTGTGTCGGTTCTCCTCCATCTCGAAGACGGGTAAAAAACGCGCAATACGGACGCCTAATACAGAAAAAGAAAATCCGGCTAAGTTACGTACGTTTATGTACGCGCCTGTCGCCGGATTTTCTTTTTCTTATTATCCGTCTTAGGCATCCAGGCTCGCTGCGGTTGCTAACGCTTTCCTTGCTTGCCAAGATGTTCCAAAGAGCTTGCAGACAAAAACAACCGGAGTAACGGTTGTTTTTGCTTAGCGCTTCTATCGCGTTTTTTACAGCGGCCTGAAAAGGGGATGTTTTCAGGTATTTTTGGTGAAAAAGCGTTTATTCTTCCAGCAGATTCAGGCTTTGGCTGGTTTTGGCGATGTCGGCCGTGATTTTGCGGGTTTCTTCGATGTTATCGGCGTTTCCAAAAACATACAGGGCGTCATGGAAATATTCCAATGCTTCTTCCAGCAGGGCTTTATCACCGGCATTTTTTCCCAACCGGTAATAAATTTCGCCGATATGTTCCTGACTTTTGGCCCACTCAAGCGGTTTGCGGCGTTCGGTAATGACTTTTTGCTGGTTTTTATAGCTGGAGATTGCCAGCTCTGAAATTTCTTCGCTTTTGGTAAAGTTGCCAAGAAGTCCCAGCATATAGCCTAACTCACTTTGAATCTGTGCCCAAAATTCCGGAAATAAAGACAGGGTATAAATTTTTTCGGTCTCCCGCAGCTGAAAGACGGCATCGCGCAATGCCTGAATGTCTTCTTTGTACAGCCAGTAGCTTAAAAACAAGTGTGACAGTTTGTATGAAATATACCCATAGTCGTAAGGATAGTTATATTTACTCAGATAGCGCTGTGCCTGCCGGTAGTAATTGATTGCTTCTTTGAAGTGACGGGCGGACTGTTTGGGGATGTATTTTGTGGAACAATCGTACAATTGTCCGAGGTGGTTGTATATACATCCCAAGTGGATTGGTGCGGTTATCAGATCCTGATGTTTTAAGGCTGTGTCGAACAGGTTTTTGACAATTTTAAAATCTTTGCCCTGTCCGCGGTCAAAACAATAACTCAGGTAGATAATGCCCAGAAAGTTCATGATGTAAGGCATGTATTCAATAGAAAGGTTTTTGGCCGAATCGTCTTTGGTCAAAAAGCTTATTATTCTTTTGAGCAGGTATCTTTTTTGAATTTTTTTTTCGCGGGAAAAAGTATTCAGCGAACTCACGACCGCGCCGTAAATCAGGTTGCCTACAGCCGGCGGAATAGGTTGTCCGGAAGAAAGAAGTTCTGCCGGAATATATAAGCTGTCAAGCAATGAAACAAAAGCGCAGTCTTCGTTTTCGTACTGTTTTTCGGTTTGGAAATTAAGTCTGATTTTGCAACCTTCGCGGTAGCCCCAAATCAAAACGTCTGCCTGCGTTTTATCCAAAATGGTTTGGCCGCGGTCAATGAGGTCAAAAAGTGTCCGACTTTCCAGATTTAAAAAAGTTTTGGAAAACGGTTCATCAAAATAAGATACTTCCAAGCCGTCTTTGCTGCTGAGCAGGCGGGCAATTACTTCTCCGCTGTTGCTTTCGATGTTTTCCGAAAATTCAACGACAACGATCTTAAACTTTATTAAGTCCATGGCATTTGCGGCCGGATTTATATGATCCGGATGAGAATGGAAAATTTTATGAACAAACTCTGTCAGCCGCATCAGTTTTCTTTATCCTTGTTTATGGTATCTTTGATTTCTTCAAAATTATTTTTGATTTCGTTAATTACGTTTCTGTTCATATCACGAAAGCTCTGATTGGCGTCCTGCCAGTTTTTTACCTTGCTTAAATACCAGGCGGTGATGATTGCGCTTAAGACCGGAATGGAGTAGATGTTTGCTGAATAAACCTCAAAATAGCCTAAAACGATCATGACGATTTCCAGCCGTAAAATATTGTTGGTGATATTTTCCGGAGAAAGCCCGGAAACGTTGGCCTGAAAATAAGCGGTATTGGTGACGACATCGGCATATTTGTCTCTTAAAAACAGGGTTTGCAGCAGAGCCCAGGAAATTTCTATTATGTAGAACATGTTAAAGATGACAATACTTGGTGCGGCTCCTTCCGAGACAGCGCGAAAAACAAGGCCGCCGAGCAGGAAGCCCAGAGCCGTGCAGCCGGCTTCCGATAATTGCAGGCGTGCAGGATACCAGTTGAAAATCAAAAACGCAGCTATGACTGCAGCTAATATCAAAGCGATTGCGCCAAGCAGGAAAGGCAGCGCCGCGGCCAGAGTCAAAAAGAAAATTCCGATACAGACAGCCATGGCATGCAGTCCGGCAACAGTTTCTATGCCATTTAAAAAACGGTATAGAAAACTGAATAAAAACCAGAGTAAGATTATCAGCGGGACGGTGAAAAATGGTCGGATTTGGGAAAATACGGAAATTTCCTGCGGCATAAAAAGACTTAAAAACGCAGCACAGCTTAAAATGGTCAGGCAAATGTATTTGGTGCCGAAACGGGAAGAAACATAAAAAATGGCGCCGGAAGCTGCCAACAATGCCGGAAGTTCCCATAAAACATATTCGTTTATGAAGTCGTTGTCATTCCGGAAAGCGATACTCAGTCCCAGAGCGAATACGGCAAAAATACCAAGAATAATAACAAACGGCGAAATCGGGATTTTTCTTTGGGCAATCCGTATCCGGTTCAGAATATAAAAACAGCCAAAGCCCAAGAAAAAGCTTGCGGCCGTGCAGATTATCAAAAGAGTGTTTTCAAAATTCATCGCCTGAGTCTTTCTGATTTTTCAAATTATTGTAACTCATTAATTTATTTGTTCAACAATCAATGTGTTTTTATACGGAAATATCTTGGGGATGCAGTTGTTTTAAGGCCGGAACGGCAATGTTATGCCTGCGGGCGGTATTGGTGATAATGCCGTGAATGTTGTAAAGTTCTCTTCCGGTCGAATCACTCGGAGTTTGTGTTCCGTAAGTGTAGTTTATCGGCGTATTGTAAATTTTTTTCAGAATTTCCTCGGATGTCAAAGAAATGTTTTCTGCGGCGGCCAGTGAGCAGATTTCATTAACGGCGGTATTGATAAGGTTTTGTTTGTCTTTGTTTTTAAGGATATTAAAAATGCTTTGCCGGTAGTGAGCCGAGGCGAGTGCAGAAACGGCATATCCGGCAAAGGCCTGCCAAAAAACCTGATTTTTATCCTCACAGGTTTGGCATAAAATTTCGGCGCCGTGAAAATAGCTTAAGGCCTTAAGCGAATATTCCAGCGTGTTAAACGGTTTGGACAAAGTTACCTGCGGTTCGCCGCCCAATATAAAAATCTGGTTGTCTTTGGTTTGCAGCCAGCCGTCAAAGCCGGCTCTTATCGTGTTGTGTTTGAGCAGGCTTTCAATAATCCGAAAGTCTGAAAGCATGGAGAAAACAATGATCGGCGCGGCAGAAAAATGGGCGGCAGACAGCAGCATCAGTTCTGATTTCAGGCGGTTGTTCGGAGAGGTTATTATCAACATTTTGGCTTTTTCCGATGAATAGTGCCGGCAAGGAATACTGAATTTTTGTTTTTTCAGACTGTGTTCTTCGCGCAAGCTGATTTCTATTTCTGTCGGGCAGTTTTGTCGGGATGCAATGATAACCGCGTTTTCGCCTTTAAGGATAAATTTAGCTGCGAGGTATTGGCCGAGCGGCGTATTTCCCAGAATGTAAACCGGCGGTTTGGCAACGGATGTTTTTTCTTCTGTGTCGGCCATGATTTATTTTACCTTTTGCAGTTTGGCAATAAAGAAAGAATCGGCGCCTCCTTGTGCCGAAAGGTGATAAGGCAGCGTGCGGACAAAGCCTTGCGGCGTAAACATGTCATCGGGCAATTGTCCGGGGTAAAGCGAAAAGTTCTCGGAAGAAAGCGGAATAATGCGAAATTCGGCATGCTGTTGCAGGAAGGAGGTTATTTGGCGTTCACCTTCGTTTTTGGCAATGGAACAAGTACAGTAAACTAGTTCTCCGCCGTTTCTTATCACTTTGGAAATTTTTTCCAGAATTTGTTTTTGCAATGCGGCCATTTTTTGAATGTCCGCAGCGCTTTTAATATGGACGGTTTCAGGGTGGCGGCGCAGGGTGCCGGTTGCCGAGCAGGGCGCGTCCAACAAAACGGCATCATAAGTATCGGTCGTATTTTCCAGATAAGACAATGCATCGGTACAAATAATCCGAGGCTGCGGGAGTTGCAGGCGCCGGATGTTCTCGCTCAGTGTTTTAAGCCGGTCTTCCGAAATGTCAAGAGAGGCAACTTGTGCGCCGGCAGCAAGCAATTGTGCGGTTTTTCCGCCGGGAGCGGCGCAAAGGTCAAGAATGTTTTTATTTTCCGGCTTGCTTAAAGTTTTGGCTGCCAGAGAGGCTGAAAAATCCTGTACCCACCAGCAGCCTTCTTTGTATCCGGAAAGTTTTTCGATTTTTCCGGTATTTTCCAAGCGGACGGTGCCGTTGGGCAGCAGGATGCCGTCAAGCTTTTCCGCCCAGATTTCAGGATTGTTTTTGACGGTTAAGTCAAGCGGGGCTTCATTGACAGCAGCCGTTTCAATGAGGGAAATTTGTTTTCCGGTATAATCCTTTTGCAGAAGTCTGCGAAAGTTTTCGGGAAAGAAAATACCGTTGCCGGTACTTAACAGTTCTTCTTTAGCGGCGGTGATTTTGCGCAAAACCGCATTGACAAAGCCGGCGATATATTTGTCGTTTTGTTTTTTGACCAGATTGACGTAGCTGTTAAGGACGGCATAATCCGGCGTTTCTAAAAATAAAATTTCGGCGGCGGCAAGAATCAAAGCATAGCGGGCAAAAGCATGTTTGTCCGGCAGTTTTTTGGCGGCAAAAACGGAAATGACCTTTTGCAGAAAGACCAAACGGCGCAGTGACGTGAGAATCAGCATATTTAAAAAGCCCTGTTCTTTTTGGGCGGCAAAGGCTTCTTCTTTTTTTATCTCATTGAAAAAACGTTTGTTTTCCAAAATATTTTGCAAAGTTTCAACGGCCAGACGGCGGGGGTCATTCATATTTTTTCCCTTCGGGTGAATTGTTGTGCGTTATTTTAGTGAGATTCCGCCATAATTACAAGTGTGAAATTTTTATTTTGGACTCTTGTTTTTTGAAAGAATTTATTATAACCTGAGCAAAACTTTGTTTTTTTAAGGAATGTAACAAAATGAGAAAAGCACTTTTGACTTTGCTGGCGGCTGTGGTTATGACCGGCGGCTGCTCATATTTTTCGTGGATGAATCCGTGGGCTGATAATAAAAAGCCGGAAGCGGCCGAAAAACTGCCGGTAAATGAGTTTTTGTGGCGCGCGGCGCTGGAGAGGATGAGTTTTACACCGTTGAAAACGGAGAATCCGTCCAAGGGGCTGATTGTGACCGACTGGTTCAGAATGGAAGGCTATCCCCGAGAGCTGTTTAGAGTCAAGGTTCAGGTATTGACGAAGGAATTGCGCAGCAACGGTATTAAAGTCAGTGTTGAAAAGAGAATGTTGAAAAACGGAAAGTGGTATGACGTTGAAGCCGGCAGCCGACTGCAAAGTGCAATGGAAGACAGAATTCTCCTGAAAGCAAGGGAGTTATACAGAGCAAGTTTGTACAAATAGTATAGAGAGAGAATATGACTGACAGATATAATGGAAAAGGCTCTTTTGAAGAATGGGCCAAGGAATGGGCGATGGAAGACCGCTATAATTTTAAAACAATTGAGAAAAAATGGCAAAGTATTTGGGATGAAGAAAAAGCCTATAAGGTTGATATTGATAAGAACAAAGAAAAATATTATGTTCTGGTTGAGTTTCCGTATCCGTCGGGTGCCGGCCTGCATGTGGGACATCCGCGTTCTTATACCGCTTTGGACGTGGTTGCCCGCAAAAAAAGAATGCAGGGTTTTAATGTTTTGTATCCGATGGGGTTTGACGCATTCGGTCTGCCGGCGGAAAATTATGCCATTAAAACCGGCGTGCATCCTGCCGTTTCGACCAAGGCCAATATTGAAAACTTTACCCGCCAGCTGAAGTCAATCGGGTTCAGCTTTGATTGGGACAGGGCTTTTAACACTTGTGATCCGGAATATTACAAATGGACGCAGTGGATGTTTATTAAGCTTTTTGAAAAAGGTCTGGCTTATAAAAACAAGATGGCAATCAACTGGTGTCCGTCCTGCAAAGTTGGTCTGGCCAACGAAGAGGTTGTCAACGGCTGTTGCGAGCGTTGCGGAGCACAGGTTGTGCGTAAGGATAAAGAGCAGTGGATGGTGGCGATTACAAAATATGCCGACCGTTTGATTAATGACTTGGATGATTTGGACTTTATTGACAGGGTTAAAGCGCAGCAGGTTAACTGGATTGGCCGTTCGGAAGGAGCGGAGCTGGATTTTGATTTGACCGATGTGCAGGGGACTCCGCTGGACGGCAAAAAGCTCAAAGTCTTTACCACGCGTCCGGATACGGCTTTTGGCGTTACCTATATGGTTATGGCGCCGGAACATGAATTTGTCGCGGCATTAATGCAGCGATTTGAAAATCCGTCCGAAGTTCAGGCTTATGTTGAGGCAACGGCCAAAAAGTCTGAGTTGCAAAGAACGATGGATGACAGCAAAACCGGTGTCGAGCTTAAAGGCATTAAGGCCAGAAATCCATTTAACGGCACTTTGATTCCGGTGTTTATTTCCGATTATGTTCTGACCGGATACGGAACCGGCGCAATTATGGCGGTGCCGGCGCATGACCAGCGTGACTATGATTTTGCCAAGGCGTTTAAATTGCCGATTATTCAGGTTTTAGCCGGCGGCGATATATCCGAAAAAGCCTGGGAAGAAGACGGAGAACATATCAACTCCGGTTTTATGAACGGCATGAACAAAGAAGACGCCATGAAAGCTGCCGTTGAATTTGCCGAGAATGGCGGGTTTGGGCAGCCTAAGGTGAACTTTAAGCTGCGGGACTGGGTGTTCTCCCGCCAGCGTTACTGGGGAGAGCCGATTCCGATGGTTTATTGCGAACATTGCGGCTGGCAGCCGGTGCCGGAAGACCAGTTGCCGCTGACTTTGCCTGAAGTTCCAGACTATTTGCCGAATGATAACGGCGATTCTCCTTTAGCCAAGGCAACAGACTGGGTTAATACAACTTGTCCGAAATGTGGTGCCCATGCCCGCAGAGAAACGGACGTAATGCCAAACTGGGCCGGATCCTCATGGTATTTTTTGCGTTATTGCGATCCGCATAATGATAAGGCGTTTGCTTCCAAAGAGGCTTTGGATTATTGGATGAATGTTGACTGGTATAACGGCGGCATGGAACATACGACGCTGCACCTGCTGTATTCGCGTTTTTGGCATAAGTTTCTTTATGACTGCGGTTATGTGCCGATGAAGGAACCTTATCAGCGCCGGACGTCGCATGGTATGATTTTGGCCGAGAACGGTGAGAAAATGTCAAAATCACGAGGCAACGTAATTAATCCGGATGATATTGTCAACAATTACGGTGCAGACAGTTTCCGTCTTTATGAAATGTTTATCGGGCCGTTTGACCAAGTGGCAATGTGGTCGGAAGACAGTCTGAACGGTGTGTACCGTTTTGTCGGCAAGATTTATAATCTGTTCAGAAAAGTTACCAAAAATGCCAAGGCTTCGGCTAAAGATATTCAGATGATGCACAAAACCATTCTTGAAGTAACCGAGAGAATCGATCAGATGAAGTTTAATACGGCGGTTTCTTCGTTGATGACTTATGTCAACCATTTGTCTTCTTTGGATGAGATTGCGCCTGAGCTTTATGAAAACCTTTTGCTTTTGATGTGTCCGTTTACACCGCATCTGGCTGAGGAAATGTGGGCGCGTATGGGGCATTCGACTTTGGCGATTAAAGAACCTTGGCCGAAAGGTGATGCCAAACTGGCGGAAGAAAATACCGTGACTTATGCCGTTCAGATCTGCGGCAAAATGCGCGGCACGATTGATCTGCCGAAGGACGCCCCGAAGGAAGAAGTTGAAAAAGCAGCCCTTTCTCTTGAGAATGTTAAGCGTCAGCTTGAGGGCAAAGAGATTAAAAAGGTTATAGTGGTGCCCAACAAAATTATCAACCTTGTCGCGTAAAAAACGCGCAATACGGACGCCTAATACAGAAAAAGAAAATCCGGCTAAGTTACGTACGTTTATGTACGCGCCTGTCGCCGGATTTTCTTTTTCTTATTATCCGTCGCGTCTATCGCGTTTTTTACAGCGGCCTGAAGGGGCGCTTAATATGGAAAATTTTTAAGGCTAAGTCATGTACCACCACGTACACTCCTGTCGCCTTAAAGGTTTTTTCTTATTACTAGCCTCATTCTCCGTAATTTTTGTAAACACCGCATATAATAGCCGACTAATACAGATTTAGCGGGATGGAGAAATGCTCATGTACTATTTTGTACCTTAGGCATCTAAGCTCGCTGCGGTTGCTAACGCTTTCCTTGCTTGCCAAGATGTTCCAAAGAGTTTGCAGACAAAAACAACCGGAGCTGCGATTGTTTTTGCTTAGCGCTTCTATCGCGGTTTTTACAGCGGCCTGAAAAAACATCTGTCATTGTAAACGTTTTTCTTATTTGTGGGCTTTTGCGTAAAAAATTATGGACTTGCATTGGAAATGCGGTTAAATTTGCTATAAGTAAGTTTTTTTTATAAAAAGGACGAAGATGAAGAAAGTAATCGGTGGATTTTTAGCCTTGTTTTGTATATCAGCCTGTGGTTTTGAGCCTTTGTATGCGCAACGGGAAGATACTTCGGGATGGTATTTCAGCGGAAACTTTGATACCTCGGTAACATCGGAAATGGCAAAAGTCAAGGTTGAACCGATTGCTGAGCGTTTTGGGCAGGAAGTTCGGAACGAGCTGCTGGATTTGATTACGCCGAGAGGTATGCCGGATAAGCCGCAGTATCGTTTATATGTGACATTGCGCGGCAAAGAAGTTGTTCAACAGGCTTTGCGGCGGGATATTACGGCAACACGCGAAAGAGTTCGTTATTCGGTTGTTTATGAGCTGGTTTCTTCTCAAAACAATGAGATGCTTGTTCGCGGTGACAGTGTGTCTTTTGTGAGTTATGATATTTTGGCCAATCCTTATTCGACAACGATGGCACAGAAAAAAACACAATCGGATGCGGCCAAGATTATTGCTAATGACATTGCTTTGCGTTTGGGGGCCTATTTTCACCGTGAGCTCGGAATGCGGGGGAATTATTAGTGATTTATAAACAGGCGCAAATTGAAAAATTCTGCAAAAAACCGGAAGAACAGATTAAGTGTTTTTTGGTTTACGGCAGTAATGAAGGTTTGCAGGTGGAATATGTCAAAAATCTGACCAAATGCATCAGCCCTGATATTTATGATCCTTTTCAGGTGGTTTACTTTAACTGCTCCGATGTTCTTTCCGATGTCGGTGCCTTGTCGGCGGAGTATTCCAGCAGGTCGCTGATGGGCGGCCGGCGCGTGATTGTGATTAAAGATGCCGATAACAATCTGACCAAGCATTTGAAGACGTTGTTGGATAATTCTCTTTCTGATACGTTGATTATTGTTTCGTCCGGTAGTCTGAACAAGAAATCTTCCTTGGTGGCTTTGGGCGAATCGCGTGAAGATATGGGGGTTATTGCCTGTTATGATGACCGTGACGAAGATGTTTTTGCGACCGTGCGCGGCAAATTGGGAGAGAACGGCTACAGTATCGGCAATGAGGCTTTGCAGCTTTTGTGTTCCCGCCTTTCCAATGACCGGAAGACTAATTTGGGTGAGATTGAAAAGCTGATTACCTATATGGGAGAAAAAAAGGCGGTTGGCAGTGAGGATGTTGCGGCCGTGGTTTCTGATGCCTCGGCTTCCAGCAGTGACGATGTTTGTTATTTTACGGCCGGCGGAGATAAAGACAAGGCGCTCAGGGCTTATCAGAAAATGATTAACGAAGGAAATGAGCCAATCTCTATCGTCCGGACGCTGACGTATCATTTTAACAAAATTCTGACTGCACTTTCTTATATGGAAAACGGTGACAGTATTGAGCGGGCAATGGGACGGCTGATTCCCCGCATTATCTTTTTTCGGGAAGGGAGTTTTAAGCGCCAGCTCAACATCTGGAACAAAAATAACGTGCTGGGCGTTATTGAACTGCTGTATAAGTGTGAGCGGGACTGCAAAACGACGAATATGCCGGTGGAGGAAATTGTCAGTTATACGTTGATGCAAATTTCTTCCAAAGCGGCGCGATTAATCCGCTAGGGTTTAATTTTTATATATTTGGTATATATAAATTATCATTAGGTTTGTATTACAGGAAAAACGAATGAAGGAATTTTTGGACAAGTGGAAACTGTTTTTTGAGCGGAAACTTATTATGCCGATGAAGCGGCGGCATAAGGATCCCCGCTATGTGGCTCGGGCAACAATGATCGGGTTGGGCGGTTCTTTTATTCCTTTTCCGGTGCAAATGCCTTTTGTCTTTATTATCTGGGTTATCGGCAGGCGTTTGAAATGGCGTTTCAGTCTGGTTATCGGGCTGGCTTGGACTTTTGTTTCAAATACTTTTACGAATTTGCCGATTATGTATGCTTTTTATTTGACCGGCAACAAAATGCGCGGGTTGGAAAGCAATATGAGTTATGGTTATATTGTCTCAAAATTTGATGACGGGCTGTTGCACGGGTTGAAGGATATGGTAACAGAGTACGGTTACAGTATTGTTGTCGGCAGCGTGCCGTATATTATTGTTTTTGGTTTTTTGGGATATTTTCTGGGGTATTATGTTTCTGTTTATCATTGGCGGAAAAATGAGCTAAAAAAATAACCGCCGGTTGATTTCCGGCGGTTTGTTTTTTATTTTTCTTCTATTCTGACGCGGAAATAGGGCAAGTCAAAAATAGCAATAACAGCGGAAATACCTACCAACATGTATATAATTTGAGTTAAGATGCTGGCTTCTCCGAACAGAAAAGAAACGAGGTTAAAGCCGAAAAATCCGATTAAACCCCAGTTTAATGCGCCGATGATTGTTAAAATCAAGGCAATTTTGCGTACGATGTCCATATTGTTTCTCCTAAAATAAAAAAGTTGGCATTTTGCACTAATGTGATATATATGCGCTAAATCATTTTTCAACGGGAGGGATTATGTTCAGCGAAAAATTTGCCAAAGCGGTGGAGATGCTGCAAAAAGATTTTGCTCTGGAGCGCTCAATTGATGAAAAAGTTTGTGCAGATCGGGACGGAAATCCGATCCCGTGGTATACTTTTCCGGCGATAGAATATTTGTCACAGTTTGATTACGGGCAAAAACAGGTTTTTGAATACGGCTGCGGTTCTTCGTCGCATTTTTGGGCGGCGAGGGCAAAGTATGTTGTTAGTATTGAGGATAATCCGAAGTGGTTTGAAAAATGGCAGCAGGAGATGACGGAGCCGAATTTGGACGTGCGCTGGCGGGATGAAGGCGAAATTTATGAGAAAGCCATATTCGAACAGGACGATTTGTTTGACGTTATTGTCGTAGACGGCAAAAGGCGGGCGGAATGTTGTGCGGCTGCCGTGCAAAAACTGGCTGCCGGAGGAATGATTATTCTTGATGACAGCGACCGGATTAATACCAGCCTTGAGTATCAGAAATCTGTTGCAATTTTGAAAAAAGCCGATTTGATTCAGGTTGATTTTTATGGCTTTTGCCCGATGAATTGTTATACCAAGGCAACCAGCCTGTTTTTGCGGCGGGATTTTGACTTTGAATCAAAATATGAGGTGCAGCCGGTTAACGGATTGGGAAATTTGTGGTCTATGAGCAGACAGAAGAGAAAAGATTTTTACAAAAAGATGGGATAAAAAAACAGGATTACGGTTTTGAAGCCGGAATCCTGTTTTTTTTATCCTTCGGTGTCGCCTTCCGTTTCTAATTTGTTGAGATATTTATTGATGTCACGGTACTTATATGAGTCATAAGCTGAATATAAGTAAACCAGAATCACCAAGCATCCCCACAAAAGAAGACCTGTCTGCCATCCGTTTAATGAATGTAAAACGTTTGCAATCATAGTATCTTTATTTTAATGGTTAAAAACTGGGAAGTCTGAGTTTGTGCAGAGAGTTCCGATAACGACTAAAAAGATACGTGTATTTTTATATCATAGGCAATATAATTTAAGTTAATAATAAATTTGTACCTATGAGTATAGTCTGAATCTAAGTTTTAGTCAATATCCTTTATCCGGCAAGTCCTGCAATTTCGGCGCGTAACTCTTCCAATCCTTTTTTCTTTTCAGAACTGGTTGCCAGCAGGCGGATATGGGCAGCCCCGTGTTTTTTAATGGTTTCTTCCGTGTCGGCAATGACTTTTTGCAGAGCTTTGGCTGAGATTTTATCTGTTTTGGTCAAAACAATCTGATAAGTAACCGCTGCGGTATCAAGCATTTTCATAATTTCTTCGTCAACTTTTTTTATACCGTGGCGGGAGTCAATCAGCAAGAAAACACGTTTGAGGTTTACACGTCCCTGAAGATAAGCAAAAATCACCTTCTGCCATTGTTTGACCATGCTTTCCGGCGCTTGGGCAAATCCGTAGCCCGGAAGGTCGACTATAAGTATTTTATCGCCCAGATTAAAGTAATTCAGCTGTTGGGTGCGGCCGGGGGTATTTGAGGCTTTGGCCAGATTTTTCTGTCCGGTCAGCGCATTGATCAGGCTAGACTTGCCTACGTTGGAACGGCCGGCAAAAGCAATTTCATCGAGTGAGGAAACCGGAAGCTGATCCAAACGGGCAACCCCGAGCATAAAACTGCAGGGGCCGGAAAGCAGTTTACGTCCTGCGTCCAGTTGTTCAGCGGTAAAATCTTCCGGTTTTATCTCCATGTTTTAAACTCCGACTTTGCGCATAATGGCTTTTTGCTGAATGATTGAGAGCAGGTTGCTCAAAGTCCAGTAGATGACCAGACCGGAAGCAAAGTGGCCAAGCATAAATGTAAAGATTAACGGCAGCATGGCAAAAACGCGGGCCTGATCTTTGTTGGACGGTGCCGGATTGAGTTTTTGCTGAATGTACATGCTGACACCCATCAGAATCGGCCAGATACCGATATCCAACAGAGCCGGAACCGGTAAATGCGACCAGACGGAAATTGTTAAGGGGTCAGGCGCCGAAAGGTCTTTGATCCAGCCGATAAACGGGGCATGACGGATTTCAATAGAGATGTTCAACACTTTGTATAAAGAGAAAAATACCGGAATTTGAATTAAAACAGGCAGGCAGCCGGCTGCCGGATTGATTTTTTCTTTGCGATACAAATTCATGACTTCTTGTTGCAGTTTCATCTTATCGTCTTTATATTTTTCCTGCAATTCCTGCATTTTGGGTTGAATTTTCTTCATACGGGACATGCTTTCATAAGACTTGTTGGCAACCGGATACATCAGCAGGCGCAACAGAGCGGCAAACAGCAGAATCGCCCAGCCCATATTGCCAATGATACGGTATAAAAAGTCTAAGATGTAAAAGAACGGTTTGGTCAGGAAGTAATACCAGCCGAAGTCAACCGCCAGATCAAACTTGTCAATGTTGTATTGTTTGGTGTATTTATCCAGTAATTTGATTTCTTTGGCGCCGGAATAAAACCGGATGTTCTGTGTTCCGATAGAGCCGGGGGCAATGGTTGCGGCATCGCCAAGGTAGTCAACCTGATAGGTATTGTCATCGGTTTTAATGAATTTGACTTTGGCGTTTTGGTTGTTGTTAAAGACCAGAGAGCTAAACCAGTAGCGATCACCGAATCCTGCCCAGCCGCCGTTGGTTTTGAATTCTTCCTTATCGCCTTTTTTCTTGAGCGAAGCATATTTTGTTTCTTTAAGAGAAGAATCGATAACGCCGAGCATTCCCTCGTGAACAACAGCGCTTTTGGAATCTTTTTCGGAGTTAACAGTGCGGCTGATTAAACCGTAAGGAAAAAGGCTGACACTTTTTGCGGTGTTGTTTTCAACGGATTGTTCAATGTTAAACATATAGTTTTTATCAAGGGATATTTTGCGGATGAAGCGAAGTCCCTGACCGTTGTTGTATTCCAAAACCAACGGGTTTTCAGGTGTCAATTTACCGGTTTTGGCCTGCCAAACGGTTGAACCGTCAGGCAGTTTTAAATTGTGGTCATTAGACAGCCAGCCGAACTCGGCATAATAAGGTGTTGCTGTGCGTGACGGTGATAAAAGCTCAATGTCAGGGCTGTCTTTTTCCAAGCCGGTTTTATATTTGGAAAGGTAAAGTTCGTCAAAGCGGGCGCCTTTGAGGCGGATGCTGCCGTGAATGTCCGTATTGGCAAATTTTATGCGTTTTTCAGAAGCAACGGCTTCGGCTGTTGTCAGCGGTGTTTCATCAACAATAATTTTGCCGGTTTCCTCCGTCAGAGGTTCCGCGGAGGCAACAATTTCCGGTTCCTGCTGCGGCTGCGGAGCTGCCGGTGCTTTAGGAAACAGGTAGTTGGTAACGAGAATGGCAATAACGGATAAAACAACGGCAAGAAACAGGCCTCTGGTCTCTTCTTTCATAATTTATTACAGCTCCTTTTTGACTTTGAATGCCGGTTTGCTGCCGGCAAAAAATATTTTATATCATATTTAATCCATATTCTGCGCTAAGGCAAGCAATTATCAATGTTTATGCGGTTTTTCTTTTGGCGGGACGGGATCGTATCCGCTGCCGCCCCACGGGTGACAACGCAGGATTCTTTTAATTCCGAGATAAAGCCCTTTAATAAGCCCATGTGTGCGGAGCGCTTCAATCGTGTATTGCGAGCAGGTCGGACGGTAGCGGCAGACGCCGGGCAAAAGGGGCGAAATAAAAAACTGATAGACTTTAATCAGCAGAATCAGCGGCAGAATCAGGAGTTTTTTCATAAGCCTTTTTCTCTTTGGTCAAAAGTTTGTTAATGCGTTTTAAGGCAATAATCATTTCTTCTTTGAGTTTGGCGAAGTCTCTGGTTGCCGTATTATGCCGGCCGATTAAGACATAACAAACGCCGGACAGGGCATGTTTGGGAAAAATCTCACGGGCAGCAGCACGCAAACGCCGTTTGGAACGGTTGCGGATGTGTGCTTTCCCGACTTTTTTGGTAACGGTATAGCCCAGTCCGGCGCCGCCGGGGAGGGCATTGGCAGCGGGAATATGAAAAGCCGCCTGCAGAATCAAAGCGGAAGATACCATTTTTTGACCTTGCGAGGCGACTTTTACAAAATCTTTGCGTTTTTTTAAGATAAAAACTTTAGTCATAGTTTGCTTTCACAGAAACTAAGCAGAAAGTCTTTTACGTCCTCTCAAACGACGAGCTGCCAGAACTTTGCGGCCGCCGACGGTTGCCATGCGGGTGCGAAAGCCGTGACGACGGGCTCTTACCAGTTTGCTGGGTTGATATGTACGTTTCATTTTGTTTCTCCGGTTTTTTAGTTATTTATTTAAAATTTCCAAAGTCAAAACAGTGGAAATTCTCGGGTTACAGCTCCTTATAGACAGTTTTTGCCGGCAAGTCAATGATTTTTTGAAGGAATTTTGTGTGATAAAAAGAGGCGGAGAGAAATCCGGTGAGAAAATTAATCTCGTAAATTGGGTTTACTTGCAAGGGTTTCTCTCCAAGGAGTAAGGCGTTGTTCAGGCAACGCCTTTGTTTTAGTCTGTTGCGGAATTTTGGAATGTATCTACAAAATAAGTGCTCTCTTGTCCGCTTACTTTACTGTCGCCGGTTGCGTATTTGACGATAGAACCGGCCGCAGCCAAAATCGCCAAACCAACGGCCAGCGAGGCAAAAGCCGACCATTTGATTTTGCCGAAGATGGCACCGAAGGCCAGCAAGACCAAGCCAAAACCCCCGACGATAAACACAATGCTTTTTACGTTCTGAAAAGTTGTACCGGCTTTGGTTTTGGCAATATCCATCAAACTGTTTTGCCCGCCGCCGGTATTGGTAGCCATAGCTGATCCTGAAATGAGGACAAAGGCCAGAATCAGGCAGATTGTCCAAATGTTTTTTCTGAGGAAGTTCATCATTTTTCTCCTTGTTTATGACATAAATTATATCCCACCTTTCAATAAATATCAATATTTATTTAATTTAAAGTTAATAAAAAAAGAGCCTGAAAAATTCAGACTCTTTTTAGAAATTATAATTTCCGGTGCGGATTTTATCTGCGGTCGCCCATCAAACGCAGCAGATTGATGAAGATGTTGATGAAGTCAAGATACAATGACAAAGCGCCGGCAACGGCTTTTTTGGTTGTTATTTCATTGTCTTCATAATCAACATACATTGCGCGGATTTTCTGTATGTCATAGGCTGTTAAGCCGGTGAAGATCAAAACGCTCAATACCGAGAGGGCATAAGACATGGTTTCGCTTTTCATAAACATATTAACGACCATGGCGATAATAACACCGATCAGTCCCATAATCAAAAAGCTGCCCAGACCGCTTAAATCGCGTTTGGTAGTATAGCCGTAAAGGCTCATGGCACCAAAGGTTGCAGCGGTAATCAGGAAAACACGGGTAACGCTTTCACCGGTGTATAAAAGCAGAATCGGGCAGAGCGAAACGCCCATCAATGCAGAATACAGCCAAAAGACGCCTTTAACCTGAGAAGCGGTGCCGCGGTTGATAACCCAGCCGAAGGCAAAAACAATAACCAGCGGTGCCAAAAAGGCAATCCAGCCCAAGGCCGAGAGACCGGCACTTTGCGGCGTGATGTTATAAAACAGCCGCATTACCGACGGATTGCTGATAATCAGATAAGAAGCCAGAGCGGTAATGCAGAGGCCGCCGGCCATGTAGTTGAATACTTTCATCAGGTATTCACGCAGACCTTCGTTGACGACAGTCGTTTCAACAGGTGCAGTATAAATTTTGTTTTCCATAAGAAATTTCTCCATAATTAGGTTATATCTGTATATAATATAGAAATTTTTTATGAGTGAATCAAGCTTTGTGACGGCGTTATTCGTAGATATAAAGTTCTTTGCCGTGTTCTTTCAACCAGTCGCGGCCTTTGTGATAGCGCGGTTCAAAAGAGGCAACGCAGTTCCAGAAGTCTTCGGAATGATCCGGATGGCGGAGGTGGGACACTTCATGGGCAATCAGGTATTTTATGACATAGTCCGGCGCTAAGGCAATCCGCCAGTTATAGTTAATATTATTGCGGTTGGAGCAGCTGCCCCAGCGGCTTTTGGTGTCTTTGATATAAACATCGTTGACATGGCAGTCTATTTTTGCAGCCAGCCGCTGTGAAGCCTGACGAAACTTTTTTTGCGCCTGTTCTTTGATAAAATCGCGCAGGCGGCGGTGCAAAAATTCCCGTCCGCCGGACACGCAAACCGAATCGCCGTCAAAAAAGACGCCGGCGCGGGCATTGGGCATATGTCTGACGGTATAAGTTTTGCCGAAGAGCGACAGTTGTTCGCCGTTCTGAAACTGTCTGATTTGCGGAATCTTGGACAGGCAGGAATCTATCCATTCCTGATTGCTGCGGACAAATTCAAGAGCCCGTTTGCTTGAGCAGTAGCGCGGTATTGTCAGAACGGGAATCCTTTCTTTATTGTCAATTCTTAAAATCAGCTTGCTGGCACGGGGCGATTTGACAACTTTGATATCGTAGCCCAGAGCCGCAGCATAATCAAAGGTCCGGCCAGTCAATAATGTAATTCTCATAATCTTCTATTCCTGTTTCGGAAACGGTATCTTTGTCTTTTAACGACATTCCTGCTTTATGGACGCTGTCGGCGCAGCCGGTTTTCAGCGGGTGCCAATCCGGCAGGTCAAAGCCGTTGTCCAAAAGCCAATATGCACAGGTTTTCGGCAGCCAGCGGGGCTTTTCGCGAATGGCGGCAAGGTCGATGTCACGGCAGTCCGGCACTTTTTCAAAACGGCGGCTGTATATTTTACACAGGCAGTTTTGGCAGTCCAAAAAGCGACAGCGGGTGTTGGTGAATTTTATTTTTCCTTTAATCTCAAGCTTGTTCAGGCAGCATTTGCCGCAACCGTCGCAAAGAAGTTCCCATTCTTCTTTGTTCAGGTCTTCCAATTTTTTCTTTTTCCAGAATTCCGGTTCGAATCGGGACAAGTCGTCATAACGCGACTGCGGGTCATATGCGGCTTCCAGGCTGTATTCTTTGTTGCTCATTGTTCATCCCAATCCTCGATAATATGGTCTTCAAGGTCATTTTCATCAATTTCGAGTTCCGAAATGCAATAGTTTTTTATGGTATGTTCTTCAGCCATCTGACCATTGTTTAAGAGCGGGTGCCAATCCGGCAGGCCTTTGCCTTCTGCCAGCCGGCGATAAGCGCAGTTTTGCGGCATCCAGCTGATTTTATCGACATTGTCTTTGGTTAGTTTCAGGCAGGTCGGAACCAGTTTGCAGCGTTCTTGATAGCAACTGCAGCGGCAGTGTTCTTTGTCGAAATAACGGCAGGCGACATTTGTATAGTAAATTTCGCCGCTGTCTTCGTCTTCCAGTTTGAACAGACAGCATTTGCCGCAGTTCATACAGACGGCTTCCCATTCTTCCTCCGTAAAATCGGCAAGTTTTTTATGTTTCCAAAAGTGTTCCCGCACTTCATTTTTCCTTTTTTTTAATGATTTGTCCGCTATAATACTATAAATGATTTTAAGGAGAAAGAAAAATGTTTGGCTGGCTGGCAAAATTATTAATTTCAGGACCGATACAAGGCTCGGGTTGTGCGTGTTGCGAAGGAAAAAAGAAAAGATTGGAAAAAATGCAGCAGGCGATTGCCGAGGGCGAAATTCCGGATTCTATGCAGGCCGAATCGGGTAAACTTAGTTTTAGTTCCGGCAGTTTTTCTGCGCGGTTTAATGCTGACGGCAGCGGTGAGTTTGAATACTATACCAAAAATACGGCGGAAGAAACCTGTGCGTGCGGCAATCAGGGGTGTGATTGCGGCGGCCACTGCGGAGACGATGATGTCTGTCATTGCGGACGGGGTGATGACTGCTGCAAGAAAACCGGAAAGAAACATGAAGGATGTTGTTGCGGAAGGCATTAATAAAAAGAGGCGGAGAGAAATCCGGTGAGAAAATTAATCTCGTAAATTGGGTTTACTTGCAAGGGTTTCTCTCCGAGGAATAAGGCGTTGTTCAGGCAACGCCTTATGCTTTTAGTAAGTGTCTGCGGCAGATTGCTGGAAAGTATCGCCAAAACTGTCAGCTCCCTGACCTGTGGCATTTAAGTTTGTATCACCGGTTGCGTAACGGACGATAGCACCGGCGGCGGCTAAAATTGCCAAACCAACGGCCAGCGAGGCAAAAGCCGTCCATTTGAGTTTGCCGAAGATGGCGTTGAAGGCCAGCAAAACCAGACCGAAACCGCCAACGATAAAGATGATGTTTTTGACATTGTTGAAAGTAGTGAAGGCTTTTTGTTTAGCAATACCCATAAGGCTGCTTTGACTGCCCGTTGCCGCCATAGCTGATCCTGAAATGAGGACAAAGGCCAGAATCAGGCAGATTGTCCAAATGTTTTTTCTGAGGAAGTTCATCATTTTTCTCCTTGTTTATGACATAAATTATACCCCACCTTTCATTAAATGTCAATATTTATTTAATTTAAAGTTAATAAAAAAATATGTACCTTGGTTACACAGGTACATATCCGCAAGTTGTTGTTATGATAAAGGATTAATCTCGGGCTTGTTCCGGCAAGTATTCGTCTTTGGCCAAATTGCCGAATTGAGCAAATTCGCCGTTCCAGAACAGTTGCACCGTACCGGTTGAGCCATGGCGCTGTTTGCCGATAATAACTTCACCGATGTTTTTGGTACGGCGCAGGCGTTCTTCCCATTCTTCCTGACGCTTTTGGAAGTGTTCCGGCGTTTCACCTGCTTTTTGCTTGGGTTCTTCGTTTTGAATATAATAATTTTCACGGAAGACGAACATAACAATATCGGCATCTTGTTCGATTGAGCCGGATTCACGCAGGTCCGACATGACCGGACGTTTGTCGTCACGCTGCTCTACGCCGCGGTTAAGCTGTGACAGAGCAATAACCGGCACGTTCAGTTCTTTGGCAAGTATTTTTAAGCCGCGGGAAATTTCGGACAATTCCTGTACGCGGTTGCCTTCGTTCTTTTTGCTGCCTGAGCCGACAATTAATTGAATATAGTCGATTACAATGGCGCCGAGTCCTTTATTGCGGCGCAGACGGCGGGCACGGGTACGAATCATATTGATATTCAGGCCCGGCGTATCATCAATGTAAAGCGGAATTTGTTCCAGTTCCTGAACGGCAGCGGCAATGCGCATAAATTCAGCTTTGTCGAGTTCGCCGTTTCGCATTTTTTTACCGTTAGTCTGTGTGACGGTGGAAAGAATACGGCTTGCCAGTTGGTCAGCGGACATTTCCAGTGAAAAAAATGCAACACCGCGGGTTTTGGGATCCAGATTTTTGTTATTGGCCATATATTCGGCAACATTGTAGGCGATATTGGTGGCCAGAGCGGTTTTGCCCATGGCCGGACGGCCGGCGATAATGATTAAGTCTGATTTGTTCAGGCCGCCAATCATGTAATCAAGGGCATCCAAAGAGGTGGGCAGACCCGAGATTTTGCCGTCTTTTTCATAGGCTTCGGCAATAAGGTGCAATGAATTGTTCAAGGCTTCGGAAAAGTCTACAAAGCCGCCGCGGGTGTCGCCCTGATTGGAGAGTTCGAACAGTTTTTTTTCGGCGCTTTCTATTTGGTCAAAAGCGTTGGAGTCCAAATCTTCTTTTGTGGCTTCGTTGACAATTTCAAAACCGGTGTTAATTAGTTCGCGGCGCAGGTATTTGTCATAAATAAACTGTGCATAATATTCGGCATTGGTCAGCGGAGAAGAGCTGTCGGCCAGTTGGACCAGATATTTGTAGCCGCCGACTTCATCAAGCAACCCTTCTTGTTCGAAGTAGTTTTTAAGTGTGATAACGTCAGCAATGTGCCCTTTGCTGATGAGCTTGGAAATGATATCATAAATTTTGGCGTGAACCGGATCGGCAAAGTGTTCCGGTTTTAAAAATTCGGAGACTTTTTCAAAGGCTTTGTTATTGGCAAGCAATGCTCCGAGGAGCGCTTGTTCGGCTTCAATATTTTGCGGCAGTTTGGCGGTATCTATATTTTCCATAATCTATAACAGTCCTGATGTTTTTTATTTGATTTTTTATAGCGAAGATTTTTGTAAAACTCAAAATATTTCGCTGCAGATTTTGCACAGGCTGTTAATTATGGGGATAAAAAAAGAACTCCCGAGGGAGTTCTTGATAAAAACTTCTGAAGAAAGCGCTTATTCAGCGGCAGCAGCTTTGCTTTTTGCAATTGATTTTTTGATTTTAACTGCTTCTTCAGTCAATTTTGTATTAGAAGTAGCTTCCAAGTAAGCATCCAAACCACCATTGTGTTCAATAGAACGCAAAGTTTTGGAGCAAACTTTCAGTTTGAAGATTTTGCCTAATGTCTCGCTCAGCAGAGAAACATTCTGCAAGTTCGGCAAAAAGCGGCGGCGGGTTTTGTTGTTAGCGTGGCTAACGTTGTTTCCGCTCATAGCGCCGGTTCCTGCGATATCACATTTTTTAGCCATTGTTATAATCCTTTGTCTTAACCATAAAATAAACCTGTTGGCTTGTTAATAACTACAATTTTGCTAGAAGTCAAGAAAAAATTGAGATAAATGACTTTTTTTGTAGAATTATTGAAAATTTTGTTGTAATACTGTTTGCGACAGTTTATGTACCCGTAGCTCAGTTGGATAGAGTATCGGCCTCCGACGCCGAGGGTCGTGGGTTCGAATCCCTCCGGGTACGCCATAAATAAATGCCGCCTCTTGCAGGCGGCATTTATTTATGTTGTGGAGCGGTGGATTTGAACCCACGAGTAAGTGGGTTTGACTACCAGAGAGAGGCGGGCGGGAGAACGCCGGTGAGCAAAGCGAACGAGCGCCAGTGCAACTTGGAGCGAAGCGAAGAGTAATCCCTCCTGGTACGCCACTTCAAAATCCCCTGCATTGCTGGGGATTTTTTGTGATGTACCCTTCCGTTCAAACATCGCAGGAGCTTGTTTTCACGGGGAGGGCTCCAAGCTTTCTTAGTTTCGCTGCGGTTGCTGCCGCTTTCCTTGCTCAACAAGTAAAGCTAGGGATACGTGCCAAAAATCTGACGTTGGTCAGTTTTTTGTCCCTATCCCCGTCCGGGTACGCCATAAATAAATGCCGCCTCTTGCAGGTGGCATTTATTTATGTTGGGTGTTGTCTTCAAACAGGAAAACAGGTCAGGTAAAAGCTGGTCAGGAGCAGGAGGATGAGCGGCAAAACAACTTTTTCAAACGGAAAATGGGCATGTCCGTCGTTTTTCATTTTCATCCATTGGTAGAATTTTTGCGAATATATGTAGATAAGCATGCCTAACATTGAGCTGAACAAAATAGGGTCGAGGTAAAAAATCTGCCAAATAATCCGCGGTTGGTAGCTTACTTCACTTATATAAATAAAGCCGATCATTCCGACAGAAATAAGCATGAGCAAAAAATTTCGCCCGAAAAAGTGCCAATTTTTTTTATCAAAAAATATTATTGTCCAGTAGCCGAGTAATGTCAGCAATGCTCCGGCCCACAAACCTACAATCGAGTCTTCTATGCCGAGTTTTCTGGCAATGCCGACAGAGGCTCCGATTGCTACGGTACATACGGCACAGGCCGGATTGGCAAAGGCTTTTAGGGGGAGTAAGAATGATGCGGATAAAAATAATATAAACTTTTTCATATTTTTTTCCTTTATATAGTTTGACTTATATGTATATTATGTGCTATATATTAAAATTGTCAATAATTAAGATTAAGCCGTTTTTGATGCAAAAAAAGCCTGCGTTGAGCAGGCTTTATAAAATAAGGCGGATCTTATTTGACAGGTTTGCCGTAAGCATTGTCTTTATCTTCGCCTTTGAGGCAGAGGAGATAAATGTTGTAAAGCGGTACCAGAATCCACCAGCCGGTTTTTCCCAAATCATGCATACGGCGAATGCCGAGGCAGACACCCGGGCAGAAAAGGGCCAGAGAATACAAGCTGGACAGGATATGTAATCCGGTTGCGCCGGCGATGATTGAAATGATAATGCTTATAATGAGGTTGAACAAGACAAAGTACCAATACATCGGGCGGTTGGCACGTCCCTGATAGTTAACGTAGTCATTTTTCAAAGTATTGATAAAATATTCATTAAAAAGTTGTTTTATTTTTGCAGCATCCATTGCTGTTCTCCTTACGTAGTTGATTTATGTATAAAAAGCGGTTTGCTTTTTATTAGGTCTTATCTAATCCTTTTTTGTAACAGATGACAACAGAATAAGAAAATCTATCCTATGTTATTTGAGGTTTGCCGTTTGAGAAAGCCGGTTGACTCTTTTGTGGGATAATAGTAATATTGACCACGATAAAGAATTATTTACTTAAGAATTTATAATTATGGAAATTTATTCGGAAAAATTTGTTCCCAACTGGTGGGACGGGCGTTTTAGCCCGATAGATGCAAAATGTTGTCTGGACTTTAAGATTGTTGCCAGCGAAATCGGTTCTGATTCCTTATGGCAGGAAAGAAAATCAGCAATCTTTATGAATGAAACAACATCAATGTTTCTGCAGTCTTTTGTTACGATTGAGGATGGGGTGTACAGGAACCATGCTTATTTCAGTCTGGTAAAAGAAGACGATACAGCGGTTTCCTGTCAGGATTGTCCTGACGATGTGTTGACTTTTGAGCGGTTTTATATTGATCCGGCCGGTTACGGGGTGAAGCTTGAAAAAAATGGTTATTCTTCGTTTCATGCGTTGATGTTGCCGCCTTTTCAGGGACAGACCGGCTATTGTATCGGTGCCGTGTTTTATAAGACCGAGTTTGACGAGAAAACCGGCAAAAAGAAAACCAATCCGTATTTGGTAACGCCGGAAGAGTTTTGTAAAAATGTGCCGTGGCAGCATTTGGTGAAATATGCCAAGCCGTATAATGAGTATTTTAGAGCGGTGCGGGTGCAGAAGTTTTGCGATAAAGTTTATACCCAAATAAACGGGAGAATGAGAAAAGTTGTTCCTCTGTATATTACCGGGAATTGTATCGGGGCTGAGATTCTCGATGGTGAGATACCGGGACGTCGGGAATATGTGTCTTTTGAGGATTATTTGAGTTTGTAACAGAGAGAGCCGGAAGCTTTTGACTTTCCGGCTCTTTGCTTTTTAAAACAGTTTTTTGAAGGGAAAGGCCGTCTGTGAAGGCGGCCGGTTTTGTCGGCAGACTGATTATTCGTCGTCTTCTGATTCTTCATCTTCTTCCAGCGGAATAGCATCTTCTTTGAGCATGGTGCGAATCATCCAGGATTTTTTGGCATAAACAGCCAGATAATCTTCGAAAAGGTTTGCGATAAGGAAGTTGTCCTTTTTGTCAGCTTCGTCACGGATGTCTTTGGCCAAATCCATAATAGTCTGGCAGTCGGCATCAAGCTCTTCCAAAACTTCATAAGCGTTAAAATCTCTGCTTTCAATTTCGTCGATGGTAGCATTTTTCAGATAGTCTGCCATAGAAGCAAATGGCATTTCGTTTTGCATTTTCATTGCTTCGGCAACTTCGTCAAACTGCAGTTGGATCATTTTATAAAGTTTTTCGGTCATTTTGTGGATAACAGGGAACTCGGCACCGATAATGTTCCAATGCAAATTGTGAATTTTGATATTCATAACAGCAAGATTGGACAAGAATATGTTAAGTTGATTGTTTTTAGAAGCCATGTTTTTTCTCCTTTTGTTAAAAATGATTGAACAGCTGAAAGATAATCGTAAAAAACCGGTGTTTCAGCCGGTCTAAACAAAAAAGTTATGTTATAAATTGATGCAGAATGTCGGGAATATGTGTCTTTTGAGGATTATTTAAAATTGTAACAAAAAGAGCCGGAAGCTTTTGGCTTTCCGGCTTTTTGCTTTTTTAGAACAGTTTTTTGAAGAAATTTTTGATTTTGCCGGCCGGTGTCAAGAAAACCTTGTCCCATTCAACAACGTTGTAAGTATACGGATAGCCTTTGCCATTCAAATAAAAAATATTTTTCCATTGGTGCGTTTTGTATTTTCCTTCGGCAACCAGTTTGGTTTCTTCCTGATCTATGGCGAACAATCCGGCTGTTTGGTGTTCCTTGAAGACCAGATAGGCATTTTGGAACGTGCTTATATATTGTTCTTCGGCCAAAAGCTTATAGGCCTCCGCTTTTTTTACGTAGCCGTAAATTCTTGTTTTGTTGCAGTACGGTATTTCTATCAGTTCTTTTGTTGACGGAAGTCCATAGCTGTAGATATCGGAATATCCGTCGTTTCTGTCGGCAACAACATATTCTTTGCCGGTAAAATACGGTTTGTCGTATTTTTTTTGAAAGACTTCTGATGTTCCTTTACAGACAAAGCTCAATATATATTCTTTTTTAGGAAGAAATTGAACATAAAAAAATCTTTTTCCAAACGGAGTGTCATAGTAATCTGCCGTTCCCAGAAGTCGGTCGGTGTCAGAGAATTTGTCTGTGCGCAGGTACCAGTTTTTTTCTTTTTTATAGAGAAAACAGTCGTTGCGGTTGTCAACTTCCGAGCAATGTTCCGGCGATTGGAACAGCTTATCGCGGCTTATTCCGAAAAAACGGAAGTCGTCGGCAGCATTTCCAATCAGTGCTTCTTTTGAAAGGGCGCGGCATTGTGCCCAAGGGCCTTCGGCCAGTTTTTCAAAATCTTCTTTTATACTGTCCCACAGCCATAAAATATAAAGGCTGTCTTTTTGAGTAATAATAAAGTTTTTCATGACATAAAAGTATTTAATTTGACATATTCTTATTTTAACCCGTTGAACTTATCATAATGCGAAAAGGAAGTCAACAAGTGCTTGAATCTGTGGAATTTGGCTTTATATCTTCAAGTATAACCTTTTTCGAAAGGAGGATGATATGGAAAAAGTGTTTTTGATGAACAAGGTGCAGGATTTTGTTGATGATTTGCAAAAATCCGGAGGCCGGCCGCTTTATGAACTGACGCCACAGGAGGCCAGAAACGTTTTGTCTGAAGTTCAAAAAGCCGGAGCTTCCATGCCGGCGGTGAAGATTGAAAATATTGAGGTAGAAACCAACAGCGGCCGCAAAATGCCGGTAAAAATTGTTTCTCCGAAAGGTAATAGAAAAGTTTTGCCGCTGGTGTTTTATATTCACGGCGGCGGCTGGGTTATGGGTGATGACAAGACGCACGCCTGTCTGGTGGCGGAACTGGCGGCAAAAATTCCGGCAGTGGTGGTTTTTCCGGTTTATATGCCGTCTCCGGAAGCGCAATTTCCGGATACGACTGACGATTTGTTTGCGGTTTTGCAATATATTGCGGCTTATGCCGACAAATATGGTGCCAATGCATCCCGTCTGGCTGTTGCCGGTGACAGTGTCGGCGGCAATATGGCGATTGCAATGACATTAATGGCAAAGGCAAACGGCAATCAGCCGGAAATTAAGACGCAGGCATTATTTTATCCGGTAACGGATGCGGCTTTTGAGACGGAATCATATTTGGAATTTGCTAACGGGCCATGGTTAACAAAAAAGGCTATGGAATGGTTTTGGCAGCAATATGCTCCGAATGAGCAGGACCGCAATGATATTCTGGCCAGTCCGTTGCGGGCTGAGCCGCATGCTTTGGAAGGGTTGCCGCCGGCGTTGGTAATAACGGATGAAAATGATGTTTTGCGTGATGAAGGCGAGGCTTTTGCCCGTAAATTGAATGAAGCCGGTGTGGCGGTTGTTTCTTTACGCTTTGCCGGAACAATACATGATTTTATGATGTTGAATGCGCTGGCAGATTCAGCGCCGTCGAAAGCGGCGGTTTTGATGGCTGCGGCTTATTTACGGCAAAGGTTGGAGGATGAAGCTGCAGAAAAGTAATTTATTTTTTGCTTAAAAAAGAAAGCTCCCTTTTGGTAAGGGAGCTTTGGTTTTATTGCAGTGTTATGATTTTTGCGGCAATTTGTTCAGCCAGTCCGGCCAGCAGGCGGCTTTGGGCAGAAACTAACTCTTCATAGCCGGTACCGGCAGGTTGTGACAAATTGCTTTGACCGCGGTAAAGGATTGTGCCGGTGCGGTTTAATATATACCACCAGGCTTCAAGTTTGGCGTCTTTGCCAAACTCGCCGTCAAAACGGTTGATTTCCAACGATATGGTGTAAGTATAGTTGTCGCTTATGATACTTGCGGGTTTGATAAAAGATTTCGGCAGCAGGTAAGCCATATCCGAAGCCAATGTCCGTTGGATGATACCGGAAAGGGGCGAGCTCCAGCGGTTGAATTCCGAGATGTTGTATTCAACAGTGTTTCTGGTTGTTACGATTTGCGGACGGCTGACATATTCGGGAATTTGGACTTCCTGAATGCCGATATTCAATATTTTTCTGCTGATTGGTTCGGCGGGCAGAGTTTCAAGCATATAGAACTGAGAGGGCGGGCTGTCACTGAAGCTCAGGCAGCCGCAAAGAAGAAAGAACAGGCACAGGGTTATGGCGTTTTTCATTTTTCTTTTCCTTTCAAAATTGCTTCCGGATGACGTTCAAGGTAATCGGTTAAGTTGCGGAAAGCATTGGCGGCATCGCGGATGCCGGTCATGGTCTGGTTGAAGTTGTACAATGTTCCGGTGACGGCACGCGGATTGTTGCCGATTAATGTATCTATTTTATCGATAATGCTTTCAACTTGTGGCATTTGATTGTTGAGGCCGGTAAAGAATTTGTTGAAATTGTCTATGCTTTGTTTGACCGGCAGGCTTTGCAGATCTCTTGATAGTTCGGCCAGAGAAGATAAGGTTGTCGGTACAACCAAATAGTCTTGTTTGTTGGGTTGGGTATATGCCGGAGAATTGGGCAAAATGGCAAATTCAATCATCAGTTGTCCGGTGACATAGCTTTTGGTTGTCAAACGGGCGCGGAGGCCTTTTTGTATCATCGTTTCCAGAAGTTTCTTTTTGTTGCGGTATTCGGCGATTGCTTTGATGTTTTGGTTGTTGAGTTCGGCAAAAACCACAATGCTGAAGTCCATGGAATCGGGATCGGCGATAATGCCGATTTTGGTGACGTTTCCGATTTCCACTCCTTTGAAGACAACGGAAGAACCGACATTCAGACCTTTGATTGATTCTTCAAAATACATGACGACGGTATTTTTTTTGTTGCTTAATAAGTTATTTTTGACGTATATACCTGCCGTTATGACGATAATGGCAATACCGGCGGCGATAAAAAGGCCAATCAGGGTTTTATTGGGTTGTTTAGGCATTTTTTTCTCCTCCACGGGTCAGAAATTCGCGAAGCTTGGGGTTTGTGGTTGTTTTTAGCAGTTCTTTGGGGTTGCCGTAACCGGCAATGCTTTTGGTATCGGCGTCCAAAAAGATTGAGTTGCTGCCGATGGTAAAAATTGAATCGAGTTCGTGGGTAACGACAACGATGGTGGTTCCCAGACTGTGATTGATATCCAGAATCAGGTCGTCCAGCAGTTTGGAGCTTATCGGATCCAGTCCCGCAGAAGGTTCGTCAAAATAAACGATTTTGGGATCAAGTGCCAATGCTCTGGCCAGTCCTGCGCGTTTGTTCATGCCGCCGCTGATTTCGGACGGATAAAAGTCTTCAAATCCGGTCAGCCCGACAAGCGCCAGCTTTAATGAGACCAGTTCTTTTATCAGGCGGGCGGAGTAATTTGTATAGCGTTGCAGCGGCAGGGCAATGTTTTCGGCCAGAGTCATAGAGCTGAACAGGGCGCCGCTTTGGTAGAGTATGCCGCAATGTTGCATGATTTCGTTTCTTTGTCTTGGCGTGGCTGTCGTAAAATCGGTGCCGCCGATACAGATTTGTCCGCTGAACGGCTGCAGCAGGCCGGTCAGGGCTTTCAGCAGCGTGCTTTTGCCGCCGCCGCTGGCGCCCATGATGATAAAGACATCGCCTTTATTAACCTGAAAACTGATGTCTTTCATCAGGATAAAATCCCCGTATCCCAAGGTCAGGTTGCTGACTTCTATTTCAGGCTGCTGTTTTTTCATATTCCCATCGCCTTAAATACAAAAGTGAGAATGCCCGTTACGACAATCATCCAGACAATGGCGGAAACAACGGCTTTGGTTGCGGCCTTACCGACACTGTCCGCGTTGCGGCCGCTGTTGACGCCGTAGTAACAGCCGCAGAGCGAGATGATCAGCCCGTACAGAAAACCATGGAAGATACCAACCAGAAAGTTTTTCATACTAAAGGTATCAACGGAATATTTAATATATTCCTGCAGTGAAATATCAAGCATAACAGTTCCGACAAAAGTTCCGCCGAAGATACCCATAAAATCTGCCAAGACGGTCAGGACAGGCATTGTCAGAATAAGGCTCAGCGTCCGCGGCAGCACCAAAAAATCCGTAACCGGTATTCCCATGGTTTTGAGGGCGTCAATTTCTTCGTTTACCTGCATGGTTCCAATCGCGGCGGCATAAGACGCTCCGGTGCGGCCGGCCATGATAATTCCGGCCATAATGGCTCCCATGATACGGGTCATGCCGATGGTAACCAGACTGGCAACATAAATCTGGGCGCCGAAAGTCTGAAGCTGAATGGCACCGACAAAAGCCAAAATTAACCCGACCATAAAGCTGACCAAAGAAACAATGGCAACGGCCCGATAACCGCAGTCTTCCATTGCAAACCAAAAGTCAACCGGCCGCATGACAGCTTTGCCGTGCAGGAATCTTCCGATTGAAGCCATTGTCCGGCCGAGAAATTTCAGACCGCCGATAAAACCTGAATAAACGCTGATTCCCCAGCCGCCTAGAGTTTCCAGCCAGGGAGATTTCCGATTTGGCGGTGCAGGCGGCCGGCGGTCAACCTCCAAGGCCAGAGAAACCAGCCGGCGCAGATTGTCGGGCAGAGAGGAATAGTCATAAGGAATTTTTCGTTGTCCGGCCTGTTTGGCCAGATTATAAAGAATAACGACCAATGTCGAATCCCAATTTTTTAAATTTTCGGCGTTAACCAGAAGTTTTTTGCTTTTGGGCAACGCATTGAACAAATCTGATTTTTCGACCTCATTATCGTAGCCGGAAAAATTTCCGCCGAGGTCAAGTTCCAAAGTCTGATGTGTTATTTTGAAAGTTAACGGCATTTTTTTCTCTGAAAAATTTTTTTATATTATATAAGATAATTCCTGACGAAAAATTATCAAGTCGGGAAGCTGACGGGGGATAAAAAGGTATGATAGGCGGTATGAAAAAAATTCCGCCATGTTTGGCGGAATCTTTTTTTTGACGGAGTTTATGATTACAATTTCAGGCAATTATCTATTTTTATGCCTTTACTGCGGCAGATTGTTTCCCGGTCGCTGTCGGGAAGGTCTTCAAAATCGCCGTAATTAAGCATGTCTTTTTCAAATTCTTCTTCATCGTCAAGCCCTTCTGCGGAATCAATCAGCTTTTCTTCGGCAATGGTTTTTACAAAGAAGTTTTTTTCATCATCTTCCTGAAACGGGCGGTTAGAAAAGTCCCTGATTTTTACTTTGTCTCCCTGAGCCGGTGTGTACATATTATCCTCCTTTGTTGTAATGCTTATCAAATAAGTCGGTACAAGAAGATTTCAACCTGACTTTCCTGTTAGTACAGAGATTAAAGCTTTCTGCTTTGATAAAGGTTATTTGCTCAGGTTGAACAACAAGATGTTGCTTTGGTTGTCAATGCCGCGGAGTTCTATTTCCGTATCTTCGTTCCATAGGGCATAACCGTCGCCGGCTACCAGCGGCGTATTATTCAAGGTGACGGAACCTGCGGCGATTTGGAGCCAAACGGCACGATTTGCGGAAATTTTATATTTTACCGTTTGGCCGGCATCGAGCAGGCTTTGATAAATTTCGGCATTTTGATGAATTTGGATTGAATCGTCGGCGCCGTCAGGCGAGACAATCAGGTGCAGGCGGTTTTTCAGTTCTTTTTCCGAAAATTTCTTTTGCAGATAATCGGGGCGCAGGTCTCTCAAATCCGGCATGATCCAAATTTGCAGAAAGTGTACCTGTTCTTTGTCAGAGGGATTGAATTCGCTGTGCAGGATGCCGCTGCCGGCCGTCATTTTTTGTATTTCGCCCGCACGGATGACGGAACCGTTTCCCATACTGTCTTTATGTTCCAGTTCTCCGCTCAAAACAATGCTGATGATTTCCATGTTATTGTGCGGGTGCATGTCAAAACCGCGGGCTGGTTCGACAATGTCGTCATTAATGACTCTGAGATCACTGAAACCCATAAATTGCGGGTCATAATAGTTGCCGAATGAAAAAGTATGATAACTGTTCAGCCATTTGGTCCGGGTCTGGCCGCGTTCCGCCGCCGGTCTTAAAAAATGCATTTTTTTTCTCCTGATTGTATTTCTTTCGGATATATGTCTGGGGTCTGAGCTTTCAAGTTTTATAGTGCTTAAAGGCTATTGACTTTTATACCCCAACAGGGTATATTGAATTTACCCATAGGGGGTATTGAAAGGAGAAAGTAATGAGAAACTGCAACAATCCTAAATGCAAGAATCCGAATTGTACCTGCGGAGAGAACTGCAAATGTGACGAAACGCACCAATGCGGCGAGAATTGCGGATGCAATGAGCATTGTACCTGCGGAGACGATTGTCAATGTAACGAGACGCATAAATGCAGTGACAAATGTAACTGCAAATAAGGGGCAAGGTTATGAGCAACGAACAAAATTTGCCGGATCCGCCATGCCATGAGACAGAGGTTCCGCGCCTGAATCGTGTGATCGGACAATTGGAAGGCGTGAAAAAGATGATTGCGGAAAACCGGTATTGTCCCGAGATTTTGATTCAGCTTAAAGCTGTTCGTTCTGCAATCAGGGCAGTAGAGGGGAATATTCTTAAACGCCATTTGCAGTCTTGCGTTGCCCAGTCTTTTGACAATGAACAAGCTAAAACGGAAAAAATCGAAGAGCTGAAAATGTTGTTTGACCGTTTTGAAGAGTAAAAAAACGGGGGCTGTCTTTCCGGCAGCCCTTTTTTATTGATTCCATGGCCGGTCTTTGTTATAATACTGCTAAAGTATATAGCGGAGACAGTTCCATGAGCAAGAATGCCGATAACCTTCCGAATGATGCCGTATTTCGTTTTTTAAAACGGGAATATGCCGGTTTTAATATGACGCCGCAGGTTATGACAATTGATAACCGGCCGGTTATTATTCCGTGTTTTTATATCAGAAGTTCTTTAGAAGCAGGTGAGGCAAAAAAGAAGTTTGTCCGTGATTATTTCAGCCGTCAGTATCGGGATATCGCGCGTTATAAAGACGCCGGGCTTCAACCGCGTAAAATCGTGTTTAACGGCGGGACTTTCGTGGTGCCGTTTGACGAACGGGACAGCGATAAAAAAGACTGCGATATTGCGGACGGAATTATGCGGTCGGCGTATCGGGATTATCGGCGGGCTGCAGCTTATATGCAAAAGCTTAACGAATGCGGTATCGGGCAGGGGCGGCTGACCGAACTCGGTTTGGACAATATTGAGAATATGGAAGACGTTTACAACCGTTATCTTTGGGAAAAAGCTAAAGATAAGGCGGCAGCGTTTGGCGCTTTTATGGCAAAGGGGGCGAAGTCCGCTTACAACGGGGCAAAAATTTTGTTACAGCGAGCTGATAAAGCTCATCGCATCAGAATCGGGGCTGATCGGTTTTGTCAGGCTTCCAGAAAAGCTGTTGTCGGGGCAGCCCTGACAACATTAACCCTGACCGGCGGCTTGTATGCTCATCAGCAGCTGCAGGAAAAGCAAAAGGAAAAGGCAAAAGACAAGACTGAAAAGCTTTCGAAAGCGGAAGTTGATGCCAGGGAGATGAAAGCGGCCGTTATGCCCGAGGTGATTAAGCCGGTTGAAGGACAAAGGAAGGTGCAGGCAAAGAAAAAGGTTGTGTCGGAGAAAAGAATTGCGGTAAGTGAAAAAGCGGAGCAGATCAAAGTCGGCATTAAAGAGAAAACATTGGAAAAAACAGCCGTAAAAAAAGGAAAGCTGCCGCAAAAAATCCGTGCGGAATACGGGTTGGATGATGAAAAATTTCAACGTTTTATGGGAGTTGTATTCAAACATGAGGGCGGTTATCGCAATGTGTCATGGGATTATCCGACCCAAATGGGAATTACCAGCATTACCTTAAAGAATTTTTGGAAGAATAATAAAAAACTGGCGGAAGAACTTGATTTCCCGACTGCCGGAAATATTAAGAATCTGAATAAAGAGCAATGCGAGCTTATTTATAAAAAAGATTTTTATGATTATTACAGAATCGGCGATTTTAAAAATGAGAGCATTGCCTTATTGCTGTTTGACATTCGCGTGAACCATTCGTCAAAGACGGCGTCACAGATTATTGCCAACGGAATTTATGAGGCCAGAGGACGCAAGAACGTGCGACGGACGGACAAAATTGTGGAACTGGCGAACGGTATTGCCGGCAAAGCGAAAAACGAGCAGTATTTTTATGATCATATGGTTAAAGCGCGGATTGACTTTATTAATAAGCATCATAAAAGGGGCGGAGAAAAAACAAATGATTACAACGGGCTGATGAACCGAGCCGGCAAATTTAAAGGGAAGTTTGTGGCAACGTTGCAGCAAGATAATAATTTGAGGCTGGCAATGTACGATGCCCGCGGAAGATAGGCAAAATGAAAACCCCAAAAAGCGGGGTTTTTATTTTATCGACCGATTAACGTTTTCTTTTTTTGTCGGTCTATTTGTTTTCCTGTTTTAAAAAAACATTTTGATTGCTGTCCTGACGGCCTTCGACAACAAGTTGCGGATTGACAAAAGAAGTCGAGCCTTTTTCATAGAAATAAAAATCTCTGCGGATGGCAGCTTTGTCTTTTATGGAAAGCTGGTTCCATTCTTTTTCGTTCATGCCGTAGGGATAGGTTTCTTTTACTTTCGGTTCTGAAGCGGCGCAGGCGCCAACAGCCAGCAATGCCCCTAATATCAATAATTTTTTCATCGTCAGTCTCCTCAAAATCATTCAACAATTATCATAGCACAGGCAAAGGACAATTCCAAAATAAATCTTTTTCTTTTCCAATAATATTTTGGTTGACTGAGCCAGAAAATTATATTTGCCGATTCTTAACCTATTGTTTAGAAAAAAAGAATAAGATATCGGGTATAACCACAGCGGGAAACTGTCTGGCTTCTGTTGGTTTGTTAATATCAACTATAAGGAAAATTATATGTTTGGTTTGAAAAATTTTAAGACCTTTGCCGGTGCGCTGATGCTGGCGCTGGTCGGGGTTGTTCAGGGGGCATATGCTTCTGAAATTGACCTCAAAATTCCGTCTTTGGATGTGGAATACAACATCTTCGGTTATTCTGTTCTGGGTTCGCAGATTTTGCTGTATGGCATGAGTATCTGTGTTTTGGGTATGCTTTTTGGTTTGTATGAGTTTCTTAAGATCAAAAAAATGCCGGCTCATGATGCCATGCTGAAGGTTTCGGAACTGATTTATGCAACCTGCAAAACTTATATGAAACAACAGGCTAAACTGCTGTTGGTTCTGGAAGTGTTTATTGCGGTCTGTATTTTCTACTATTTCTATTATCTTAACGCAACGCCGATGCCCAAAGTTCTGACTATTCTTTCCTGGTCAGTTTTGGGAATTCTCGGTTCTTATTCCGTGGCTTGGTTCGGTATGCGCATTAACAACTATGCCAATGCCCGAACGGCTTTTTCTTCTTTGGAAGCCAAGGCTTATAAGGTTATGAGCCTGCCGTTGCGTTCCGGCATGTCTATCGGCGTTTTGCTGATTTGCGTTGAGCTGATTATGATGATTGCCATTCTTTTGTTTGTGCCGAAAGAAAGCGCCGGCGCCTGCTTTATCGGATTTGCCATCGGCGAATCTCTGGGTGCGGCAGCTTTGCGTATTTGCGGCGGCATTTTTACAAAGATTGCCGATATTGGGGCCGACCTGATGAAGATTATTTTCAAAATCGGTGAGGATGACGTTCGCAATCCGGGAGTGATTGCCGACTGTACCGGTGATAATGCCGGCGACTCCGTCGGACCCACTGCCGATGGTTTTGAAACTTACGGCGTGACCGGCGTGGCTCTTATCAGCTTTATCGTTCTCGGTGCCGGCATGATGTATGCCCCGAACGGCGATTTGGCGTTGATGCCGAACGGTATTGATTTTCAGGCTCGTCTGATTGTCTGGATTTTTGCAATGCGTATCCTGATGATTATTACATCGCTGATTTCTTACTGGTTTAACAATAAAGTTTCTTCTGCCCTTTACGGCAAAAAAGAATTCTTTGATTTTGAAAAACCGCTGACAAGCCTGATCTGGTTTACTTCAATCATTTCGATTGCCGTCACTTTTGGTGTTTCTTATGTGATGATCGGCGATATCAGTCCGGATTTGTGGTGGCGTCTTTCTCTGATTATCAGCTGCGGTACTTTGGCGGCGGCTCTGATTCCGGAGTTTACCAAAATCTTTACATCGTCCAAGTCACAGCATGTTCAGGAAATCGTCAAATCCAGCCGTGAAGCCGGTGCTTCTCTGAACATTATTTCCGGTATCGTTGCCGGTAACTTTTCCGCTTTCTGGCAGGGAATGGTCATGGTCGGTTTGATGGTTATCGCTTTCTTTACCGCGCAGTCCGGTTTGGGCGACTTTATGGTTTATCCGTCGGTTTTTGCTTTCGGTCTGGTGGCATTCGGGATGCTTGGCATGGGGCCGGTGACTATTGCCGTAGACAGCTATGGTCCGGTTACCGACAATGCACAGTCCGTTTTTGAGCTGTCTCAGATTGAAAGCGTTAAAAACGTGGACAAAGAGATTGAGAAAAAATACGGATTTAAACCGAATTTTGAGCAAGGAAAGCATTTGCTGGAAGCTAATGACAGTGCCGGAAACACCTTTAAGGCAACGGCCAAGCCGGTTCTTATCGGTACGGCGGTTATCGGAGCTACAACGATGATTTTCTCAATCATTTTGCTGTTGAACCTGAAGCTTAATCTGCTGGATCCGCAAGTTCTGTTCGGCCTGATTCTCGGCGGTGCGGTGATTTACTGGTTCTCGGGCGCTTCCATGCAGGCGGTTTCGACCGGTGCTTACCGAGCGGTTGACTTTATTAAGAGTCACATCAAACTTGACGGTAAAAAAGCTGCGTCTAAGAAAGATTCTCAGAAAGTTGTAAAAATTTGCACAATCTATGCGCAAAAGGGCATGTTTAACATCTTTATCGTAATCTTTTCTTTTACGATTGCGTTTGCCTGCTTTGATGCAAACCTGTTTGCAAGCTATCTGATTTCAATTGCCGTGTTTGGTTTGTTCCAAGCGCTGTTTATGGCGAATGCCGGCGGCGCATGGGATAATGCCAAGAAAGTGGTTGAGGTTGATTTGAATGAGAAAGGTACGCCGTTGCATGACGCTACTGTTGTCGGCGATACGGTCGGTGATCCGTTCAAAGATACGTCTTCCGTTGCTCTCAATCCGATTATCAAGTTTACGACTTTGTTCGGATTGCTGGCAGTAGAAATGGCTGTTGCCGCTCCGAGATGTGTTTCTCTGGGGCTGGGTATTTTCTTCTTATTGTTGGGGTTGATATTTGTATATCGGTCCTTCTACAAGATGAAAATATAAAAAACGCGTATAAAGGGCTATTAATACAGAAATAGCAAAAGGAAGTTTCCTCACGTACTACTATGTACGCTGCGGTACTTCCTTTTTTATTTCTTATTACCAGCCTCTTTCTCCGCGTTTTTATAAAACCCTAATACAGAAAAAAGAATTTTAGCTAAGTCATGTACCACTACGTACACTTCTGTCGCTAAAATTCTTTTTTCTTATTATCTGACTTAGGCATCCAGGCTTGCTGCGGTTGCTTACGCTTTCTGCGCTTGCCAAGACTTTCCAGAGACACAGAGTTAGTTATTATTTGTTGTTTGGTGCTGATATTCGTTTAAGGCATTGCGGAGAGTATTGACAATCTCCTTGGGATCATCTTGAAAAATAAAGGTAGGGATTCGAATATTGTTTCTGAAAAATGGCCTGTCTATTTTTTTGTAAAATTGTTGGAACTTTGATAGTCTTTGTAAAATATTACTGAGGTCATAAACATTAATTTCTATCATTTTATTATTTTTGTAGGTTATCAGTTCGATATTTATAATTTCGGAATAGTGGATAAAGCCATATTTGCAAAGGTTATCTATAATTCCTTGCGGGGTTATGCTTAAGATAGATTTTTTTTGATTTCCGAACTGTAAAAATTTTAAGCACTGATATGAGGAAAATAAACAAATAATACCACAGAAAATGAGATCTATGTTTTTTTTAGGATTTCCCGCGTAAAGAAAAAGAAGGATGCCACAAGAAAGAACCGCTGAAAATGTTATAAAACTGATAATGTAACAACGGGATTTAGAAACCTTGAATTCTCTGGTCATTGATTTTCCTTGTTATTGGGATTGTAAAGCCAGGTTATCCTTCCAGAATTTCCCGTTTGCCGGCATGGTCGGGGGCGCTGATAATGCCTTCTTCTTCCATGCGCTCAATCAATGTTGCCGCTTTGTTATACCCAATTCTCAGACGGCGCTGGACATAGCTGATGGAGGTTTTTTTATCGTTTTTGACGATGGCTACGGCCTGAGCATACAAATCATCTTCCCCGCCGCCGGTGCCTCCGCCGAAGTTGCCTTTGTCAAAGACGGCACCGCTGTCTTTTTCGTTCAGCTGTCCTTCAGTTACGCCTTCAACATATTCCGGTGCTTTTTGCGCTTTTAAGAATTCGACGATGCTTTCAATCTCACTGTCTTTGACGAATCCGGCGTGAACGCGCAACGGGCGTTGGCCGGCCGGCATATAGAGCATATCACCCATGCCGAGCAGTTGTTCGGCGCCTTGTTCGCCCAGAATGGTACGGCTGTCGATTTTGGAAGTAACCTGAAAGCTTATGCGGGTCGGGAAGTTAGCTTTGATAGTGCCGGTGATGACGTCTACGGACGGGCGCTGGGTGGACATAATCAGGTGCAGGCCGGCGGCACGCGCCATTTGTGCCAGCCGCTGGATGGCGGCTTCAACTTCTTTGCCGGCGACAAGCATCAGGTCGGCCATTTCATCAACAATAATGACAATATAAGGCAGCGGCGTAAGGTCTAAGTCTTGTTCTTCATAAATCGGCGCGCCGGTCTCGGCATCAAATCCGGTTTGTATGGTGCGTTTTATCTTTTGTCCGCTGGCTTTAAGCTCGCGCAGTTTCTGATTATAACCGGAAATGTTGCGGACGTTCAGTTGAGCCATGGCACGGTAGCGGTCTTCCATTTCCTTGACCGCCCATTTTAAGCCGATAACCGCTTTGGCCGGATCTGTAATAACCGGTGTCAACAGGTGCGGAATTCCGTTATATAACGAAAATTCGAGCATTTTCGGGTCAATCATGATGAGTTTGCATTCATCGGGACGCATTTTATACAACAGCGACAGAATCATGGTGTTGACGCCGACGGATTTACCGGAACCGGTCGTACCGGCAACCAGTAGGTGCGGCATTTTGGCAAGGTCGGCATAAATGTTTTTGCCGCCGATGTCTTTGCCCAGCGTGACGGTTAATGCACCTTTGGCATTTTGAAATTCGTCGCTGTCAAGCAATTCGCGCAGGTAGACGATTTCGCGGGTCGGGTTCGGCATTTCAATACCAATGGTGTTGCTGCCCGGAACAACGGCAATGCGGACGGAAACGGCGCTCATTGAGCGGGCAATATCGTCTGCCAGACTGATAACGCGGGCAGTTTTGGTGCCGGGAGCAGGTTCAAGTTCATAAAGCGTGACGACCGGTCCGGGGCGGATTTTGACGATTTTGCCGTTAATACCGAATTCCTGCAGGACGTTTTCCAAATCGAGTGCGATTTTATCCAGTTCTTTCTGGCTGACGGTATGGGTGCTTTTTTCTTTGGGTTTGGACAAGATGTCCATGCTTGGGTATTGGTAGTTGTCGCCGGCGGGTTCCGGCGTGAAGGGTTTGGACTTTTCAAATCCGGGTTCTTTTTTCTCTTCTCTGGCGGCTTTTTCTTTTTTGCGGCGCGGAGATTTTTCTTTTTCCGTTTTTGCCGGATTTTCTTCGCGGTATTGCGGTGCAAAGCTGAAAATATAGCGGAAAGCGGCAACAGTCCATAAAGCGGCGGTTTTAATCCAGCCGGCAATGCGGCGGCCAAGGGCAAACCAGTTGCGATATGTGATTCCGGCGGCAAAGTTGAAGAAGAATATTGAAGACAGCAATAATATCGTGCCGAAAATCCAATCGGCATAGCCATAAACGTAAAACTTTTTGAATAAGGTCAGGGTATGTCCGGCAAACAAATTGCCGACCGTGCCGCCGAGCCGGAAAGTTCCGGTAACGTCGGGCAGAAGGCTTAAAAACATGGAAAATGTTAAAATGCCGAAAATAAAAGACAAAGAGCGGCAGATTGCAAATTCCATCCTTTTCAGGCGTATCAGGCTAAAACCCCAGAAGAGAGCGGCGCATAAAAAAGGAAAAAGCGCTATGCCGAAATAATTGAAGATGAAAGCGGCCGTGTTTGCGCCGCCGTGTCCTAAAAAGTTTTTGACCGGTGTTGCGGAAGCCAGCAGAAAAGAATTGTCATCAATATGATAAAAGGCACAGCTCAGCAAGGCATATACCGAAAGCAGAAGCAACAGTGCACCCCAGAAACGCCAGAGGGTTTTGACAATAAAACTTTTTTCTTTTTTCTTTTTCTTGGCCATGATCAGATATCCGTTTTCTTTGTTTTGGCTGGATTATATGCCGGAAATTCTCAAAGAATTCTTAATTTTGGCAATAAATTTCAGCCGTTTTTTCTTTCTCTGTTGCTGCTTTGCGATAGTATAAAATGGGTTTTTGTCTTGACTTTATAACAATAATCGATAAACCTTAACGCGATATTAATAAGAATAAAGAGGTTTTAATGAAATATGCTTTTGTATTCCCGGGTCAGGGCTCACAATTTGTGGGCATGGGCAAGGAATTGGCAGAAAATTTTAAGTCGGCCAAAGAGGTCTTTCAGGAAGTTAACGACGCTCTTTCGCAGGATTTGTTTAAGATTATGTCTGAAGGGCCGGAAAGTGATTTGACGCTGACGACCAATGCGCAGCCGGCTTTGATGGCTCACTCGATGGCCGTTGTCAGAGTATTGGAAAAAGAGTTTGGTGTGTTGCTCAAAGACAAGGCCAGTTTTGTTGCCGGACATTCTCTCGGCGAGTATTCCGCTGCTTGTGCCGCCGGTGTGTTTTCTTTGGCTGATACAGCCAGATTGCTCAGAACGCGCGGCGATGCCATGCAAAAAGCCGTGCCGGTCGGCGTGGGCGGTATGGCTGCCGTTATCGGTGTGTCTTTCAAGGATGTCGTGGCTCTGGCAGAGGCTTGTTCCGAAGGCGGATATACCTGTGTGGCGGCCAATGACAATGCCGACGGTCAGGTCGTTTTGAGCGGGCATATTCAGGCAATTGAAAAAGCTGTTGAGATCGCGCCGGAATTTGGTGCCAAAAGATGTATCAAACTGCCGGTCAGCGCACCTTTTCACAGCCCGTTGATGGGGCCGGCGGCCGAAGTTATGGCCAGAGCTCTGGCTGAGGTTGAAGCTCATAAGCCGCAAATTCCGCTGATTGCCAATGTGTTGGCTGAGGCCGTTACTGATGAGAAGGAAATTGTAAAGCATTTGGTTGAGCAGGTTACCGGATCCGTCCGTTGGCGTGAAACCGTTATTTATATGAAAGAGCAAGGCGTTACCAATGCCGTTGAGTTGGGTGCCGGTAAAGTGCTTTCGGGAATTATTAAGAGAAGCGACAAAGAAATCAGTACCGTATCAGCCGGTTCGCCTGCTGAAATCGAAGAACTCGCAAAAAGTTTTTAACTCATTACAATATGGAGAAAATATATGTTTAGATTAGATGGAAAAGTTGCCCTGATTACCGGTGCCGCCGGCGGACTGGGTGATAAAATCGCCCGTACGCTGCATGCTCAGGGGGCAACTCTGGCTTTGACCGATATGCGTGAAGAGCCGATGCTTAAGCTGAAGGAAGAGTTGGGTTCCAATGTTGAGGTTTTTACCGCCAACCTGACAAATCCTGAAGATGTAAAATCTTTGGTTGAAAAAGTTGAGGAAAAACTTGGCCGTATTGATATTTTGGTAAACAATGCCGGTTTGACACGCGACAATCTCTTTATCAGAATGAGTGATGAAGACTGGCAACTGGTTTTGGATGTTAACCTTTCAGCCGGTTTCAAATTGGCAAAAGCTGCCGTTCGCGGCATGATGAAGCGCCGTTTCGGTCGTATTATCGGTATTGCCTCGGTTGTCGGCGTTACCGGAAATGCCGGTCAGGCCAACTATTCCGCTTCCAAGGCCGGTATGATTGCCATGAACAAATGTCTGGCTCAGGAAGTCGGTTCGCGCGGCATTACCGTAAACTCAATTGCTCCGGGCTTTATCCGCACGCCGATGACAGATGTTTTGCCAGATGATGTTAAAGCCGCTCTTTTGGCCAAAATTCCGGAAGGCAAGCTTGGTGAAGCTCAGGATATTGCAAACGTTGTTGCATTCCTTGCGTCTGATGAAGCGCAATATATTACGGGACAGACTATTAATATTAATGGCGGAATGGCCATGATATAAAACTTGCAAAAGGCCGATCAAATTTGCGTTTCAAAATTCTCGTGTACTATTTTTTGTACACGTCGAATTTTGCTCCACAAATAGCATCGGCCTTTATCAAGTTTTAAAAAACGCGCATAATGGCCGACTAATACAGATTTAGCGGGTTGGAGAAATGCTCATGTACTACTTTGTACACTCCGCTTTCTCCACCCTAAAATCTTATTATTCGACTCATTCTCCGCGGTTTTATAAAACTATGGGCACCTAATACAGAAAAGGAAATTTTGGTAAGTCATGTATGTCTCTATACACTTCTGTCGCCAAAATTTTCTTTTCTTATTATCTGCCTCATATATCAAGTTTTAATTTTTTAAGACCAGTCATGCTTGTTTCTTTTCTTCTTATTTTTTGTACATCAGTTTTTGCTTCACAAACAGCATTTTTTTAAGATTATTCCTATGGAAGTCTGGTACAAAAAATGCGGGGCAAAAATTGCCCCGCGGTCAGATTTGTTTGAAATTATGCATTTCGATGAAATTGTTTTATTGAATAAATGGAACACCAGCCGTACGTGATTGTTACTATCATGCTAAGTAAAATTGTGACAGAATAATCAACCGGTAACATATAAAAGCCGAATGTAAAACTACCGCTTATAAAAAGCAACCAATAGAGGATTATGATTGTTAAAACAATTTTGCAGAGAAAAACTTTGTAGCGCCCCTCATTTATATTAGTAAAACAAAGTATAATACTTGATAAAGGGAAAAAGAAATAAAATAGGACATTTAAGATACACAAGCTCCAATTTTGCAGTGTAAGCTTTTTTATCTTTTCCAATTCTGTAATTTGTTTGTCTCTTTCTGCACACAAGGCTGTCTTTTTTTCATGATAACAGATTTCTTTTTCTGTATAGCCGGATGTTGGTTTTGCAGCATCGATTTCTGTTATCTTTTTTTGCAGCGCCTGAAGCTTAAGCTCTGTTTTATCCAATTTTGCGGTTTTGTACCGGGCAAAACGGTTTAAAACGGCCTCTTCAGAATACCACGGGATTTGATCTGCAGATTTGGATTGTTCAACTTTGGGTGAACAGTTTAATTTCCGGAGCTTTTCCTGTTTTTTTTGTTCTGCTTCAGCTGCCCATTTTTCCTTGTTCTGTAAACAATAGCTTCCACCGAATCCAAACAACATAATTGTTGCCGAGATGCCAATCATAAGCAGCCAGACCCTTGTCCGCTTCCGTTGGTAATTTTCTTCTGTCCAGTAAATTTTGACAATTTGTTCCGGAGCAGTAGATGTCGAGGGGGTAATGTTCTGCTTTTCAAATTCTTTAAGAAGTTGTTTTAATTTAGCTGCACCATATAAAATGCAAAATCCAACCAGTGCTGAACTGATAGAAATAATCAAAAGATTTTCCATAATAAATAATAATTTATAATTAATTAAATTTCATGAAGAAAGATATATGTTTATCGATATTTTGTCAAGAAAATTTGTGCCGGATAAAATGATTTGGGAATTTAAACGTAATACTGCCTGCATAAGCAGGCAGATACGGATTTGTTTTTACCGGTGTTTATTTTCCGCCTTTGGTAACGACGACCATGGCTTCGCGCAGGATGCGGTCGTTAATCGTATAGCCGGTTTGGAGTTCGGCAATGATTGTTCCCGCCGGTTTTTCTTTGTCTTCAACTTCCTGAATAACTCTTTGGTAATTGGGGTCAAAGACTTTTCCCATGCTGTCAACTTTCTGAATTCCGAATTTGTTAAAGACTTTCATCAATTCGGCTTCTGTCAGTTCCACGCCTTTCAGCAGATTTTTGGCTTCTTCACATTTGGCTTTTTCTGCTTCCGGAAGTGCTTCAATCGCGCGATGAAGGTTGTCGGCAACGCTTAACAGGTCTTTGGCAAAAGATGAAATGGCATATTTGGTGTTTTTTTCAATTTCCTGAGTACAACGCTTTTTGGTGTTTTCGGCATCGGCATAAGCTCTTAGAAATTCATTTTTCAAAGCAAGGTTTTCAGCTTTTAGTTTTTCAATTTCCTGACTTAAATCAACGGCTTCTTCCACGCTTTCTTCAATTGTATCATCTTCGTTTTCCAGCGTGCCGGCATCCTCTTCGGGGGCTTGGTTTTCCTCAGTATTCCGGTTATCAACTATTTTTTCTTTTTTCATCTTTTCCTCTTTAAAATTTAGGATATTGATTGTATATATAAGTTATTTAGTAATTATTGGCAGACAAGTCAATAGCAGAAGTCTTTTATTGCAGAAAATATGTAAGAAACTGCATTGTCTTGCCGGGTTGAAAGAGTATGAAATGAAGCACAGGCCTGTGGAAGGAAAAATAGGTTTAAGGTTATTGTCACAATATAATTATCGGGACTATTTGAAAAAAATACCGGATGGTGTCGATGCCGCCGAGACACGGATTAAAAATACGGCAAAAGAGCAATGTGTGTCTGAAAAAAAATGGCCGGAAATAAAAAATGTTGATGCATGGATGATTTCTTCCGAAACGGCAACGTTTATGAAAGTTGGCGGTTTGGGTGTTGTTGCAACGGAACTGCCGGAAGCTTTTAACCGAGTTTTTGCTTCAGGCGGCGATAAAATCAGCATCGTTACGCCGCTTTATACAGGCGATACTTCTCATAAAAAGGCAAGTCTGCGCAAAAATGTTTATACCGGTGCTGAGGGACGTTCGGTCAATGTTCTGAAGATCGGCGAGATTAATGTTCCTTTTGTCGGAAAAAACCGTGTGGTCCGCAAATTCAAAGTTAAAATTTATACCGCTGATGACGGCCGTTGCAATTACATTTTTTTGGCTAACCGGCGGTTTTTTTCTATTGCAACGGATTATCGGAATCCCGGTTGTCAGGACGGGTGTTATGTCTTTAACAAGCAAGGTGTTGACGAGGTTGAACGTTTTGCATTTTTTTCAAAGAGCGTTTATGTTTTGCTGAAAGCTATTCTGGAAGGAAAGCTTTCCGGCCTTAATGTTCCCAATATTCTGATTGCCAATGACTGGCACAGTGGCGCTTTGGCAGGTTTGTGCAAATATCTGGCCCCTTATCTGGCAGAAAAAGGCCGTTTGAAAAAAACACTGGCTGACAGAATTTGCAATATTCCGATTATCCATCTGGTCCATCATATGGGGTATCAGGGGTGGGATTATAAAAATACGGTCAAAATCCTTAACTCTTTGTATGAAGATGCCGTGAAACCGGTTGTTTCTTCTGCCGCAGCATGTTGGAACGGCAATCCCCGTATTGAAAAAACGCTGGCCGTGAATGCAACTTATAATCAGGCCGGTTGTAATCTGCAGTTGGCGGATCGGTTGGTGACCGTTTCAAAAAACTATGCGCAGGAGGTTTCCAAAAAAGAGTTCGGGTATGATTTTGCCGAGCTGCTGGACATACGTCAGAAAAACGGAAACTTTTTCGGCATCGTTAACGGATATGACAAGAAACTGATTGCGCCGCTGGCCGATAAAATTGAGCGAATCAACAATTATTTTGGCGGCACGAAATTTGAATTTTATGATGAGAAGAATATTGCCGTCAAAAAGCATAATAAAAAAGAATTTATCAAACTGCTTTCGAGATTGGCAACAGACGGCGATTTTAAGCAAAAAATGCTGCCGCTTGTGAATTTTTATAAGTTTGAAGATATTTCCGATTTGGCGGAAAAATCAGATGCGGTTCCGATGTTTTGTGCGACAAGCCGTTTGGTTGAACAAAAAGGTTACGATATTGCTGCCGAAGCGATTGTGAAGTTTTTGAAAGAATATAAATATAAAGAGGCTCCGATTTGGATTTTGGGCGGTGCCGGCGATGCCCGATATTTTGAATATCTGACAAAGTTGAAAGATAAAGTGGCTGCTAAAAATCCAGAGGCTGCCAGACGAATTTTCGTGTTCCGCGGATATAAAGACGAGTTTGCTTATGCAATTCAGCTGGCGAGTGATTTTTATATGATGCCCTGCCGTTTTGAGCCTTGCGGCCTGACTCAGATGGAGGCAATGGCGAAGGGAACGCTGCCGGCGGCTATGTCAACCGGCGGGCTGGTCGATACGATTGAAGACGGTGCCGACGGGTTCAGGACTTTGGTCTTTTATGGTGAAAAAGAGCAAGTCTTCGGGTCTTCCGCAGATGCCGGAAAACTTACAAATAATGTGGAGGCTTTTGCCGAGGTGTTGGTAAAAAGCACAAAAGTTTTTGAGCAGAATCCGGAAAAACTGGAACAGATGGCTGTCAGTGCCATGGAAAAGGATTTTAGCTGGGATGTGGAAGACGGCAGCGTCTATAAATATTACAAGCTGTTCAAAACCGGCAAAATTGTTTAACAGTTATGGGACGGAAAATTAAAATGAGACATTCACAAAGACAATTTGACGAGATTAGAAAAGTTGAAATTATTCCGAATTTTAATCCATATGCCGAGGGATCCTGTCTGATTAAATGCGGCGGGACTCATGTGGTTTGTACTGCCAGCGTGCAGGATAAGGTTCCGGTCTGGCTGAAAGGACAAAACCGCGGCTGGATTACCGCAGAGTACGGAATGTTGCCGCGTTCGACACAGGTCCGCGTGGCAAGGGAGACGACAAAACCCTCAGGACGGACACAGGAAATCCAGCGTTTGGTCGGCAGGGCTTTGCGTTCAGTGGTTGATCTGGAAAAGCTGAAAGACATGTCTTTTTGCATTGACTGTGACGTTATTCAGGCGGACGGCGGCACCCGAACGGCTTCCATTACCGGCGGTTTTGTGGCTTTGTATCTGGCAATTGAGAAACTGCGCAAAGACGGAAAGCTGGTCGTTAATCCCATTCGCGAGTTTGTTGCGGCCGTGTCCTGTGCCATTCATAACGGGGAAGAAATCTTGGATGTTGATTATTTGGAAGATTCTTCGGCGCAGGCTGATATGAATTTTGTGCTGACAGAGAGCGGCAGGATTGTGGAGATTCAGGGGACGGCGGAAGAAAAACCGTTTGATGAAGAGCAGTATGCCAAGCTTTTCGGGCTGGCCAAAAAAGGGATTGCCGAACTGATTGCCAAACAGAAAGAAGCTTTGGGGATAAAATAAATGAGATTGCAAAAGCTTGTTATTGCTTCGCATAATCAGGGAAAAGTCGCTGAAATCAGAGATATGCTGGCACGGTTTGACGTTGAAGTCGTGTCGGCTGATGATTTGGCTTTGCCCGATGTTGAAGAAACCGGAACGACCTTTGAGGAAAATGCCCGCCTGAAGGCAGAAACGCTGGCGAAATTTTCCGGTCTGCCCTGTTTGGGAGATGATTCCGGTTTGTGCGTTGATGCTCTGGACGGGCGGCCGGGGGTTTATTCGGCCCGATATGCGCCGAAAGATGCGGACGGCAAACGCAATTTTGACAAGGCGATGGACAAGCTGATCGGCGAATTGAACGAAAAAAAGACGGATAACTGGTCGGCGCATTTTTCCTGTGTGCTGGCTTTGGCCGTGCCTGAGCAGGAAACAAAAGTTTTTGAAGGGCGGGTAGACGGACGGATTGTTCCGGAGAAGAGCGGAAATAAAGGTTTCGGGTTTGATCCGGTATTTATGCCGGACGGTTTTGACAAGACTTTTGCCAATTTCACGCCGGAAGAAAAAGCCAAAGTTTCTCATCGCGGGCGGGCTTTTGCAAAGCTGATAGAAGACTGTTTTGCATAAGGGAAGGCGGAGAAATGGCGGAAAAAATTACACAGGCTTTTATTTTGGCGGCCGGCCGCGGCAAAAGAATGCTGCAGTTGACGGATGATAAGCCCAAACCATTGGTAGAGGTTGCCGGAAAAGCGCTGATTGATTATAATGTCGAGCGGTTGCGGGATGCCGGAATCAAAGATTGTGTCGTCAATTTGTGTTATAAAGGCGAAATGATTAAAAAGCATTTGCAGCAAAAAGGCGGTTTAAATTTTATTTTTTCAGAAGAAGCAGAGGCTCTGGAAACCGGCGGCGGTATCAAGCATGCTTTGCCCAAAATGAAAAGGGAAGCCTTTGTGGTGGTTAACAGCGATGCTTTATGGACGGAAGCGGCCGGCCGTTGCCTGATAAAAGACATGATAACGGCTTGGGATGAGAATAAGCATGATATGATGCTGATGCTTCAGCCGTTGGAAAATGCTTATGATACGGCCAGAAACGGCGATTATAACATTAATACGGACGGCTTTTTGGAACGACGCCGCGACAGGGATGCAAAAGCTGCCTATTTGTACGGCGGGGTATTGGTTGTTCATCCGCGGGTGTTTGACAACGAGCCTGAAGGGCGCTATTGGCTGATTGATATTTTTGACCGGCTGGAACGCGAAAAGCGTTTGGGTTACCATATTCATCAGGGAAAATGGTTTCATGTCGGCAATCCGGAAGCAACAGCGGTTGCTGAGGATTATTTTACAAAGCTGAAACTGCGGCGCGGTGCATAAGCATATTGCGGCGGAATTAAGAAGAAAGTTGCAGCGCCTTTGGTATGTTTGGTCAAATCAAAGGTGTCGGCGACGATTTTTTCAACGTCAATGCCGAATTTGTCATCAAAATAATCTCTTAAGGCGAAGGCCTTGTCTTCATAAGACAGGTTTTTGATTTTGTAAAACTGTTTATTTTTATCCAGACGCTGGCGGATACTCAAAATTTCTTTGCCGCGCGAAAACAGGTCTCCCAACTGAATCAGGCGGTCGTAATCATTATATTCGATTTCAGATAAAAACTGTTTGGTCTGCTCAAATAGTTTCGGGCTGTATGTCGGGTAGTCGCCGGCTTTTATGTCTTTGTCAATAAAATTGTGGGTCAGACAGACAGGTGCGACGCCGGGATAACCGAGGCGGGTCAGATAGCGGAAGCCTTCAATGCCGTGCGGAATTTTGGTCACAGTCTCGTCTTTAATCCGGCCAACGTCATGCAGCAGTCCGAGGATGTATGCTTTTTCCGGATTCAGGCTGCCGCCGGTCTGACGGGCAATGGCACGGGCGATTTTGGCAACGTTAAATACATGAACTCCGTGTTCATAAATGATTTTGGGATTTGAACCGTTGCGAATCCGCGTCTGCAAATATTCGCCGGCAATACGAAGCGCCGCCAGTTTGGTGGGCAGACGGTTATTTTCATAGTCATTTACTTTGAAGTTCTGTTGCACTTGAGTTTCCTTATCTGTTTTCCTTTTATTCTATTCTTTTCGGAATGGCAACCCCTTTATTTGGCAAAATTTGATAACTTGCACAGTTGTTTATGGAAAATCCGGTTTTTTGTTGACTAATCGGGAATCCGGCTTAAACTTTCCGTTATGAAAAAGAAGATTTACAGTGTTCCGGCCAGTTGCGGTTTTACCGATGTTCTGGCGCAGAAATTTTTGGACGAGTATCGGGAGAATCGGCAGGCTCTGGCCGATGTGCTGTTTTTGCTGCCGAACCGGCGTGCGGTTAAAGCGCTGGCCGATGCTTTTGTGCGGGCGGGAGGCATGTCGCCGATGCTTTTGCCCCGTATGATGCCGTTGGGCGAAGCCGAAGAAGACGAATTGTTTTTAACCGGCGGCGGCAGCAGGGAATATTTGTCGGGAATGTTTCCGGCAATCAGCAGTACGGAACGCAGCCTTTTGTTTACTAAAATCATTATGTCAAAGCCCGGTGATTTCGGTATGGAAAAAATGTCGTTGAATCAGGCTTGCTATCTGGCGCAGGAGTTGTCGGGACTGATTGATCTGGCAGAGAACGAACAGCTTGATTTTGCCGGACTGGCTGATCTGGTGCCGGATGATTATGCCGTACACTGGCAGGAAACGCTCAGATTTTTGAAGATTATCACCGAATTCTGGCCGCTGATTCTGGAAGAAAGACAGGTTATTGATCCGGTGGCGCGCCGCAACCGGCTGTTGGAAGCGCAATGTGACATCTGGCAGCGCAACCGGCCGGAAAAAAGGATTGTGATTGCCGGTACGACGGCGACTTATCCTTTAATGAGAAAAATGGTCAAAACCGTGTTGGAATTGCCAAATGGCGAATTGTGGCTTTCGGCGCTGGACAGAAAACTTGATGACGAGAGTTGGGCGGTTCTTGATGAAACGCATCCGCAATTTGAATTGAAGCAGCTGCTTGATTATTTGGATATGCCGCGGGAACTGGTTACCGAGGTGTTATCGCCGGAGAACAGGGAACGGGAGGCTTTTGCGTCTGAGGTTATGAGACCGGCGGGCGTGACCAACCGCTGGTTGGAAATCGGGCAGAAAGGTTTTGACGAGACAGCGTGGCACGGCATCAATCTGCTTAACTGCGGCGATTTGCGGGAAGAAGCGCTGGCTATTGCGCTGATTATGCGTGAGGTGTTGGAAACGCCAGAGAAAACGGCGGCTTTGGTGACGTCTGACAGAAATCTGGCACGGCGGGTGTCGGCGGAGTTGGAACGTTGGGATGTGACGGTTGATGATTCTGCCGGACGTCCGCTCAGTCTGACGGCTGTCGGCATATTTTTGCGGTTGACGGCGCAGGCGGCGGAGAGCGAATCGCGTCTTAAACTTTTGGCATTGTTAAAACATCCGTTGTTGAGAATGGGGCAGGAAGCCGCCGATATCCGTCTGCGGGTGCGTGATTTGGAAAAATGGTGGCGCAAAGCCGGCGGTCAGGCTGATGCCTGCGGGGCCTTTTTGCAGGAAATTTCAGACAATCTGCTGGAATTGTCAGAGCTGTTGCGGCATGATAAAGTGCTTTTCAAAGATTTGCTGGCTTGTCACATTAAAACGGCCGAACTGTTGGCCGGAACACCGCAGAAAAGCGGAGAACAGGTTTTATGGCAGGGAGACGACGGCGAGGCTGCCGCGCAGTTTATTGCCGATTTATATGAGAATGCCGAGGTGCTCGGTGAGATAGAGACAAAAGAATACGGCGGATTGTTGGATGCCTTAATGAGTGGTGTGAACGTGCGTCCGAAGTTTGGCGGACATCCGCGTTTGAAAATTCTCGGACCGATTGAAGCACGGCTGAACCGTTTTGATGTTACGATTATCGGGGAAGTCAACGAAGGTGTTTGGCCGAAGACGGCATCTTCCGATCCGTGGATGTCGCGGCCGATGAAAAAAGATTTTGGTTTTCCTCTGCCGGAAAAGGCTATAGGGATTGCCGCGTTGGATTTTTTCCGGCTGCTTTGCGGCGAAACTGTTTATTTAACGCGGGCGGAACGGGTGCAGGGAACGCCGATGGTAAAATCGCGCTGGTGGCTGCGGTTGGAAACCGTTTTGAAGGCTCTCGGGCAAAAGGTAGCGGACAGAGAGCTCAGCCCTTACGGCTATTGGGCAAAACAGTTGGACAAGCCGGAAAAGGTTATCAGCATAAAACCGCCGGCACCGCGTCCGGAGATCAGGCTGCGGCCGAATGCCTTGTCGGCAAGTGCCATTGAGAAGTGGATGCGCGATCCCTATGAGATTTATGCCCGTTATATTTTAAAGCTCAAACGGTTGGAAGAGGTAGAAGAAAAGCTTGATTTTTCTGATTACGGTACAATTGTTCATGCGGTTTTGCAGGAATTTAACAATAAATATCCGGAGCAACTGCCCGAAAATGCCCGAGAGGAATTGCTTAAATTGGGTGAGGATTATTTTTCCGAAAATAAGGTCGCGCAGGAAACCAGAGCTTTTTGGTGGCCGAATTTTGAGAAATCGGTTGATTGGTTTTTGCAGCAGGAAAAAGAATACCGTCCACAGATAGCCAGAGTGCATACCGAAGTGTCAGGCTCTTTGACAATTAAAACCGCAGGACGGGACTTTACACTGAAAGCGATTGCCGACCGTGTTGATGAGACAAAGGACGGAAAAATCAATATCATTGACTATAAGACCGGAAAAGCGCGCAAGGTCAAGGAGGTTTGTACCGGAAAAGCGCCCCAGCTGCCGATTGAGGGATTAATTGCCGAAGGCGGCGGTTTTGCCGGAATTCCGGCCCGCGAAGCGGCGAAGCTGATTTATTGGCAACTGGGACGGCAGGAAACGGAAATTTCCGAGGATATAAAGCAGGTTTTGCAGGATAATCTGGAAATTCTCAGAGAATATATCAACTGTTTTGAATTTGAAACTACCGCTTATGTATGCCAGCCGAATCCGAAGAATATTCCGGAGTATTCGGATTATGAGCATTTGGCGCGGATTAAAGAATGGTCGGTGAAAGACAATGATGATTGAGCAGGAAAGACAAAACCGCAGCCGGCGGGCAACAGAACAACAGCGGCGGGCGGCGAATCCGAAAAAATCGGTATGGGTACAGGCTTCGGCCGGAACAGGAAAAACAAAGGTTCTTTCAGACAGGGTGTTGCGGATTTTGCTGGGCGGCGGCAATCCGGGGCGGATTTTATGTCTGACTTATACAAAAGCGGCGGCTGTTGAGATGAGCAGCCGCATTTCCGAAAGGCTGAGCAGGTGGGCGGTTATGCCGGAGCCGGAATTGTTGGGGGAATTGGAAGCCTTACTCGGAAAACTGCCGGAAGATCGGGAGCGGCTGGAAAAGCTGGAAGCCGCGGCGCGGCGGCTGTTTGCCGTTTTGCTGGATACGCCGGGGGGAATGAAAATTCAGACAATTCATGCCTTTTGTCAGGAGATTTTGAAACGTTTTCCGCTGGAGGCGCATATTTCTCCTTATTTTGAGGTGATGGATGACCGTGCGGCTGCCGAAGCGCTGGCCGAAATTCAATCCCGTCTGTTGAAAAAGATTGAAGAAGAGCCGGATAGTCCTGCCGGACGGGCGTTGAGTTTTCTGACAAGAAAGGTCAGCGAGTTTTCTTTTCCCGAAATTATGAATACGATTGCGGCCAACCGTAATAAGATTTCGCAAATGTTGGCTCGGTATCAAAATGTTGATACGATTGCGGCCGAGCTTTTGCGGCGGCTCGGCTTGTCTGAGAATTGCAGCGAAACGGCCCTTAAGAAAGAATTTGTGACAGGATTTGCACGGGAAGAAGCGTTTATGCTGATGCAGGGCTGGATGTCCGGCGGGGTTAAAGAGAAAGAAAAAGCCCAAAAGCTTGCCGGATTGTTGGAACAGCCTTTGCGGGCGGAAGATTTTGACGATTATGCCGCGTGTTTTTTGAACAAAGACGGCGGGCTTCCGGCAAAAGCGGCGACAAAAGCGGTATTGGCGGCGTATCCTGATTTTGAAGAAGTTTTTTATGCAGAAGCCCAGAGACTTTGCGATTTAAGGAAAAAACTGGCGGCGGTCAGGCTCGCGGACAGCACAAGAGCGGTTTTGCTTTTGGCGGAAGATTTGATTTCGGCTTATAATCATTTTAAGAAAATCCGTTCCAAAATGGATTATGAGGATTTGATTGTAACAACCAGACAGCTGCTTGAAAACAAAGGCGTTTCACAATGGGTAATGTTTAAGCTGGACGGCGGCATAGATAATATTCTGATTGACGAGGCGCAGGATACTTCTCCTGACCAATGGGCGATTATACGGGCGTTAACCCAGCATTTTTTTGATGATGCCGGTGTTGGAAACGTGCGCAAGACCGTGTTTGCGGTCGGAGATAAAAAACAGTCAATTTACAGTTTTCAGGGGGCGGATCCAAAAGGTTTTGCCGATATGCAGCAATATTTTTCGCAGTTAGCGCGACAAGAGAGGCCTGATGGTTTTGACGTGGTTAATTTGGAAGTGTCTTTCCGTTCAACTGCGGCCGTTTTGGAAACGGTAAACCATGTGTTCCGCCAGCTTCCGGGGCGTGACGGCGTGGCGGATGACGGCGAGGATATCACGCATATCCCTTTTCGGGCCGGAGAAGCCGGACGGGTTGAACTCTGGCCGCTGGTCGAGCCGGAAGAGGGGGAGAACAAAGACGTCTGGCTGCCGTCAATGGAACGCGTGAGTGTGGAAACGACAAGTTCAAGACTGGCCGGACAAATTGCCGGACGTATTAAGCAGATGGTGGAAAACGGTCAGGAACTGAAGTCGCAAAAGCGGCCGGTCAGGTATAAGGATTTTATGATTTTGGTGCAACGGCGCAACCGTTTTGTGGAAGAGTTGGTACGCGCTTGCAAAAGTGTCGGTGTCAGCATTGCCGGCGTGGACAAGATTAAACTTTTGGAGCAGATTGCGGTACAGGATTTGGTTTCGTTCGGCAAGTTTTTGTTATTGCCGACAGATGATCTGACTTTGGCCGAGGTTTTAAAATCTCCTTTGTTCGGGCTGGATGACAAAGATTTGGAAAAACTGTGTTGTGAGCGCGGCAAAGGCGTGAGCTTGTGGAGCCGGCTGAAAGACGATGCGGCTTATGGAAATGTTTATCAGCGTTTGCAGCAGCTGAGTTCCCGTGCCGGATTTTTGCGGCCGTTTGAGATTTATGCCGAGGTTTTGAATCGGCAGGACGGCAGGAAAAAGTTTATATCGCGGCTGGGGTATGAGGCCGAAGACGGTCTGGACGAATTTATGAATTTGACAATTGCTTATGAGCAAGAGCATATTCCGACGCTGCAAGGTTTTATTGACTGGATCGGCGGCGGTGAGGTGGAGATTAAGCGCGAGCTGGAGCAGAGTGAAGCCGATGCCGTGCGCATTATGACGGTTCACGGTTCAAAAGGTTTGCAGGCGCCGATTGTGATTTTGCCGGATACGGGGCGTGTAGTGAGCGTAAAAAATTCCGGCGGCATGTTGTGGGATGATTTGTTTTACTATCCTCTGTCATCGCAGGATTATGACGATAACTGCATTAAAATAAAAGAAGCCGAAAAGCAGAATGCCTTGCGTGAGTATAGGCGGCTTTTGTATGTGGCTTTGACCAGAGCGGAAGATTTGCTGGCAATTTGCGGCTACTATAACAGTGAACGTTCTAAGCCGCATGAGGAATCATGGTATAAAATTTGTGAGAAATCGCTGCGGGAAATCGGGACGGCGGAGCAGGACGATATTATTGCCTATGAATGTCCGCAGGCGTTTGAGCCTAAGCCTAAAAAAATGTCGGAGAAACCGGATTATCCTGAATGTACTGCTGTCTGGCTTAAGGAAAAACCGGAAACAGAAAGTGCGCTGGCAAGGCCGCTGAGCCCGTCAAAATTGGAAGAGGATGAGGAAGAGCCTGCACTGGCATCGCCAATCGGGAGCCATGGAAAAAGCCGGTATCGACGCGGATTGATTATTCACAAACTTTTGCAGTTTTTGCCGGAGGTTTATGCCAAAGACGGACGCGGCATTATTGATGACTATTTGCAAAAAAATGTGCCGGATTTGCCGTCTGCGGAAAAACTAAGAATTGCCGATGAGGTCGTGCGCCTGTTGGAAAATCCGGAATTTTCGGCAGTCTTTTCTGCCGAGTCAAAAGCAGAGGTTCCGATTATGGGCGAGGTTAACGGCCGGATTATTTCAGGACAGGTTGACAGGCTGATTGTTGAAAAAGACAGAGTGTTGCTGGTGGATTATAAAACCAACCGACCGGCAGCAAAGTCCGTTAAAGATATTCCCTCGGCTTATCGAAAGCAGATGCAGGCTTATAAAGATTTGCTGGCGCGAATTTATCCCGAAAAAGAGGTTGTTCCGCTGATTCTATGGACAGATACTGCCGATTTGATGCCGTTGGCAGAATAAATCTGAATTTTGTGCGATTCCTCTTTAATATTGAAAAAAGATTTACTATATTAGAAGAAACGTAAAACTATATGAAGAAAGGAAAGTCTAATGCAGTCTATAGTCGACAGTCAGTTTGATGCTGAGGTTTTGAAGTCAAAAGGTTTGGTGCTGGTAGATTTTTGGGCGGAATGGTGCGGTCCCTGCCGTCAGCTCGGTCCGATTTTGGAAGAGGTTTCCAAGTCTATGGGCGACACTGTAAAAATTTGCAAGATGAATGTGGATGAAGCACCGAATACGGCCGCGCAATACGGAATCCGCAGTATTCCGACAATGTTTTTGTTCAAAGACGGCAAGCAGGTTGATACCAAAGTCGGATTAAATTCAAAAGCCTCTTTGGAAGCCTGGATTTCTTCTCACGCTTAATGAGCTGCTTTATAAGTTAAGCCTCCTTTATCCGGAGGCTTTTTTTGTTGCAGAAAAATGGGTTTTATAGTACATTGTTTCTGTAATTTTTATTGTTAAACGGGATGAGAAATTTTTATTCCCTAACGAAGGTGTAGGAGGAAATGTGAAGATTAAGAATATTTTTTGGGATGTTGACGGCGTGTTGGCAAATTTGAATTTTGCTTATTATAATTTTTTAACCAAGCATCCAAAATATGCGCCCAAATATGGAAATATTCAGTGGGAGGATCTTCCGAAGGTTTTGCCGGTCAGTCCGAAATATGGCGCATTAGAACTTAAAACTCATCCTGAATTGGGAGCGGAACTTGATTATGACTTTTGTCATTCTCCGGAGTTCTTTTGTCATCGCCCCTTATATCCGAATGTTATTGAGGTTCTGAAAGAATTGAATCAGAAAGGGTATCGCCAGTTTACAATGTCTGCGACATTTGACGTGGAAACAAAGAAGAAATTTCTTAATACGTTGTTAGCTGAAGTTACTGACTTTTTGACAATTGAATGTGTGCAGCACGGGAAATTTATGCATGATACGGCAAAAGAGGATATGTTGCGTGATTGTTATAAAAGATATGGCCTGAAAGCCGAAGAAACGGTTTTGGTCGATGACCGTATTTACAATCAATATGCGGCGATTGACAGCGGTGCTCATCCGGTGCGCATGCGGTGCGAATTTACGTCGGATTTGCCGGAAGAACTCAGTTGGATTCCGGAAGTCAGGAATGTGGTTGAATTCAAAGAGTGGTTGTATAAAAATACCACGCAAGAATAATCTTATAATTGATTAAAAAACAGCTTTATAATCTCTTTTTTCGGAAGTGAGGCAGATTACAAAGTTGTTTTTTTATTTAAACGCAATACTGCCTGCGTGAGCAGGCAGTTGCAGATATTCCGGCCAAAGGAAGATTATACTTCCGGAACGGAAGAGTGGGTTCGCTTTTCTTCGCTGACCGGACCTTCGTCACTTTTATCAAGCTTTTCTCCGGCGATGACCTTTTTGATTTCGTCACCGGTCAGGGTTTCGTATTCAATCAGTGCCTGAGCCAGAAGTTCCCATTCCTTTTCTTTTTCCTGCAGAAGTTTTTTGGCGTTGTCATGGCCTTCCGTTACCAAACGTTTGATTTCAGAATCGACCAGTCTGGCGGTTTCTTCGCTTACGTTTTTGTTTTGAGTGACCGATTTGCCCAAAAAGACTTCGCCGGAGTTTTCGGCATATAAAATCGGGCCGAGCAAATCACTCATTCCCCATTCCGTGACCATTGAGCGTGCCAGATTGGTGGCTGCGGCAATGTCGGAAGAAGCGCCCGAGGTAACGGCGTTGTAACCAAACTTCAATTCTTCGGCAACGCGGCCGCCCATCATAATAACAAGGCGTGACAGCATTTTAGCACGGGAATAAGAATACTGGTCTTTTTCCGGCAGTTGCTGAACCATACCCAGAGCGTGCCCGCGCGGGATAATGGTAGCTTTATGAATCGGGTCTGTTTCTTCAACATATAATGAGCAGATGGCATGACCGGCTTCATGATAAGCGGTCAGGGTTTTTTCTTTTTCATCCATTGCCATAGATTTTTTCTCTGCGCCCATCAGAACCTTATCTTTGGCTTCATCAAAATCTTTTGATGTTACTTTCCTTTTGTTTTTGCGGGCGGCAAGCAATGCCGCTTCATTAACCAAGTTGGCCAGATCGGCGCCGGAAAAACCGGGGGTTCCGCGGGCAATGACCGAAATGTTGACATCTTTGGCCAGCGGAACTTTTTTGACGTGGACATTCAAGATTTCTTCACGGCCTTTTTTGTCGGGATTGGTGACTGTAACCTGACGGTCAAAGCGTCCGGGACGCAGCAATGCCGGATCCAAGACGTCAGGACGGTTGGTGGCTGCAATAACAATAACGTTTTCATTGGCTTCGAAGCCGTCCATCTCAACCAGCAGCTGGTTCAGGGTCTGTTCACGCTCATCATTGCCGCCGCCCAATCCGGCACCGCGGTGCCGGCCGACAGCGTCAATCTCGTCAATAAAAAGCAGGCAGGGGGAGTTCTTTTTGGCCTGTTGGAACATATCGCGGACGCGGGAAGCTCCGACACCGACAAACATTTCCACAAAGTCCGAACCGGAAATGGAAAAAAACGGAACATTCGCCTCGCCGGCAACAGCTTTGGCCAGCAGGGTTTTACCTGTTCCCGGAGGGCCGACGAGCAATACGCCTTTCGGGATTTTTCCGCCCAGACGCTGAAATTTTGCAGGTTCTTTTAAGAATTCTATGACTTCTTCCAGTTCTTCTTTGGCTTCATCACAACCGGCAACATCGGCAAAAGTGACTTTTTTGGTATTTTCAATCAGTCTGGCGCGCGATTTGCCGAAGCTCATGGCTTTATTATTACCCGAGTTGGCCTGACGCATAAAGAAAATCCACACGCCGATGAGCAGAATCATCGGGAACCATGAAATCAGAACACCCCAGAATGTATTTGCCGAGGTATCAACAGGTTTGGCTTCAACTTTGGCACCGCTTTTACGAATGGTTTCAATCATTGTCGGATCATAAGGTGCATAGGTGATGAATTTTTCACCGTTAGTCGTGACGCCCGTGATGTTCGGCCCCTCGACCGTGACCTCTGACAATTGTTTGTTATCCGCATAATTCATAAACTCAGAGAATGCGACTTTGTTATAATCTTTCACCTGTTGGGAGGCGTTAAAAATATTCATTATCAGAGAAAGGACAACGAATATGGCCAGCCAGATTGCAAGATTTCTTCCCGATTTCATTTCAATTCCTTAAAATAATAGTCAAACTGTTTTATTATATAGCGTTTTTAATCCCAAAACTCAATAGTGATTAAAAACTTGTCAAATAAAAAAAGGCTGGTATAATCGCGTTTCCAAATTTTATTATTAATATTTATTAAATTATATCACTTATGAAGCAGAAAAAAATCAGCCGAAAGCAAATTTCACAATTTTTTAACGGTGAGAACGAAAACCGGCGTTTTATTGTCAAACGTTGGATGGTGAAGCAGATTTTATTGGAAAACAAATTCTCTTATGAGGATTTTTATTTTCTGGATGTAGAAGACGAGCAATCTTGTCCTGATGACAAGTTTTGTGTTTGCCGAAGTGTTTTGCTTAACGGAATGGTTAATCTTATGAGCAGAAGATCCGGTTTGGAAAATAGGTTTCTGTCTTTTTTCCATCAGGCATCGGATTGGCAGGATTTATTTATCAGTACATTAAAACATCCGTCTCTGGAGTATGATTGCTTCTGGTGTGCCAAGCTTCTGACGTATTGGATGGAGCATGGCGAAGTCAGTGAAGATTTGCTGCGCGAAGTCAGTATTTTTCTGATCGCCAATAAAGCGCAGCTGCAGAAAAATCCGGAATTGAACGGTCTTTTGTTTGAACTTCTGACGTGCTTTGTGCAGTCAGCCCGCAAACTGAAGAAAAAAGAGCTTCTGTGCCGAAACTGTTTTGCGTATTTGGATAAAGAAATGGTGTATGCCTTTGAAGAATTGGCTTTGCTGAGCCGGATTTTTCCAGAGGAAAAAGGTGCTGCTGCTTCTGATCTTTATAATTTGTGCCACTTGGCGTGGATATTGGGAAAAGAGCAGGAAACGCTTGTGCTTTTGAAGCAGGTTATTACTTGTAATAATGCCGATGAAATTTGCCGGTTGCTGATGAACTGGAAATCAGAGCTCTGGCCGCAGTGTCTTGGGGTGATTTCCCGTCAGCCGCCGCTTTCCGTTGCCATAGCCGTTGAGCTGCTGGAAAAGCTGAAAAACTTTTGTTATCCGGAAAAAGAACAGATTTTAGCCAGAGAAATTGTGAATAAAATTGCCAGTCAGATTCCCTATGTGACGGAAAAGCTGATTGTGTTGATTGCCGAGAATGATTTTGAGGCTTTACGCCAGCTGGATTTTGTGAACCGTAACGGTGAGTTTAATAATAATATTGTTTTATTGGGCAAAATGTTAAACGGCAATCATGCCGCTGGGGCCCGTGAGATTATTGACAAACTGGGTTTGCAGGAGAAAGCGGATGCTTATCTGAACAGCGAAAAGGAAAATGATGCTTTGGCCGAAGATCTTGCGTCCGGCAAAGTTGTTTGTGAGTAAACAAAAGCCTCTCATTAAGAGAGGCTTTTTTGTTGCTTTTTATAATGTGGCGGCGATTTCTTCAATCTCGTAACATTCAATAAAGTCGCCTTTTTGAATGTCATTATAATTTTCAAAACTCATACCGCATTCATAACCTTCTTTGACTTCTTTGACATCGTCTTTGAAGCGTTTGAGCTGGCCGAGGCTGCCGTCATGGATAACCACGTTATCACGCAGCAATCTGATTTTGGCACCGCGTTTTACCAGTCCTTCCGTAATCATACAGCCGGCAACTTTGCCCACGCCGGTAATATTGTAGACTTCGCGGATTTCGGCGTATCCCAGAATCTTTTCTTTGAGTTCCGGCGAAAGCATGCCTTCCAGACCTTTCTTCACGTCATCGGCAACATCGTAGATGATTGAATAATAACGAATGTCTACGCCGTCGCGTCTGGCCATGTCGCGGGCTTGCGGGTTGGCGCGGACATTAAAGCCGATGATAAAGGCATTGGACGCTTTAGCCAGAGAGATATCCGATTCAGAAATCGGGCCGACGGCAGAGTGCAGAATCTGGACGCTGACTTCATCGTTGGACAGTTTTTTAATCGTGCCTTCAATGGCTTCAATCGAGCCCTGAACGTCGGCTTTGATAATAACCGGCAGGTGCTTGACTTCACCGGATTTAATTTTATCAAGCATTTGTTCCATGGCGGATTTGGCGCTCTTAACCAGTTTGGCTTCGCGTTCTTTGCGAATGCGGTAGCCGGTTACTTCTTTGGCCTGATTTTCGTCATTAACAATAACGAAGTCGTCACCTGCGGAAGGCGTCCCCTGTAAACCCAGAACTTCTACCGGTGTTGCCGGTCCGGCTTCAAAAATCTTGTGGCCGGTTTCATTAAACATAGCGCGGACGTGACCCCATTCTTTGCCGGCAATACAAATGTCGCCGATATGCATGGTGCCTCTTTGAACCAAGACGGTTGCAACGCTGCCGCGGCCTTTTTCCATTTTAGCTTCGATAACCGTGCCTTCGGCTTTACGGTTGGGATTGGCTTTCAAATCCAGAATTTCGGCCTGCAGCAAAATGGCTTCAACCAATTTATCGATGTTAATGCGTTTTTTTGCAGAAACTTCGGCGCATAAGCTTTCCCCTCCAAGCTCTTCTACGGCAATGCCGTGGTTGAGCAAAGCGGTTTTGACTTTCATCGGGTCAGCGCCGGGAAGATCGATTTTGTTAATGGCAACAACAATCGGAACTTCGGCGGCCTGAGCGTGGCGGATTGCTTCAACCGTTTGCGGCATAATGCCGTCATTGGCGGCTACGACCAAGACAACGATATCTGTTACTTTGGCTCCGCGGGCACGCATTTCCGAGAAGGCTTCGTGACCCGGCGTATCGATAAAGGTAATGCGGTCGCCGGTTTCTACCTGAATCTGGTATGCGCCGATATGCTGGGTAATGCCGCCGGCTTCGCGGGCAGCAACGTTGGTTTCGCGCAGAGCGTCCAGCAATGAGGTTTTACCATGGTCAACGTGACCCATGACGGTTACGACCGGCGGACGCGGTTTCATATCTTCGGCTTTATCTTCCGGTCCGCTCAGACCGAGTTCAACATCGCTTTCGGCAACACGTTTGAATTTGTGTCCGAATTCTTCAACAATAATCTGTGCGGTATCGGCGTCAATAGGTTGGTTAATAGTGGCCATTACGCCCAAAGACATCAGTTTTTTGATAACGTCAGCGCTTTTTTCGGCCATGCGGTTTGCCAGTTCCTGAACGGTAATAATTTCAGGAATGGTAACTTCTTTGATGATTTTTTCCTGCGGCTGCTGAACAACGACCGGTTTGGGCTGTTTTTTCTTAAAGCGGCGGCGAGGGCCTCCGAAGCCGTAGTCATCATCGTCATCGTCAGAGATTGCATTGATGTTCAGCTTTCCGCCGCGGCGCTGCGGCTCAAAGCTGCGTTTAACGATTTTTTTGCGTTCCTGTTCAAAAGCATCTTCGCGTGATGATGTTTTTTCAGCAACAGACTTTTTGCCTTTTTTATGATAACTGTCATCATCATCGTCATCATCAAAATCTTTAGATTTTTTGTCTTTGGATTTGAAACCTTTGTCTTCGGCTGCCGGAGCAGGTTTGTTTTCAGGCTGCTGAATTTTTTTGCTTTCCTGTGCTGCTGATTTTTCGGCTTGTATGGCTTTTTCGGCAGCTTCAGCTTTTTCCTGTTCCTGCTTTTTCTTTCTTTCTTCTTCCTCTCGGCGGCGTTCGATTTCGCGTTCTTCTTCTTCGCGGCGTTTTTGTGCTTCGTGTTCTTTAGCCTCGGCGATCAGCTTTAATTTTGCAGCGGTTGCCTCGTCGATTTTGACTTTGGACTCGCTGTTGGCTGATGCCGAAGGGGAGATTATCCGTTTTTTGCGGACTTCCACCTGAATGACCTTTTTGCCTTCGCTGCCTTTGTTCGGGGCTTTATCGCCCAGTTTTAGTGTGAGTTTTCCCGATAATGTGAGTTTATTTTTTGCATTATCTTCTGTCATATAAATTCTTCTCCGTATTTTGCGTCTTTGTCTATGAATTTAGAAAATTTTTAATTCTTGTCAGTTCCGTACGGACTGATTTGGCCATGTCGCTTTTTTTGAAAGCTATGTGAACAGTGTTTGTTTTGTTTAATGCCTTGTCTAACTCCTCAACACTATAAATGTTAAAAATTTCCAATCCCCCAGATACGGATAAAATCCGATTATGTCCGTCGGTTCCGGCGTCAGAGGCCTCCATTATAAAAGCGACTTTGTCTTTTTTTACGGCTTCACAGACTTTTTCAAATCCGGTCAGCAGGATTCCGGCCTTGCGGGAAAGCGAAACCAGTTCCAGACCGCGTTTTTTGAGCAGGTTTTCAACCAGAATGATTAATTGCTCATCGGCTTTGACCTTTTTTTTGCAGACTTTGGAAAATAAGTTTTTTTCAATCGCGGCGGCAAGGGTGCTCTTTGCGTTGCCGACGTAAATTCCTGTGCCGGAAATTTTTTTCTTAAAATCCGGAACAATCTGTCTGTCGGGCGTAAGGGCGAAGCGGAGAAGATTTTCCTTCTCCATAACCTCGCCGCTGACGATGCATTTTCTTATTTCTTTTGCGGTTGCCATTATTCCTCTTCAAACCAGTGGGCACGGGCAGCCATGATGATTTTTTCGGCTTCGACTTCGGTCAGCGAATTTTCACCCAAAATCTCAATCAGTTCATCGGCAGCCAAATCGGCCAAATCGTCAATGGTTTTAACACCTTTTGAAGCCAATGTCAAAAGCATATCCTGATCCAGGCCTTCAATAGCCTGAATTTCTTTGTCAAGACCGAGGGATTTGCTCTTTTCTTCAAATTCGTGATTGCGTTTTTCTACAAAAGCTTTTGCGCGGTTTTGCAGTTCGGCAGCCAAATCTTCGTCAAAGCCTTCAATTTCGGCCAGTTCGTTCAGGGCGACCATTGCAATCTCGTCGACGGTTGAAAAACCTTCGGCAATCAGCAGGTGGGCAATCATTTCATCAACGTCAAGAGCTTCCATAAAGCGCTGGGAGCGGACTTTGTTTTCGTTTGAGCGGCGTTCCTGTTCCTGTTCTTCGGTCAGGACATCAATGTCACAGCCGAGCAGCTGGGATGCCAGTTTGACGTTTTGACCGCGGCGGCCGATTGCCAGAGAGAACTGCTCTTGCGGGACAACGACTTCAATGCGGTTATTTTCTTCATCCAGCACGACTTTGCTGACTTCTGCCGGTGCCAAAGCGCTGACAATGTACTGAGCCTTGTCTTCGCTGAACGGAACAATGTCAATTTTTTCGCCCTGCAGTTCGGTGACAACAGCCTGAACGCGGATACCGCGCAGACCAACGCAGGCGCCGACGGCGTCAATTGTCATATCGTCGGTTTTGACGGCGATTTTGGCTTTTGATCCCGGATCGCGGGCAACAGCCACAATTTTGACAATGCCGTCATAAATTTCCGGAACTTCGGAAGCAAACAATTTTGCCATAAATTCAGGACAGGTGCGGGACAAGAAAATCTGCGGGCCTTTGGTTTCGCGGCGGACATCCAGAACATAAGCGCGGACGCGGTCGCCGTTTTTGAATTTTTCCCGCGGGATAATCTCATCGCGGCGTAAAACAGCCTCGGTTTTGCCAATATCCAAAATGACGTTGCCGAATTCAATACGTTTGACCGTACCGTTGACAATAGTGTTGATTTTTTCTTTATATTCTTCAAACTGGCGGTTGCGTTCGGCATCGCGGACTTTTTGGACAATGACCTGTTTGGCGGTTTGGGCGGCAATGCGGCCGAAATCAATCGGCGGCAGGGCATCGATGATAAAATCGCCGACTTTGGCGTTTTCGTCATAATCGCGAGCCTGATCAACGGTCAACTGGGTAACTTCGTTTTCAACTTCTTCAACAACTTCACGATAACGCGCCAGAGAAATGGCACCGGTTTTGCGGTCGATGTGAGCGCGGATGTCATGCTCAAAGCCGTATTTGGAGCGGCCGGCCTTTTGAATGGCGACTTCCATGGCGGTGAATACGTCTTCGCGGTCAATGTTTTTTTCACGGGCGACCGTATCGGCGACTAAGATAATTTCAGGTCTTGGCATACTTTCGGTATTTTGCATTTTAAGTCCTTTGTTAAAATTTGAAATTAAAGTTCAATAGCCTGAGCTTCGGCAGCGGCCTGAAGAAGCTCATCGGTTAAAATCAGTTTGGCTTTGCTGATGTCGTCAAAAGCAATGGCATAATCCGTGCCGTCCATGTCAATGTGGACGCGGTTTTGGTCATCAACGCCTTTAAGGCAGCCTTTGAAACGTTTGCGTTTTTCAACTTCAACAGAAGTTTCAATCCGAGCCTCGTTGCCGGAGAAACGTTTGAAATGTTCAGGTTTTGTCAGAGGGCGATCCAGCCCCGGAGAGCTGACTTCCAGAGAATACTGGTCTTTTATCGGATCTTTTTCATCCAGAAGAGCGGATACGGCACGGCTGACCGTGGCACAGTCGTCAACGGTGATGTCTTTGCCGTCCAGACGGTCAATCATAATCTGCAGGGTCGGATTTTTCTGGCCGATGGTCAGAATCCGGACAACCTCGTAATTGAGGCCGGAAATGACCGGTTCCAGCAGGTCTTGTAACGGGTGTTTTTGTTGCATTTATTGTTTCCTCTAACAAAAAAGCGGGGCTTTTGGCCCCACTCTCAAATTGTATTATGAAAGGTATGATGTATTTATAGCATAAAAATTTTGAAATTCAAGAATTTTTTTTGTAATTTTTCCTTCTCTCTGAATTCATCCTTCTTTTTCTTGTTTCTTCTTTCTCACTTTTTTCTCTCTTTCTCCTTCCCTCTTCTTCCTCTCTCTTATCTCCCCGTCCCCGTTTTCTCTCCTCTCTCTTTCCACCCTATCACTCCCTGCCACTTTCTTTTCCCGTCCCACTTTCTCTTTCTCACCCCCTTATTCCGTTTGCTTTCCCTCCGCCGCTCGCTCTCTTTTACCGTCGTTTTTCTTTTCTTATTTTCGGGTTTTGGTTTCTTCATAGAGTTGGTTATTTTTTATTGTTACTTTTTGACTGCCAAAAAGTAACCAAAAAGGCAGCCCTACGCTCATTTGCTAAGGTTTCATAGCAAAATTAACCTCGCTACGCTCTCCGTCTCCGTGCTTCATTTTTGGTTTTTGCTCCAAAACCTAAGCTATTCGCAAAGGGCACCCAAATCGTGCCGGACGAGAGATTGTGCTTTAATTTTACCTCTTTGCTCCAAAGATTAAGAAGTTGTTCGGTAATCGGGCTAATCAACTCTCCCCAACCCTCTCTTTCAAGAGAGGGAGAGGGGCTTTGTTTTCAGGTTTTGCTCCAAGACCTATATTTTAGTATAAAATTGTTTTTCTTTGGCGTGGGATAAATTTTAATTGATTTTTCAGTTTTTGGCTTTACAATCTCAGGTGCAGGTATTTCTGCGTATTATTATAAAGTACAGGGAATCCTAACCCGAGAATATAACATAGTCAAACTGTTATGTAGCAGAAGATTTGACACTTCATACGTTAACTGCGGAGGAGTGTCAGGTAATAGCCATAACTCGTTTGTGGTTACGCCATAACTGGGTTATGGTGAATAATGGCTACACTATTCTCGTGTAAGGAGCTCCTCCACCTTAATGTTAAGGTGGAGTTTGTTTTTTTACATACCCAGGAGGATTGATTATATGCAAAAATCTGACAGGACTACCAAGAAAATTATTAAAAGCAACAGTCGCGGCCGTTGTCCGGACGGAGCTCCCAATCCTATAGATGTGTATGTCGGTCAACGAATCAGGATGCGCCGGCAGTTTTTGGGAATGAGTCAGGAAAGATTTGCCGCACTGATGGGCGTAAGTTTTCAGCAAATACAAAAATATGAAAAAGGGAACAACCGGATTGGCGCCAGCCGCTTATGGGATATAAGCAAACTTCTTAAAACCGACCTTAACTTCTTTTTTGAAGATATGCCGCAGGAGGTTGCGAACCAAAGTCCGCGAAGCTTTATACAACATCCTGACATTATTGATGACAGTGACAATAATCCGTTGTCGGCTTGTCCGGAAAATACAAATGAAGCGCAGGAATTGCTGTCTAATTATTTTAAAATTCGTAACCGGATGGTTGCCGGCAATGTTTTTAATTTGCTTCAAATTCTGGCAATGGCTGCAACTCAGGCAGACAAACCCTTTCAGGAATAGAAAACAAAAGCCGGCGGAAATAAAAAAATCCGGAAATGTCTCCGGATTTTTTATCAGTTTTTATTCGCGACCGCCGCGTCTGTTATGATATCCTTGTTCCCAGCGTTTGCCTTGCAAGGTATCCAGTCTGGTTGCGGCAATGTTTTTTTCTTCTCTGTTTGCCTCTTTACTGCTTAACTTGGCTTTTTGCTCCTGAATCAGTCTGGTTTTGTCTTTGGCGTCAAACTGTTTCATTTTCTCTGTTTTTAAGGCCTCGCGTTCTTCTTGAGAAGTGTTGGGGTCATGAAGCTTTTGGGCTTTGGCTCTTAACAATCCGACTTGCATTGTTCCAAGCAATTTTGCCGCATTTTCAGGAAGGCCTTCTTTAGCTTCCTGAGTGAGGTTTAATTTATCAACGCCTTCGATCTTTAAGTCCATTTCCAAGGCGGCGGCAATGGTTTTGTTTTTGGCGGCTTCATCGGTAAAGCGCATTTTGCTGATGTCCAGACTTTTCATCTGGCCTTTTGGGTTGCCGTTTTCGTCTTTAGCACGTTCCTGAATGTCTTTATAAATACGCAAAGCATCTTTTACGCTGTCATAGTCAATTTTTTCGGCTGTGCCGGAATCACGGTTGAAAATCTGTTTATCCAAAACCGTGAGGACGGTTTCGTCCGGAATGCCTTTGAGGGTTTCATTGCTCAGGTCAAGTTTGTTGGGGGCGTTTTCAACATCAAGCCCGTTAGCGTAAGCGGCCGCAATCAGTCTTGTGGCATAACCGGGAGTTTTTATCTCTCCGCATTCAATGACGTCGGCATGCGATACTTCTTTGGCGGCTTTGGCCATTTGGTGAAAGTAGTCATAATCCGTCATCGGCATGGTGGCTTCGGTGTCGCTGTAATAAGTGACTTCCGCGCCTTTGGCGTCCGGATTTTGGGCTTTTAAGGCTTCGGTCGGCTCGATTTCAAATTTTAGAAAACCGTCTTCGTTCGGGATTTCTTTGAAATTGCGCAACGGCTGATCTTTTTCGTCTTTGGTTTCTGCACACCAATTTTCCCAATGTTCTTTGATGCTCTGCAATTGTTCATCATAAGGAACAGTTTCTTTTTTCTCCTCCTGAGGCTGCTTTTCCGGTACGGCGGGGCTTTCCATTTCATCCAGTTTAAGTTTTTTGCGTTCCAGAGGAGCTTCTTTTTTTGGCATGTCTGCCATAAAGCCGTCAAGGTTTGAGTGTGATTTTAAATGTTCAATTGCAGCATCGCGCATTTCATGCGTTAATGCCACTTGATGCTTTTCTGCCCAGGATTTGATGAGTTTTTCTTCAAGAGAATCAACGCCGGAAGACAGTCCTTTTTCCGAAATTCCCAAGTTTTCGCGGGCTTTTCTTCTCAATTCCATTTCTTTGACAATGTTTTGTTTTTCTTCTTCCGTCATGGGCTTTTTTTCTTCGGTCATCTTTTTGTCCTCTTTAGGCGTAATTGTTTTCAGTTGAGATGTTACTTGTTTTATGGTTTCAAGATAAGTTGTCAATTTTTGTTTCAAGTCTTTTAACGAGTTTGATTCGTTCATGATTTCATTGATTTTGCCTGCAAACCGTTGTTGATAATCTTTAACGGCAATATCTTCATCCATGTCGGGATATTGTTTTTTATATTCTGTTATTGCACTATTAATGAATGTATTTAAGCTTGTTTGCAGTTCCTGAATCAATAGCGCATTTTGGCTAAATTCTTCTTTTGTGCTGTTTTCTTTAACCATGCCGTAAAAAAATTTGGTTTTCAGCTTTTCAAAGCTTTTGCCCAAGTCGCTGCCGGAGATGTTATCTTTGCCGCTGTTCAGATTTTTTTTGCAGCCTTTATTGATTTTTTCTGCCCAGCGCTCAGATTCCACTTGTTTGGACAGGTATTTGTCTTCAAACTGCCGCAGGGCGTTTTTTTGTTCTTTGCCCGTAAGTTTGGATATTCTTAAAACCTCATTGGCGATATCTTTGGGCAGGTTTTGGGGAGAACCGCCGTTTTCATCAAAATATGCTCCGAGAATTTCCAACATCCGTTTTCTGATAATGTCTTCGGTGTTGTTTGCTTTTTGATTTTTTGTCGGTTTAGCCATTTCTGCCTCGCTTTTTATAAATTATAACTGAACTATAACATAAAAAAATAGTTCTGTCTATAATTTTGTCACTAAATTAACTTTTTTAATTGGCCGAGGGTCGAGGCTTTAAGATAAGGGTTGCAGCGTTTTTCTTCTCCGAGCGTTACCGGACAGACCGGAAGCCCTTGTTTGAGGCGTTCGTCGGCGCGTTGCAGGTAATGCCGCAAATCCATGTTATGCGGGTCGGCATGGAATGCGTCAGCCGCGGCATGGACAGTATATTCATGTCCGGGGTAGAAGTTGACGTCATCGGGCAGATTTCTGATTTTTTGCAATGCATTATACATTTCATCAACCGTTCCTTCAAACAGGCCGCCAACGCAGAGGTTAAACAGCGTATCGCCGGTGAACAGGGCTTTGTCTTCGGCAAAATAATATAAAACATGTCCCTGCGTATGTGCGGAAACGTCGATGATTTGGGCAATGCTTTGGCCGAGGGCAAAAGTTTTTTCCGGTTCAACGCCGATGTCAAACCCCGGAATGCGGGCGGCGTCATTGACGTTGCCGACAACTTTGGCATGGTACCGCGCCTTTAATTCCAAGTTGCCGTCAGTATGGTCAAAATGGTGGTGAGTATTCAGAATGTAGTCCGGCGTAATGCCGAGTTTTTGGCATTCCGCTATAATCGGAGCCGGTTCCGACGGGTCTATTACTGCCGAAGTTCCGGTTGCTTCGTCTATCAAAATATAGGCATAATTGTCCATGGTGCCGGCACGGCACAGTACGGTATGAATTTTAAGCATTATAAGTAATCCTCCGGATTGACATCATCTATTTGTTCCGGATTCATATATTGCTCCGCGTAGTCTTCGTAAACCTTGCTGCTGACAAAAACTTCATATAAGTCGCGGTCAATGTGTCCGGTTTCTGACAATTCTTTCAATATGGCGAGTGCACTGGAGAGTTTTTTGGGTTCTTTATACGGACGATCCGTTGATGTCAGCGCCTCAAAGATATCGGCAATTGCCATAATCTTGGCGGGAACGGACATCTGTGAACCGGTCAGGCCGTTCGGATAGCCTTTGCCGTCAATGCGCTCATGGTGTGAGCCGGCGTATTCCACAACATTGGAAAGTTCTTTGGGGAACGGAAGCGCTTTGAGCATGTCAATTGTCACGACGATGTGTTCGTTAATTTTTTCGCGTTCCTGTTTGTTGATTGTGCCGTTGCGGATGCGCAGGTTGTACAGTTCTCCGTGGTTATACGGCGCCGTAACCTGATCTTCGCGGTTTTGGATGAGGTTTTCCAAAGACGGGTGGGAATAAAGCTCAGTATCGGAAATGCTGTTTCTTTCTGCCCAGGACAGGCCGAGCATCCGGTTGAAATATCTCATAAAACGGATTTTTGCGATATTTTCGAGCCGTGCAATGTCGTCTTCCGTCATCGGGATATCGCCGATATTGCAGCGGGCAATAAATTCATAGTCGTCTTCCAGTTGTTTAACGCGTGCAACAAATTCTTTTTGCAGATTTTCCTGAGTATCGGTGTTTTGCAGGCGTTTTTTCAAATAATCGATGTGGGCGTCGCGGCGCAAAATCTCAAAACGGTTGCGGATTTCATGAATCCGGTTGTTGATGGTTTCAAGTTTGGTGGCTTTGTTGACGATGTATTCCGGCGTGGTGACCTTTCCGCAATCGTGCAGCCATGAGGCAATGTGCAGGGCATACCAGTCGTCATCCGACATTTCAAAATTTTTAAGCGGCCCGCGTTCCGTCTGGACGGCGGCCATGGCCAGCATTCGGGCGATGACCGGTACGCGTTTGCAGTGAATGCCGGTAAACGGCGATTTGGCGTCAACGGCGCGTCCCAGTACCTCGATAAAAGACTCCAAAAGGCTGGCGTAGTCTTCGCTGAGTTTATGGCTTTCCAGAAAAGGAGCGAGCAGGTTACAGACCGACTGGGTGTTTTTTTGGACTTCGGAAGTGAAGCTGATATATCTTCCGCCCAAGTCCATTGCATTAATGAACTGGGCAACGCCGATGATGTTTCCTTTGTGGTTTAAGACAGGAATGACCAGCATGGAAACCGAACGGTAGTCATAATCTTTATCAAAAGCGTCATAAACCGAATTGTCAAAATTTTCAGCGTATATATCCGGTGTGTTGATGATTTCTTTGTTCAGTGCCGATGTGACGATTATGCTTTTCGGACTGATCCGGCGTTGGTCGGGCAGATATGTCGGGTTGGTATAGTATTTGTTGTCCGAGCCGATTTTATGGATTTTCAGGCTTTTGCTGTAGGAGAAGACCAGTCGTAAAAAGTTGTCATCGTTAACGGTGTAAAAAGTCGCGCCGTCAGCATTGCAGACATCCTGTGCCGTACGGATGACTTTTTCGATGATTACCGTTGTGTCTTGTTCCTGAGTGAGCGAGTTGGTCAGCTCAAGGAGTGTGTCTGCGCTGATGTTAACGGCCAAATTTTCCCCCGCAAAATTCTAACTGATTTTGGAAATCAGATAATTGATGTCTTCCTCTTTGAATTCTTCCGCGGCGTTGCCAAAAGAGAGAATCCGTTCAATGACGCGGTGGGAAAACGCATTGCGGTTGTTGTCCTTGACGTCAAACCGAATCTCCTGAATCACTTTTAAGGCACTGAATACGGCCGGGAACATTGATTTAGGAATATAAGCTTTTCTTAGCAGATTTCTAATCATAAAGTCAAGAGAGGTGTTGAACAATATTTTGCGAACCTCGGTAATCGGCGTATTGGAAAGGTAGACCAGCGCGTATTCAAAAAAGGTCAAATCGCCGAGGCAGATTGAGCGGACAACCAGAGAAGGCGTCAGCCGGTTGTTGCTGTACAATTGGTGGACGAGTTCTTCTATTTGTTTGTCGGAGCTGTATTCTTCGGAAATTCTGAGGGTGGTTTTTTCTTTGACCTGTTCAATGAGGTCGCTGGCAATGTCGGTCGGAAGTTTGTGGGTGATAATGAGGCGTCTTTTTAATTCTTGAGACAAGTAATTGACGATTTTTTCGATGACGGTTATCGGCAGTTCCGGACGGGAGATGAGACTTTCTTTTATGGTGCTGTTATCGTGGTATTTGTTGATGATGGAAAAGTAAGACTGTTCTTTGATGTTGGCGGTCGGGTTCTGGATCAGGGTGTTGATGACTTCTTCGGGGCATTTTTCAACAATGTACTGGGAGATGTCTTCCGTCAGATTTTCCCGTTCCGCAACTGCTTTCTGCTTGTTGATGCTTTGGAATTCTAAAATCTGGAGCAGGTCTTCCCGCGAGAAGTTTTGATAGTATTTTATGAAAGGGACTGCAACACTGTCATGGTCGTTAATAATGGAATCGACGATGTCTTGCGGAATGTTTCGGGCTTTTTTCAGACTTTCCGACAGCACGGCCCGAACTTTAATTTCTACGTCATGCACCATGATGCGGAAAATGTCTTCGGCGATTTTCATCCCCTCGGCCGTTAAGCTGTTGCCGTTGTAATAGGCGCTGATTTTTTGCGCCGTTGAGATCTTGTTATCTACGGTAAAGTTTTTAGATAGTCTAATGACATCCTGCGAAGTTAAAGCATGATCCATTTTGTCGTCCTATAGCGATTCGCTCATATCAATCTTATCATAGAAAAATTCTGTACAAATTGCCAGAAAAATCGTTAATTCTTGTGGAAATTTTTTTTAAAACTCTTGTTTTTACTCTTTAAAAGTTGAATTATCTTTATTTTTTCTTTTAATGCGAGGCATTTTCAGAAGGTAACAGTTTATCGGCAAGCGTTGTGACGTCCAAATACATCAGGCGATAAAATGTTATGGTGTATTTGAGTATGCCGACATAGTTTTTGAGAGGGCTTTGAAAAAGCATGGCGTGTGCCAGTTCCTGGCCTGACAAATTGCCGCCGTCGGCCAGTTTCAGGCTGCGGAGATAGCGTGTGTGGTCAAAGTCGACGGAGGAATTAAAATGCAGGGCATAAGAAGCCATCGAATCGTATAAAGACGGGAAAGTTCGAATCCGGTAAGAATCGTCTTCGGTTTCATCCTGCGGTTTTAGCCCTTCGTTCGTATACCAGCTTAATTCTTTATATAAAGAGTTGCCTTCTTTGACAATGCGGGAAGAACCCCAGTTGGTTTCCATAGCCGATACGGCAATTAAGAAAGAAACCGGAACGGGAGCAATGCGGGTTCTCAGCATTTGGATTTGCAACTGGTGGCGGCGGTAGCCTTTTAATCTCGTAAAGGCATCGTATTTGGCGGCCAGTTCTTCCAGCCGTTTGGTTTGGGAATCGGAAAGTTCTCGATTTTTTTTGAAATCCTGATTTATCTGCAATACTTCCTGACGTTCCTTTAATATTTCTTCGTTGACTTTTAAGGCCAGCGGCGTGAGGATTTTGATGAACATCCGGTTGCGGATGTCATTGTCTTTTATTTTATCAAAATCACGCGGGAATTTTTGCAGAAAAATCGGCGGAACTTGTCCTTTTTTTACAAAGAGGTAACTCTGGTAGCCGTATTTGTCATAAAGATTCTGTAGCCGTTGTACCGTAATGTTTTTCAGATTAAGGCCGTCTTCGCCGGCAAAAACGGCAGGCGGCATCAGCAGGAGAATTGTAAAAAATATGCAAAAACAGCGCGTTATCATTGTCTCTCTTTATCAAAGTTTTTTACGGCTTTGACCTGTGGGATGTAGGTTTTAAGGATTTTTTCCACGCCTTCTTTTAATGTTACGGCAGCGTAGGGGCAGCCGGAACAATTGCCCTGCAGCTCAACATAAACAATGCCGTTTTCAAATTTCTTAAAAGCAATATCGCCGCCGTCTTGTTTTAAAGCCGGACGGATACGGGCATTTATCAGCCCCTGAATTTGTTTGACGACGTCGTCTTCCGCCGGATTTTCCGCCGGAGGAATGACAATGTCTTCGCCGGTAGAGAGATAGTCCATGATTTCGGCCAGAATTTGCGGTTTCAAATCGTCCCATTGCGCTTCGGCTTCTTTGGTTACGGACAACATATCTGATGTTATAAAGACAGATACGATGCCACCCAAGTCAAAAATCTTTTCTGCCAGAGGAGATTTGCGCAGCGATTTGGCATCGACAAATTCGGCAGAACCTGATTTTAAGAGCTTTTCCGGCGGAAAAAAGTTCATTACATTGATGTCCGGGGTGTTTTGGGTTTCGATAATCATTTTTTGTCCTTGTCTTGTTTATTGAGGCCGGGGTTTTGGCATTTTTAATGTTTGGGCAATTTCTCTCATCAGAAAACGGGCACGGGTTGTGTAGTAGGCCATTGCCAACAGGTGGTTGGGTGCCGTAATGCTGTCAATTTCGCCGTTGCGGACGATTGCCGGCGCTATTTGGGCACCGAGCTCCAGAGCGCTTAACATCTGTGTCCATTGCAGATAGAGATTGCGCTCAAGAATGATGTGTTTATAGTCTGCTCCCAAGGCTTTGAGCAGCAGAAAGTCGGCGTACATTTGTCCGCGGGTGTAATAAAAGATGTCATCTGCCTGAGTATCTGTCAGGTTTGAGCTGTATTCACGCACTTGTGTTTCTATTTTTTCCAGACTTTTTCCAAGGCCCGCGGCAAAACGCGTCATAAACCAAGCCAGGTCATCCGGCCTGCGATAAAATACTTCCGAACCGTCGTTCAAATTATAGCTGTATTTTATCAGTTGTTTGCGGGCTTTGCGATATTGGCTGTTGGAAGACGGCGCCGGCATCAGCCGGTTTTCCGGAGAAAACATCCAGACGTTTCCCGGATATTGCAAGAGTTTGGCGGCTTCAGCCAGATGCATTTCCCTTTTGTCATCAATGGAGCGGGTCAGCCGTTGCGACATTGCCTGTGCGAGGCAAGAGACGCTTGATATCATTCCGAGCTGAAAGTTAGGCATATTGTCCAAGAAGTAAGACGGAAAAAAGAACGGCAGATTGGGTGTCCACATTTTGCCGCTGACTTCCCGGTTAATAATAAAAGCCATCATTTCTATTGCGGATGATTGTTCCGGGCGTTTTTGGACAATTTCTATATCCGTGTTGGTATCAATATCTTCAACAAGCAGTCCGCCTATCGGGTAGTATAAAAACAAAATACAGGCAAAGAGTATGGCAATCAGCTGCCACCAGGAGCGGAAAAAGCGGCTGATCTTGTGTCTGATGACCGGAAAATTGATTTTTTTTATTTGGGCAAGAACAAAATCCGAGCTGTTTTTTAAAAGTTTTTTGAATTTGTCCGACATTATTTTTTTCCTTTTTTCAATATTATGGCGGCAATTTCCATAATGTCAAGCACGCCTGTCAGTTTGGCCATTATAGCAAAACTTATCAGGCTGATAAAGCACAAAATTGCAAAAACCGGTATTTTTATCAGGTATGGCGTGTCAAGCCAGTTGCCAAGATAAGTGTCAGCTGCATGTTGGCTCAGAATCAGGACGGTGCCCATTACCAGAGAGGATAAAGTGATTTTTAAAATTTTAATGCTCAACTGGCGCGAAAAGCTCCAATAGCCGCGTTTTTTCAGCCCGTGGCAATATTGATACAAAGAAACAAATGCGGCAATCGTGGTGGCACTTGCAATGCCGACATGGCCGAAGGGTTTTATCAGCAGCAGGCTGAAAGCCAGGTTGGCGATTAAGACGACAATGCTGTATTTTACCGGTGTGCGCGTGTCTCCGCGGGCAAAAAAGTTGGGGGTAAGGGCTTTGACGATGACATAGAACGGCAGACCGACCGAATAGGCAATAACGGCCTGAGAAGTCATCAGCGTTTCAAAAGCGCCGAATCTTCCGTGTTGGAACAAAAGATTGATAATCGGGTCTGCCAGTACGATTAAGGCTACGGCGGCCGGTATGGAAAGCAGGGCGCCGTATTCAACGGCTTTGTTCTGGGTGTTTTCTGCCTGTGCTTTTTCTCCGGCCTTGATGTGGCGTGAAAGAATCGGGAGTAAAGCTACGCTGATTGAAGCACCGACGACACCAAGCGGCAACTGTTGCAAACGGTTGGCATAGTAGAGCCAGGAGATTGCGCCGGCTCCGACTAAAGATACCAGAATGGTGTCGACAACCATGTTAATCTGATAAACGCCGGCGCCGAGAATGCCGGGGGCAATGCGCCGGAACAGTGTGCGAATGTCAGGATTGCAAAAGATATTTAAAAGGTGATAATCGGGACGAAGAGAGATGCTTTCCTGACGCAAAAAGAAACTCAGCCAAATGATTTCCAGAATTCCGGCAATGAATACGCCCCAGGCCATGCCGTGAGCCGGTGTTATGCTGAACGGGACAAACATAAAAACCGAGGCGATCATGGTCAGATTTAAGATGATTGAAGCAGCCGCCGGCGCGGCAAATTTGCCGAAAGAATTTAAGACTCCGGACTGAAAGGAAACAACCGATACAAAAAATAAAAAAGGAAAGGTAATGCGTGACAACTGGGTGGCCAGAGCAATATCCCCGCCTTTGGTAATGAAGCCCGGCGCCAAAAGCGGCGTGACCCAGGGCATAATAATTTCCATAAGCAAGACCAACAAGAACAGCACGAAAGCCAGAATCGAAATTGCCTGAGAAGCAAAGTGCAGAGCCTTTTCTTTGTCTTCTGACACGAGCTTGTGCGAGAGCATGGGAACAAAAGCGCTGGTAAAAGCGCCCTCGGCAAACAGATTGCGAAACAGGTTGGGCAGTTTGAATGCGACAAAAAAGGCATCGGATACAGCGCCGGCTCCTAAAAAATTTGCCAGAAACATATCACGGACAAATCCGGTCAGACGACTGATAAGCGTGATTCCGCCAAAAGCGGCAACTGATTTGAATAGTGACATTTTTGTTCTCTTAAGACTTAATTTACCTGTTTTTAGGTACTATATGTCATAAAAGTTAATAAAGCGCATAAAAAAACTGAAATTTTCTGCTTCTTTTGAGGATAAACTTGAAAATAACCGTTGACAAAAGTTCTTTAACTTGTGATAATGGACAAAAGAAAAGATGTTTCGTTACGGAGAGAATTAATGGAAAAAGAACAATTAAATAATGTAAAGGCACTGGGGAAAGGAAATAACGCCCAGACGAAACAGTTTGTTTTGAATAAAGGAATTTCCGGTATGCTTGCAAGCGCGAGTTTGTCTAAAGCAGATGCGCAGCGGTCGGCTATGGCTAACAGTTTGGAACATAAAGGCCAAATGGTTTATCTGGGTGGCGGAAAAGAGCCTGAGGCTGATGCTTCTTTGTCTTTTCAGCTGAATAAAGCCCATAAGAAAGCAACAGTTTTATCTGCCGGCGGAATTTTTCGGGATGATGACAAGGCTAAAAGGATTGAGCTGAAACTGGCAATGGAGGATCAAATTGCCGAACGTCTGAAAAATGACAAAGTCCGTGCTTAAACATTTTTTGTGTGAAGTATAAAAACCCCCGATTTGGTTAAAGTCGGGGGTTTTTGTCAGTTTGAGCGTTAATAATACCGCGTTCCTGAAATATTACAGCGTCCGCTTCCCGAATCTCCCCATCCTGTCCAATTATTTGAACAGCGGTCCGCTCCGACTTCATGACCTCTGAATGTTACACCGCCTTTGAAATAAACATTGGCACCGGAAGCTATCAGAACAGTATTCATTACTGTAACATGTCCATTGAATGTTATAGTGCCGCTGTGAGCATAAATATTGCCGACAGATATATTCCCATTAATAATCGTTCCGTTGCTATATTCGATTTCATTAATATAAGGATCGCCTGTAAAGTTATATGTTCCTCTCATTTGAAATACGCTAATCAGGCGACGACTGATGCCTGTTAACTCGCTATCAAGCCAGCGGTCGGCAAGAGGAAAGCACCACCATCCTCCGGAAGAAGCAATTGCTTCTTCTCCATTATGAATAGAAGTAACTTCTCCATTGGCGCGATAATAACCGCTTGAGCAGTCTTGTGTATTGGCTCCGGAAGTGTCCGGTTCAGGTTTTGGGCAGGCAGAACAGCATTTTCTGGTACCGCTACAGCCATCGGAACAGGAGTAAGTTCCGCAGGAACATCCGCTTTCATCACTGTAAGGTGTGCAGCATGATTGATAAGGATAATAACAAGTCTTTGTATTACATCCGTTACGGGTCGACCCGCCGCAGCCTCCGGGGTTTGAGGTTGAAGTTCCGGACGGACAGTTCATGTTGCAGGTGTAGTAGCAGGCATACTCGCAGCCGTCGGTACCGTTCGTGCCGTAGGATGAAGAGGACAGCGAAGTATAAGCCGGACAACCGGACGGCTTGCAACATGTTCCATAAGAAGAATCATAGGAGCAGCGGCCGGAGTTCTTTTTAAGCTTCTGACCTGACGGACAGGTTTTGGTAAAACCGGTTTCCTTACAAGCCCGGTCATTGTCTCTTTTACAACCTTTGTAAAGGGAACCGTAACTAGGACAGGGCTGGTCAACATAGTTCGGGATGGAACATGATGTTGTATTATATCCGTTTTGCTTACACCAAGTCTGAGCATCGCATTTAAGATAATGGTCATCCCGGTTACATTCCGCAACTTTAGCATAATACTGCGGACATTTACCTGAAGCATAATAGGTAAAGCCTTTGCTTTCACAATATTTAACATCGATTGGTTCAATAAGAATAAGCTCATCATCGCTGCAGTCTGGCAGGAAACAGACGCCACAATAAGCGTTGGAAGGCGGGAGGAGAACCGAGAAGGCTGTGGCCACAGCCAAGGCTGATACCGCAGAGTTTAGTTTCATGTGTAGCATATTTCTGTTAATGTTTTTCATCGGCTTCCTCCCATAATAAAAATTCTTTTCAAAGCACATTCTCTGTCATATTTCCTGTCATAGCAACGCGGTCTCTGAAGCAGAGAGCTGACAACCCGCCGCGCGCCTGCCGAGCAGGTTGCTTTTTTCTTTATCTGAACAGCAGCGTGTTCAGAATGGTTAATACTAATGTCACTATAGCACAAGAAAACGCAAGAGTCAATATATAATGAAAAGTAAGGTGGAGATTTTGGACAGCAGGATAGGAAAAGCAGAGGGGATTTTGGCTAATCAGGGAGAGGAAAGAAAAAGGAGAATGGCGTAGGTAAAAAGAGGAACGCAATTCAAAAAAGAGAATGTGAAAAATCCCTGCCGGTATGTGTGGCAGGGATTTTCATTTTATTCTATAATATCCGGTTTGGCACGTTTGCGGGCAATCGGATCAAGAATCCGTTTGCGAAGGCGCAGTGTTTTGGGAGTGACCTCCAGAAGTTCATCTTCCTGGATGTAAGACAAACCTTGTTCCAAAGTCAGTTTACGCGGCGGAATCAGATCAATTGCCTCGTCTTTTCCGGCAGCGCGGATGTTGGTCAGCTGTTTGGCCTTGCAGGGATTGACTTCCAGATCGTTCGGTTTGGTGTGTTCGCCGATAATCATGCCGGTATAAACAGGAACGCTTGGGTCAATAAACATCGGGCCGCGATCTTGCAGTTTCCATAAAGAATAGGCGATTGCGGTGCCGGTTTCGCTGGAAATCAGCACGCCGTTGCGACGGCCTTCAATTTCTCCCTTATAAGGATCATAGCATTTGAACAAGCGGTTCATGACGCCGGTGCCGCGGGTGTCTGTCAAAAATTCTGAATGATATCCGATTAAGCCGCGGGACGGTGCATTGAAAATCAGGCGGACTTTATTGCCGACTTGAGACGGAATCATTTCAATCAGTTCAGCACGGCGGCGGCCAAGTTTTTCAACAACGGTGCCGGAGAATTCTTCATCCACATCGACAACAACTTCTTCAATCGGTTCCAACAGAGAGCCGTTGGCATCACGTTTCATCAGAACGCGCGGGCGGGAAATTGATAATTCAAAACCCTCACGGCGCATGGTTTCAATCAAAACGCCGAGTTGAAGTTCGCCGCGGCCGGCGACCTCAAATGAATCCGTCGAATCGGTGCGGGAAATTCTTAAAGCAATGTTTCCTTCGGCTTCTTTGCATAATCTGTCCCAAATCATACGGGAGGTGACTTTGTCGCCTTCGCGGCCGGCCAAAGGAGAATCGTTGATTGAGAATGTCATGGCCAAAGTCGGCGGATCAATCGGCTGGGCGTGAATAGCCTGTGAAACGTCCAGTGCGCATATGGTATCTGCCACCGTACCTTTGACAATTCCGGCAACGGCAATGATGTCTCCGGCATGGGCTTCTTCCAGACTATCCCGGTTTAAGCCGCGGTAAGCCAGAATTTTGCTGATGCGGACACGTTCGATTTCTTTGCTTTCGCCGTTTAAGACTTTGACGGTATCGTTAACGTGCAATGTTCCCGACTGGACTTTGCCTGTCAGCAGACGGCCGATAAATTTGTCGGCTTCCAGTGTCGTGGCCAGCATGGAAAACGGCGCATCAGGATTGCAGGACGGCGCCGGAACATATGAACAAATCAGCTCAAATAACGGGGTCAGGTCTTTCTTTTCATCGGTCATTTCCTTTACGGCCCAGCCGTTGCGGCCGGAAGCGTAAAGTACCGGAAAATCAAGTTGTTTATCATTGGCGTTAAGGCTGACAAACAAATCAAAAATTTCATCAAGGACGGCATCAACGCGGGCATCGGCCTTGTCAGCCTTATTGATAACGACAATCGGGCAAAGACCGAGTTTTAAGGCCTTACCGAGGACGAACTTTGTTTGCGGCATCGGGCCTTCGGAGGAGTCAACCAGCAGAACAACGCCGTCTACCATTGACAGGATACGTTCTACTTCACCGCCAAAGTCTGCGTGACCCGGTGTATCAACGATATTAATATGTGTGCCTTTCCAATTGACGGAAGTACATTTTGACAGAATTGTAATACCTCTTTCACGTTCGAGGTCATTGCTGTCCATGACGCAAGTTTCAACTTTCTGGTTTTCCCGGAAGGTACCGCTTTGTTTTAACAGGCCGTCGACCATTGTGGTTTTGCCATGGTCTACGTGGGCGATGATGGCAATATTGCGCATTTCCATTGTGTTATTTCTTTCATAAAACTTGTTAAACTTTTTCCGGCACAAGACTATACAGCCGGTCAACAGCCGGCAAAAAATGCCTGAAAAAAGATTTTGGTATAAATTCGTTTTCACAATAGCAAGTTAATTTTAAATTTCAAGAATTTAGTGCAGCAAGGCTAAAATTTTTTTTTGACAATTAAGGCAAACAATTATACTTTGTCATCAGAAAGAATATTTTTATTTTATTATTAACGTTAAATTTTTATCTCTATGAACAGGTTTGAGTTCTTAATGCCCTGGCTGTTTGTTTTCAGTTGTATAACAGGGCTGGTTGCTTTGATTCTTATGGGAATCCACCATTACAGGTTTCATTATGCCTGTCAGTTTTGTTATAAAAGCTGCAATACAGGAACAGACTGGGCCGAAAACAGGATTATGCACGTTTTACAGACGGTGCTGGCGGCGGCAATGTGTTTTATGGCTTTTTATTTTTGGATGTTTCACGGGTGGAAGCTCTGGCGGAGTTGTGCTTTCGGGTTAATCGGCCCGTTGGCGCTGACGTTGTTCTGGGAGGGACTGATTATGGTTTTGGTTGCCGTTATCGGTCCGCAACATAAGTATAAATGATTAAAAAATAAAATTATGATTGCAGTAATAATTGTTACTCTTGGAATTGGTCTTGCCATTGCTCTGGCGCTGATTCCTTTACTTGACGGCTTAGATCGTTCGGGGTCTTATGCTACATTGTTTGTGGTCGGTATGAAAGAATATTTCAGAGTCATTGATTATGAGCGTAAGTTTAATGTTCCTGTTTCTATTTTGCGCAGTGTATTGGGTTTTTTAATCGGGTATAATGTGCAGGATGTTGTGGGCGCCTATGGTTTGGGCTGGGGCAGTATTATTACTTTGTTTTTGGCAGTGTTTGCTTTCTGGGCAGCAAGGCCTGTCCTGCGGATGGTGGCTTATGCAATCTTTTGGATTTACAGAAAAACAAAATGTTCTCCATTCTAAAGTTAAAAGCGGATCTTTCGGGGTTCGCTTTTTTGTTTACTTTTAGTCTGAAATCTGTTACATTCCCCGACGATAAATTAAATTATGTTGTTTTAAAATTATTGTATATGGAAAATATTTTGTATGTTTTGAGGTTTATCGGAATTGCAGTTATTTGTATGGGAATTTTGCTGGTAGTGGCAGACGTGGTTTGGGGTTGTTTCTTTAATCGCAAAAATCGGCAAAAAGCAGAACAGATTTTGAAAAAGCTTCAAGAAGACGGCATAGAAGAAGGCGAGTTTGAAGTTGACGGCGCTAAAGTTGTCGTGAAAAACGAAGACGGGATAATTTGTTCCAGTATTGCTTTGCCTGTTAAGGAACAGAGTTATTCCCGACTTGCCGAGGCATCTTTTCATTTTATGCTGGTCGGGGTTTTGTTATTTGTCGGCGGAACAATCAATTGGTTTGAAAACAAGCTGTTTTGGATTGTGGTTTTGCTTCTGTCTCCTTATGCTCCGATTGTTTTGCTTCATATTGTTGGATTGATTGCAAAATTGCTTGGGACTGTGGGTTTGATTCTGGCTTTGTTATGGCAGAGCATAAAATATGCATGTTATTTGTTGTTGCTCGGCTTATTGCTGGGTGTAGAAAAAATAAAAGCGTTGTTCGGATGAGCAACGCTTTTATTTCTTATAATCTTTTGCCGTATTGCAACAGCTTGTTGCGGACGAAACCGCGCAGGCTGACATCGGGGCGGGCACCGTAGTGGCTGATGATTTCGGCAGCTGCAATACCTCCGATTAAAGCGCAGGTTCCCAAAGAGCGTTCCTGAGTGTAACCATAAAGGAAGCCGGCGGCGTACAGATCGCCGGCACCGGTGGTATCGACAACGTTTTCAACCTTTTCTGCCTCGACGAAAGTTTTTGTTCTGCCGTTGACAATAACCGAGCCTTTATCGCTGCGGGTAATGGCGGCGGTTTCAACCTCGGTTTTGATTAAGTCGAGGGTTTTGTAAAAGTCCTGCTCCTGAAAGAGGGCTTTGATTTCTTCTTCGTTGCCGAACAAAATGTCAACCGAATCGGAAATCAGTTTCATGAATTCTTCTCGGTGGCGGTCAACGCAAGATTTGTCAGACAGGCTGAATGCGACTTTTTTGTTATGCTTATGTGCCAGTTCACAGGCACGTTGCATGGCTTTTTTGGCATTTCCTTCGTCCCAAAGATAGCCTTCAAGATAAACAATTTTTGTGCTTTTGATAATCTCTTCGTCAATGTCTTCGGCAGAGAGTCTGCCGGCTGCGCCGAGATAGGTGAACATGGAGCGCTCCGCGTCCGGCGTGACCAGAACGATGCTGCGTCCGGTCATTGGGCCTTCATTGAGCGGCGGTGTGAAGAAATCCACGCCGGCACCGCCGATGCTGCGGCTGAATTCCTGACCGAGCTCGTCTTCATGAACCTTGCCGATAAAAGCAGGGGCTCCCCCCAAAGAAGCAAGGCCGGCAACGGTGTTGGCCGCCGAACCGCCGGAAATTTCCCGTTCCGGCATGATGTCTGCATAAATTTTTCCGGCTTCTTGGGCGCCGACCAGTGTCATTTCGCTTTTGGTCAGACCGCGTTCCGTCAGAAAACCATCGCCGACTTTGGCCATTACGTCTACCATGGCGTTACCGATGCCGACGACATCATAAAAAGTTGCATCTCTGTTTGACATTATTACGTTTCCTTAGTTGTTTTTTTTATTTTTATGTAGTCTGTTTTGTCGGGAAAAGCAAGCAAATAAAAAAAGTCTCCGTTATGGCAGAGACCTTTTTTGTTTGAGAAAAATTCCGCAATGGAATTAATCGTTGGCGCCCGGGCAAATTTTTGCCTGCTCGGCATTGAATTTTACCCATTTTTCATCAGCTTCGTCATCAGAAGTGATTGCTTCCTGCGGGCATTCGGAAATGCAAACGCCGCAATCAATGCAGGTATCAGGATCTACAACCAGCTGAGTTTCGCATTCATGAAATGCATCTACCGGGCATACGTCTGCGCAGGATTTGCATTTGATGCAAGAATCGTTAACTACAGAAACCATTTAAAATCTCCTAGATCAATTGATTAGTTCAGTGCGTAATTTACCCAAATTCGTAAGAAAAGCAAGCAAAAAATCGATTTATTTGTGCTTAAGTCTTGCGAAAGAAGATTTTGTTTCCCATATATCTCAGTAAATAGGCGTTACTATGAGGAGAAAAAAATGTCAGAAAAGATGGATTTTCAGGCGGAAGTCGGCAAGCTTCTGGATATTGTGGTCAACTCTTTGTATTCGGAAAAATACATTTTTTTGCGCGAGCTGATTTCCAATGCCAGCGATGCCTGTGACAAGCTGCGTTATCTGGCGTTGACGAATCCGGATATTGCCAAAAATTCCGGTGCGTTTAAAATTATGATTACACCGGATGCCAAGACCAATACCCTGAAAATTGCCGATAACGGCATAGGCATGAATAAAGATGATTTGATTAATCATTTGGGGACGATTGCAAAATCAGGTACGGCTGATTTTGTTAAAAATGTCAGTGACAACGGATCGGCCATGGATTTAATCGGCCAGTTCGGCGTTGGCTTTTATTCGGCTTTTATGGTGGCGGACAAGGTTGAAATCCTGACGCGCAGAGCTGGTGAGGACAAGGCATGGTTTTGGGTTTCGGACGGGCGCAGCGGTTTTGAAATCCGTGAGGCCGAAAAAGAGGGTAACGGTACGGAAATCAAGCTGTTTTTGAAAGAAGACCAGAAAAACTTTGTTGATACGATTTATCTGCGTCATATTATCCGCACATATTCCGACCATATCGGTTATCCGATTGTTTTGTGTCTGGGAGAGGCCGGCGAGGAAACGGTCAATACCGGTTCGGCCTTATGGGCGCGTTCAAAAAGCGAGATTACGCAGGACCAGTATAAGGAGTTTTATCATCATATTTCCAAGAATTTTGATGAACCGTGGCTGACACTGCATTTTAAGGCTGAAGGCAATATTGAATATACCGGCCTGTTGTTTATTCCTTCGGAGCCGCCGTATGATTTGTTTCAACCCGACAGTCAGAACGGTTTGAAGCTGTATGTCAACAAGGTATTTATTTCTGACAAGGTTGAAGAGCTGATGCCGCATTATCTGCGCTTTGTCAAAGGCGTGGTTGACAGTTCCGATTTGCAGCTCAATATCTCGCGCGAGATGCTGCAGCACAATGCATTGATTGAAAAAATCAAGCACGGGTTGGTCGGACGATTGCTGAAAGAACTGAAAAACCGTGCCGGAAACTATGACGATTATATGACTTTCTGGAAAGCTTTCGGGGCGGCATTCAAAGAGGGAATTTATGAAGATTTCGGGAATCGGGAGGAGATTGCCGGACTGTCCCGCTTTATTTCAACGCTGGATTTGCAAAAATACACGTCGCTTGATGACTATATTGAGCGGGCGAAAAATGTTAAAATCGGCGAAAATGAGCAAAAGGCCGTTTATTATATTACCGGCGACGATATCAACGTGTTGTCAAACAATCCGCAGTTGGAAGCCTTTAAGGCGAAAGGAATCGAGGTTTTGCTGCTGACGGATCCGATTGACGAGTTTTGGACGCAGACGCTGCCGAATTATAAAGGTTTTGCCGTTAAGCATATTTCCCAAGCCGATATTGATCTGGCAATCGAGCGTAAAGATCAGAAAGCCGGAGACGGAGACATGGAGAAACTGACCGCGCTGATGAGCGGGATGTTTAAGAATGACGTGGGCAAGGTTGTGACAACAGAAAGACTGACCAACAGTCCGGCCAGCCTGACGGTGGAGCAGGGGCAGATGAGTATTCATCTGGAGCGGTTGATGAGGAATCACCAGCAGCAGACGGCTTTTGCCAGTACCCGCATTTTGGAGTTGAATCCGTATCATCCGCTTATTATCCGGTTGGCAGACATGGTGAGTGACGAGGCACAGAAGCCAAAGGTTGAGGAGATTGCCAGAATTATTCTTGATCAGGCGAAAATTGCCGAAGGAGAGCCGATTTCCGATCCGGCGTTTTATGTTTCAAAACTGAGCGATTATATTTTGAAGGCCATATAATCCATATGTAAAAAAGAGAGAGGTTTTTGCCTCTCTCTTTTTTGATTGTATTGTCAGGCACTGAGCAAAACTTTGGCGGCCGCTCTGGCCTCGTCGGATATTTTTTCTCCGGCCAGCATGCGGGCGATTTCCTCGCATTTTTCATCAGCATGCAATTCTCGCACATTGGTTGTGGTGACATTGTCCACAGTATTTTTCTCAACTTTGAAATGGTTATTGCCTTTGGCTGCGACTTGCGGCGAATGAGTGACAACCAGTACCTGAACGCCTTGTGCCAGTCGGGACAGTCTTTCGCCGACTGCCTGCGCGGTGGCACCGCCGACTCCGGCGTCAACTTCGTCAAAGATCATTGTTTCAACGCTTGAGCTTTGTGCCAGATTGACTTTTAAGGCCAGCATAAAGCGGGCGAGCTCACCGCCTGAGGCAATTTTGTTAATTGGTCCCTGAGGAGAATTGGGATTGGTGGCAACGGTAAAAGTTACGGTGTCAAAACCGCCTTCTCCCCACAGGTTTTCTTCCTGTTTGGCAATTTGGGTTACAAATTTTGCTTTTTCCATTTTCAGCGGCGGCAGTTCCTGCATAACGGCAGCGTCCAGTTTTGCGGCGGCTTGTTGTCTGGCTTGTGACAGTTCGTTGGCCGCTTTAACGTAATCCAGTTTTGCGGTGTCTTCGGCTTTGCGCAGTTTTATCAGTCTTTCTTCGCCGAATTCGATGTTGTTGAGCTTTTGTTTTAATTCCGTCAGGACACGGGGCAGGGCGTCGATTTCCACTTGATGTTTGCGTGCCAGTCCGCGCAGGGCAAACAGGCGGCTTTCGATTTCTTCCAGTTCGCCGGTATCAACCGCAACATTGGAGGAAGCGTTTTCAATCTGATTGACAGCTTCATCAGCCTCGATCATGGCCTGTTCCAGAGCATCAATAATATCGGAATATTTGCCGTCAACCATGTCATTGGCTTTGTAAATGGCTGACTGAGCCTGCCGCAGTGCTGACAAAACGTCCGCTCCCTGTGTTAAAGCGCCATAGGCATGGTTCAGATTTTCAATGATTTTTTCGGCGTTCATCAGCTCCAGCCGGCGTTTGCCCAATTCGTTCTCCTCCCCTTCAGCCGGACCGATCTTTTCCAGTTCTTCGACCCAATGGCGCAGGTTTTCTTCCTCGTCTTTGGCATGCAAAATGTTTTCTTCGGCTTCCAGACGGGCTTTATGGGCATTGCGATAAGCGCCGAATTTGGCTTTGATATTTTCGAGCAAGGAAGGATAAGCTCCGAAAGCGTCCAGCACGTCACGATGGTTGGCAGGATTCAAAAGTCCCTGATTGTCAAACTGGCCGTGAATTTCTACCAGATATTTGCCGGCTTCTTTCAGCAGTTTGGCACTGACCGGTTGGTCGTTGATAAAAATTTTGCCTTTGCCGTCACGTGACAAGACACGTTTGACAATCAGCTCGTCTTCAACTTCCAACTCGTTTTCTTCAAAAATTTTCCACAGAGGATTATCTGCTTTAGGTAAGGAAAAAGATGCCGCAACCGCCAGTTTGTCTTCACCATGGCGGATAAGTGAAGTTTCGGCACGGTTGCCAAGCACCAGTCCGACGGAATCCAATAAAATTGACTTTCCTGCGCCGGTTTCGCCTGTCAGTACGCTAAGGCCGGATTTGAAATCCAAATCCAGTTTGTCAATCAGCACGACATTGCGGATGGAAAGCGATTGCAGCATCTTTTCTTATTTGCTCCCGATAATGTTTTTAGCTTTTTGGGTCCATTTACCATCGGGGTAGTTGTAGGATAAGACCTTTGCCGCGGTGCGGGCTTCAGTATTCAGTCCGAGAATGGTGTAAATTTCCACCTGACGATACAAGGCTTCTTCAATGTGGCTGGTGGTTTGATATTGGTTGACAACGACCGAAAAGCGGTTCAGGGCGGAGAGGTAGTTCTTCTGGTTGAGATAATAACGGCCGACTTCCATTTCTTTACCGGCCAGATGGTCATTGGTCAGATCAATTTTGAGTTTGGCATCCTGTGCATATTCGCTGTCGGGAAAACGGTTAATGACCTGTTCGAAAGCTTCTTTGGCCTTGGCGGTATTGCTTTGGTCTTTGTCAACGGTTACAATCTGTTCATAGTAGCACAGCGCTTTCAGATAATAAGCATAAGGCGCGTCCTGATTTCCCGGATGATATTTGATAAAACGGTCAAGACTCATAACGGCATCGTCATATTTTTGATCTTTATAATAAGCGTAAGCGCCCATTAGTTTGGCTTTGGTTGCCCATTTGGAGTAAGGATGCTCAAGCTCGACTTTTTCAAAAGTTTCGGCGGCTTTGGCGTAAGACGTCTTGTCCAGGAGTTTATGGGCGTGCGTATAAAGTTCTTCCGCCGAAGCGTTTTCATTTATTTCTTTGGGTGAAGCGCAGGCGTTTAACAAATTCAGGCTGAGCAATACGGCAAAAAGTCCAAAAATATTTTTCATGGTGCTGTCCTTAAATAATTTCATAATTTGAACTGTCGGCAAACAGCTTTTGCAGAAGCTGGTTGTTGTGAAAATGGCCCGTGCGTCTGGCACGCAGAAAGCCGGTAATCCGGTATCCGGAGGTATATAAATCGCCGATGGCATCTAATACTTTGTGATTGACGCATTCGTTTTCAACCCGAAAACCGTCCGGATTCAGAATTTTGTCACCGTCCAGAACTACGGCATTGTCCAGACTGCCGCCTTTGATTAATCCGACGGATTGCAGATAGTCTACCGCCGCTTTTTCGGTAAAAGTCCGGCAAGGGGCGATTTCTTCGGCAAAAATTTGCGGGTCAATAACATTGTCAAAGCATTGATGTCCGACAATTTTTGACGGAAAATCAATTTCAAAACAAATTTTCAGACCGCTTTCGGCCGGCAGGAGTTCCGCACGGTTTCCTTTGTCGTCGGCAAATTCGACCGGTTTCAGGACTTTAAGGCATTGGCGGTGTGAATTCTGTTTTTCTTTTTCGGCGGCGTTAAGGGCATCATAAAAAATTTTGCCGCTGCCGTCCATAATCGGAATTTCGGGTCCGTCAACGTCAATCACGGCATTGTCAATTTCCGCAACAGCCAGTGCGGCCATGATGTGTTCGATTGTTGAAACAATATTGCCTTTGCCGTCTCCCAGACAAGTACAATTACGGGTATCGACAACATGATTGTAGCGAGCCGGAATGAGGGGTTTTTCAGGCAGGTCGTTTCGGCAGAATACAATTCCGGTATTGGGTTTTGCCGGGTTGACGGTCAGGCTGACCGGCAGTCCGGAGTGCAGGCCGATTCCGTTTATTTGCAAAGGTTTTTTAAGTGTTTGCTGCATAAGTTGAAATTCCTCATCTTAATTAATGTTTTTAGTTTTACATCAAAGAGACGGAATTTGCAAATCAAATATCAAGAAGTCAAACAGAAAATAGGGCAATCTGTAAGCCGGGTTCTGTATCATTAATATTCCTGCTACCGGAATATCATGACGATAGCTATTCATCTTGGCCAAACATCACTGTTTGGCTCATCGCGACCTACCTCTGGAAGAAGCGGAGGCGCTTCTAACTGGTTTTTTGAAAAAACCGTCCTAACTTGGTCTTACATCGAACAGGGTTTACCCAGCCGGTCATGTTGCCACAACCGCGGTGAGCTCTTACCTCGCCTTTTCAACCTTACCTCCGTATAGAAGGCGGTAATTTTCTGCGGCACTCTCCCTTGGATTTCTCCAGCCAGACGTTATCTGGTGCTCTGCCTCCGTGAAGCCCGGACTTTCCTCACCGGCGGATCTTACTTTCCGTGGCGCAGCTATCCGATTGCCCAAAGACAACATACAGGATATTTTTTTTTATGCAAGCTTTTTGTATTTTTAAACGGCAGCAATGAGTGCCGCATAAAAAGAAGCCCGCGGAAAACCGGGGCTTATGCAGCGGTTTTTGGGCGGCGGGCGGCAATGCGGTTTGAAATAAATTCAACTGTCAGACAGATAATCAGAATTGCGGCGCAACCCAGCTCAATTACTCTTTTGACCGTTCCTGCCGGCATATACATACCGAGAATAAACAAAGAAACGCAGGCGGCGATAATTTTTTTATTTAGTTTCATGACCTTTAATTTTGTGTTTCCGCCGGAAAGTGTTTTCTTTCAAAGCGTCAACGGATTTATAATAATTATTTTGAGATTTTATTGTAGCACAAATTTGCGAGAGGGGCAATTACTTAATTATTAAAGTGATTTTAATCTTTTGAGATTAATATGGCTTATTATCGTTATTGCGGAGATGTTTTGATGATTTATGCTTTTTCCGGTTTGCTTTTCGGTCTTCTTATTCCTTATATGTCGCGGCGGTTTGCCAAGTTTATGCCGGCAACTCTGGCTTATGCTTTATACCGGCTTGTCAAGCCGGTCAAGCGGGTTTCGGCGGTAAAACGGCACGGCAACTGGCAATATACAAAGATGATGTCACAGTATCGCTGGCGCAGCGTGATGTGGGGAATCCTCACGGCAGCACTCAGTTACGGCGCATTTTATGAATGGGGGAGCCAGCTTATATGGTGGAAGCTGATTTTTATCTGGCTTTTATTGTTGTCGGCAGAAATTGATTTCCGGCTTTTGCTGCTGCCCGATATTTTGACAGTTCCGCTTTTGCTGGCCGGTTTTGCTTTCTCTGCCTGGACGGGATTGTGGACAATGCCTTATGATTCTTCGCTTGCCGCTCTGTTCGGCTATTTTGTGCCGGCGCTTATCAGCCTTTTGTTTGTCCGGAAAAACAAAGACGCTTTCGGCGGCGGCGATGTTAAGCTGCTGGCGGCCGCCGGTGCATGGCTGGGGGTGGAAAAGCTGTTGTATACAATTGTCGGTGCCTGTATTTTGTTTGCCCTGTATGCGGCTGTAACGCGCAAACGTCAGGGGGCTTTCGGTCCGGCGATTTCGGCAGCGGCGATTGCAGTTGCTTTTTATTATTTTTGAGATAAACTAAAAACAGTTTGAATTTGAGGAAATAGAGATGAGTTTTTGGAAAAAAGAAAGCCTGAAGAAAATTCCGGTGGCGCAAAAGTTTTTTCAGAAGGAAGACAAACGCAAGCTGAAAAAGCTGGTGACCGGCAAGAATTTTGACTTGTTTATTATGTCCATTATTCTGGCGGATGCCATTGTTCTGGGTATGATGACCATTGATTTTTTCCGTGACCGGTTTGAGCAGGGGCTGTTTTTGCTAGACCGTTTGTTTATGGCAATTTTTATTGTGGAAATGGTGATGAAAATTTATGCCGAGCGGCGTGAATTCTGGAAATCAGGCTGGAATATTTTTGATTTTGTGATTGTTGCCGTTTCTTCCCTTCCGGCGGCAAGCGCTTTTATTGTCATCAGGAGCTTGCGGCTGTTCCGAATGTTCAAATATATTTATCAGGCGTCCGGCATTAATAACATTATCACGACTTTTTTGCGGATATTGCCGGTATTTATTTCTTTTCTGGCTGTGTTTGCCGTTTTCTTTTATGTCTTTTCCATTATTTCGGTCAGCTTGTATGGCGATGTGTTTGTGGAATTTTCAACACTCGGGGCGGCTATGCAGGTTGTATTGCAGACCTTTTCCATGGACGGCTGGGCCGCGGGTATTGCCCGTCAGGTCATGCGGATTTTTCCGAATGCCTGGATGTTTTTTGCCCTGCAGAAAGTGGTGATGTTTTTGCTGCTGAGCAGCTTTTTGCTGACGGCGATGGCAGCGGTGCTGTTGCCGGCTCAAAAGAAATAGCCGTTTTTCCCCGCCTTATGCCGGCGGGGAATTTTTTTTTATTTATTTTGCTTTTTTGTTTTCTGCGGCTTGACTTTCTAAAACTAAATTCCTAATTATCCCTTAGATTGAAAAAAACAAACTTTTAAGGAGTTGATGAACAATGAATATTAAACCTTTGCATGACAGAGTTTTAATTAAAAGACTGGAAGAAACAACCAAAACCGCCGGCGGAATCATTATTCCCGATACGGCTAAGGAGAAACCGAGCGAGGGTATTGTCGAGGCTGTCGGAAACGGATTCAGAGCCGAAGACGGCAAGATCGTGCCGATGAGCGTAAAACCCGGAGACAAGGTTTTGTTCGGCAAATGGTCAGGCACAGAGGTTAAAGTCAACGGAGAATCCCGCCTGATTGTTAAAGAATCCGAAATTTTGGGCGTGATTGAAGAATAATAACAATTTTTGAAACGTGAATTTTTTAGTTTAAGGAAGGAAAATTAAAATGGCAGCAAAAGATATTGAATTCGGAACTGATGCCAGAGCAAAAATGTTAAAAGGCGTGGAAACTTTGGCTAAAGCCGTTAAAGTTACCCTCGGGCCGAAAGGGCGCAATGTGGTTTTGGACAAGTCTTACGGTGCGCCGAAAATTACCAAAGACGGCGTATCTGTCGCCAAGGAAGTGGAATTGCCCTGCAAATTTGAAAATATGGGTGCCCAGCTGATTAAGGAAGTTGCGCAGAAGACCGCCGACAAGGCCGGTGACGGTACGACTACGGCAACGGTTCTGGCCGAAGCAATTATCCGCGAGGGCTGCAAGGCCGTGGCTGCCGGTATGAATCCGATGGATCTGAAGCGTGGTATTGACATGGCGGTAGAGGCTGTGGTTGCCGATATTAAATCCCGTTCCAAAGATATTAAAACTTCTGAAGAAATTGCACAGGTCGGTACGATTTCTGCCAACGGCGACCGCTCAATCGGCGAATATCTGGCTCAGGCTATGGAAAAAGTCGGCAATGAAGGCGTTATTACCGTTGAAGATGCCAAAGGTTTGGAGACCGAACTTGATGTTGTGGAAGGGATGCAGTTTGACCGCGGGTACCTTTCCCCGTATTTTGTCACCAATCCTGATAAGATGACCTGCGAGTATGAGAATCCGTATATTATGCTGTATGATCAGAAAATCAGCAATTTGCAACCGATGATTTCTATTTTGGAAACCGTTGTTCAGACCGGCCGCCCGTTGTTGATTATTGCCGAGGATATTGAAGGCGAAGCTTTGGCTACTCTGGTTGTCAACCGTATTCGCGGCGGGCTGAAAGTTTGCGCCGTCAAGGCTCCTGGATTTGGCGACAGACGTAAAGCCATGCTGCAGGATATTGCCATTTTGACCGGCGGTCAGGTTATATCCGAAGAATTGGGCATGAAGATTGAAAATGTTACTTTGGATATGCTTGGTACGGCCAAGAAGATTGAAGTCAACAAAGACGATACGACAATTGTCGACGGTGCCGGCGAAAAAGACCTGATTGCTGCCCGTGCTGCCCAGATCCGCAAGGAAATTGCCGATACGACTTCTGATTATGACCGTGAAAAGCTGCAGGAGCGTCTTGCAAAAATTTCCGGCGGTGTTGCCGTTTTGCGTGTCGGTGGTGCTTCTGAGGTTGAGGTTAAAGAGAAGAAAGACCGGATTGACGATGCGTTGAATGCAACCCGTGCCGCAGTTAAAGAAGGCGTTGTTGCCGGCGGCGGTTGTGCGCTGATTTATTCTTCCGGTGCGTTGGACAAGCTGACTCCGGCTAATCAGGATCAGAAAGTCGGTATTGACATTATCCGTAAAGCCATTCAGGCGCCGTTGCGTCAGATTGCCGAAAACGCCGGTGTTGACGGTGCGGTTGTGGCAGGAAAGCTGATGGAATCGAAAGATACCAATTTTGGCTACAATGCTCAGACCGGCGAGTATACCGATATGGTCAAGGCTGGTATTATCGATCCTACCAAAGTTGTCCGCACGGCTTTGCAGGATGCTGCTTCCGTCGGCGGTCTGCTGATTACGACAGAAGCCATGATTACCGAACAGCCGCAAAAGGAATGCTCTTGCGGCGGCGGGGCTCCGGCAATGCCTGGCGGCATGGGCTTCTGACGGCCTGTCTTGAAAAAATCCTCCGAACCAAAGTTCGGAGGATTTTTTTTGTTATCTTTAAATTAACAAGAAAGACATTATATTAGAATAAACAAATAAAAGGAGCAACGGATGCCAGATTTGGTTGATTTACAAAAACTCAGACAAATGCGTGATAACGGACGAATCAGTGTTGAGGAATTTGACAAAGATGCCGAGATTCTTTATCAAAAATCAATGCGGGAGGCCGGAGATCGTAAAGTTTCAAAAAACGGTGCGGTTTATATTTTGTTAGCCGGTTTTCTCGGTGTAACGGGAATCCATAATTTTTATGCCGGATATTGGGGGCGGGGGCTGATCCAGCTCGGATTAAGCCTGCTTTCATGGCTGTTTTTGTTCTTGCCGCTGATTTTTGTGGTAGTTTGGGTTTTGGGAGAAATATTTTTTCAGAATAAAGATGCGGCGGGAAACAGGTTTGGCGGGAATCGTTCTCTGATTGCCGGTTTGCGAATCGGAACGGTTTTGTGGATTGCCTATACGGCTTATGTGACCTGGCAGAATAATGAATTTATCTGGCAGGATACGGTTGTCGTAACAGGTGAGGATATGGCATAGTGCAAAAAATGCCGTTTCCGGAAAGCCGGACGGCATTTTTCTTATTTGTCTGGGATAAACAAAACAACCCAGGGCAACAATATGAATACAACGGTATAGCCGTTGATGTTGATTAGGGTGCCGCAGCAAAGCCAGATGAAGAGGCCGGCCAGAAAAAGTATTTGGGCTATCAAGCTTTTAAGCCCGATATGAAAGTGCCGGCGGCGAATTTCTTCATTAGTTTCAAAATCTGTTTTTTTGTGCAATTTTCGCAGCTTGTAAAAAGTTACGGCGTCAATCAACAAAATAATCACCACAACGGCGGTAACAACAAGACCGAATTGGGTGTTGAAAAATTTTTCCATAATAACTTGTTTTAATAATAAATTTCTTTTGAGAAAAGTAACACATCTTTGAAAAAACGCAAATAAAAAACGTTTCTTTTTTAAGAAACGTTTTTTGGCGGATTGTCTTTCTTGTTTTTTACATAGAGAAACAGACTTTCCAGAAGAATAAAGAAAATTACGGAAATTATGCATGGCACATATGAACCGGATATTATTGTCATTGGAACAGATATGCCGAGAGCGTACAGGCCGGTTGCGATAATGAGGGTTTGAATGCAGATGGAACCCATTTTGTGATTTTCTTTTAGATTAGTCATAAACTCCGGATGTTTGGTCTGTCTCCATGCTTTGTACATTCCGATAATTGTGACACAAATTTCGAGAAGCAACAGGATGATAAAGCTGTTTTTTAATAATTCTCTTGTTTCCATAATGAATAATTTTTTGTTAGAATAATAAATTTTGCTGAAAGATTAATAGCATAACAGATTGGGAATTGCAAGAGGCAAAAAAAATTGAAAAAAGTATGAAAAAATGCTTGCATTTTATTTTGGATGTGATATTTAATTACTCGTTCTACCGATGCGGGCGTAGCTCAGGGGTAGAGCGCAACCTTGCCAAGGTTGATGTCGAGGGTTCGAATCCCTTCACCCGCTCCATTATAATGCCTCCTGAATAAGGAGGCTTTTTTTTGCGGGTGACGTTTCAAACTTCGCCGGACGGCTCGTTTTCAACGGACGGGATTTATCCCTGTCTGGCTTGGTAAGTTCAAGTTTTTTTCAAAACTTTCACTAACTGCGCTTCGGTCACTCGTTTTTCAGGCATTTGTATCGCGTCGTTACCTTGCTCACAAAGCCGGCAAAACTTCGCCTTTATCGTTCAAAACAACCGGAGCATCGGTTGTTTTTCTCTCAAAGCCCGCTCCATTATAATGCCTCCTGAATAAGGAGGCTTTTTTTTGCGGGTGACGTT
>CAJUCZ010000002.1:0-14466 GCA_910585375.1 uncultured Alphaproteobacteria bacterium | reverse complement strand
TCGTTTTCAACGGACGGGATTTATCCCTGTCTGGCTTGGTAAGTTCAAGTTTTTTATGATGAATTCTTTTGTTGTAATTTATTGGATTCTTCTTGCTATTTTTTCTCCCGTTAGTTACTGTTGTTTGTCTTTAATGATGAACGGGGTGGTAATTATGGTTAAGGTTTCGGTTTTGATGCCGGTTTATAATACGCCGGAAGAATATTTACGGCCGGCGATGGAAAGTATTTTGGCGCAGACTTATCGGGATTTTGAATTTGTTATTTTAAATGATGCTTCTACTGATGAAAATGTGGAGAAGATTATTAAATCGTATTCTGATAAACGCATTCGTTATTATAAAAACGATGTAAACCGCGGAATTTCTTTTTCACGCAACAGGTTGAACGAGTTGGCAAAAGGAGAATATCTTGCGGTATTTGACCATGACGACATTTCTTTTCCGACCCGATTGGAAAAAGAAGCTGCTTTTTTAGACAATCATTCCGAGGTCGGGGTTGTCGGAAGCTGGTATCAGGCGTTTGACAAAGATAAAGTCAGAAAATTTCCGACGGATGATGCCGCAATTAAACGGGGTTTGATGAGCGGATGCGTGATTTCTCATACATCAGCGATGATAAGAAAGTCTGTTTTGTTGGGCTGTCATATTAGTTATGAAGAGGCATTTAGTCCGGCCGAAGACTATGCTTTATGGTGCCGGCTGCTTTCAAAAACCAATTTTGCCAATATTCCGGAGGCTTTGGTTGCTTATCGTTGTCATGCCGGCAATACCAGTCACAGGCAGAGTTATAAAATGACTTTGGCGACTTACGGCATTTTAGATTTTGTCAGAAAAGAGAATCCTGCGTTGTGGGAAATGGCAAAATCGTTGCGGGGAAAATCATATAAAGTGAAGCTGTTTAATTTTATTCCTATTTTTAAGGTTTGTTGCGAAGCTGACATTTTAAATTGTAAGTTGTTCGGATTTTTGCCGTTGTTTTCCATCCGGATGAAAACCTATAAGAAAAAGCCGGCGGCGTAGTATTTAAATTCTGTTTTTCGCGTTTATTTTAACAGACGGATAACAGGAGCGAAAATGAAATGACAAAAGAATGTTGCGCTAATTGGTTTTTGATTGACGAAAAAGTACGGTTTTTGGTGTTGGCAATGACCAATATGTTTTTTCGCTATGTGTTGTTCGTTTTTCTCGGGGCTTTATTTTCAGTTTTGCATTATCAGGCAGTTTTGGTACTGACATGGGCATTGTCTTCAGTGGTGGCATTCTTTTCGTATAAAATTTTGGTTTTCCGGACGGAAGGAAACCATCTGAAAGAGTATGGCAAGTCTTTGCTGATCTGGTGTTTGAGTTATTTTGTAAATGCCATGATTTTGTGGCTGTTGGTCGAGAAGCTTTTGTGGAATGTGTATGTGGCGCAAGGAATGGCGATTTTGTTTCTGGCCGCAGTGAATTATCTGTTGTTTAAGCATTTTGCATTTAAGCAGCCGCGTAAACGTACACTGTTGGAGCGTCTGTATAATCTCTGGGAATAAATTGTCTTTACTTTTGTGCCGAATTTGATATTTTGAAAAAAATATTGTATTATTTAAAAATTATTATTTATGGAAAAAATTTATCAAATCAGTAATCTGGATAAAACTTATCCGAAAGGTGTTGTCAAAGATATCGTTGATAAATTCTGGGGTAATTCCTCAGTTCAGCGGCAAACACTTGATATTTATGCTGATGAGGCCGGCAAATTGTATTATAGTCATTTGAGTTATCATGGCATTGTTAAACAAATTTTTGTGCCGATAATGAAGCTTGAAAACAGAATTTATTTTGAGCGGTTTGAACCCTATCTGAAACATTTGAACAGTATGAATGTGGTGAATCATTCTTATAAGGATTTTGAGTCTTTAAAAGCGGATATTATTAAGGCGATGCCGCGAGATTATGAGATGTTCAGAGTTTTGGCCGATGGCGAGTGGGGTATTTTTAATCCGCAGACAAAGCGGGATTTCGGGGTAATCTGCAATGCTTCTTTTTGCGGCCGCCGTCCGAAAGGTGACGAAAGGAAATATTATCCTTTAAGCAGGATGATGTATGACCGCGAAAAGAAAGAGTTTGTTGATGAGCCGAGAGGTTTTCTTTATCGCAATACCGGAGAAATTTTTGTTTGATAAATTATGAAAGAGCATCCTTAATTGGGATGCTTTTTTTGTGTGCTGATGTGATTTTGTATTTTGTAATCAGGCAAAACTGTTGTATCTTGCTTTTGATAGTTTCATAGTGTAGGAGGTGTTGTTTTGTATTGTATTTTACAAAATGAACGCGATGAGTTGTTGTTTATCATTGATGATACGCACAGCCGTGAGGTCAACGAACCGGTTTTTGAATATTGCAAAGAGGCCAAAACGGCCTGTTTGAAGAAAAATGCAGGTACGATTGTCGATTTGGAGCATGTGAACGAAAATATAGAAGGTGTTTTGCTGAAGGCAGACAAAGTTTATTTGATTGAACGTTCTTCCGAAGATACGGTTTGTGACAACTATATTGCGGCCGTAAAAGTGGTATAAAGGTATTTATTTGATGAAAATAAATGTGTTTTCGGATTTCTTTGGTGGTGGTAAAGTCAGGATTTTTTCCGGTGAGGATGACAAAAGTGCGCTTGTGGCGGAAAAAGTGTCTGACGTGTCTGTGATTTTGCAGATGTTGCGGCAGGAAGATGAGGAAAATGCAAAAAAGTGTTCCGACTTTTGATTTTGGCAAAAAAAATTCCTATTTATATAAATAGGTTGAGTTTATGGAAGGAAAGAATTTGGAACGTTTTTTATCAATTGTATTTATGATGGCTGCCGGTTTTTTGTTTTTTATGTTTTTGGGGGTGGCACTTTACATCGGTCTGATTTTATGTCTGGCGCTGGTGGCTTTTGTTTTTATTACGGCAGGAGCGGAGAAAGCCGGAGAATGGTGGCGTCGGAATTATCCGGCTTTTATCGGGTGGTATCGGCGGATGAAAATGCGTTTCAAAAGTTGGATTGAGCCTCAGGGTTTTTGTGAAGTGCATGAAATTGATTCTGATAAGATTGAGCTTTTGACGCCGGAAGAATATGAAAAACGGAAAAGAAGTCGTCCTGACAGATAATGGATTGAATTTTTTATAAAATCAAATAAAATACGATTGCATTAAATAATTTGTCAGGAGGTGGGCATGAAACACGTTATACCGATTATTCCTTGGTCTTATAATCAGATTTTGGAGGGAAAGAAAAAAATCCAGCTGGCGGTATTTGATAAAGTGGCCCAGCAAGTGCGGGTGAATGACGAGATTGTGTTTGAGAATGTCCTTACCAAAGAGAAGCTTTCCTGTGTGGTGAACGGTTTTGTTATTTTTGAAAATTTTGATGTTATGGTTGATATGTTACCGCCGGAACTTTTCGGGTATGATGACCGTAAAGAAGTTAAGGTGAGAGTAAACCGTTTGTTTCCGAAAGAAGATACTGAAAATAATTTTGCCGTCGGTTTTTTTATCAGGCCGGTTTTACCGCAGGCGCAACGCGAACGGGCGCCAAAGTTTAATTTTGAACGTTTGCCGGAGCAATATGTCAGGGATTGAATTTTTTAAAACAGCATATACATCTTTGGTATTGTTTAAAGGAGGGCAAAATGAAAAAAGAATTAGCAGAGATGATTGAAAAACGGCGGTCAATTTATGATTTGGGAGCAAAAGAAGTTTTATCTGAACAACAAATCGGCGATATTGTAAAGGAAGCGGTTAAATATTGTCCGACGGCTTTTAATTCACAAAGTGCGCGGGTGGTTGTGTTGTTTGGCGAGAGTCATCATAAGCTCTGGGATATTGTTTTACAAGAATTAAAAAAGGTTGCACCGGCAGACGGTTTTGCCAAGACGGAACTTAAGATTGCATCATTTGCGGCCGGATATGCAACAATTTTGTTTTTTGAAGATATGGAAACGGTTGAAGGCTTGCAGAAGAAGTTTCCGCTTTATGCCGGGAATTTCGGAAAGTGGTCTTTGCAGGCGAACGGAATGCTGGAATACATTATTTGGACGGCGCTGGAGGCAGGAGGGGCAGGCGCTTCGCTGCAGCATTATAATCCGCTGATTGATGTGTCAGTCAAACGGGAGTGGAAACTTCCGGAAAACTGGATGCTATTGGCTCAAATGCCTGTGGGGAGTGTGGAAGCTCCTGCAGGTGAAAAGACTTTTCTGCCGATTGACGAAAGAGTTAAAATTTTTAAATAATGCTTGCCAAATTGATTATTTCGCCGTATAAAATCCCTCGTACGGAGAGATGGCAGAGTGGTCGAATGCGGTTGACTCGAAATCAATTGTACTCTTTACAGGGTACCTAGGGTTCGAATCCCTATCTCTCCGCCATTTATAAAAGAGGCGCCTTTATGGCGCTTTTTTTGTAAATGATGAGGAGTGTTGGATTTGAACCCTAGAAAGAAGGGTTCGACTACCAGCGAAACTTCTCTTAGCTTTGCGAGGCGTAGCCGCTGCAAAGGTTAGTTGTTCCCGTAAGTAGAAAGGCTTAGCCTTTCGTAGCGGCGGAAAGGCGGGCGGAAGAACGCCGGTGAGCAAAGCGAATGAGCGCCAGTGCAACTCAAGCGAAGCGCCGAGTAATCCCTATCTCTCCGCCATTTTGATTAAAAAGACGCTTGTTTGCAGCGTCTTTTTTGTATTTGGCGGAAGTTTGGAGGCAATTTAAAAAGCTTTTTCCGGTGGTCGTTTCAGGCAGTCTTTATATTATAAAAACAATGCTTATATAGAAACGGAGTTATTTTTTATTTTAACGAAAGGATGATTCCGATGAAATTTTGGGGTTCTGTTTTTTTGGTACTTCTGATTTTGTTTGGTGTGGCAGCTGTCGGCGGCGTGAATTCTTTAGTCCGGCAGGACGAAGATGTCAATGCAGCTTGGGCACAGGTGCAAAACCAATATCAACGCCGGATGGATTTGATTCCAAATTTAGTTTCAACTGTTAAAGGGTATGCTTCTCATGAGAAAGAAACGTTACAAGCGGTGATTGAGGCTCGTGCCAATGCTACAAAGGTCTCGCTTAATATTGAGGATGCACGGCAGTTTCAGGAATATATGAATGCACAGAACGGTTTGAGTTCGGCTTTGGCCCGTTTGATGGCTGTGTCTGAGAATTATCCGGATTTGAAAGCAAATGAAAACTTTTTATCCTTGCAAGACCAACTGGAGGGAACGGAAAACAGGATTGCCGTTGCGCGCAAAGATTATATTGCCGTTGTAAAGACTTTTAATCAAAGAGTTCGTACTTTTCCCGGTGTTATCTGGGCAATGATTTCCGGTTTACGGGCTAAACCTGTTTTTGACGCGGCTGCAGGTGCTCAAACTGCTCCGGTTGTGGCTTTTTAAGAGGCGTTGATGAGGACGTTTTTTTCCGGTTTTATTTTGATGATTTTGTTTTGCTTGTCTGTTCAGGCGGCGGAACCTGAGTTTCCGATTTTGAGCGGACAGGTTGTTGATGAAGCCGGTGTTTTGACGCCTCAGACCAAAGTTTTGCTTACGCGTTTGTTGGCATCAGATAAAGATAATCAGGTTGCGGTAGCGGTTTTAAAAGATTTGCGCGGTAAAAACGGACGGGAATACGGTATAGAGTTGGCTCGACGCTGGCAACTCGGGCAAAAGGGCAAAGACAACGGCGTGTTGATTTTGATTTCTAAAAAAGATCGTTATGCCGGTATTGAAGTCGGTTACGGGCTTGAGAGTATTTTACCTGACAGTGTAAGCGGAAGAATTTTGCGAGAGGCTGTATTGCCGCCGTTAAAAAAGGATGCCGATTATAACAGGGCTGTTTTGAATGGTGCTGCAGCAGTAATGTCCGTTTTGTCGGACGGACGGTTGAAAGACGGGGAAGAAGGCGATGAGGAGGATGTGTTAGCAACACTTTTTGCTTTGTTTATGTTATATTTGTTTCTTTCCGGCCGGGGACCGCGCGGTGGAGCCGGAATGTTTCTGCGCGGCGGGCGTGGTATGAGCAGAGGTTTTTTTGGTGGTGGCGGAAATTTTGGCGGTGGCGGAGCCGGCGGGAGGTTCTGAAATTAAGCCGGACGATTAAGGAATTATCGGTTACAGGCTAGTAAGCTGTTTTTTATTTTTTACATTGCGGAAATTTTTCGCAGCTGATAATCGGCTGGCTGCTTTTTTTTTGCCGGAGCAGCCGTATATGAACGGGAATACAATCCGAATTATAAGACGTGCAGGTATTTACCGGTGCAATGGTTGCACAACTGCTGCCGTTCCAGACTTTGGAAGCCGGACATTGGCAGACGTCAAGAAAGATGCTTTGGGTTTTGTTATATATGAATTGTGCGTTCAGCCATTGTCCGCCAAAATTCCGGCAGCGTTCTATTATCGGAATTTTGACGCAGTTGCGGCCGTCCCAAGCGCGGAGCGGCGGGCATGCAAATTCGGGATTGGCACTGCCACATCGGGTTGAAATGAGTTTTCCGCTCAAGTCGTGTGCAAATTTTTTGCAGGCGGCCCGAGCATCAAAACTTAGCAACAACAGCAGGAGCAGCAGAAAAGTTTTTTTCATTATTTGCTCCAACCGACGGCCTGAGTTACAATTACTTCTTCATTGTCTTTCAGATGGAGTTCTTTTCCGAGGGCCGGGTGGTCAAAATAGCCGCGGACAACGTTGTTCAGGCCTTTGGAAGCACAGTACAGCCCGACATTCTGATAGGCTGAACCGGCGTGCATCGGCGAGTTTTTTTTGTCGCTGCCGACAAAAGCCAGATGCAGCGGCGCGTCTTTTACAAAAGCTTGTGTATTCAAAATGCTGCGGACATCTTTGGGGCTTATGTTTTCAATGGTGTTTTTTTCCGGATTGTAAAGCCAAACGCCGTCAGCCTGCAAAACATATACTTTCAGGTTTTGTTTGTTTTGAGAAGTTGGGATGCTGTGCTTGCCGTCATGAGTAAGCCCCCAGGCAGTCCAGAGGATTTCGCTCAAGATTTGGGCATCTATCGGGCGGGCGGAAAATTCGCGTGTGGTTTTGCGGGCAGCGATGGTGTTTAATAACGGCATGCCGCCTTCAGTCTGCGGCGCCGGAAGTTTGATTTCTTGTGCTGCTGCACAAAAGCTGATTGAAAGCGCGGATAAGAATGAAAGCAATTTAAGCATTTTGTTTTCCTTTCTTTTTGGCAGGTTTTATTTTGTTATCCAGACGGTCTTCTTTGATGCCGGCCGGATCCTGATGGATTATGATTTGAGCATCGGGAAATTTGTGCAGGATTTTTTCTTCTACCATATTGCAGTAGTGATGAGCCTGATACAGCGGCAGTTCACCGTCAAGTTCGAGGTGGAATTCAAACAGATATATTCCCCCGAGGTCACGGCTGCGAAAATCATGAATGCCGCGGACAAAATCAAAGGATTTGGCATAATTCATGACTTTGTTTCTGATACTTTCATCGAGTTCCTGATCAAGGAGCTGGGCGATAGCCTGTTTGGCCAGATCATAGGCGTTGTATAGCAGATAGGCGGCTATCAGGACGGCGGTCAGCGTGTCAAACCATAAGAAACCGAAGAGTTTGACGACAAGCAGGCTGAGGATGATTGAGCCGTTGGTCAGCAGATCTACAACGTAATGGGCGCTGTCGGCCAGAATTGCCTGTGATTTGGTCAGACGGGCGACCCGGCGCTGAAAGGTGATGAGGATAAGTGTTGCAATGATGCTGACAGTCATGATTGCAAGGCCTGTTCCCGTATCGGCAATCGGACGCGGGGCAATAAACCGGCTGAAGCCGTCATACATTACGAATAATCCCGAACCGGCAATAAAGGCGGCCTGTGTCAATGAACTCAGAGCTTCGGCTTTGCCGTAACCGTAGCGGTGGTTCATGCTGGCCGGTTTAGCAGAATAGCGTACGGCAATCAGCGTGATGAGAGAGGCAAAAATGTCTGAAAGGCTGTCAACCATGGAAGACAAAACAGCCAGAGAATCTGTAACCAGAGCGCCGAAGATTTTCAGCAGGCACAAGGCAACAGCCACGGATATGCTGGCGCAGGCAGCAAGATTTTTTAAACGGTCGCTTTGGGCTTTAGTGAGCGGTGATGACATTTTTGATATTCTCCAAATCTTTTTTGTTTATTTCATAATAAACGTCTTTAGTGTATTTTTCAAAAAGCTGCAAGGTCTTTTCATTCGGAATTCGGGCAAAACTTATGTTTACAAAATATTTGTCTGCCGCCTGATAAAATTTGTAAGTGATATCCTGGCTGCTTTCTGCCAACAACCGGAAAGAAAACAGTTCTTCAGGATTTTTCAAGCCGGTTTGCGCCGTCAACAGACGGGTGTTCAGCATTGCTCTGGCAAGCAGGCTGACACGGTAAGTATCCGTTATGCCGTTGAAGCCGATTAACCGTCCCAGCCGTAAATTCCAGAGAGTACTGTATGTCCAGTCTGCGGCATCCGGTGAGAGGTCGATAAAATCGGCGGCGGCAGTCCAGACCTGAAATTTGGGCGGAAATCTGACATAAGCAGCTCTTGAACCGCGGCCAATGTCAATATCGTAGCGGCCGATATCAAAACGTGCAAGCGGTTTTTTTCCGGTATTAAACAGGGTGACTTCGGTTTTTTGTGAAGCGGGATCGTCAAAGTCCTGCAAACCGAAATGTGCCAGATGTTCGATTTTATCCGATTTCTTTTCAAAGTAACGGGCTTCCAGCAGAGCGCTTAAGAAACTACGGATGCGGTCTTGCAGCACCATAAAGTGCGGCCGGCCTTTTAACTGCCAGATGCCGTCCTGTTTGACAAACGTCAGGTTGCCGCGGATGGTTGTGAGAGAGATTTCCGAGATATTGTTTATTTGGTTCGGAAGTTTGGCAAACAGCGGTTTTTCAATGAAGTTTTCCGAGCTGTCGAGGCGTGTGAAATGCGAAGACATGAGGCCGGTGACAAGAAGCAGAAGTGCGCCGAAAATTATCAGGCGAGGTCCGCGTTTCAAGCTTTCGGACGGGTGAGAATGCATCCGGCGGCGGTGCCTGAAACGAAAGAGCAGAACAGCCAATCCCAAGAGCAGAGGCAAAGCGTAGATGTTGGCAAATTTGACGGACAAATCTATTTTTTGAATCTGCCGGCGGCTTTCTTCCTGTACTTTTTGCAATTCCTGCCGCAGCGAATTCAGTTGTTTGCGGATGCCGGCAATCAGTGCCAGTTCATCCGGCGTGAAATTTTCCCGTTGTTCAAAGGTTTTTTTGTTCCAGACTTCCTGCAGGCCGGTTTTGGCACGGTCAATGTTGTTCATAATCTCGTTTTCTTTGATTTTGGCTTCGCGCAGGCCGGCTTTGCGAATATGCTCGACCTGAGTGAACGGGCGCAGTTTTTCCGTTTGTCCGCGCAGGCTCAGCAGATCCTGATTTCCGGCGAGAACATCCAGTCCGTTCAGTACGAAGTCGGCGTTATCAAGCAACGGAATAAAATATTGTTTATCGCCGATAAAGATGTTTTTTCCCCAGTAGGAATCGTACAAAAAGTCGGTGTCGCCGATAATAATCACGTCAAAAGCCTTGCTGAGGTTAGTGCTGGTAAGGCGGGCGGCGATATATTTGCTGTAAGTGTCTGCTTTAAATCGGCGGAGCAGGTCTGCCGGATTGGTGCCGCGTCGAATCAATTCAGCCGGAATCAGCGCGGCATTCCGACTCAGCGAAATCAGCGGCGTAAAGCTGACGTTTTGCTGTTGTTGATCCGGTTCAATAACGGTGGCGGAAGAAAACAAAAGTTGTTTCAGGCGCGTTAAGCCGGAAAATGCCGGATTGAAATTGTTTTCGTGCAGCAGGAACTGGGCAACATCCTGCGTAAAATTGGCGGTCTTGGTTGTGTTGCCGGAAGCGTTGACTAACAGTGAATTCTCGAGATCAGCAGTGGCAACGTCAGGGTAATAGTGAAATCCCCAGATTTTATCCAGACCGTTCAGATCAGACGGTTCTGGTCTGGAATCGACCGGTGCCAGATTGTTTAAGGCTTCGGAAGCGATGTCGACAAAGAGTATGATTTTTCCGCCCTGATAACTGTATTCCCGCAAGGCTTTGACCATGGCGTCCGAAGGATGTTTGGGATGAATGACAAGTATGGCTTTGAGCGAATCTGTAACGTCTTCGGGTTTATTTATCATCCTGATGCTGTAAAACTTGTCCAGACGGTTCAGCAGCTCCCAACGCGGGGTGATAATGCCGTTGACGGTTTCGCTGTTGACCGGCAGAGACGAAAATATGCCGAGCAGCGGTTTGGCATTATTCAGAGTATAAATTGTTTCGGTCAGGTCTTGTTCAATGTGCTCCTGACGTTCCAGCGGCAAAAAAGGAATGATTTTTTTGTTGTCCAGACTGTCAGAAAAAACAATGCCGAAAAAAGCGGCTTGCGAGCGGTCTATGACCGGAAAACCATGGAGGCCGACGGCGATGGCGTAATCTTCCGACTCGCTCATCGGTTCGACATAATTTATCTGATAAGAGAATTGCCCGCCGGAGATGTTTTCGTATTGTTGCAGCAACAACCGGATCTTGTCAAAATAGGTGCGGAATTCCGGATTGCGTTCGCTCAAAATTTTGGAATAGAAAAGTTTGGCGTTGACCGGATCGGGCAAATTTTGAAGAATCCGGCGGGTAGACGGCGTAAGGGTAAAGTTGTTTTCTTCCGTTAAGTCCAGACGGATGTTGCGGAGGTGGTTGTTGGCAAGCAGGTTGAGGCCGATAAAGCCCAGAAGAAGTGCTGCAAAGAGCAGAATATAGTGCCGGCGGCAGCCGGAGCGTACCAAGGGCGATGTGCCGGACGTTTTGAAGCTGACGATAATTTCGGTCGTGAAGTTAAACAACAGAATTAAAGATGCGAAAAATATAATATCGCGAAGTTCCAGCAGTCCCTGCGTGATGGCCGCAAAGTGGGTGATGAAGCTGAAAGAGGCGATCATGTCTACAATTGAGAGCGGCAAAAATATCCGGAATAAGGCGAGGACGTATTCCAGCGAACTTAAGAAAAACAGCAGGTTGACGATGACGGACAGTACCAGAGCGATTACCTGATTTTTGGTCAGGGCAGACATGGTTTGCGAGATGGCGAGCATGCAGCCGGCCAGAACAAAACTGCCGAAGTAGCTGAGCACAATAACGGCATTGTCCGGTTCGCCGAGCAGGTTGACTGTTATCCAGAACGGAAAAGTCAGGATTAAGGCAATCGCGCAAAACAGCCAGGAAGCCAAAAATTTGCCCCAAACCAGTGCGGTGGTTGTGACCGGCATAGTCATAATTTGGACAATGCTTTTGCTTTTGAACTCCTCAGCCCAGAGGCGCATGGAAATTCCCGGAATAAACAGCAGGTACAGCCAAGGCTGAAAGCTGAACATCGGCAGCAGGTCGGCTCTGCCGCGTTCAAAAAAATGACCGAAGTAAATGGTAAAGGAGCCATTGAGAAGCAGAAAAGCCACCAGATAGACGTAGGCCAACGGTGATGTAAAGTAGCGTTTGAGTTCGTTTTTGGCAATGATAAAGGTGCTTTTCATTAATTATTCTCCCAGGCAGTCAGTTTTTTGAAAGCGTTTTCCAGACTGCGGCTGTGCGTTTGCCGCAAAACATCCTGCAAGCTGCCGTCCGCCATGATTTTTCCCTTGTTAATCAGGATAATCCGCGTGCTGATGTTTTCAGCTTCTTCCAATAAATGAGTGGAGATAATAATGGTTTTGTTTTGGCCCATTTGTTTTATCAGGTTGCGGATGTGTTCCTTCTGATTGGGGTCAAGGCCGTCTGTCGGTTCATCAAGCAGCAGAATTTGCGGATCGGAGATAATGCTTTGGGCAAAGCCGACACGGCGGAGATAGCCTTTGGACAGCGTTTCAATACGCTGGGTCAGTACGTTTTCGATATTGGCGGTTTTGCAGACCGTTTGCAGACGTTCTTCTTTCTTTTTTCCGGAAAAACCGCGGAGTTCCGCCATGTAATTCAAAAAAGCAGCAACGGTCATGTCCGGATACAGCGGAGAGCCTTCAGACAAAAAACCGATGGCGGTTTTGGCAGCCAGCGGATGATTTTTGATGCTTTTTCCAAGAATAAAAATTTCTCCGTCAGACGGTGCCAGATAGCCTGTTATCATATTCATCAGGGTTGATTTTCCGGCGCCGTTCGGTCCGAGCAGCGCAATAATTTCTCCTTTTGCGGTGCTGAAGCTGATGTCTGCCACTGCCTGCAGATTGTCAAAATTTTTGCAAAGTTTTTTTACTTCAATTGTTGCGGTCATGCTTTTTCCTTTTGATTAAACCGGTTTTATTATAACGGCAAAAGCTGAAAATATTATGAATCGGTCAGCGGCGGTTGATTTCATAAAGAGCAATGGCTGCGGCTGTTGAAACGTTGAGGCTTTCGACTTTGGGCGAAATAGGCAATTTGACCGAGGCATCGCAGCTTTCTTCTACAAGCCGGCGCATTCCTTTGCCTTCCGAGCCCATGACAATAGCTGTTTTTCCCGATTTATTGATTTGTCCGATTGTAGTGTGGGCATATCCGTCCATGCCGAGAATCCAAAAGCCGGCTTCTTTCAGCCGGTTCAGCGTACGGGAGAGATTGGTGACGCGGCAGACAGGCAAGAGTTCAATCATACCGGCAGAGGCCTTGGCCATGGCACCGGTTTCCTGTGGTGAATTTTTGTCCTGCATGACAAGCGCAAGCGTATCAAATGCAACGCAGGAACGGATAATCGCTCCGATATTTTGCGGATCCGTCACCTGATCAAGCACCAGAATATGGCAATCCGGCCGCTGGTCCGCGAGAGCGCAGATGTCTTCAATCGAATAGTTTTCCAGTTCTTTGCACCGGGCGGCGTATCCCTGATGAACGGCTTCACGCGGAAGCATTTTGTCAATGTCTTTACGGTCAACAATTTGCAGAGGAACATTGTCTTTTTGGTTGGCGGTCAGGTGTTGTTTGAGTTCCGGCGCATTTTCCGCTGCGGCGTAAATTTTAAGAATCCGGCGTGCCGGATTGGCGATGGCTGCAAAGACGGGATGTTTGCCGTATAAAAGCACGCTGTCTTTGGCGGGGGATACGGAAAAGTTTTTGTTTTTAGCCATGATGATTATCCTTTGATGATTTTTCTTAAAATGCCGCCGTTATCGGTCAGAAGTTTTTCTGCCACATCTTTTGAGCAATTTTTTGCGGCCATGACGCAGGCGGTTTTGACGTTGTTATGGCTTTTTTGCAGAAATGCGGCGGCCTGTTCAGATGTTGTGCCGGCAATTTCCGAAACAAAGCGGCAGGCGCGTTTATGGAGTTTGGCATTGCTGACCTGCAGGTCAATCATATAATTTTTATAAGTTTTGCCAAGGCGAATCATTGCTCCGGTCGTCAGCATGTTCAGAATCATTTTCTGGGCAGTGCCGGATTTCATTCTTGAAGAACCGGTGATGACTTCGGGACCGATTTGTGGATTGATGAAAATGTCAGCGTATTGGGCAATCCCGGCTTGCGGATTGGAACTGATTGCAATGGTTTTCAGTCCGAGATCGCGTGCTTGTCTGAGGGCTGTTACGACATAAGCAGGATTTCCGCCGGCAGAAATGCCGACAATAACGTCCTGTAGCCGCGGGCAGAATTTTGTCAGGTCGGCAAGGGCGAATTTTTCATTGTCTTCGGCATTTTCAACTGCGTTGCGGACGGCGGCTTCTCCGCCGGCAACAAAAGCCTGCACCATGTCTTTGCCGACTCCGAAAGTCGGCGGCATTTCCGAAGCGTCGAGAATCCCCAGACGGCCGCTGGTGCCGGCGCCAAAATAGGCCAGCCTGCCGCCTTGTGCAAAAGCTTTTGCTATCAGGTCGATCCCTTCGGCAACCGAATCCAGAACTTTTTCTACCGCAAGGGCAACTTTTTGGTCTTCCTTGTTTATTATGCGGGCAATTTCCAGAGGCGACAGCAGATCAATTTCTGACGAAGCCGGATTGCTTTTTTCGGTTAACTCAATGACAGGCATGGTTTTTTTCTCACTCTTTTCAGATTATGAGCAGAATTTAATCCAAATAAATTAAGAAATATATAAAAAATGTGTTGACATTATAGCAAAAATGCTATTATTTGCAGGTTAGATGATTTATAGGAATAAATCCTCAATCCCCGGATTGGAAGTTTCTTAAGGAGGGGTGGCAGAGCGGTCAAATGCAACGGACTGTAAATCCGTCGACTTTAGTCTACGAAGGTTCGAATCCTTCCCCCTCCACCATTTCAATCTTGGTTTGCTCTCGAGAGAGGACGATTAAGCGGGTGTAGCTCAATGGTAGAGCAGAAGCCTTCCAAGCTTATGACGGGGGTTCGATTCCCCTCACCCGCTCCATTTTTCTTCCCCCCTTGAGTTTTTATTGTAACAACATAACAGATTTTAGGATTTAAGAACAATGGCAAAAGAGAAGTTTGAGCGGACGAAGCCGCACTGCAATATCGGAACAATC
>CAJUCZ010000001.1 GCA_910585375.1 uncultured Alphaproteobacteria bacterium | reverse complement strand
AGCACACGAAAGCGCAAGAGTCAACACATAATGAAAAGTCGGGTGGAGATTTTGGACAGCAGGGTGGGAAAAGCAGAGGGGATTTTGGCTAATCAAAAAAATATGATAAATAAGAAAGGCCAAAAAAAGAAAACCGATGTTTTTTCGGATTTCCGTTTTTTTATTATGCCTCATGCGTGTTTTTATCTTTTCGTACCAGCCAGAGCAGGCGGCTGCCGTTTAATAATAAGGAGACCAGACCGCCCGCACATAATCCCAGAAGCAATCCTTTTAATCCCAGTTCCAATTTAAATGCCAGCAGATAACAGGCACTGATTCTGACAATCAAAAAAGAAATAATCTGAAAGATTGTCGGAATTTTAATGTCCCCGCGTCCGTTCAAAGGCCCCATAACTCCCAAAGGCAGAGAGTCCATAACCACTTCCAGCATCAGGAACAAAATCAGCGTTTTCAGTATGCCCAATACTGCCGGATCGCCGGTAAACCCTCCGAATATCGGCACCTGCAGAAAATAGAGCAGGGAATCAAGCAGAACAATAGCCAAAGCTAAAATGACAAAACCGCCTTTGACCGATAAAACAAACGCCTTTGCATCTTTTCTCCCGAAAGCATTGGCTGCCACAATGGATGTTGCCTGCGCCACGGAAAAACAAACCATAAAAGTAATCATGCTCAAGTTTGTAATAATCACAAAAGCGGCCATCGGCAACTCACCCAGCCAGCCGGCGAAATTGCTGACAATAGAATAAGACCCGTTGGTTGCAACCGTCGTAATGGCGACGCCGTATCCGATTTTTCGTGTCGATTTGCTGTCCGTCCACCAGGTATCATACTTGCGGTCAAGTCCGAAGCGTTTGTTGAGTTTCGGATTTTGCTTCATCTTGCGAATATAAAACAAAATAAAAAGAGCCAGAAAAATCCGTACGATCAGCGTTGAGGTTGCCGATCCCTGTGCCCCGAGCTCCGGAAAACCGAACTTTCCGTATACCAGCACCGGATTAATGATAATGTTCATAATATTTGCAATAATACCGGCATACATAGCAATGTGAGGCCGCCGGATTGATTGCAAAAAGAAATTGCCGTTAACAAACAACAAGATAAACGGAATAGACCATGCAAAGATTGACAGGATCGGGCTGGCATTGTCAATCATTACATTGTTTTGCCTGAGTAAAGAAAACAAACCGCGGCCGTTTAACCCGATAATGGTAAATAAAATTGCCAGAATAACGAGATAACGCCGGCCTTCATAATAAATCTTGCCGCAGGAGGCAAATTTGCGGGCCCCGAATTTTTGTGACGACTTAATCAAAATCCCGTGCAGCAAGCCTATGGGAATTGTGAACAAGACAGAAAACACGGCATTTGCCAATCCGATATAAGCCAGCTGGTCGGTGTTGTAATGGCCGACAATAATCGTATCGACAATTCCCATAATTCCCATTGCCAGAAAGGAGATTGTAATCGGCAGCGACAGCCGGAAAATTTCTCTGATTTTTTTCATAAGTTCATGTTTTGCAGTCATAATATTCACATAATCGGACAAGGTTCAAACTGCCCGCAAACTAACATAATAAAATAACATTGGCAATCATAAAAAATTTTAATCAAAATCTTTCTAAAATCCTTGACTCTGCCGGCCAAAGTAGTATTGCTATAACCCGCAAATAATCACAGATAAATATAAATCAGGAAGATGGTAAAGATGTTGGCTTATCTTAAAAAGATACTGCGGGCATATGAAAAGAATTTTGCCCCGAAATTGTATGAAGTTTTAAAACACGGATATAATAAAGAATATTTCAGACGCGATGCTGTTGCCGGTATGACGGTTGCAGTCATCTCCATTCCGCTGTCTCTGGCCTTGGCCATTGCCTCGGGGGTTGAACCTGCGCAAGGGCTCTATACGGCGATTATCGCCGGATTTTTTATTGCCTTTCTCGGCGGCAGCCGTTATCAGATCGGCGGACCGACCGGCGCTTTTGTTGTTGTAATCTTTAACGTTATGGCACAGTTTGGCTATGCCGGACTGGCGGTTACGATGGTTCTGGCCGGTCTGATTCTGGTGATGGCAGGCTTGCTGCGCTTCGGAACATATATCAAATATATTCCCTATCCGGTTGTTCTCGGTTTTACCGCCGGTATCGGCCTGCTGCTGATTTCCACCCAGATAAAAGACCTGCTGGGACTGGAAATTGAAAATGTTCCGGCAGAATTTCTGCCCAAATGGAAAATGTATCTGGCCAATTTAAACAAATTCAGCTGGGGTTCGATTATTATTGCCGTACTGTCGTTGGGCTGCATTTTTTATATTCAGATAAAAAAAATCAAACTGCCGGCTTATCTGGTCAGTGTTGTTGGAGCCACGGTTTTGGTTATTGTTTTTAGCATTTTCGGCTTGCATGTCGATACTATCGGCAGCAAATTCGGCGGCGTACCGCATTTTCTTCCGGCACCGGCATTTCCTGAATTCAATCTTGACATGGCGTTAAAGGTAATGCCGAGCGCGTTCACCATTGCTTTTCTGGCCGGTGTCGAATCTCTGCTGAGCGCAACCGTTGTAGACGGTATGAGCGGTGATAACCACAATTCCAATGCTGAATTGATCGGTGAGGGGATTGCCAACATCGCCTCTGCCTTCTTCATGGGCGTGCCGGCAACGGGTGCAATTGCCCGTACCGCCACTAATTTTAAGGCCAAAGCCTATTCTCCGGTTGCCGGTATGATGCAAAGTGTCTTTTTGCTGCTGTTTATGCTGCTGTTGTCGCCGATTGCAAAGTTCATTCCTTTGGCCTGCCTGTCTGCGGTTCTGGTTATTATCGGCTGGAACATGCTGAATCTTGATAAGATGTTCAAGCTTGTTACCGGCCCGAAAGGAGACAGATATACCTTGCTGGTAACGCTGTTTTTAACCATATTGGTTGATTTAAATACGGCCATCAGTGTTGGTTTTATCATGGCAAGCATTATATTTATGCACAGGATGAGCAAAGAAATTGAAATTGCCAATGACGATACGGTGCTTGAAGACATTGGCGGCGGTCGCGATCTGACACAGGTTTTGCATGAGCAGGGCGTTATGTCGCTGCGGTTGTCCGGTCCGTTGTTTTTTGGCGGAGCCTCGCAGGTTTCAAGTTTTTTGAAAAAAATTGACAAGAAGCCGAAAGTCCTGATTCTGCGTATGGGCTATGTTCCGGTGATAGACGCCAGCGGCGCCAATACAATTATTGAATTCGTCCGCCGCTTGCGGCCGTATGACACCAAGATTATTCTCTCCAACATGAAGACGCAACCTCGCCGCGTTTTGCATGACGCACTGGAAAAAGAAAATCTTGTTAAAAACATTTCAACAGCCTCAACCTTTGAAAATGCGCTGAAAATGACACGTCGCTGGCTCAAAAGAGAAAAAGAGGAATATATTGAAAAAATTGATTGATTTCTCTTTTTGATAATCTAGAATGAAGAAAATTTTGGTTTCAGAGAAAGGAAAAAACATGAGTCTGATTTTAGCATTTATCGCCGCGTTGGCTTACAGTGGAAAAGCTTTGGCCAATCCGGCCTGTGCCGTTTGCACGATTGCTATCGGCGCATCATTGGAAATTGCCCGCAAACTGGGCGTTGATGACAGCGTTATCGGCGTTTGGGCCGGTGCATTTTTGACCTTGCTCGGTTTCTGGTTAATCAAATGGTTTGATAAAAAAGGCTGGAACTTTAAAGGCCGCGATTTCTGGCTGATTGCCGTTTCTGTTGCCATGGTCGGTTTTGTATATGTGAGCGAGCTTGATTATACGCCGAAACCGATTCTGATTTTTTATATAGATCCGTTCTTGTTCAGTGTGTTAATCGGAATGCTGGTTCTGATCTGGTCTTCTGATTTCTATCAGTGGATGAAACGCAAGAATGGCGGACACGCACATTTTCCGTTCGAAAAAGTTTTTGTGCCGGTGGCCGCTCTTACTCTTGTCAGCCTGTACTTCTATTATTTTCCGTTAGGAAATGAAATTGATGCTCTGATGTAATAAATTAAAGCCCCGAAACCAAATCGGGGCTTTAGTTATAAACAGTCACATTGTTATAAGATTGAACTTTTTTCCGATTTTTGTTACAAGCTGACATCTATAATAAATTATGTCAGATTGGTGAATATGTTTCGTTATTGCCTTTATATAATAGCAGGAATCTTGTGCTTATCAGCCGTACCGGCAACAGCACAGGAAAATGACTTCAAACTTTCCGATGACTGGGGGGAAAAGCTGCAGAATAATATGACAACGGCTTGGAACGCGGAAAATTATGACCTCTACCTGCCGATAAACACCTGGCACAACCGGTTATTGTACGATAAAGATAAAATTGACGACTACAACGAAGAACCATGGGGCATAGGACTGGGAAAATCCTTTTACGATTCCGACGGTGACTGGCATGCCCTTTATGCCATGGGCTTCAAAGATTCCAACAGACATTTGCAAACGATATTCGGTTACGCTTACCAACATAACTGGCCGCTTGACTGCTATCAAAAATGGCGTATCGGCATCGGCTATACGCTCAGCCTGACCCAGCGTTCCGAATATGCTTATATTCCGCTGCCTTTACCATTGCCGCTGGCCGGTATCGGCTACAAAAATTTCAATATTCAGGCCGCATATGTTCCCGGAGTCAAAAATGACGGAAATGTCTTGTTTACCTGGCTGCGTTGGGAACTGAACAACGATTATTAAATAATGGCTTCGTTTGAAGTATTTTTTTATTGCCATTTGACAGGAACAATGCTAATAGGATACTCACAATAAATATTATTAATCAAATTTTTATATTATGGAGAGAAAAAATTTCTTAAATCCGGCAGATGAATTTCCGAGAGAAAAAGATTTGAAATGGCTGTATGCCTGTGTCGGCAGCGATTATAAACTTATTCTTCACGGCAAATCGCCGGATATGAAGCTTTTGGCCAACGGTATTGCTTCTGCAATTGAAAAAAGCTGGGGAACCCGTCCGGAAGTCAATGAAATTCCGGAAAATCCCGACAACGGTTTTTTCAAAATGCTTGTTAAATTAAGCTATGAAGATTATGGTAAAAAATGCCTGTATATCGGCACGGAAAAAATGCTGCACGGCGTTGAAGAAATTATCGGTAAAAATAACTTTGATTATTGGAACTTTTCTGAAACCCCGTTTTGCGGCAGTATCATCGACTGTCTTAACCTGCACCGGCAGGGATTGACAAAGACGCATGATGCCTGCAAAAAAATTGGCGTTGTCTCGTACCAGAATCTTTTTGTTGATGCGGCAGACCTGACAACATTGCTGCATGCTGCTTATTGGTATAAAATTCTGGGAAGCAAAATGCTGGTTTACCCTGGATTTTATTGCCGAACGACTGAGAACAAAGCGGCTGTAAGAAAATTTCTTAAAAAACTGGGAGTATGGCATTGCAAATTCCAACCTCTGCCGGAAGATATTTTCCAGCACTATATTTTGTACATCCGTCCGTCTTATTTGAATGCGGATACGGAAGTTGCCGGTTATGACGAATATGTTGTTCCGGGACAAATTACGGATTCTTCTCTGTTTCGTAAAATCTTCCATTCATTCTTTCTCAAAAAAGAGATGAAAAAGATATTGCGGGAACATCAGGACATCTTGTCCTAATTGCAAAAACACCGCCTCGCGTGAGGCAGTGTTTTTTTTTTGCTTTTCCTCCACAGCAAGCAGGATTACGGTTGAAAACGGCGCGTAAATTTGTTAAAAATAAATCATTCTGAATAGCAAAAGGAAAAAACTTATGGAACAAAGAAAAGTAAAAATCGGAAACTTTGAAATCAGTAATACGCTGCCACTGGCACTGCTGGCCGGTCCCTGTCAGATTGAAAGCCGTCAGCATGCCATCGATATGGCCGGCGCAATGGTTGAAATTACTAAAGAATTGGGTATAAATTATGTATTTAAGGCGTCTTTTGATAAAGCCAACCGCACATCTATCAACGGAGCCCGCGGCGTAGGACTGGAAGAAGGCATCAAAACTTTTGACGAGATAAAAAAGCTTTATAATAATATTCCGATTGTAACTGATGTGCATGAAAAGGAACAATGCGCAATCATTGCTCCGCATGTTGATATGTTGCAAATTCCGGCTTTTCTGTGCCGTCAGACTGATCTGGTCGTGGCTGCCGCCAAAACCGGAAAAGTCGTAAACATCAAAAAAGGCCAGTTCTGCGCTCCTTGGGATATGAAACACATTGTAAAAAAAGCTGAAGATTCCGGCAACTATAATATCTGTCTGACTGAGCGCGGCGCTTCTTTCGGTTACAATACATTGGTTACTGATTTCCGCGGATTACCGAAAATGGCACAGGATACGGGTTGTCCGGTTATTTTTGACGCCACCCATTCCGTTCAGCAGCCGAGCGGGCAGGGCGGAACTTCGGGCGGACAGCGGGAATATGCGCCGGTTTTGGCCAGAGCCGCCGTTGCTGTCGGCGTTGCCGCAGTGTTTATTGAAACACACGACAATCCGGATAAAGCTTTGAGCGATGGGCCGAATATGATCCCTCTGCATGATATGAAGAGAGTCCTGACCGAGCTTATGGCTTATGACCATATAACCAAAACCATGCTTCATGAATACAAATAAATGCAGTTTAATGACGACGGTTATATCATCAATATGCGCAAACACGGTGAGAATTCTTTAATTCTCACCGTGTTAACGCGAGAACACGGCAAAGTCACCGGTTATGTCAAAAACTGTCTCCACAAACGCAATCTGGGAATTTATCAACTTGGAAACCGTCTGCAAATAGATGCATATTCGCGCGTGGACGAAAATATGCTGAGTATAAAAGCCGAACTGCTTGAACCTTGCGCCGTCAATTTCATCAGCCATGCCGGCAAACTCGCTGCCTTGTCTTCACTATGCGAATTATGCAATGCTGCGATGCCTGAACTCTCACCTTTAGACAGATTTTTCTACTACATAGAAAGTTTTTTTAATCTGATAAATGAAGATAATTGGATAGTACATTATTGTTTCTTTGAATTTTTCCTGTTGGACAATCTGGGTATCGGATTGGATCTGAGCGAATGCGCGGCCACCGGCACAACGGAAAATCTGGCTTATGTCTCACCCAAAAGCGGTCGTGCCGTTTGTGAAGAAGCCGGTTTTATTTATAAAGAAAAACTCTTTTCCTACCCGCACTTTATCGTCACCGGCAATTATCGGCCAACATCATCGGAAATGGCCGGTTTACTGAAGATGACCGAGTTTTTCCTCACAAAAAACTTTTTTCAAACTCACGGCTTGAAATTCCCGCAAAATCGTGCTAGTTTGCTTAACCAGTTAGAACTTTAGAAGAATAAAACAGAGTAAAAATGCCTGAAATTGTTGAAGAAAAAATCCGCAGCGTGGCCTTGGCCGAAGAACTGAGCAGCCGCTATTTGTCTTACGCCATGTCGACAATCGTTTCCCGTTCTTTGCCGGACGTCCGTGACGGACTGAAGCCCGTTCATCGCCGCTTGCTTTTTGCCATGCGCCAGCTGCATCTTGACCCCAAGTCAAGCTTCAAAAAATGCGCCCGCGTTGTCGGTGATGTTATCGGTAAATATCACCCGCATGGGGATTCCGCGGTTTATCAGGCGATGGCTCGTCTGGCACAGGATTTTTCGGTACGCTATCCGTTGGTTGACGGGCAGGGCAACTTTGGTAATATTGACGGAGACGGTCCGGCCGCCATGCGTTACACGGAAGCCCGCCTGACCGAATTTGCCATGGCGTTGATGGAAGGGCTGAATGAGAACTCTGTTGACTTCAGAGAAACATATGACGGAGAGGAGGATGAACCTGTCGTTATGCCGGCAGCCGTCCCCAATCTGTTGTGCAACGGAACTTCCGGTATTGCCGTCGGCATGGCCACCAATATTCCGCCGCACAATCTGAGTGAGGTTTGCGATGCGCTCCTTTATCAGATTGAAAATCCGGATTGCGAAATCGAACCTTTGGTCAAACGCCTGAAAGGTCCCGATTTTCCGACCGGCGGCATTATCGTGGACAACTTTGCAAGCATTTTGGAAACTTATAAAACCGGTCGCGGTTATTTTCGCATTCGTGCCCGTTGGGAAACAGAAGACTTAAGTCATGGCCAATACCAGATAATCATTAAGGAAATTCCTTATCAGGTTCAAAAATCCAAACTGATTGAAAAAATTGCCTCTCTGCTTCAGGAGAAAAAACTCCCGCTGCTGAACGACATCCGTGATGAATCGACCCATGACGTCCGTATTGTGCTGGAACCCAAAAACCGGACGGTTGATGCCAAACTCCTGATGGAGCACCTGTTTAAAAACACGGATTTGGAAGTCCGGTTCAGTATGAATATGAATGTTTTGGATTCCGATGGCGTTCCTCGGGTAATGAGCATTCAGGAAGTCCTGCGCGAATTTTTAAATCATCGCATGATTGTCTTAAAACGCCGCTCCAATTTCCGGCTTGATAAAATTAACGCCCGCATGGAGATTCTGGCCGGCTATCTGATTGCTTATCTCAATCTGGATGAAATCATCCGTATCATCAGGGAAGAAGATGATCCCAAAGCAAAAATGACTGCCGACTTTAAACTGACCGAAAATCAGGCCGAAGCCATTTTGAATATGAAGCTGCGTAACCTGCGCAAGCTGGAAGAAGCCGAGATTAAAAACGAATATGAAACGCTTGCCGCCGAAAAAGGAGAACTGGAAAGCCTGCTGTCCAGCGAGATTAAAATGTGGGAAGCCGTTGCAACGGAAATTAAAGCGACCAAGGAAAAATTCGGCAAAAAAACTGCTCTCGGCCGCCGCCGCACCGAATTTGCCGAAGTTCCTGACGATATCGAAGTTCCGGTTGAGGCCTTTGTCGAAAAAGAGCCGATTACCATCATTTTATCGCAAAAAGGCTGGATCAGATGCATCAAAGGACATTCGGATTTGAATGAAGAATTTAAATTCAAAGATGATGATTCTCTTCTGAAAGCCATTCATGCCCAGACAACGGACAAAATCATTCTGTTTGATACCTCCGGCAAGTTCTTTAATGTTTCCGGCAGCGAGATTCCGAGCGGACGCGGCTTTGGCCAGCCATTGCGCCTGATGGTTGATTTGGGTAATAATGATAATATATGTGATATGTTTGTCTTTGAACCAAAAGCGCAATACCTGATTGCCTCTAATACCGGCAAAGGCTTTTTGGTTGATGAAAACCATATCGTCGCCCAAACCCGCAACGGCCGTAAAATTATGAACTTGGGAGATAATGAAACAACGGTCTTTTGCAAAAAAATTACCGGCGATATGGTTGCTGTTATCGGCGATAACCGCAAACTGCTGATCTTTAAGGTTGAAGAAATTCCGACCATGGCGCGCGGCCGCGGCGTTACACTGCAAAAGTATAAAGACGGCGGACTGTCGGATATTCAAATTTTTAATGAAGCTGACGGCTTTGTATATAACCGTACCGGCGGCACCAAAACTGAAAACGAACTCCTGTCATGGCTGGGCCATCGCGGACAAGTCGGAAAATTGGCGCCGTTCGGTTTTCCGAAAAGCAATAAATTCCTGAAAGACTAAGCCCCCTTGGTCTTTCTTTTTCAGAAAGGATAACAATATGGCGGAAATTTTGTTTGAATTCAAAAAAAACGGCAATGTTGTCAAAGTCAGCGCCATAGAACCGGAAACCAAAACTGAAGTCAGCGTTGTCGTTCCGGCCGGTCTGTCTGTCGATGAAATGAAACTGCAGGCTGCAAAAAGGCTAAACTATGTCCTCAGGAAAAAAGCCGCGGAATAACGGTGGAAAGAAACAAAATAATATTTAAAAAAACAAAAAAATAAGCTAAACTCAGCCCCAAGGGAAAATATTTTTTAAATTTGGGGAAATTAAATATGGCAAATCAACCGGTTGAGAATAAATCTGAACAGGAAAACCGTCTTCCTGCTTATATGACCATGCCGCCAAAAAACAACATTGCCGAAACCGAAGAAAACAACTCTTGGACAACCGGCGGTCTTCATCGCCTGATGATCTGGGTCAGTCTTGGCTGGTTCGGTATAGTATTGGTTTACATTACCCAATTTTTCGGCTGGTCCAACCTGTTTTTGATGATGCCTGACGAATTCGGCGGCTTTCTTGCCGGCGTAACGCTTCCCTTAGCTGTTATCTGGGTCGTAATTGCCTATATTGACCGTGGTACAAATTTCAAACAGGAAGCACGACTGCTCCGGACATATATGAACAATCTGGTTTATCCGTCCGATGCCTCCGGAGCCGAAACTGCTCAGGCTATGGCCGAGGCCATCCGCGCTCAGGTGCAGGAACTTCGCGAGGCCACCAGACAGGCTACGGAACAAACCGAATTTATCAAAAACGAACTTGGCAATCGTGTTGATGACTTTGCCAAACTTGTTGGCGCCCTTGATAACTATTCGTCAAATACTCTGATCGAATTGAATGAAAACGTTAAAAATCTTGTAAAAAGTTTTGATTATGTATCGGATAAAGCAGCCTCATCGAGCGACAGCCTCAAAACACAGGCTTCTGAATTTTTATCGGTGCAAAACCAGTTTCAAAATAACATCAGTGAATTATTCAATAATATTGCTCCGCGCCTGCAGGAATTGCAAAATTCCGGCCTGCTGCTGAAAAATATTTCCGATGAAACCGGAAACCGTATGGCCAAAGCCAATGAGCTCATGCTTGAGTTTAATGACCGCGCGGTCAAAAACGTCAGCTATATCAGCGATGCCGTTACGGCACAGGCCGGCAAACTTGACGCCGTAGCTCAATCCGCCGCCGCAGGAACCGAACGGACATGCCAATTGATAGAAAAAGGTGTCGGCCGGCTGGAAGAAATCTTGAGAAGACAGGGAGACATCGCATCGCAGCACAGTCAGCAGCTTGATAAAAATACAGAGCAGCTTTCACAAAAAATTCGTGCTCAGGGTGAAACCCTTAATCAGGAAGTCGAAAAAATCATCGCCCGCACCAATGCCATCGGCGAAACAATCAATACTCAGGTTGAAGGATTACATAACGTATCTGATACGATTGCCAATGATCTGGAAGAAGTTGACACCCGCCTGAATATGCAGGCCGGCCGATTGCAGGATTTGCGCAACAACGCCGTCGCGGCTCTTGACGACATGGTTCGCAGTCTGGATGATAAGAATACCCGCTTTATGAATATTGTAGATGCTTCCATGGCAAAAACCAATGAAACTCTTGCCGGATTGGAACTTCATAAAGAAAACATCCGCCGGATTTCGGAAGAGGCCGAAACCTCCGTCAAAAGCGTTGACGCCGTTATGGTCGAAAAAGCAAACAATTTGCGCCAAACTGCCGAGCAGGCTTGCACCAAGCTGACGGAAACCGGAGAAATTATGCAGAAATTTGCAACCGGCATTACGGAAGCTTCTTCAATTGTTGAAACTCAAAGCCGGGTCAGTGAAGCTTCTTTGTCACAGCAGCAGCGTTACATTACGTCATCCGTTACAAAACTGGAAGAAATCAAATCAGAACTCAAACGTCAGGTTGATGAACTGCTTAAAACCGCCGGTACGATTGATGAAAACGCTTCGGCTTCCGTAACCCGCCTTAAAAATCAAATGGCCGAGGCACTCCGTGTCTGTGAAAATGTTATCTCCAAAACGCAGGGACTTAACGACAATTTGCAACAGCAGCGCGAAACCCTTGATGTGGCGACAACACAGACCTTGTCCAAAGCCTCGCAGTTTGAAGACATTATCAAAACTCAGGTCGCCGGACTGGACAAAGTGTCACAAAACCTTGAAGAACGCGCTGACGGTATATCTGATACTCTTGACAAGCATATAGCCTCGCTTGATAAAAGCACGGCCGCCTCACTGGAAGCTGTCGGCGATGTTGTTGCGTCATTCGACAAACAAAACACAATTTTGAAATCCATCACGGAAAGCACGGTCAACCATGTGGCCGGAGTGGTTCAAGTTCTCGACGAAAAAGCCGAAGCAATCAATATTTTGTTCAAAAATCAGGAAGATGCCTTTTTTGACGTTTGTGACAAGATTTCCGAAAACACAAACAATATCGGCATTTCGCTCAAAAAACAAGTCGGAATCATCGAGCAAAGTTCTGACAGGGTATTTTCACGCATGGCAATTTTGGAAGAAAATTTTGGCAAACAAGTGGATTCTATTATACAAAGTTCTGACAAATCAATTGACAAGCTAACCGAAATCGGTCAGATGTTCAGTAATCAAAAGCAGCAAATTCAGGACAACGTGTTGGCTATCTGCAATCAGATTACCGAAGTTTCACGGTCTTTCCATAGCAATGTTGAAGATTTTACAACAGTAGTAAAAGACGTATCCAAAGAAGCCGGAAACTCAACGGAAAGCATTCTGAAAAATTGCTCTCTGATTAAAGAAGCTGAAATTTCTTTGGCGGAAAACACCAAAAACGCATCTGCAACTTTGGAAAATCATAGTAAAGCTCTGGAAGAAAATATCGGCAAAGTCCGTACTCAGAGCGAACTTATTAAAAACCAAAAAGACAGTCTCACCGATATTGCCAACGTTGTTTCAACTCAGGCGCGCCTGGGTGAAAGCTCTATTGCTCAGCAGTATAAAATGCTGTCAGACGTTTCGGTTGAGGTGGCAAAGCGCATGAATGATATTAATGCGCAATTCAAAGAGAATATTGACAATGTTACGGAAAACACCTCCAAAATCGCTTATGAATTTGATGTCCTGAGCGACAAGATAATTTCTGCCGGCGAAGACGTGGCCAAAACGACCAAACTGTCTCTGAAGAGTTTGGAACAAGCCAATATGATTCTGACCCAAACCAGTGACGATATGAACGCCTGCGTAAATAAGTCTGTTGCCCAGATCGGGAATTCGGCCAAAGAGTACGAAAAATATATTGCCGGTTTTAATACCGTTACGGCCGAAGCCAGCACCGGCGTTGTCGAAATCAACAATTTGATTGCGGAACAAAGCAATAAGATGATGAACATTTCAGGAGATACCAAGAAACTGGTTGACTGCTTTAACACGGTGCTGAACGATACGTCGTTGGAATTGTCAAAACGTGCCAATGAGGCATTTGACAAGGTTAAAGGATTGGGCAAGAGCCTTAAAGACCTGAGTCTGCAGGTCGGTGAAACCACCAAAATGAGTTCAATTCATATGGAAAACGCCAGCGACAAAATCCGCGCTACAATTTCCGAGGTTGCTTCCAATGCCGAAAGAATCTCCAACGAAATTCGTTCTTCCGGAGAAGTCTTCCTGCAACAGTCCAATGTTTTGGTCGCCGTTTCCGAAGAGACCGTCAAAAAAATGCAGTCAACCATGGAAGGGCTGACTTCTGCCGCACATAGTTTCGATGACAAGACAGGCAATATTGTTCAAAAGTCCGAACAATTCAGCGAAATGTTCCAAACACAACTGAAAACGTTGCTGGAGACTTCGGAAAAGGCCGAAAACAAATTGGATGACATAAAGAAAACATACCAGACAATCATGATTGATACTTTCCTGAAAGATGCTGCCTTTATGGTTGAAAAACTTCAGACCATGGCTGTTGACATCAATCGTTTGTTCAATCCTAATATTGAAGAAGATTTATGGAAGAAGTTCTATAACGGCGACACAGGCGTATTTGCCCGTTACCTGAGCAAGACCATGAGCAAACAGCAAATCAATGCCATTCGCGGCACATACGAAAGTGATGCTGACTTCCGTACTTTGGTCACTCGTTACCTGAACGACTTTGAAGGACTTATTGCGCAGGCTAAAAATAATGAGCGTTCAGGTCTGCTGCTTTCTGTCTTTTCCGGTTCTGACGTTGGAAAACTGTACTTCATTCTGGCCAAGGCAATGGACAGGATAAACTGATAGGGCTTAAGGATGCAGATTTTTACGGCTGAATACGGCATAAACCGCATATATGATGAAATCTCGTCATCAGTCAGCCGGCTGACCGCCAATAAAGAAAAAAATGTTTCTTTTTCTTATGAAAAACAGCAGGAACGTTTTTCTGAAAAAACTTCGGTTGACTTCAGCTTTCTTAATATAGGCTGTTTATCTCCCGGTTCTGCTTTTACCTTGCAAAAATTGATTTCTTACCCAGATACGCTGCAAGGAAAGCAACAAAAGACCAATAAACAAGAGGTTGAAAAAGAAAGTTCGAACAAAACATCAAACAATGAAGCTGAGACGGTTGAAAAAAATAACTTTTTAGATGACTTACACGCCTTGCTTCCACAATATTCTGCTCAGCAGACCAGCCGGATTTATGAAGGGGACGCTACATTAAACATTAATGACAACTGGCTGCAAAATTTCAACACGGCACAAAACATCAAATACGCCAGCGATGCTTATAATTTTGTGTTTAATATCAACAATGAACCAAAAATCGTCTTAGATTTTATGCATCCTAACAATCGGAGCTTTGATTTTAAAATATGATTGGTAACATGAATTTCAAAAGCCGGATTTTCCTGGCGCCCATGGCCGGAATTACCGACCGGCCGATGCGCAGGCTGATTGCCTCGCTCGGTGCCGGTAACATTGTTTCGGAAATGGTTGCAGTCAACGCCTTGCAGCGCCGCAATCCTAAAAGCTACCGGATAGCTGATGTCAGAGAAGAAAATTATCCGGTTATTGTCCAGCTTGTCGGCGGAGAACCGCAACTGTTTGCCGAAGCGGCCAAACTTGTAGCAGAGCTTGGGGCTTTCGCTCTGGATATTAATATGGGCTGTCCGGTCAAAAAAATCGTTAACAACAATTCAGGTTCGGCATTGCTCAAAAACCTGCCGCTGGCAGGGAAAATCATAGAAAGCGTGGTGCGGGCCACACCGCTGAAAGTCAGCGTCAAATTTCGCAAAGGCTGGGACAACAATCATGTCAATGCCGTTGACACCGCCCGGATGTGCGAACAGAGCGGAGCATCTTATATTACTGTTCACGGCCGCACCCGCAGCGATTTTTATTCCGGCACCGCTGACTGGGACTGTATTGCCGAGGTCAAAAACGCAGTAAAAATTCCGGTTGTTGGCAATGGCGATGTTACCTCGCCGCAAAAGGCCAAAGAAATGATTGATTATACCGGTGTTGACGGCGTTATGATCGGCCGTGCCGCACTCGGGGCACCATGGCTTATCAATGCCTGCCATTGTTATCTGGAAAACGGCAGCCTTCCGGCCGACCCCGATGTTTTGCAAACAAAACAAATCCTGTTAACCCATATTAAAGAATTGGCAGCCTATTATGGAGAAAAGTTAGCTTTGCCGTTGTCCCGCAAATATGTCTGTTGGTACTGCAAAAATCTGCGTGATGCCCGCCGTTTTCGGGAGAACTATGTAAAAATTGACAATTTTGCAGATGCATTTTCGGCAATAGATGACTATTTTAAAAATTGTGCAAAAAGCTAAGGAACAAAGATTATGAAAATAATCATCGGCGGCGCCGGCAGTGTCGGAGCCAGTATTATCGGCTATCTGACGCAGGGCAGCAACGACATTGTCGTAATAGACAACAACTCAAAAAATCTGGATGAAATCTCCAGAGCTTGGGATATACGCCCGATTTTAGGTTCGGTTTCGCATCCCGAAACCTTAAAAAATGCCAATGCCGCCAATACGGATATTCTTTTGTCCGTCACTGACAGTGATGAAGTCAATATCGTTGCCTGCCAGTTGGCTCATACGCTTTTTAATATCCCCGAAAAAATTGCCCGTCTCGACAATGAGGAGTTTCTTTCCCCCGACTGGGCCGGATTGTATAATGACAGCGATGCTCCGATTGACTTGATTATCTCACCGGATATTTCCATTGCCACGGCAATTTACAACCTGATAAAACTTCCCGGTGCCTTGGAGTCTCTGTCACTGTGTGATGATAACTTAAAACTTGTCTGCCTGCGCTGCAATAAGAAATGCCCGCTGATTAAAACGCCGCTGAGCCAGCTTTCGCTGCTGGCGCCGGAACTTGATGTTTCCTTTATCAACATCATTCGTAACGGCTCTTCTTTCATCCCGCGGGATGAAGACATTCTGGATGAAGGGGACGAAGTTTATTTTCTTGTGGAAAAAAACAAACTTTACGATGCCATTCATGCTTTTGACATGGACAAACCGATGGTTGAGCGCGTTGTTATCTTCGGCGGCAGCCGGATAGCATTGCATCTTGCACAAAAGCTGGAGCGCGATGATAATATTTTGAGCGTTAAAATCATTGAAAATGATGCGGCAGCTGCCCGCCGACTGGCCAAACATCTGAACAGCACTTCCGTCATCAACGGCAATTTAATGAATGATACAATAATTCAGGAAGCCGGCATTGAAAATGCCGATGTTGCCGTCAGCATAACGGAATCCGATAAAGATAACATGCTTTTTCCGCTGCTGGCAGGAGCTCTGGGCGCCACATCAACCATATCCCTCATAAACTCCCGTGCTTACACCAATTTGCTGAATGCTCCGGAAAATGTCTGGGTTGACCGCTCTTCCGTCACCATCTCCCATATTCTGAAAGAAATCCGTAAAGCCAAGATTGTTAAGGCACATTCGCTCGGCCGAGGCTTTGGCGAAATCTGGGAAGTAAAAATCGGAGAAACTTCCCGGGTACTTGAAAAAAAGCTTTCAGCTCTGAAACTTCCGCCCAACAGCAAAATTTGTGCCCTTTATCGCAATGGAACAGTTTCCTTTCCGCTCCCGCAGGAAAAAATCGGCTTAAATGACCGGCTTGTTGTCTATGTCGGCGCCGATGCCGTAAAAAAAGCCGAAAAACTATTTTCTTAAGCAAAGGCATAATCAATGATAAAACATATTATTTTTGACTGGGACGGCACACTTGTAAATACCGTACGTTTTTTGAAAATTTCTTTTGAAGAAACTTTTTCCCGCTTTAACATCACAAATATAACTTATCAGTATATCCGCGAAACCTGTGCCGCCAACCCGGACAAAAATATTTTTGAACTTGTTTTCGCCCCGGAGATTCGTGAAGAAGCCAAACAATATTTTTATACTTTCATGCGTGAGAATCACCTGAAATATATCAGCAAACGGCGCGGTGCGGAAGAAATTCTGGCTTTCTGCCGGAAGAATAATATAAAATGTTACATACAAAGTGCTAAAGACCGCGAAATTTTACGGCGGGAGATAGAATTCTGCGGCTGGACGAACTACTTTATCAAAATATGCGGCTCGGGAGATTATGTAACCAACAAAAACGAAGCGGCAGCCTGCGCAGGGTTGTTTTGCGGACAAGTTCCGCCTTCCGGAGAAATGCTGGTTCTGGGTGACGGCGCTTCAGATGTAGAAATGGCCAGAACGCTGGGGTGTTCTGTTATTATTGTTAAGAGTTACGGCCGTTATGTCGGACGGCAGCCTGATTATAAACTGCGGTCATTGAAAGATTTTGTACCTTTATTGCAAACAATGCTTTACTAATAAGACAAAATGTTGTTAAACTAATAAAAAACATAATAATTAAAGGAAAAAAACATGTCTCAGAATGTACAGGAAGATTTTTTGGAAAACATCCGCAAAAACAAAATTTCCGTTACCGTTTTTTTGGTAAACGGCGTAAAATTGCAGGGAATCATCACCTGGTTTGACAGCTTTTCTCTGCTGTTAAGAAGAGACGGTCATACCCAGCTGATATACAAACATGCGGTTTCGACCATCATGCCGGCCGAAGCTGTTGAAGTTGAAATTCAAGAAAACGAAGCGTAAACCTTGCCGATAATTGAGATAAATTCAAATCGCAAATCCCGTGCTTGTGTTGTTTACCCTTGTGTCAGCGGCAAAAACGCCGAGCTTTCTCCCGAGGCCAGGCTTGAAGAAGCCTGCGGGCTGGCTTTGGCAATCAATCTTGAAGTTACTCATCGTGAAATTGTCAAAATAAGGGAAATCAAACCGGGAACTTTTTTCAGTCGCGGCATATTGGATAAGCTTCGGCCGTATTTGGCTGAAGCAGAGTTGTTAATCATAGATACCTCGCTTACGCCGATCCAACAGCGGAATTTGGAAAAAGAACTGAACATAAAGGTCATTGACCGTACGGCTTTGATTCTTGAAATCTTCGGTGAACGTGCTCAGACCAGCGAAGGCAAACTGCAGGTGGAGTTGGCACATCTTACCTATCAGCGCAGCCGTCTGGTACGCAGCTGGACGCACTTGGAAAGACAAAGAGGCGGCGCCGGATTTTTGGGCGGGCCGGGCGAAACCCAGATTGAATTGGATCGCCGCATTATCGACAACAAGATTGTCCGCATCAAAAAAGAACTGGAAAAAGTCAAACAAACCCGTGGCTTGCAGCGTGGCGCCAGACAAAAGGTGCCTTATCCGGTTGTAGCTCTGGTCGGTTATACCAATGCCGGAAAATCTTCTTTGTTCAACCGCATTGCCAATGCCGGTGTCTTTGCCGAAGATTTGCTTTTTGCCACTTTGGACAATACGCTGCGCAAAATCAAACTGCCATCGGGCAGAGAGGTTATTTTGTCAGATACCGTCGGCTTCATTTCTGATTTGCCGCACGAACTGATTATGTCTTTCCGTGCCACTCTGGAAGAAGTTCTGGCCGCCGATATTATTGTCCATGTGCGGGACATTGCCAACGAAAATACGGCCATTCAGCGTCGCGACGTAATTTCGGTTTTGAAAAGCCTCGGCCTGAATGAAGTGGAAGAGCAGAGCAATTATATTGAACTGTTGAATAAAACAGATATGCTGTCACAGGAACGGCAAAAAAACCTAAAACAAAACAAAAAGAAAAACACCTTGCCGGTTTCGGCTTTAACCGGCGAAGGCATAGAAAATTTCCTGCACAAAATAGATGAAATCCTGTCTGAACAAAATAAAACCGTCAGCTTGAATATTCCGGCTGCCGATGGCGCTCTGCTGTCTTGGCTGCATCAAAACGCGCTCATCCTGAATAGCAGACTGCATGAAGACAAACTCTGCCTTGAGCTGAAAATAAATGAGGCAAACCTTTCCAAGCTTCAGCATAAAACCTCGTCTCCCGTCAAATTTATATAACGCTTTGCTAAGCTATCCTAACGGCTAGGTTGTCTGTGCGCCGCCGAATATTAAATCTGTCTGATAGAAGGAGAAGCCAATGCGTTATATATTTTTCATGCTGTTGGCGCTTGCCGGATGCGCCACTGCCAATTCCGGAAATTATGCCGCCGGTCTCAGAGAGTGGGTCGGACAAAGTGAACTCAGCCTGTACGAAGGATGGGGCACGCCGGACAACACGCTTTACCTGACGCCGGAAGAAAAGGTTGTAACCTATGCCCAAACCTTTGCCAAACCGATTGACGGTCAAACCGACGCCTACAGCAATGAAGTTTATTATCCTGCCGTTACCACAGATAACTATGGCTATCCGTCAAACGGCAGCTTCAAAACTTATTACTGCCGCACGTCTTTTACCATCATCAACGGCACGGTCAGATCCTACAGCTTTAACGGCGATGACTGTATCAGCAGGAAGAAATAAAATGATACGGTTTCACCCGCTGGAATTGGAAGATTGCAACCGCTACCGGCAATATTATGAAAAATGCCGGGACAAAAGCGCTGACTATTCTTTTATCAACTTGTGGGGCTGGAATGACAAATATCATTTTGAACTGGCCTATGATGATGACTTGTGCTGGATATGCAGCCGCGGCAAAAACCATTGCCATATGTATTCTCCGATCGGCAACTGGCAACAAAAAGACTGGCCGCAGCGTATCAGCCTGCTCAGTGACGGTTGTATCAAATTTTACCGCATTCCGGAAGGTCTTGCCCGTCAATTGGAGAAAGGCTATCCCGGACAAATTTTTATCAAAGAAGACCGGGGCAACTGGGAATACATTTATGATGCTGCCGAATTGACAACGTTGAGCGGACAAAAGTTCCGCAGTAAAAGGAAAGCGGCTAATCAGTTCAAAGAAATGTACGATTATGAATACGATAATATGACCTCAAAAGATATTGCGGAAATTTGTGCTTTCCAAAATATCTGGCTGGCACAGCAGGAAAATGCCGATGACCGCTGCCTGCAAGAAGAACACAATGCCATTTGTCGCGTCTTGCACAACTGGGACAATCTCTGCCGCAACCTTTTGGGCGGAATATTGCGCATTGATGGCGAAATCGTTGCTTATACAATAGCAGAAATTATCAACAAAGATGAAATTATCATTCACTTTGAAAAAGCACTATATAATTTTAAAGGCGCGTATGCTGCCATAAATCAACTTTTCTTAGAAAACAATCAGGGTTTCCGCCTTGTTAACAGAGAGCAGGACTTGAATGACCAAGGGTTGAGACGTGTAAAGATGAACTATAAACCTATAAAATTTCTAAAAAAATATGATCTCATCTGTATTGAACTTCATTAAAGACATAAATTCCGATTCTTTCATATAGAAGCGCCAAACACATATAATATGTTATATATAAAGATTACTAATAATACAAAATATTGTGTTGTTTGAGTTTTTTAATTGTAATATAGATTTAGATGATGTAGTATCTATATTTGTTAAATAACAACTTAAAGTGTATATGATGAAAAATACGAAATTATGTAACCGTATAATTAATGTCAACGAACGGCGAACCAGTATGCGTTTATGCGTGGCTGAATGGGATGCCCTGAAAGAAATCTGCAAAAAAGAAAAGACATCAAGAAACCTGCTGATTGAATTTATTTCCAAATATAAAGATCCGGAACTGGGGCTGAGCTACGCCACCAGATTATTTATCACTCATTACTTTCAGAGTGCGGCAACCGACACTGGGCATCGTCTTGCAGGCCACGGACGAACGGAAGAAAACCATCAAACTCTGGTATTGTCAATCAAAAATCTTTTTAATTCTTGAAAAAACAAAATATTTGCCAATATAAACCTGTGCATATTTTAGAATGTTTACTGTGAGCAGTCATAAAAAAAACTTGCCACAAACCGCATAAGCATATAATCTTGCAGTTGACAAACACGCAGGGGTAGCAAAATGAATTCATTTATTGTCAGACGGCTGATACCGGTACTCATTTTCAGCTTGGTCATAGAAGCTCTTGAGTTGCTGATATTGACTTTTCTCAAATATCAGGAACTTGATCTAAGCTTTTTCAGTATGGTAAAAACCTCAGGCGTATTATTGCTGACCACGGCAGTTTCCACATTATACCTGTTGCTCCCATATGTTTTTTATCTTTTAATCCTGCCTCCCAAATGGCAGAATTCTCCTGCAGATCGTATTATCACCATTACCTCGTTCGGTATTTATGTTTTTCTGACAACAATAGAAGAAATCATAGGCATTTTGTTGTGGAAAGATTACAACACGGCTTTGTTGTTTGAAAACCGAAACTACTGGGAATATATTTGCGAAATTTATCAAATGGTAAGCGAAACTTATCCGGTTATCCTGATTCTTGCAGCAATTGCCGTCTTTACATTTGCCTGCGTCCGCCTGACCAAGCCGTTTCTGTTCACAAGCCTGCGGTCTCCGGGGTTCGGCCGCCGCCTCTTTGAAAGCAGCCTTTATATTGTTGTCTGCTTCTTTGCCTATATGAATATTGATATTGAAAAACTTGAAGCCACAGCCAATATTTATAACAATCTCATGGCGGAAGAGGGCACATACAGCCTGATGAAAGTGATAGACAAACAGGAAGTCAAACCGGCACTCAACAAAATAAAAAGCAAACTGGAAAAATAAATGCTCAAACAGCTTATTGGCCAAATCCAAGCGCGCAAAAAATTGCATCTGCAAAAATCTTTCAAAAAAGAACTTTTCCGTAAAAGCATACATCTGAGCTCATTATGGATCCCGGCTTTAATATATTTCGCCCATCCCGGTTTTGCCATTATGGTTTTCTCAGTATTGTTTGTCGGCAATACAATATTGGAATATGCCAACTACAAACGATACCGTTGGGCCAGAAAAACTTTCGGCATACTTTTCTTTCGCCTTTTGCGCAACAAAGAAACCAAACGCCAGACATTTCAGGTCAGCGGTTCGATGTATGTTTTAATGGCAGCAATTGCCTGCACGCTTATGTTCTCAAAACCCGTGGCTGTCATTGCCTTAACCGTCATGCTGATCTCAGACACCTGTGCGGCTTTATTCGGCAAGGCCTATGGAACGCGCAAATTGTACAAGCAAAAATCGCTGGAAGGAACGGTAGCCTTTTTTATGAGTGCTTTGCTGATTAATATGTGCTATGAGCCGATATACCACTTCACCTATGCCGGCGTCATAGCCTGCCTGGCTGCAACCGTTGCCGAAATGTTTGAAGACCGGATTGAAATTGATGACAACCTGTCTATTCCCGTTGTCATAGGTATTATTTTGACATTATTGGGATAATCAAATCTTTTCAGGAGAGATTGATTAAAACCCGATAATAATGTATTATATTAGAAAAAACTTTTACAAATAAATCGGAGAAAAGCCATGAAAATCTTTGCATTGTTAAGCAAAAAACGCCATTTCTGGTTATACCTCGTCACAATCGTTGCCTCGCTGGGAGGGCTGCTGGCCGGCTTTGACATGGGCGTAATCTCCGGTGCCATGCTGTTTATCAATACCGAATGGGTGCTGTCACCCTTTGCCCAAGGCTGGGTTGTCAGTTCAGCCATTGTCGGCGCTGTAATCGGTGCTGCCGGAAACGGCATTCTGTCTGACTTGTACGGACGAAAGAAGATCATCATCGCAACAGCCTTGATTTTTATTGCCGGTTCTGTCTTTTCGGCCGTTGCCCCGAATGTCGGCAGCCTGATTGCTGCCCGTATGTTGGTCGGCGTTGCTGTCGGCATGGTCAACTTCATTGTTCCGATTTATCTGTCTGAAATTTCACCGCAAAAAATCCGAGGCATGCTTGTCTCTTTATATCAGCTCGCCATCACCGCCGGTATTTTGTTTTCATATCTGATTAACGGAATTTATGCCGACTCCGAATATTCATGGCGCCTGATGATGTTCTCCGGTATCTATCCGGCCATTATCCTGCTGCTCGGAATAATTGTCCTGCAGGATACGCCTCGTTGGCTGATCAGCAAAAAAAGAGAAAAGGAAGCCGCGGAAGTCTTTCAAAAAATTGAGCCCGAAATTGATGTAAAATCCCGTATTAAAGAAATTAAAGCCACTTTGCAGTCCGAACAAAAAGGCAAAAACAACCGCTTGCAGTTCCAAAAATGGATGTTGATGCCGGTTTTTGTCGGGGTAGGGATGATGTTCGCTCAAATTTGCACCGGTATCAACACAGTCATTTATTATACGACAACCATTTTCAAAGTTTCCGGATTTAGCGAAAACAGCGCCGCAATTTACGCAACAATCGGCGTTGGGGTTGTCAACTTCCTGATGACAGGAATCGCCATCGTATTTACTGACCGGCTGGGACGCAAACCGTTGCTCTATGCAGGAACAACCGGCATGATGCTCAGTATGCTCACCCTCGGAATGGCATTTGATTATGCAGATATTCTCGGAGAAAACTTAAGATATGTCGCCACCGCCGGCGTAATGGTCTATATTGCCTGTTTTGCCTTCAGTTTGGGACCGGTAACATGGATTATGGTATCCGAGATCCTGCCGCTGCGCATCCGCGGGCTGGCCATGAGCATATGTACGGTATCCAACTTCTTCTTCAACTTTATAATCGTCTTGTCTTTTCCGGTCTTGCTGCAACATATCGGAGAAGCATATACTTTCTGGACTTATGCCGGTATTTGCTTTGTCAGCCTTTTCTTCTTCCGGTTCTTTGTACCGGAAACCAAAGGCCGCTCACTGGAAGAAATAGAAAGAAATTGGCAACAGGGAGTTAAAGCCAGAAATTTCTAACACCATATAAGCCTAAAGGCTTGAGAAAAACGCACTCAAGCCTTTTTATTATAATTGAAATATAATCCTATCTGTATAAACAAGAAGATCCATATATAACCGTCAAATTTATTTAGAAAATTGCTTGATTATTTAATTTATATACATATAATTTATAAAAAGGAGTTTTATATGAAAATTTCAATTATAGGTGCATCTGGAAAAGTCGGACTTGAAACCACTAGATTACTTGCAGAACAGAATGATTTTATAGAACATATAAATGTTATTTTATATTCTCCTAATAATGCAAAAAAAATAACAGGCTTTCTGCAAGACCTAGAAGAAAGTCTATTGATAAGAAATAAATCTTTTGCAAACAATATTAACTTTTTGTCTACATCGGATATCCATTGTATTCAAAACTCAGATTTAATAATAATCAGTGCTGGACTATTTGCAACTCAAGATGAAAAAAAACAATTTGCTGCTCGCGATATATCTGGACGAGATATTCAATCAATAAAAAACTTATCGCTTATCTCTAACATCTGCAAAAATATAAAAAAACTATCTCCTTTATCTACTGTCATTATTATTACAAATCAATCAGATGTTTTATCTGCCAAAGCCAGAAAAATTTTAAATAAACAACCAGTATATGGTTTAGGATGTTACATAGATACTATACGGTTTAAAAATATCTTCATAAAAGAGGCAGAACAAGAGGATATTTCATTGCAAATTCATGATATTCAAGCTTATATATTGGGATATCATAATAAGTATCTGTTTTTAGATCAAAACACCTTCAAAATAAATTATTCCATAAAAAATATTGAACAATTAATTGCCAAAAGTATTGATAAAACAATTCTACGAGGAAAAGAAATATCTGATTTACAAAAAGATACTCATACACCTCATCTAAATAGTGGTTCTTCGAAATTACCAGCCGCAGCTTTGTTCAACATAATAAAGGCATATACACAACCAAATGAAAATATACAAATCCCATTAAACAGGTTATTAACTCTTAATGAGAAAGAGCTGATAGGCGATATACCTAATTCATCAGCTCAATTAATTTGCAATATTAAACAAAGAGATATTATCCCTGTATCAATGCATTTTTCTCTCAATAATATTAATAAAATTCGAACAGGAGCTAATTTTATTGGGCAAGAATTACAAAAATTAGAAAAACAAGCGTTTTTTAATACAAAAGAAAGGAGTAAATAAATGCCAAAAGCTATTTTATTGGATTGGGATGATACGTTAGCACACACTCGAAACTCCGTCGTAGAAGCAATGGAATACATTTTAAAAAAATATAATAAAGAGCCTTGGGATATTACAAAAGTTAAATATAGAGATACAAAAAAATCATTAAAAGAAAATTTTCCCAATTTTTTTGGTAAAAATGCCCTGATAGCTTATAATGAATATTTAAAATACTATATGAAGTACGCTTATAATAAAGTATCTCCGATGGAAAATGCCAATGATTTCCTTAAATTTTGTAACCAAAATAAAATAGACCTGTATATTATTTCAAATAAAGAAAAATCTTTATTACTAAAAGAAATTGAATTCTGTTTTCCTAAAATCTCATTTAAAAAAATTCTAGGAAATGGAGACGCCCCGCTAAATAAACCTAATCCGGCCCCTGTTTTTATAGCATTAGATGACGTAGCATATAAAATAAATAAAGACAATGTCTGGTTAATAGGCGATACTAAACAAGATACCGAATGTGCATATAATGCTGACATTCAACCAATTTTACTCGGCAAAGGTAAATTTATGGAAGACGGATATATCAAAAACAAAATAAACTCTTCATTACCATTGCTTATTTTTGAAGGATTTAAGGATATTATTAATTATATACAGGTAGATAAATAATGGATATAATTACAAACAATCCTTTTAAAGAAATACCGCAAGTTATCTTTTTTGATTTATGCGGAACTATTTTAGATTCTAAAAAATTAGATCACGAAGCTATTAATTACACACTAGAAAAATTTAATATAGCTCCTTGGTATATAACAAGAACTAAAAAGGAACCTACAAAATCAATGAAAGAAAATTTCCCCAATTTTTTTGGTGAAGATGCCCATATAGCTTATAATACTTATATAAATTATTTAATATCTAATATTAACAACATACCCGTATTCGATAATGTATATGAAAATTTAAGGATTCTGGATATACTGAAAACTAAATCAGTAATTATTACAAATAGAGATAAAAATTTTGTTGATGCTCTGATTAATAATGAAAAATTTCAAAATATAACTCCTTATATAGACCTAACAATAAGTGCCGATGAGATTGGAATAACCAAACCATCAAGCAAAATTATTGATTATGCATTAAATAAATTAGAACAACCAAACATAAACAAAAACAATATTGCTTTTATTGGAGATGCTCTAGCAGACATGAAGACAGCAATTTCTTATAATTGTATACCTATTTTATTAACCATATCTACATCTGATATTAGTAAAAATTTTATATCAGCAAATAATTCAAAGATTTATACTGCTAACTCATACAAAGAAATAAATAACTGCTTAATTAACGCATACACACAAAAACACAGAAAAAATAAAATTGAATTAATGAAATATTGTAATATAAAAGATGTTAACTTATACATTTAATAAATTTGAAAAAATTACAAATCTGTCATTCGGATCAATCAATATGTTAGCATAACAAAAAAGGTAAAGAGCAATCTTTCTGTAATGGCGGAGAGAGTTGCTAAGCAAAAATGACCTTAAACGTTATTTTTGTCTGCAAAACCAATGATGTCTTGGCGGTGAGGACAGCGACAGCCGACGAACAAGCCTTAGACGAATTGAAAGCTCTGCCCGCAGAGAACAAGCTATCTGCGCCGTTCGATGCGTATCTCCGCCTACAAAAAAAGCCTGATACAAAAATCAGGCTGTCATAATGGCGGAGAGGCAGAGATTCGAACTCTGGGTGGGATCGCTCCCACGACGGTTTTCAAGACCGCTGCATTAAACCACTCTGCCACCTCTCCATAAGGCAATCGGTCTATGGAAATAGTATTTATATTAATCCGCCCCAAAGGTCAAGCAATTTTTTTCACAAATCCGATTTTTAATAATATCCATTCAAAAACGCCCATTTTTCCGGCAATATTAATCTTTTTTCAAGTATCTTTAAGATATACTGACAACAAATAACAATTTTTTAGGATTTTAATAATGCGCATATCCGAAAAGCTCTCGCTGCTGGCCGTTTTTTTCATGCTGGGAACCTCATCCTGCACGGCATCGCTGGCCGATGAAAATCAACCGCCCAAAGAATATGTTATCTGGCTGAATGACTTAAAACAAGATATGCTTAAACGGGGCATTTCCAAGTCCACCGTCAAAAAAGTTTTTTCCAAAAATTATTATCACCCTCAGCCGGAGGCCGTAAAAATTGACCGCAAACAGTTGGAGTTTGCCCTGACATCCACGGATTACATCAACCGCATAGTCAGCAAACCGCGCGTAGACATCGGACAAAGACACTATAAAGAGCTGAAACCGCTGTTGGATAACATCAGTGCCAAATACGGCGTACAACCCGAATATTTAATGGCTTTCTGGGGTGCCGAAACAAGTTACGGCACAATATTCGGCAATTTTTCCACAATTGAGGTTCTGGTTAATCTGAGTTATGACAAACGCCGGCCCGCATTTTTCCGCGAACAGCTTTATCAGGCGTTAAAAATTGTAGATACCTATAACATCGACCATACCAAAATGATTGGTTCCTGGGCCGGTGCAATGGGACATTTTCAGTTTATGCCGTCCACATTTAATGCTTATGCCGTCGATTACAACGGAGACGGCGAAATTGACATCTGGCATTCTTTTGAAGACGCAGCGGCATCGGCAGCCAATTACCTCTCCCAAATGGGATGGGATAAAAATACGCCTTGGGGAATGCGGGTGACACTACCATGGAATTTCGACTTTTCCCAAACCGGACGGACTAACAGCAAAACCATTGCCGAATGGCAAAAACTTGGCGTTAAAGACATAAACAAAAAAGCGCTCGGTCTGCCCAAAGACATAAAAGCCTCGGTTATTGTGCCGGAAGGGCGCAAGGGCAACGCTTATCTGCTGTTGCCGAACTTTTTCCTGATAATGAAGTGGAATCGCTCAGAGAATTATGCTCTGGCCATCGGCACTTTGGCGGACTATTTTCAAACCGGTAAAAGCTGGAAAAAACTTGAAGAAGATTCTTCGGTTCGCCTGAAAACGGACGATATTGTAAAAATTCAGTCATTTATTAATAAACTCGGCTGGTTTTCCCTTGATGAAGACGGCCAGCTGGGCAGTAAAACAAGAGATGCCGTCAAAGAAGTCCAAAAACGGGCAAAATTACCGGCAGACGGCTATCCGGATAAAAAATTATTGCAAAAAATAAATAATTATAACCCCAAAATCGGATTCGAAGCCGATATAAAAAAGAAAAAAGCCGGTCAAAAATTACACAAGTAATTTTTATCGGCTTTACGAACAACAAAAAACAAGGTAAATTAGGCCCAATATAAAATTGAACTAAGGGATGCAAATGATTTTTAATAATAAAATATTATGCCGCTCAATACTTTTCACGGCACTTGTGCTGCTGAACGCCTGCGCAAGTCAGGATAAAAACCTGAATCTGTCACAAGATGTTGTGTTCAACACCAAAGGCTGTTCATATAAAGTAGGAAAACCCTATAAAGTTATGGGAAAATGGTACACGCCGCAAGAAGATTTTGACTATAACGAAACAGGGATAGCCTCATGGTACGGTAAAGATTTCCATGCCAAATATACCGCCAACGGCGAAGTTTATGACATGAACAGTCTGACCGCCGCCCATAAGACTCTGCCGCTGCCCTCCATTGTACGGGTGACCAATCTGGAAAACGGCCGTTCGCTGGTATTGCGCGTAAACGACCGCGGACCTTTTGTCGGCAACCGGATTATAGATATTTCTAAACGCGGCGCCCAGTTGCTCGGCTTCCAGAATCAGGGAACGGCCAAAGTACGGGTCGAGGTTATGAAAGAAGAAAGCCAACAGTTGAAACAGGCGCTTCTTAACAAAGAAGACATTCAAATTGCCATCAGGAATACGCCGGCACCGGCTCCGACGGCTTATACCTCCGCCGGAGATAAAATTCAGGCTGTCGGTGCCGAAGCCAAATACGCCCGTGCCGTAGCCTCGGAAAAGAAAAAGTATTTTGTACAGGCCGGCGCGTTCTCCAATCAGGAGATTGCCGGACGCCTGAGCCGCCGTTTGAACAGCATCGGCAATACCGTAACATCGCCGACGACTGTAGACGGCTGGCGGTTTTACCGTGTCCGTTTGGGTCCGTACAATAATGAAAACGATGCCAAACTGGCATTGGCAAAGGTTCAGGGTTCCGGCATTGCCGAAGCTACTATCATAAAAGATTAATAAGAAAGGTCATAAGATGTCATCCAACAGCAGATTATATATATCGACAATTCTTTTCAGCGGCATGCTTTTCGGCGCCGCGCCGTCTCAGGCTATTGAAACCAAAGCCAAAAACCTCATCTTGATGGATTATGAAACCGGACAGGTTTTGACCGCCAAAGATGCCCAGAGAATGATTCCGCCGGCATCGATGAGCAAACTGATGACAATTTACATGGTTTTTGAAAAAATAAAAGACGGCTCTTTGTCTTTGGATGACACCTTTACGGTCAGCGAAAACGCTTGGCGCAAAGGCGGTGCCGCCAGCGGCAGCTCGACTATGTTTCTCTCAATCGGCGAAAAAGTGCGGGTTGAAGACCTGATTAAAGGCATGATTATCCAGTCCGGCAACGATGCCTGTATTGTCGCCGCCGAAAATCTGGCCGGCAGTGAAGAAGATTTTGCTGCAGAAATGAACAAAAAGGCACGAGCCTTGGGCTTAAACAACAGCTCCTTTGCCAATGCAACCGGCTGGCCGCATCCGGACCAGAGAATGTCCGTGGAGGATCTGGCCAAACTTGCCCGCCGCCTGATTTCCGAATTTCCGGAATATTATCATATTTTTTCAGAAAAAAACTTTATGCATAACAATATCCGTCAGGGCAACCGCAACCCGTTGTTATATTCCATGCCTTATGCCGACGGTCTGAAAACCGGCCATACCGAAGAGGCCGGCTTTTGCCTTGCCGGTTCCGCAAAAAAAGACAACAGACGTCTGATCAGTGTCATGTCCGGACTGAAAAGCAATAAAGAACGCTCTGAAGAAGCCGAAAAAATCATGAACTGGGGCTTCAGGGAATTTGATAACTATACCATGTTGCAACAGGGAACAAAAGTTGCCGACCTTCCGGTTTGGTTCGGCGACGATCAGAATGTCGGCCTGCTTATAAGTGAAAAAGTTCGCCGGACTTTGCAAAAAAATCAGGTAAACAAAGTTAAGATGACTGCAGTTTACGACAAACCGGTACAGGCGCCGATTAAAAAAGGCGATAAACTGGGTATTGTAAAAATTGAGATTCCCGGACAACCGACAGCCGAGGTTCCGTTAGTGGCGGATAAAGACGTCGGCAAACTCGGCTTCTTCGGCAAAATTGCCGAAAACTTCCGTTATCTTCTGTTTGGAAAGAATTAATGAGGAAAGAAAAAGGACTGTTCATTACCTTTGAAGGCGGAGAAGGAACCGGAAAATCCACTCAGCTCCGCTTGTTGGCAGATGCCTTGCAAAAAGCAGGCATTGCCAACATAGCAACCAAAGAACCCGGCGGAACAGAGGTCGGGCAGGAGTTGCGCCGTATTCTGGTCACCGGAGATAAAGACAAATGTGACGCCGTAGCCGAAGCCTTATTATATTATGCCGACCGCCGCATCCACCTGACCAACAAAATCTGGCCGGCACTAAAAAAAGGCACTTGGGTTTTAAGCGATCGTTTTGCCGATTCTACCGTTGCTTATCAGTATTACGGATATAATAAACGCATATCCATGGAAATGTTGGACGACCTGTATAAAATGACAGTTGGTGATTTTAAGCCGGATTTGACCATTATTCTGGATATTGATCCTCAAATTGGTCTGGCTCGTTCAATGGCAAAATCTCAAACTATGGCCGTCAAAGAAACCAGACATGAGAGCAGGGGGTTGGAATTCCATAACAATCTGCGGGCCGGATACCTTGAACTGGCCGCACGTGAACCGCAGCGTTTTGCTGTTTTGAATGCCGATAAAAGTATTGCCGAATTGCATGAAGACATAAAAAAACTCGTAAGCGAAAGATTTAAGGTCAACCTATGTCAGAAATAGAAGAAGCATATATCACCCCCAGAACCAATGCTTATCTGCTCGGCCATGAAGAAGCCGAAAATTTTCTGCTTGAATCTTGGAAAAACAACTCTTTACATAATTCCTGGCTTTTTTCCGGAACAGAGGGAATAGGTAAAGCCACGCTTGCTTATAAGTTTGCCCGTTTTCTGTTGAGTGCAAATCCTGCGCAAAAAGCAATGTATACATCCTTGGATACATTGCCTGACACGCCGGTTTTCAAGCTTGTTGCCAACAATTCCCACCCCGATTTGAAAATTATTGAGCGTGACTACACCGATACAGACCGCAAAAAAATACTAAAAGCCATAAAAGACGGTGAACAATTGTCGGAAGAAGAACTTCAAGGCTTAAAACGTTCGGCGTTCATCCGGGTGGACGATGTCCGCACCATTAACGAGTTCCTGTCAAAACGCTCGTCACAGGACGGCTGGCGGGTTGTGATTGTTGACAGCATAGACGACATGAACACCTCCAGTGCCAATGCAATTTTAAAAATTCTTGAAGAACCGCCGTATAAAACCGTTCTGATGCTCATCAGCCATAATCCGAACCGGCTGCTGCCCACCATAAAATCCCGCTGCGCCAAATTAAACCTGAAACCGCTGAAAGACGTGGAATTGGCCTCGTTGTTGCGTCGCTACCGGCCGGAAATAAAAGAAAATGAAATCAAGGAACTCGTTGCAATCTGCTCGGGCAGTATCGGCAAAGCGTTGAATTATGCCGACAACGGCGCATTGGAACGCTATCATGAATTGGAAAAGCTCGTTTCATCCGGCAGCGCGTTTAAGCTCTCGGAACTGCTGGCCTTTTGTGACAAAGCCGTGGCAAACGAAGACAGTTATGAACTGACCAAAAGTCTGATTCTTAAAATCATCCGCCGACTAATGGAACAAACAGGCAGAATTGAAGAAATTTCCGACAGTTGGGACGAGACCTTAAAAATATTCAACGAAACAGAGGGTCTGAACCTTGATAAAAAACAGGCGCTCATCACCATTATCAGCAATTTGTGTAAGAGGGTATAAAATGTTAATCGACAGTCACTGTCACTTGGATTTTAACGATTTTGAAGAAGACTTTGAAGATATTTTGGCACGTGCCCGTGAAAACGGCGTAACCGCTATGTTGAACGCCGGAAACAATATCGGTGAACTTGACAACCAGTTGAAAATTTCCGAGAAATATCCGTTTATCTACACTGCCGTCGGGGTCCATCCGCATAACGCAGCCGAATATCCGGATGTCAAAGCCGAAGATTTTATTGAAAAATCAGCCCACAAAAAAATTATCGGTATCGGCGAGTGCGGGTTGGATTATTACTATGACTATTCTCCCAAAGACATCCAGCAAAAAGTATTTATAGAACAAATAAAAGCAGCTCAACAAACCGGACTGCCGTTGATTATTCATACCCGAGACGCCGATGATGATACAATTTCCATCTTGGGCGACTACTACAAGAAGACGCCGTTTGCCGGAGAAATTCATTGCTTCTCGACATCTAAAAAACTGGCCGATTTTGCACTGTCGATTGGCTTTTATATTTCCGCTTCGGGAATTATCACTTTCAACCGTTCGGCAGAACTGAGGGAGATTTTCAGAGAAATTCCGATGGAACGCCTGCTCGTTGAAACAGATTCTCCTTTTCTTGCACCCATTCCGCTGCGCGGCCGCCGCAACGAACCGTCTTATGTTGTTCATACTGCCGAAAAACTGGCACAACTTAAAGACATTCCTTTTGAAAAACTGGCGCAGATCACTTCGGACAATTTTTACCGTCTGTTCCGCAAAGCCAGCGACAAAGGGAGATACGAGTATTAAAATGCGCAAGATTACCTTTTTGGGCAGCGGTGCTGCTCCCGGAGTTCCGTCTTTATGCTGCGGTTTTGGCGATTGCGATCCGCATAATCCCAAAAATATCCGCACCCGTACGTCAACTTATTTGGACTATAACGGTGTCCGCCTGCTGATTGATACCTCTCCCGATTTAAGGCTCCAGCTGATACAAAACAATATCCGCAGCCTTGACGGCGTGTTATATACCCATGTCCATGCCGACCACCTGCACGGCATTGACGAATTGCGGGAAATCAACCGCATCACCGGACAAAGCTTGAACTATTACGCAACGGAGTTCAGCAACTCGCATATCGAAGAACGCTTTTCCTACCTGATTGCCCAAAAGCAAAAAAGCTGCGATGTCATCCGCCGCCCCAGCCTGATTTCCAATCTGATAAAAGTTAATCAACCGTTTTTCATCAATGGGCTGAAAATTACGCCGCTAAAACTTCTCGGCCATAATATTGAAAGCGTAGGCTACGCGTTTAACGACGGCGAACTTGTATACATTGCCGATTTCAAAACCCTTGACGGCAGCGTGTTTGATATGATAAAAAGAAAACCTGCCTTGTTGGTAATGCCGTTAACTACGCCTTACGGACAACAATTTCATGCCGGACTTGACGAAGTAACCGCTTATATTGAACAAATAAAACCGGAAAAAGCCGTCCTTAACCATATGGCATCGGAATGCGATTACGAAGCCGTCAGGGCATTGACACCGGCAAACACGGAACCGGCTTATGACAATCTGAGTCTGGAATTTTAGAAGAAAGGGTGAATCGACCATGTTATGCATCTATCACATTGCTGACCACGACGGCAAAGGTTCCGCCGGCATCGTCCGCAGCAAATATCCCCATGCCGAATTCTGCGGTTTTAATCATGACATGGAAATCCCCTACGATAAGATAAAGGCGCATGATGACATCGTTATCTGTGATATTGCATTGCCGGTTGAGTATATGTTTGAACTTAACAAAACCAAAAATTTGACATGGATTGACCATCATATTTCGGTTATCAACGAATACGAGCGTTTGATGGCAGACGGCAAACATACAGCCATAAAAGGTCTGCGCCGCGTCGGAACAGCCGCCATGGTATTGACTTGGGAATATTTTTATCCGGATCAGCCCGTGCCCGAAGGCATTAAACTTCTCGGCCTGAATGACCTTTTTGACTTAAAGGACCCTCGCGTCCGGCCGTTTGAATACGCCATTCAGTCACTGGGCATCAATCGTCCGACCGACAAAATCTGGCAGCAGCTGATAAATAATGAAGTTGACATAAACGAAATGGTTAAAAAAGGCGAGGGCATATTATCTTGGATTAAAATCCGCAACTACCGTCTGGTACGCACTCTGGCCTTTGAAAGCAGCTACATGGGATACCGCTGCATCTGCGCCAACATGCCGCAAGGCTACTCCGAATTTTTTGATTCTCTGGACAATCTTGGCGATTATGACGTCATGATTAACTTTTACATGGATAAAAAGAACAACTGGAAAATGACCTTCTATTCCGAAAAAGAAATAGACGTCTCAAAAATTGCCGAAAGTTTTGGCGGCGGCGGACATTTTCATGCCGCGGGAGCTTCCAGCCTGCGCAAACTTCCCGAGTTTTTGGCCTCCGGCATAAAGAAATAGTTTTAATTGAAAACGCTCTTTTTCGCCTTATATATGATTTAACCGTCATATTAAGGAGAAAATTTCATGCATTTTGATTATTATATGCCCACTCGACTAATCTTCGGCCGCGGCCGCTTAAAAGAACTCTCTCATTATCCTTTCCCCGGCAGCAAAGCCTTAATCCTGATTACGCAAGGGCAATCCATGCGCAATCTTGGTTATCTCGGCGACATCCTGAAAATATTGGAAGAAGCCGGTGTTGACTCAGCCGTCTATGACAGAGTCTCACTCAATCCGTCAGACACTCAGGTCATGGAAGCGGCGGAATTTGCCCGCAATGAAAAATGCGATATGCTGATCGGTCTTGGCGGCGGCAGTGCAATAGACACGGCCAAAGCAGCCGCCATTATGGTCAATAACCCCGGAACTTATTGGGATTACGCCAAATTAGGCAAAGAAATAGTGGAAAAAGTGCTGCCGGTAATTGCCATTCCGACAACCGCCGGCACAGGTACCGAAACCAATCAATGGTGCGTTATTTCCAATCGAGAAACCAAAGAAAAAATCGCTTACGGCAGCCCGCTGTCCTTTCCCGTTCTTGCCGTTGTTGATCCTGAACTCATGCTGTCCGTACCGCCGCATTTGACAGCTTATCAGGGCATGGAAGCCTTTTTCCATGCCGCCGAAGGCTATCTGGCCAATGTTGCCAAACCGATAAGTGATTTATATGCTCTTGACACACTCAGAAGAATCTCACATTTTCTGCCGATAGCCGTTGCTGACGGCACCAACCTGCAAGCAAGGGAAGAAATGGCTGTTGCCGCTGCTCAGGCCGGCATTATTGCGGCATTATCAGAATGCGCTGCCGAATATTCCATCGACCATGCACTCTCCGCCTATTATCCGCAATTACCTCACGGAGCAGGCATGGTCGCCATGTCAATCCCGTATTTTAGTTATTTGTTGGAAAAAGAACGCAAAAAAGTAGAAATTCGCTATGCTGATATGGCTCATGTCATGGGCTGGCCGGGAGAACAGCCGGAGGAGTTTATTGACGCGTTAAAACTGCTGATCCGCGAAATCGGCATGAGCGATTTGCACCTTTCAAACTGGGGAATTTCACAACAGGAAGTCGACCTTCTCTCCGCCAATTCTTTTGCCGCCATGAGCTTTTTATATAATACGGATTCGGAACAGCGGCTGCAAAACAATACGGCCTGCATCATACGCGGCACTGTCAATTAAGTGCCTGTCAGTCATAATTCAGGAAAGCGGGAAACGCTTTCCTTTTTTATTATTTTCCCGCTCATAACCTGATTTTTTTACTTGAGGTATTTGGATTCTCGTAGTAAAATCCCGACAAATGATTAAACAATTTGCGGCCTTACACCGGCGCAAAATATGAAGGTGTTGAAAATGAGAAGAAGAGATAATGACAGAATTGAACTGACCGGATTTCCGAAATATCTGCATAAGTTTGTAATGTTTGTAACTTTTCCGTTTCGCAAACCGGCAATCGTTATCCCCTTGCTGATTTTAGCCTATCTCATTCCGACTTTTATCGGCGCCAAACCGGCCGAAGTCCACTTGTGGTATTACCACAAAATTACGGGACTCTTCAGTTCGGTCAAAAACAAAGTGCACAATACAGGCAAAAATATCATTCCGGACGCAGTAAAAGATCTGGGAAAACAAACAATTGAAACCTTTCGCGGCCGTGAAGACAATACCGGTAAAGTCGTAAATCTGCCGGAAAACAATCCTCAGGCCATTCGCCGTCAAATGTTTGAAAAAGCAAAAAATAATGAACCTGCCGCCATTGACATCATGCAACAGCCGGATGACATCCGCGTTGCTCAGGTTGTTTCGCAGGAAGACATTTCCTTTGCGGCAGATCCCAAACCGGTGGCTCAGCCTGTTTTAACGGAAGATTCCAAAGAAAAAGCTCAAAAAAAGTTGGATTTGATTTATCTGGTCACACCACAGGAATTCAGCGGTGAAGCCCGTGTACGCAACGCCAATGAAATCATTATTGACGGCAACACCATCTTTTTATATGGAATTTATGTCGACCCGACCTCATCCAAAGGTATCAAAGCAAAAGCCTATTTGCAAAAACTCGTTGACGGAAGCACCGTAAAATGCATTGCTGAAGCCTACACCAAACAAGGCTACGCCACGGCTTTATGTTTTGCAAACGGCAAGAACCTCAATCACGAGATGGTTGACAGCGGTTATTCCAAAAACGTAGCTCTGGAAAGATAAACCCATGTGGCAGCCGGTTTTCATGGTCAGCGGCTTTTTCATGAGCATTATGGGACTGGCCATGTTGATTCCCGCCGCTCTTGATATCTATGATACCGGCAGCCACTGGTCATATTTCCTCAATTCGTCAATTATAGCGTTGTTTCTCGGCGTTTCATTATTTTTGGCCAATCACACGGAAATCAAAAAACTCAGCCTCCAGCAGGGATACCTTTTGACGGCCGGCAGCTGGATTTGCGTTATTGTAATCTCGGCCTTTCCTTTTATACAAACCGGCGTTTCCCATACTTTTGCCGATGCCTTGTTCGAATCCGCTTCCGGATTGACCGGAACCGGTGCCACAATCTTCGCCGATTTGGAAAAACTTCCGCGTTCCGTTTTGTTATGGCGTTCACTGCTTTGCGGACTGGGCGGAGTAGGGATAGTAGTCTTCGCCATTGCCATGCTGCCGTTCTTAGGCATTGGCGGTATGCAGATTTTCCAACACGAAAGTTCTGACTTTAATGACAAGCTGATGCCCAAACTCAGCTATCTGGCCAAGAGAATTATCTTTATTTATGTGCTGTTGCTTCTCTGCTGTTTTTTATCATTAAAATTTTTCGGAATGAACTGGTTTGATGCCCTGAACCATGCTTTGAGCACTGTTGCAACCTGCGGCTTTTCCACAAAGGACAGCTCAATTGCTTTTTATAACAGCGCAACTATAGATGCCGTCATTACCGTATTTATGTTTTTAGGCTCTTTGCCTCTGACTTACTATTATGTTGTTATCATTAACAAAAATATCCATTCTTTGCGGGCGGCTCAGGTTGCCTTTTTCTTCAAACTGCTGACCTTTTACATTCTGGCAACAACATTGTGGCTCTGGCTGTCAGACTACTATCCGAATTTTTGGACGGCACTGCGCTTTGCCTCGTTTAACGTCGTTTCTGTAACCTCCACTACCGGTTATGCCTCAACCGACTACCTTTTGTGGGGAAATCTCAGCAGTGTTATTTTTCTGATATTTGCCTTAACCGGCGGCTGCACCGGCTCCACAACCGGCTCCATAAAAATCTTTCGCTGGCAGGTTGTAATCGCCTTTGTCAAAAAACACCTGATTTCAGCTGTTGAACCCAACCGGATTGTTCCGGTCAAAATCGGCAACTTAACCAGCGACACCAAAGTCGTTGCTTCTGTCTTTGTTTTTCTTTCGGCATATCTTTTCAGCATTGTTGTTTTGACCTGCCTGCTGGCGCTTGCCGATCTGGATTTCACAACGGCTTTCAGCGCTGTTATTGGCTGCATTACCAATACCGGCCCCGGAATCGGAAAAATCATCGGTCCTTCCGGAAATTACAGCTCGTTAAGTGAATACAGCAAATACATTCTTTCTTTTGCCATGCTGCTCGGCCGGCTGGAAATAATGACCATTCTGGTCATTATGACCCGCAACTTCTGGAAACAATAAAATTAACTAAAATACTGTGTTCCCCCTTAATCTGAAAAACGTTATTCTTCATGAACCGCAGCAGTTTCCGCTTTATATGAGATACAATCCAAACATGAGCTGGTCTGACGCCTGTTTGATAATTTCTTTGGCTCCCGCACCGATTGCAAAAGAAATGGCCGGAAACTCAGCCCATCCGGATTGTCATAAAGCTTATAAAAAACGCTTTAACTGGTTTCAAAGAACTTTCGGATAATACAAAAATCCCCCGTCCTTACACAGGTCAGGGGATTCTGTGTCTTAAACCTCAGACTATTCTGCCAGCGATTCTGCCTGAATGTCCAGTTTGGGCTCCGGCGCTTCAAGCTCAATCAGCTGATCTTCATCAATCATACCGTTTTCTTCAATTTCATCGCCGGTCACAAGCGGAATTTCCTCTGCCATATCCTTTTCTTCATGAATCTCTGTATGTTCCAGTTCTTCGGGAGAAATCGGCTTGGCGTTTTTTAACAATTCCGGCAACATGGCCTCATGCTCGGGTGTCAGAACAATATCTTCTTCATCGCCGCTTTCCGTATCAGCCGTTTCATCCTCACCGCCTTTTTTTATAACAATAAAATCACTCGGTAAATCTTCAACCGGCGCAACTGCGGGCTTGGCCTCATATTTAGGCGCTTCGGCCGTACCGTCCCCGTTAATCTTAATCAAAGCCTTGGGCGCATCATCATCTACCGATAGATCCGCCGGAATTTCTTTACTCTGTTTCTCCGCAGACGGCTGTTCTGCCGCGTTTTTCGCTGCCTGAAACTCAGCAATAGCTTTTTCTGCTTCTTCCTCTATGCTTAACGGCGTATCAGCGGCAACAGCAGGATTCTCCACGGCACTTCCGCCGGTAATAACTTTTTCTTCCAAAGCTTTTTCTGCTGCGGCTTCCGCCACAGCCACGGTTTCTTTACGCGGACGGGGCAAAGAAGGCTCTTTATCATCTTCAGCCTTTTGAGCAATACTGTTACGGATTTTCAGTTCTTCCTCCGTCAAAAGTTTTGACTTGTCAACTTCCGTATTCAAACATTTAAGAAGCCACACGTCATAAATCGGATGAGCCACGGCATTAAGCGCCGGAGAAGAAGACATCATCCAACCGCGAAAAATATTAACAGGATTCTCCGTCTGATAATTGTCAACCACATCAACGTAGGCAAAATTCTCCGGCGTTTCTTCCGGAGATCTGGTCTTGCAGGAACGTACGACAATAGAAAAAGTCCCGTACTCAGCCCGACCGTTAACCGGCACTTCCACAATAGATACCTTGCCGGTAATCTTGTCCATTGCCTGCAATTGCGCCGTATTCATTGCAATTTCACGTGCAGCCGCACTCCCTGCACAAAAAGCGGAGCAAAGCGCGGTCACGCTCAAAAGTCTATTTATTCTCGCTGCTGCCATTATCGGTCACCATAAAAATAATTTCACCGACCATATCTTCCAAAGTCTTAAAATCTCTAGTATTTTTAATGACATCGCCGTCTTTCAGAAAAACATTCTCTTTCCCCGGCTCAATTTTAATAAACTTGTCGCCGACCAAACCGTCACCGACAATAACAGCAGTACTGTCAACCGGCAACTCAATATTGGAAGCCAGACTCATCTTGACATCGGCGGAATAATCCTCATTATCCAAAGTCTGTCCGATAACCGTACCGACCTTAATACCGTTGATTCTCACGTCGGAGCCCACGTTCAAACCGCCGACTTTCAAAAACTTCGCCGTAACCGTGTACCCCTTAACCACTTGCAAATCCGAAACATTATAAGCAAAATACAGAAAGAACGCGGCCACCAGAACCACAACAATTCCCATAATTGTTTCTACAGGCTTCTTATTCATAAACTCCAACTCCTTAAATTACACAATTATTTATTTTTATTACGATTAGCTTTGCCGATGCTGACGATTCTGTCAAGCAACTCTTCAATAACCATGGCATCCTGAGTATAAGAAAACTCACCGCCGGCCGGAATGTAATCCTCGGAACCGCCGGCTTCAATCTCAATATACTTCGGCCCCATCAGCCCCGAACTGACAATGGAAGCGCTGCTGTCATCGGGAATATTAATTCCGTCTTTAATCTCCAAAGTCAATATGGCTTTAAAATTGTCATCCAGCTTGGCATCAACGACACGTCCGACGGTCATTCCGGCCAAACGCACCAAATCGCCGACCAAAAGGCCGTCCGTACGATTATAACGCGCCATGACAGAATAATATTTTCCGCCTTCGGCATGCTCAATATTTTTGCGCCCGGCCACAAACAATGCTCCGACAGCAATCAAAAACAAAGCTACCCACAGTCCTGTCTTCAAGGAACGGGCTTCTTCTTTGGAATAAACTTCTTCAGACATTTCAACTCCGATAAAATATTTTTTTCGTTTTGCATATATAAATAAAGTAAAATAACATTTTTGTCACCAACCTTTTTGAAAAAATGAAAAAAGTTGTTAAAATTTAAAATTAACTTGCTAATATAAAGAAGAAACAACAAACAAAACCGGATAAAAACAATGATTACAGTCAAAAACCTGTGCAAAGATTTTAACAACATAAAAGCGCTGAATAACATCAACTTTACAATCAGGCGCGGAGAAATCGCAGCGCTTCTGGGACCGAACGGTGCCGGAAAATCGACGCTGATGCGACTGCTGTCCGGTTATATTGATCCTACCGCCGGAGAAATTGAAATTTTCAAACAAAACTACAACAATTCCCGCCGGCAAATTCTCTCCGAACTCGGTTATGTACCGGAAAACGCACCGCTGTACGGCGAAATGACAGTTTTTGAATTTTTAAAATTTATGGCGGCGGCATACGGCCTTTCATCGCCAGAAGCAGACAAAAGGATTGCTGGACTCACAAGACAGTTTGAGCTGACCAATGTTTTGACCCAAAGATGCGAAACCTTATCCAAAGGCTTCAAACAACGGGTTGCCATTGCCGGCAGCTTAACATCATCACCCCGTATTTTAATTTTAGATGAGCCGACAGAAGGCCTTGATCCCAACCAGAAATTTTCACTCAGACAGTTTCTGAAAGACTACGCCCGTAAGAATATTGTTATCATATCCACTCACATCATGGAAGAGGTGACTGCTTTATCCTCCCGCGTGCTTCTGCTCAATCACGGCAAACTGATAAAAGACACAACCGCTGCACTTTTAAGCGAATTAAGCCCCGACAACAGTCTGGAAACCGCTTTCCGCAGCATAACCCGACAAAAACAATAAGCCCGGAGAATAAAATGCTCAAACAGATTAACTTAATTTTTCAAAAAGAATTCTGCTCGTTTTTCCGCACCCGACTGGCCTATTTTGTTCTGGGAATTTATCTCTTTCTGAGCATGTTTTGCACATTTTACCTTGGGCTGTACTTTGACGTGTTGAATGCCAATCTGTTTTCTTTTTTTTATTTTCAGGTAAACATCCTGATGCTGGTCGTTCCGGCTCTGACCATGCGGCTGTGGGCAGATGAATACAAAACCGGCAGCATAGAACTGCTCCTGACCCGTCCCTTGTCTTACACTTCCGTTGTTATCGGCAAATTTCTTGCCGCCTGGGGATTGTGCCTGCTGATGCTGGTCTGCACCTTTCCGCTCTGGCTTTATACCGCAACCAATCTTTCTGCCGACAACCTGAACATTGCCGCCTCCTACTTTGGCTGCTTTCTGATCAGCGGCAGCATGTGCGCTGTCGGCTGTATGGTGTCTGCCTTCAACAAAAATCCGATTGTTGCCTATCTGGGCAGTGTTTTATTGCTCACATTATTGATTACCGTAAACTATAACTTTATTTTTAACGGGCTGAATTTATCCGGAAGCCTGATTATCCGCTTTACCCAGTCGCTAAACTTTTTTTATCATCAAAGTACGCTGCTGAACGGGCAACTCGGGCTGGATAATATAATATATTATGCAACAATTACGGTTCTGACACTCTGGCTCAACCGAATAACCATTGAATACAAACGCAGTTAGGAGCCCGAAAATGCAAAAATCAACAGTTCAAAAAATACAAAACAGCATTATCATCAGCCTTTTCGCCTTATTGCTTTTGGCTTCGTTCATCCTGATAAACACAACCTCCGGAGCGTTGTTCTCCGGCAGTCGTGCCGACTTGACCTCCGACCGCCTGAACACTCTGAGCCCGCGCTCGGAAGAGATTATCGCCGGTATTGACAAACCGATATACGTCAAACTTTACCTTTCTTCACAAATTTCCCGCCAAAACCCCGTTCTTGCTCAATACGCTCAAAACGTCATTCGGCTGCTGGGACGTTATCAGGACAAATCCAAACATCTGATAAAACTGGAAATTCTGGATCCCGAACCCTACGGCAATGTCGAAAGCGAGGCTAAAGCCGCCGGACTTGTTCCTTTGGCTGACAGCGAAAACGAAAAACTCTATTTCGGAGCCGTTTTCAGCGATGACAAAGGACACTCTTATACCATCACACAGTTTTCGCCGCAACGGATGAATTATCTCGAAAATGACCTCAGCCGCGCCGTTTCGAATATTCTCATGCCTAAACGCAAAATCATCGGAGTCGCCTCGGATTTGCCGCTTATCAACTCAGGATTTATGAACGCCGAAAAAGCCGGAAATTGGACTTTCGTAAACCTTTTGGCTAAAGATTATACCATAATGCCGGTTTCTGCAACAACCGCAGAAATTCCGAATGTTGATGTTTTGATTGTCGTTGCAACCGGAAAACTCCCGTCTTTGTTCATCTATGCCCTTGACCAATATATTCTGCGCGGCGGACGTTTGCTTTTGATTGTTGATCCTGCCTCGGAAATCAAAAAACGCCTTCACCCGGGCATTCCGGATGAAAACCTTAATTTGAATGCACTTCTCGACAATCTTGGCATCCATTATATATCGGAACAGGTTTTGGGCGACCGCGAACAAGCAGCAGATGCTTTCTTTGCCGCCTCCGAAAATGACGATGCCCGAAATCAAGTTTACTATCCGTGGATAAAGATAAAAGCTCCGTATCTTAACCCGCAGTCACCGCTAACTGCCGGTTTGAACAGCATTTTTCTGAAAAGTCCGGGCGCCTTTGTCTTAAAAGATGAAGACGGTCACACAACCGAAAGCCTGCTGGCCACATCGGAAAACACTATGCTGACCGCGGCCGATCTTGTCAAATTTGCCCCCAAGGCTGATGTCTTGCGTTATATGGATATCAAAAAGCAGGTATATTCCGCTGCCGCTTTGTCTCAAGGGTCATATCATACTATCTTTGCCAAAAATCCTTTGGAAAACAGTGCTTACGCCAAACAAATCCTGCCTTTTTTGACCACCTCTGTCGCACCGGCGCAAATCATCGCCGTTTCCGATTCTGATATTTTGGACGTCAGAAACTGGACCGAAAGCGAAAACGCCGGCGATTACGCTGAAAATGACTATAACCTGTCACCGGTTAATAACAATTTTGACTTTATCCAAAGAGCCGTCGATTTTCTGAGCGGAAACCCCGGCGCCATGAATGTTGCCGCAAAAAAATACGGCGGCAGCCGCCAAACGCTGGCTGACACCTTTTATCAGAACGGCTTTAAAACCCGCGAAAAAAATTATAAGGAAATTAACGACCGTCTGGAAGAGAACCAACGCAAATTAGATACGATCAATATAATGCTGGAAAGCAACTCTGCTTTCGGTACGGCACAGACACTCGGCGAAATCGATGCTCTTAAAAACAAAATTCTGCAGGAAAAAAACGAACTCCGCCGCATAGAATATCAAATAAAATCAGAAGTCGCACACCGCGAACACATGGTTGCCTTGATAAACACCATTGTTGCTCCGTTGCTGCTACTGCTGCTCATAGCCGCAATTCACTTATGGCTGTCGCACCGCAACAATACTCAGGCAGGGAGATTGATCAATGAATAAACGCCTACTGTTAAAAGCTTTTTTGCTGTTTGTCGTATCAGGTCTGTTCGCAGCCTTTTCCTTTCTATGGCTCAACAGCCGCCAACCAGCTTCCCGATTGGGACAACTGGTCTTTGCCAATGCCGTAAATTATGAAAAAAGCGTTGATAAAATCACAATCTCGACCACCAAAGAAACTTTTGATCTGGTTTTGACAAACAATTACTGGCATATCGACGGGGCAGAGGGCTACTATGCCGGTTTGATGCTCGTTAACGACCTGCTTTCCGCCATGGCGCAATCTGTTTATTACAGTAAACAGCCCGCCACACCGGAACTTTTGAAACAATACGGCTTGGAATTGAAAAGTGCCGGTAAAGAAATGTCCGATATTGCTTCGGTAAAAATCTATTCCCAAAACGTTCTCTTAAATGAAATCAATCTCGGCTTGCGGAGCGAAAACGGGCTTTACACCTATGCCCACATCCCGGAAACAAAAGACATATGGCTGATTTCGGGCCGTTTTACGTTACCTCAGTACCGATACTCCTGGTATCAGCAGCCTTTATTCTCTTATCCTGAAAGTGCCATAAAAACCGTTGCCTCTCTGAAAAACAGCCACAAGTCTTTGCTCATGCGACTGAACAATAAACAGGATTTTGTTAACAAAGACCTGAAAAGCGTCAGCATTCCGGCATTCTGGGATGAACTCAAATATGTGATTTTTGAAGATGCCAAACCTGTCAAAAACTTTGACTTCAGTCAATATCCGCAGTCAAGAAAAATCCGGCTCGGTACATTTTCCGGCCTGACCAACGAACTCATAATTTACACAAACGGCCAAAAATATTGGATGACGACAAAATTATCTGCAGCAAACCTTACAACCGGCAAATTTAAGGATTATATAGCAAGTTATGAACTCCTCACCGCCGGTTGGATATTCGAACTTCCGGACTTTGGTGGGGAAATCCTGTATACCACCGAGTTTTAGAAGGCTTTTATGCAGACAGATAATGCAAGATGTGACTTTTTATTAAATATTTCAACTAATGCTTTGCTGGCAACGGACGTTACCGGCCGGATTATTTATATGAACAGTGCTGCCGGCCATTTTCTTGCTTCCGAAGCTCTCCGCAGCAATCTGGCTGCATGGTCGGAAAACTGCGCCCCGCAAATTCTGGCAAAAATTTCCAATGCCGTCCGCCTGCAACAGCCCCAGTCTTTACAACTTTCCCTGCGCGGCAGATGCTGTAATCTTTATTTTTACGGACATCAGCCCAATTGTTTTATCTGCATAGAAGACATCACTGAGCGCAAACAACTGGCAGCCAGTCTGGACAAGACCGCCCAGAGGCTCGAGTTTGCAGAAAGAACCGCACATATCGGTTATTGGGAGCTGGATTTTGAAAACAAAAAAATCTACTGGTCCGGTGAAATGTTCCGCATCTTCGGAGCCTCGGCATCAGATATTTCTCCCAAGAAAAACCTTATTCGGGAGCAAATGCTTAAAGAAGACCTCCCGCTTTATAAAGAAAAATTGCGAGAACTGATTCGTAACGGCAAACAGGTTGAAGGTCAAATCCGTATCAGAAAATTAACCGGAGGACTGAGATATTGTTTCTTCAAAGCCGGCATTATTGATGATGACGGACATCGCAAAATCGCCGGCACATTTCAGGATTTAACGCCGCTCATCAAAACCCAAACAGCCTTGGAAAAAGCCAAAGAACTGGCCGAAAACATGAATCGTGACAAATCTTTGTTTTTGGCACAGGCCAGCCATGATTTACGCCAACCCATGCAGGCTCTGGGAATGTTTATCAGCGCTCTGGCCGAAGAAAAGCTGACCGATTATCAAAAAATGCTGCTGGATAAAATCGAAGCCTCGGCTGACAACCTCAAATCATTGCTCGACAACCTGCTTGATTTATCCAAACTTGAAGCCAATGCCGACATCGGAGAATTCGCCGAGTTCAATATTGCGCTGCTGTTAAAAAAGATTGCCGGAGAATATCGGGAAATATGCCGGCAAAAAGAAATTTCTTTCCGCTTTTTTCCCCACAATGCCGTTGTTTTCAGTGATCAGCTGATATTGGAACGCCTTATCCGAAACCTGTTGAGCAATGCCGTCAAATATACCAAAACCAAAATCATTCTGGGCTGCAAATGGCATAAAAACTACCTGCGCGTCATGATTATTGACAATGGCGCCGGCATCCGCCAGGAAGAACAGGAACAAATTTTTGACGAATTTTATCAAAGCAGAAACATTGCCGACAATCGCAGCCGCGGCTCCGGACTGGGACTGGCAATTGTCAGAAAATCCGCTGAAATTCTGGGTGTTAATATAAAACTGAAATCAATACCGGAGCAGGGCAGCTGCTTCTGGTTTGACATTCCGGTCTTGCGCCGCCTTCCGGATATTAAACAAAAAGACAAGAATTGACAAAATAACGCTTGTCTGAGACATAAAATTATGATATGATAAGAATGTAAAAAAATTATTGTTAAATTAAAAAATTAACGCTATGAATATCTTAGAAAAAAAAGCCAAATTGTCAGAAATCCGTAAAGAACTTGAAAGAGGAATATCTCCCGCCGGATATGTAAAAAACATCGGAAGCATATTCTTCAAATGTTATGATAACGGCTGCGTTTTACGCGATGTCGTCTATTACGGATCCATCCGACATGGCTTGGAATTTGAGGTTTTGGCAATGGACTGCTCATATTTTGTTGGTTCACAAGAACACGCCAAAGCTTTAAAAGCTGCATTCGGCGGAATAGCCTATGAAACGGAATATTGCCATCTGGCGTCCAACCCGCGGGACTTATGGGCTTGGGAAGGGCCGCTGCGTAACAAACAACTTTATGAGAATGCAGCCCCTCTTGACTACGAAGAAGTCGTCGCCGCTTTATTCTAATTCTAAAAAACAAAAGAGTGTGGAGGCCAAAACTCCCGCTCTTTTTTGTCTCTTACCACAAAAAACTTTTTTCTTTTTTTATCTGTAATCCGTTTAATTATCTGATACGGTTTTTCTTTATTATCACAAATTTTCTCTCTTTATCATCTTTCCCACCTTATGGTCTACCCGAACACACTTTCTTCACCCATTACGCCTAACTCTTTCCTCTCTGGTATCCTCAGGCTGTATTCTACTATCATAATTCAAAGCACATTCTCCCGTCACTCCCCCGCCATAGCACCGCAGGGCTCAGGGCACCGCATAAACTGACACCTCACCCGCCGGATGCACAACAAAACAAGCGTTACAAACCGAGTGCCCACGGCCGAAACAAAAAGCAACTAATGTTGCTTTTTGTAAGGAGACACAATGAGACTTGTAATTGTGAGATGACGACAGACATCGATACAATTGCTTAGTCGGAATTGGAGTTAGTGTTGCGGTTGAAGCGCAACACTTATGAGTAAGACGAACCGTAATGGTTCGAACCCTCCTGAAAAAACAAAAAAGCACCTTCTCAAAAGAAAGTGCTTGAAATCAAAACTGGTACGCGCGCGGGGGCGTGAGGCAAAACGCCAACCGCTGCTCCGGTTGACGTTTAACGAACGGCGAAAGTTTGTTAGCGCGTGAGCAAGCATAAGCGCTGCGAAACAAGCGTTACAAACCGAGTGACCGAAACGAATTAGTGTTGCGCTTCAACCGCAACACTTATGAGTAAGACGAACCGTAATGGTTCGAACCCTCCTGAAAAAACAAAAAAGCACCTTCTCAAAAGAAAGTGCTTGAAATCAAAACTGGTACGCGCGCGGGGGTTCGAACCCCGGACCCACTGATTAAGAGTCAGTTGCTCTACCAACTGAGCTACGCACGCATTGCGGACAGTTATCATCAGATAACGAACGCAATATAAAACGGATAAATAATATTTGCAAGCAAAAATTTTCAAAATTTGTTAAAAATTTAATATTCGATTTTATCCGCCTTGTTTTTCCACTTTTGCATCACCTCTCTGGCTTCCGGCAAATCTATTCTGACCAGTTCTACCGGATTATCTTCATAAAACACACGGTCGCGAAAGCCGATATCCTCGGCATCATACCGATCGGCGGCATAATAAACCTCTTTAATATTCGCCCACTTACAGGCATTCAGACACATGGGGCAGGGCTCGCAGGAAGTATAAAGGATGCATCCGGACAAATCAAAACTGCCCAGATTTTTACAGGCATTCCTGATTGCCATAACTTCGCCGTGAGCTGTCGGATCATTGTCCGGCACCACCCGATTATGCCCTTGTCCGACAACTTTTCCGCCAGCATCAACAATCACACATCCAAAAGGTGAACTGCCGCCGTCCACCGACTGATTACTAAGCTCTATAGCCTTGCGCAAATTTTCTTTATGATTTATCATACTACCTCTTTTCTGCAATTTTTTGTACATTTTAACAAAATAAGTCTTGACTAACAATGCAACATATTATATAAACGAACCGTTAACCCATTATTAATCTACTACTATGTTTTAAGAAAACTCCATAATTTTTAAGTTTTTTTTATCATACAAGTTTTGTTGTTATAAAAAATGCTGTGAAGCATTTGTGCAAAAATACGGAAGCAAGTGCGGATTATTCGTTTTTTCACAATTTAAGTTCATAAAATGTAAGTTTATGTTACTATATCTGCAAACTTCTTCCGCATTACATCTCTTTTAAGAAACCCCCTCGTGAGAGTCGGTTTCTTTATCAGAAGACAAAAAAGAAAAACAAAATATTTTTTGGGGTGTAAAGTAAGCCAATGACAATATACTCTGTCTTACCTTGTCCTCTTGGTTTACACGAACAACGTCTGCTTTTTCGAGCAGACGTTTTCGCTTTTTAAAATTTTATTAAACAAATTATGCTTTTCTTTTTACAATTTCCGGAGAAAAGAAAATGAACAAACAGCAAACAGATAAAAACTTTTTATACCGATATTACCAAAACTGCCGCACCTACGTCTTGTCGTCTAAAGAGCTGTGCCTTTACGCTGATGAAAAATTCCGCCATTCCATGCAGGTTGTCGGCGCCGGCAACTATCTGCTGAAAAATGAAGAAGAAATGCAAAACTGGACACCAAAACAAAAATATCTCGGCTGGTTAGGATGCCTTTTTCATGACCTCGGCCGATTTAAAGAAATTTGCCTGCGCTATGACAATAAAGATCTGCACGGCGCCAACCTGTGCAAATATGACCATGGTGAATTCAGCTATGAAATATTGAAGGCCGTACAGCAATATAACAATCCGCTTTTGCTGTTTCCGGTTCGCCATCACGGACATCTGGACAGCGATTTCTTTGCGGAAGAGGGCTGGCTTTCAGCTTCTCCTGCAGAACAAGAGCTAATGAAAAAACTTTTCTTTTTAATAAAAGACGCCGATAAGATAGCCAATTTTTATCTGTTCAAACGCCACCCGGAATATTACGGCGCCTTAATCTGCGGCACCGAAGAAATGACTTCTCAGGCCAGCCCGAAAGTCTTGGAAAGCCTGACCCGCCATGAACTCTGCCGCAATGCAGATATCGTCACGCCGCTGGACCGGATATTGCGTATTTTAAGCTGGGTCTTTGACCTCAAATTTGCCGGTTCTTTTGCGTTTCTGCACAATCTGGACTGCATAGAGGCAATGCTCAAACGCATCAGAGAGCATAATACTGATAATAAATCACAGGAAATGATTGAAAAAATCATCAGAAACTTTATAAAAGAAAACATAAACATAACTAACATCAAAGGAAAAATATTATGAAAAAGAAATATGTCATCTTGGGTGTTTTGGCTGCGGCAATTGCCGGAGCCTGGTATTTTACGCCTTCTATGGAAAGCATTGTCAAAAAACTCGTCCACAAATACGGCTCTCAGGTCACCGGAACTGACGTCAATCTGGAAGGTTTTGACCTCTCTGTCAAAAACGGCGAAGGCAAAATCAAAAAAATCACCGTTGCCAATCCGGACGGATACAAAAAGCCGTACCTGCTCAGCCTCGACGGCATTACGGTTAAAGTCAATCTCAAAAGCCTGACCACAGACACGATTGTTATTGAACAAATCAACATTGACAAACCTGTTGTCACCTATGAAATGTTGTCTTTGACCCAAAACAATATCAAACAGGTTCAAAATAACATCAAAGAGTTCACTTCATCGGGTAAACAGGCTTCTTCCAAACCAGAAGAACAGAAGAAAGCAGATACTTCTGCCAAAGAAGAGAGCGGCAAAAAAGTCATTATCAAATCTTTGACAATCAATAACGGAGAAATGCAGGCTGCCGCTAATGTCGCCGGAAAAACCACCGATATGACGGTTGCCTTGCCGACAATCCAGATGAACAACATCGGAGCCGCCAAAAATGGTGACAGCATTACCCAAAGCATTACCAAAATTTTCAACCAGATCTTGAGTACGGCTTCGGCAACGGCAGTCAGCAGCAATCTTTCCAACCTGAAAGACCTTGCCAATGAAAACCTGAACAATGTTGTCGGCGGTGTCAAAGACCGCGTCAAAAGCATTGGAATTTTCGGCAAATAAAACTCTTTTACAAAACAAATAAAAACACTCCGGAGCTTACAACAACAAACTTCGGAGTGTTTTTTAATTACATTCAGATACCTATGAGTTTTTTACTTGAGCGTATACTGCCATCCAAGCTACAATAACAAGAGCACCAAACGCAAAACACATCATTATATCACGCATCTCAAATTCTGAAAAAAAAGATTTTGAATGTACCTGACTTTTCAATTCGGCCATCTCTTTTTTTAACTCAGCATTCTCTTTTTTTAAGGCCTTGATTTCTTTATCCGCAGGAACCAATTCTCTTAACGTAGCCATCTCTTTTTTTAAGGCCTCAATTTCCTTATCGGAAGAAACCTTCTCCGAAACAACAATCTCCTGAACATTGCTTGGAGCAATTTGATTATGCTGATAACGGGCAAAACCAAAGCCAATCAAAGAAACTGCGGCCACAGCGAATATGCTGAAAAGAAAAAGACGAGAACGTCCGCGGGCATAATTTTCATTCATCCGATAAGCAGACACAATCCGCTCTGTATCAGAACCTTGAACATCAACAGAACAACTCTGTCTGAGCACTTTAAGACGATACGCACTGAAAGAAATAATTCCTAAAACAAAAAACACAGTCAAAATAATAATAAAGTTCTCCATATCAAATTATTTTTAATAATAATACTTTTAACGACTTCATTATACTTGTTATAAAATTTTTGTCAATATATTTTATAAACAAATAAAAACACTCCGAAGCTTGCAACAACAAACTTCGGAGTGTTTTTACTTCATCAACTTCAGAATATTTCTGAAATATTTGTCATAACCAGTTCCACGGATGGCCACTATCAAAATGCTTTCTAACCGGAGGATTCATAAAAGCATAAACAACCATTCCAAGCATCAACACCGTTATCATGATAATTATCACCTGATCCGCCGTACTCAGCCCCAATATATTTTCAGCCTTTGTTTCAGAATTTTCCTGATTTTTCAATTCGGCACTTTCATAAGTCAGATTGGCAAGCTCTTCTTCCAAGCGAGAAATCTCCATATTCTGACTTTCAATCACCTCTTTTATAGTCGCAATTTCCTCATTTACAGAAACCTTTTCTACGGTTGCAACCGCTTGAACATTCTCTTGCTGAGTTTGAACATGCGAACTATGAGCATAAACATAATCCGAAACCATAGCAGCCACCGCTACCCAAATAATAATCATTTTTTTCATCATATGCATAAATTTTAATAATAGATTTTTAACAAGTTTATTATACCAATTACACAAATTTTGTCAATATATTTTATAAAAAAACAAAGTTTTTATGTTGACTTGCAATCACAATCCTGCTAAATTACGTCAAATTAAAAATAATTATGTCTAACTTTATAATTTTTAAAATTATGGAAATAATAAATTTAAGCGAACGGGAAGTCAGTCTTCATCTGGAAAAAAGCAGCTATAAAGCCGTTGAAAAACCGCTATTGCGCCGACTGAACTGTAAAAAAGATTACAATCTGACTTACTTCAAATTCCAAAAGGGTACAGATTATCTGCTCTGGATCGGCCAATGCTTTAATCCCAAAAACAAACTGCGTCAGTTCTACCATTTTGTGGCTCTGCCGCAACTGTCAGAAAAGGGCAACGCTGTCTATCACATTGTCCCGCTGGATGTTTTCGGAGAATACCCTAAAGAAGATCTGGATATGGTCGTAGACGTTGAGGGGGAAGAATACAAGCTCATCAAAGACTTCAACGGTTATGCCAAACTAATTCCCCGCTGGACGCTTGATCGTGAAAAAATGCGAGAATACATCAAAAAAGAGCTGGGAGAAACCCCGTATTTAATTTGTGCCCGCATTATGGGAACCAACATCGCCCCCAACGACATCTTCGTCGGCTGGGAGATACTGACCCGCGGCCGCAAATACACAACCGTGGCGTATTTCAACATTTTTGAAAGCAAACTGGTCAAAAACCTCGGCACCCTGACTTATGTTCAACCGATGGGCAATAACCAGAAAGCCTGCCTGATGGGTGGTTCGCTGATTAAGTTTTACAAAAACAAAATCCGGATCAAAATCGGACAATAAGAAAAGGAGCCTGAGGCTCCTTTTTTAAGGTTCGAACGTAACACTACCTGCGTTAGCAGGTAGATGTAGACATTCCAGCCCAGCCGTTAGGCTTGCATAGCCTTTGGGCCGGGCGAACGACGTTCGGAATGGTTAATACCACTTGCCTAAGCTAGTGGAAGTTTATTTATCAAGATAGCTTTTCACTTGTTTATATGTCAAGAGCTGCGGCAAAATCACATACCCGCTGTCTTTCCCGCTGTAATAGACATAGAGCGGCACACTGTTGCGCCCAAAAGCCGCCAGCGCCTCTGTAATATCAGGATCATCATTGGTCCAGTCCGCCTTAAACAATAAAATGTTCTTGTCTTTCACCAGCTTTTCAAAATCTTTGCTGTTCAAAACCAAAGATTCGTTGGCCAGACAGGTAATGCACCATTTTGCGGTAAAATCTACAAACACGGCATGCCCGTCAGACACCAGTTTTTCAACTTTAGCCTTATTATATGCCTCCCATTCCAGATTTGCAGTACCACTGCTGACCGCACTGCGCAAAACCAACTGGCTTTGCAATACCCAAACCAACCACAAACAGGTCAGCAAAACAGGAATGGCAAAAATTTTCTTCAAAATCGCCATCCATTTTCCGGGACGCGGCAACATTTTATGAACAGCCTTCGGAAAGAATCCGACAAGGGCAAAGGGCAGGGCGTATCCCAGCGCCAACGCGATAAAGACCGGAAAATAAACATAAGCCGGCTGCGTCAGCGTATAACCGATGGCAATCCCCATAAACGGAGCAGTACAGGGGCTGGCAATCAACACCGCAAAAAAACCGGTCGCAAAAGCGCTGATTTTCTTTTGTGAAGCCGTAACCCGCCCAAGCTTGTCAGCAAACAAATTCGGCAGATGAATCCAGTCCATCAGCAGCAAAAACACAACGATAAAAACAACCAGCATAATTCCGACAAACAACGGCGACTGCAATTGAAATCCCCAGCCGACCTGTTCGCCCTGCCAGCGCAGAAACAGCAGGATTCCGGCAGTGACCATAAAAGACAATACCACGCCGAATGTATATAAAAGCGCTTCCTGCCGCATTTGCTTGGGCTTGATGCTTCCCTGTACCAAAGAAATGGCCTTGATTGTCAATATCGGAAAAATACAGGGCATAAAGTTAAGAATAACCCCGCCGGCAAAAGCCATAATCAAAATCAGCAAAAGATTATAGGCCGGTGCATCAACGGTAAAATCGGAGGTCTTAAAACTCCGCTGTGCCGTTTGCATCTCATTACGCCACTCGTTCCCCGGCAATACGTTCAAATCGGTTATCGGAAGACTGAGCGTCCGCACCATTTTTTCGGGAATACACTCCTCATAACAGGCCAGCCATTTAATTTCGACTTCCAAATTCTGTACCCGTTCCGGCCGGTCAATCGGCACAATCGTCGCAGAATAATAAGCGATAGTGTCATAACCATGCTGAATAATTTTGCCTTTTTTAAAATCTTTGGGTTTGCTCCAACGAACATTTTCAAGGCGGTATCCCTCAGGCAGCTTCCAGTTAACCTCTGTCGGACGGCCGATATGCCCCGGATTTTGAGCAAAAATATGCCAGCCGTTTAACATGGAAAACTTAACAAGCACATCAAGAGCCTGCTTTTCATTAATCTCGTCAGAACTTGTCATAACCTTGACAGACACTTTGTCTGTCGTACCTTCAACGCTCAGGGCGGGGCATTCCTTTGTCCAAATCCCGATCAGGCTTAAAACGGCTGAGACAAAAACCAAAAATTTATTCATGCAAAACTTCCTGTAGTCCGTTTATTGTTTGCGGCGCGAAATTACAAAGTTGTAATAAGCCGTAATCATAATACTCAAGGCTTTGATAAAGCACAACACCCCCAAAATAATCGCCAGCGGCATAAACCAATAAGGCAAAACGCACATAATCAGCAGAACAATCAACGTTTCAAACCCCTGAGCCAGCCCGCCCAAATAAAAAGGCGACATTCCGAGCTTAATCTCCTGCGAGCTTTTTGTCTTATAAGCCACCACGGCATAAGCCAGCATAGAGCAGGCCGAAGCCGTAAAAGCTAAAAGCAGAAAAGCGGCGGCAACGGCGTTCTGTGCCGGATTGGCCAGCGCAAAACCGAAAATAACGCCGGCATAAAAAATATAATCCAGCGTAGCATCAAGAAAAACGCCAAAATCCGTCACCTGAGAATTACGGGCGATCGCCCCGTCCAGCGCATCACATATCCGATTCAGGATAATACATAAAATTGCAGTGGCATACATTTCCAACGCCAGAAAGTTGATTGTAAAAATACCGATAACAAAACCGATAAGCGTCATCAGATTTGCCGATATTCCCGTTTGAGCCAGAGATTTCCCCAGATCATTCAAAAAAGAACGCACAATCAGCCGGAGATTTTCCAGCTCTGTACCCGCCGTCTTCATAATCTGCCGAACCTTAATTGTGACTGAATGGTTATAAATACGATTAAATGTTGATTTTATTTTCTGAAACATAGTATACTGCCTTCCTATATTGTCAATTTTTATTACCTGTATATGATAAACATTTTTTGCAAAAAATAAAGGTATAAAGCGGGAGTGTTAAAAAATAATGCGTATCTTAAAACTTTTCTTTCTGTCCGGTTCGGTCATTGTTCTGGCCTATCTGATATTCTTTAAAGAAACCCGTTTTCAGGAAATCCGGGGCAAAGCTTTCAATACTTATTACAGTATCAAAATCAAAACCCCGCATAAGAACGCCGGTCTTAACCGCAAAATTCAGGAAGAACTGGAAAAAGTCAACAGCCAAATGTCGGTCTTTGAACCCGGCTCGGAAATCAACAACATCAATGAAACACCGGCAAAGCAGAGTATTGAGCTGTCAGAAGAAATGAGCAGTCTCTTGCAGCAGTCCTATAATATATATGTCATGAGCGGCGGAAATTTTGACCCTACGGTCGGAAAACTTGTTGACCTGTGGGGTTTCGGCACAAAAAAAACCATTGAATTTCCCAAAGACGAGTCCGTCAAAGAAGCGCTCAAACTGACCGGTTTCAACAAAATCCGCTTCAACAGCAATTACAAAAGCCTGAAAAAAGACATCAGCGACATTAACATTAACCTGTCGGCCATCGCCAAAGGCTATGCTGTTGATAAAGTGGCGGCATTGTTGAAAAAAGAGGGCTATAATGATTTTGTCGTCGAAATCGGCGGTGAAGTCACCGCCTCCGGAGAAAAATCCGAACAAACCAAAGGCTGGAATGTCGGAATCAAAATGCCAAACAGTGAAGAAAACGCCGCAATCGTCACCATGCACAATATGAGCGTCGCCACTTCGGGAGATTACCGCAACTATTTTTATTACAACGACAAACGCTATTCCCATACTATCATACCTCAAACAGGATATCCGGTGGAACACAAACTTGCTTCCGTTACGGTATTCAACAAAAGCTGCATGATGGCTGACGGACTTGCCACCGCCATTATGGTAATGGGCGAAAAAGACGGTCTGAACTTTGCCGACCGCAATAAAATTCCGGCAGTCTTCTTTGTACGCTCGGATAATAACGACTATGAGATGATTGTCTCCCAAAGTGCCAAAAAGCTTCTGAAAAAACAATGATACCCATAGAACATCAGGCCATAGTCACAAAAGTTTCCGCCGGCGAATTGACCGTCTGCGTTCCGCGGCAGGCCGCCTGCGGGGCTTGTCCGGCAGCGGGACTGTGCGGCATGAAAGAAAACAAAGAACAAACTTTCTCGGTCGCCGTAACGGATTCCTCGGAATACAACAGCGGTGATTCCGTCATCGTCACACTCAATCCGCGGTTGGGATGGATTTCTGTCTTGCTTTGCTACGCTCTTCCGCTGTTTTTAATGCTTTTAACCCTGTTTTCCGGCCGATATTTCGGCCAAAATGAAATATTTAGTGGTATTACTGCGATAATTGTCTTGATTCCTTATTATTTTCTCTTATTCTTAGGAAGAAATTATTTTAAGAAAAAATTTACTTTTAAAATAACCAGACAATAACTCCGTTTTTTTATTTAACTTTTTTGAGACAATATTATGGATAACATTATATTAACAGATTTTCTAACTCTGACGGCCATCGCACTAACCGCCGCCCTGATTCTGTATTTTGTCTCGCAAAAATTCAAAGTTGACGAAGACCCGCGCATTGCAGAGGTCGAAGCAATGCTCCCACAAGCCAACTGTGGCGCCTGCGGACGGGCAGGGTGTCATGACTTTGCCGTTGCCTGCACCAAATGCACGCCTCAGGGCTTTGCCAAATTATACTGTCCGGTCGGCGGTCAAAAAGTCATGAACAAAGTCGCCGCCTATTTAGGCATGGAAGCTGCAATCAAAGAAGATACCGTTGCTGTCCTGCGCTGCAACGGAAGTTGCCTGAACGCTCCTGCCAAAATTGATTACAACGGTATAAAATTCTGCCGCATTGCCAATACGATTTCAAGCGGACAAAGCGGCTGTCCCGATGGTTGCCTGCGCTTGGGAGACTGCATAAAAGTCTGCAAATTCGGCGCTTTAAGCCTGAACCCCCAAACCGGTCTGCCGCAGGTAGACGAAAACAAATGCACATCTTGCGGCGCCTGCGTCAACATCTGTCCGCGCAATCTTTTCGAAATCCGTCCCAAAGGTGCGAATAACGAAAGAGTCTATGTTGCCTGCCGCAATCGCCAAAAAGGCGCCGTCGCCCGCAAAAACTGTTCTGCAGCCTGCATCGCCTGCATGAAATGCGCCAAAATCTGCCCCGAGATAAAAATCGAAGATAACCTGTCTTATATTCCGACAAACGTAAATGCTGCCGAATTCGGCACAAAATTGGCCGAAACCTGCCCGACCGGAGCCATTGTTCACATTCATCCGAAAGAAAAACTACATGACTAAAACCTTTCCGATAGGCGGGATTCACCCCCCAAAATACAAATTAGCATCCGATATTGCCATTACCGATGCCGGTCTTCCGGAATATGTTTACATTCCGGTCAAACAACATGCCGGCGCCCCGGCCAAAATTGTGATATCTCAGGGCGACAAAGTCAAAGCCGGCACTCTGCTGGCCGCCGCTGACGGCATCGTATCCGCACCGGTTCACTCTTCCGTTTCCGGCGAAGTCGTCAAAATCAGCCGGGAAGAAGGCCGCAGCGGATATTACGAAACCACCGTTACCATAAAAGTCGAAGGCAATGATTTTGCTGACGGCATTGATACCTCGGATACCGTTATCGCCGAAATCCCGGACAGTGTGGAAGAAATCATGCGCCGTATCCGTAATGCCGGAATTGTCGGCATGGGCGGAGCAGGGTATCCGACCCCGATAAAAACCACGGTTCCGGAAGGCCGCAAAGCCGAATATCTGATTGTTAACGGTATTGAATGCGAACCTTTTCTCTGCGCGGATGACCGCCTGATGCAGGAAAAAGCAGAAGAAATTATCATCGGAGCCAAAATCATCAACAAATTGCTTGGCATTCAAAAGGCTGTCATTGCCATTGACGAAAACAAACCGCGCGCCATAGAAATCATGACACGCCTGACCAAAAGTTATATAGGCGTCAACGTCAGAGTCTGCCAAACCAAATATCCGCAAGGCGGCGAAAAGCACTTGATTGCAGCCATTACCGGTCGGGAAGTCCCGATTGCCAAACTGCCGATAGACGTTGGCTGTGTCGTCCAAAACGTTGGAACCGTATTTGCTGTTTATGAAGCGGTAATGAAGAAAAAACCGCTGATTGAACGTATTATTACCGTCAGCGGAGACGCTGCCGAAAAATCAGCCAACTTTCGGGTTCGCATAGGAACGCCGGCTGAATTTTTGCTTAATAAAATCGGTGGTGTAACCGAAAACACAGACGAAATCATTTTTGGCGGACCGTTTATGGGTACCTCTGTCACCAATTTAAAAGCGCCGGTTACCAAATTAACATCCGGCATTCTCCTGCTCTCCGCCAAACTGGCAGAAAAAGAACCCGAAACGGCCTGTATCCGCTGCAGCAAATGCGTTGACGCCTGTCCGCAGGGTTTAATGCCTTTTGAAATCGCCCGCTATGCCCGAAACAATGATTTCTCGCAAATTATGCGGCTCCACGCCCGCGATTGCATTGAATGCGGTTCCTGCGCCTATATCTGTCCGGCACGTATTCCACTGTTGGATTATTGCAAAATGAGTAAAGCAGAAGCAAAAAAAATATTGAAAAAACAATAAGGTTCAGTACTATGTTAAAGATATCTTCCGCACCGCACATGGCTTCTCCCGTCAGCACCAAAAACCTGATGAAAGATGTCGTCATCGCATTAATGCCCGCTGTTTTGGCCGCTTTGCTGATCTTCGGCTTCAACGCCTTTCAGGTTTTACTGACCTCCGTTGCCGCCTGTGTTGCCTGCGAATATTTAATTTGCCGTTACTTTTTAAAAATACCGCCCACAACCGGCGATTTTTCAGCCGTCATTACCGGCATCCTGCTGGGCTTCAACCTGCCAAGCGGCATTCCGTTGTGGATGATTTTAATTGGCGCTTTCTTTGCAATCGGCATAACCAAAATGGCTTACGGCGGACTGGGAAAAAACCTGTTCAATCCGGCACTGGTCGGCCGTGTCTTTCTGTTTGTATCTTTTCCGCAGCAAATGACAACCTGGCCGCAGCCACAATTCGGCAGCTTTTTTGCCACAGATGCCCAAACCGGCGCAACCACACTCGGAATCTTAAAACATTTGAGCCCTGAAACATTAAGTAATGGTTTAGCAAAATATAGTTATCATATTGATAATGTGCCAAGTTATTTGAATATGCTTTTAGGGAACGCCGGCGGAAGCTTAGGCGAAGTTTCTGCCATTGCTTTGCTCCTCGGCCTCTTTTATATGCTCTGTAAAAAGGTCATCACATGGCATATTCCCTTTTATTACCTTTCAACCGTGTTTATTTTAACGTCAATCATGTGGTTTTTCAAACAAACGCCAAATCTTGATCCGGTGGCCCATCTGCTTTCCGGCGGTTTAATTCTGGGGGCTGTCTTTATGGCAACGGATTACGTTACGTCTCCGATGACAACCAACGGCAAAATCATTTTTGCTATTGGTTGCGGAACCCTGACCGTTATTATCCGGGTCTTCAGCGCCTATCCGGAAGGTGTTTCTTTTGCCATTTTGATAATGAACGCATTTGTCCCGCTGATTGATCGCTGGTGTATTCCCCGAGTCTACGGGACAGGGAGAAAATAAATGAGCAAACCTGCCAGTACCTTAAAAAACATGATCTTGGCAATGACAATTGTTGCCGGATTATCCGCATTAATCTTAAGTATCAGCTACCGGATTACGCAGGAACCGATCAAAAAGGCTCAGGATAAGAAAAAACTTGAGGCCATCCAAGCCGTTTTACCGCCTGATTATGACAATAACCCCTACCAGGAACGCCTGACCATTTCCGGCAGCAATATTGAACTTTATCCGGCCAGACAAGGCACAAAAATCACTTCCGTCGCCATGAAGACATACAGCAATAATGCCTTCAGCGGCCGGTTGGAACTGATTGTCGGCTTTTTGCTCGACGGTACCATTACCGATTATAAAGTCGTCAGCCATAAAGAAACCCCCGGTCTGGGCTCTAAAGTTACAGAAGAAAAGTTCGCCCGCCAGCTCCGCGGCTTTAACATCACCAAGCAAAAATTAAAAGTAAAGCAAGACGACGGGGACATAGACGCCGTTACCTCAGCAACCATAAGTTCACGCGCCGTTCTGGATGCCATCCAACGCGCTTATGACAATTATATCAAATTCAGTACATTGGGAAACTAAGACATGAGCAACCAAAGTTATGAAAATCTGACCAGAGGCATTATCAAAGAAAACCCGACCTTTGTCATGCTGCTCGGAATGTGCCCGACTCTGGGCGTTACGACCTCTGCTGCCAATGGGCTGGGGATGGGGCTGGCAACGCTGTTTGTCCTGATCCTGTCCAACTTTGCCATATCCTTGGTAAAAAACGTCATTCCCGATATGGTGCGCATTCCTTGCTATATTGTGATTATAGCCTCTTTTGTTACGGTTGTAGACCTTCTGATGGCAGCTTATCTTCCTTCTTTGCACGCACGTCTCGGAATTTTTATCCCGCTGATTGTCGTCAACTGCATTATTCTGGGACGCGCCGAAGCCTTTGCATCGAAAAATACAATCTGGCAGTCTGTCCTCGATGCCGTCGGAATGGGAATAGGCTTTGCCGGCGCATTAACCTTGTTGGGAATTATGCGTGAAATATTGGGCATGGGCTCTGTCTTCGGCTGGAAATTCGTAGCTGAAGATGCCGATACCATGATGTTGTTCATCATGCCTCCCGGCGCTTTTCTGGCTTTGGCCGGACTTGTTATTGTCTTTAACAAAATCACCGGAGCAGGCAAATGAGTTACATCATGATTTTTATCAGCGCAATCTTCGTTAATAATATTGTATTGTCGCAATTTCTGGGAATTTGCCCGTTTTTGGGCGTTTCCAAAAACAGTTCGACCGCCGCAGGAATGGGAATGGCCGTCATGTTTGTCATGACCCTGTCGACTATTGCCACTTATCTGGCTTATCACCTGTTGTTAATTCCATATCATCTGGAATTTATGATTACGGTAGTATTTATCCTGATTATTGCTTCTTTGGTGCAAATGGTTGAAATTATTCTTAAAAAAGTCTCACCGGCTTTGTATCAGGCACTGGGAATTTTTCTGCCGTTGATTACGACCAACTGCGCAGTTCTGGGTATCGCCATTCTTGCCGTCCAAAAAGACTACAATCTGACACACGCTGTCTGTTATGCTCTGGCAAATGCTATAGGCTTCACACTGGCAATCGTCCTTTTTGCCGGTCTGCGCGAAAGAATTAACATAAACGCTTTGCCGCATGCCATGCGCGGTACGCCGATTACGCTTATCACCGCCGGACTTTTATCTCTGGCTTTTATGGGCTTTGCCGGAATAGGGAATTAAGATAACAAAAAGCCTGTTTCTTTTGAAACAGGCTTTTTTAAGATGCAAAATTTAACGGGCAACAAAACAGATTTTCCGGTTATCTTTAATCTTAAACAAATATTTGCCTTGCGGAACAAAGATAAACAACGTTTTGTCATATCCTTTCAGCCAGCTTTCAAAACCCGGACTTTGCGAGAAATGTCTGATAACATATTCCCTTTCTACCAAATGCCCGAAAAAATAATAACGCGCAAAAGACCGGCTGCGACCATCTGCAAATATAAAAATCTTCTCCGTCACATAGCCGCAACTCTTTTCATCATTTTTAGCATTGAGTATCTGCTGTTCCACACTCTTGTTCGACCAACAGATTGTACCGTCAGAATTAATACTTCCGTTTCTTTTCCATTGTTTTACTATCTTCATAAGAATTAAATTATAGATTAATAATAAAATAAATTGTTTTAACCTTAAAACTTTTTTAGACACAATTCAACACAATTCTTTCAATTTTCGCACAATATCCTGAAACATCTCATAAGTTAAAACGCCGGTATTCACATTATAACGCGAGGTATGATAAGAATTGAGCATCAAAAGATTGTGCTTGTCAAGACGATGAACAGCACCGTGCGCAAACTTAAAAGCGGCTTTTTTATAACCCAGAACACCGAGCAGGGCACTGTGAGCAACCGCTCCCAGCGTCAGAATCACTTTCAAATTCGGCATTGAACGGATTTCTTCAATCAAATAACGCCCGCAGTTATTCACTTCTTCTCCGGTCACTTTATTTTGCGGCGGCACACAGCGGACAGAATTGGTAATTCTGACATTCACCAATTCAAAGCCGTCATCTTTACGTTTCTGATATTCTCCTTTGGCAAAGCCAAATTCTTTCAAAATCGGATAAAGCACATCGCCTGCATAATCATTGGTAAAAGGCCGAGCGGTCTGATTGGCGCCGTTCAACCCCGGAGCCAGCCCGATAATAAGGATCTCGGCATCCAAACCGCCGAAAGAAGGAACAGGCCCGTTATAATAAGTCGGAAACTTCTTTTCGTTTTCATGCCGAAAAGCAATCAAACGGCTGCAATTTTCACATTTTTTATCAGGACAAACAAAATTCATAACGATCCAACTCCTTAATTTATAATAAAAAGAACGTATTTCTGCAAATTTTATATACTTTAGCATAATTTTTTTTACCATAACCTCTTTAAATCTACTTTTCCAGCATTAAATCATTTGCAACCAACGGCGTGTGGCCTAAAAAATATATGCGCTGTTGCTTAACACAAGAATTACAACCGCCTTTTGATTGTAAGAGTAAACTTAAAAAAACCTATTTAAATGGAGTTTATGAATATGAAGAAAACATTACTGTTAGCAGGAGTTGCTTGTCTTATTTCCTTTGGCGCCGCCGCCAAAGAATACAATCCTTATATCGGGTTGGATTATGCCTATTCAAAATTTGATTTGAAAAAACAGTTGAAACGTGTTGATGACGGTTACAATTCAGGCGTTGTCAATGCCGGTATTCGGGTTGGCCAATATGCCGGTCTTGAAGCTTTCTTCCAACAGGCCGGAGACAGAAAGACACACGATGCCGACGGTTCAGTCAAAAGCAAATTCTACGCTTATGGTGCGGATTTAATGGGTTACCTGCCGATTCCGGCTTGCAATGAAAAGTTCAATCTGCTGGGTTCCGTTGGTCTCGGAAACTATAAATTCTCCGCAAAATACAGCGGCAACAACAAACCGAAATATAATAAAGACCGTACAGGTTACCGTTTTGGTGTTGGTGCGCAGTACCACATGACTCAAAACTGGTCTGCCCGTGTAATGGGACGTTACACCTTCTTGGGCGCTCGTGACATTGACAATCTTGCCGAAGTCACTGCCGGTCTTAGATATACTTTCTAATAAAGATATCACGTCATACACTGCTAAACAAAAAACCGTTCCTGTTTCAGGGGCGGTTTTTTATGTTATAACAAAACAGAAGCAGGGCAAAAACATCAAAAAAACATTGCTCCGCTCAAACAACAATGCTACTTTCTATATTAGTTTTTAACCATTAAATGAGGTAAACAAATGAGCAAATCAAGATATTACTTTTGGATATTAGCAGCGGCACTTATCGTCTTGGGAATTGGTTTTACAATGAGAATTCCTGAAATTACCAATCCTGCTTATGCTATTGCCGCCCACGCCACAAACCCGTGGATTTTGGTTGTTGCGGCAATCAGCGCCTTTCTGCTGGGCAACTTCCGCCATTATTGGATTGCGGTAATTGTAACAGGCTTAATAACGGCTGTCTGCATCCATATCTTTGTTCTTAACGGCTCCCTCGGTACACTTGATACCTTCACAACTCTGTACAGAACATTGGCATTTACCTGTATTGTTTATCTGTTAAATCTGGTACGCCTGATTTTCAGCCGTTTCTGAGAAAATAGCCGTTCTTACCCCCTGTATCTGAAAAAGAGCAGGGGTTTTATTTTACCGGCAAAACAGCCGGATCTTAAAAATATGACATGCCATTCAAATAAAATAGATGGATAATATAATTTCTCATAATAAAAACCCTAAAAGCATAACAGACTTTCTCAATCAGATAACAGGCAAAATTAACAGCCAACCGTCATGATTATATAAATTTCGCCGTGATATTCCGCCGGCTTGTTGAAAACCACTTGATTTTCAATCCCACAATATTAAAGGCAATAAAAACGTTAACCATTGACAAAAGAAGCAACATGTTGATTATACTTATAAAAGAGAGGACTGCCCACATTTCCACGTTTATATTTTGTCGCATAATATATCTTATGCATATAAAAAACAAAATAAAAGAAAAACTTAAATCTTTGATAAAATTCACAATAAAAGTACAAACATCAAAAAACGGGCGCTCACAACGAGCTAAAATATTTTTTTGATATAAACGCACGTCAGCTCAACAAAATCTTCATGTAAAATTTACTCATTTATAATACTTCAGCATAAAAGTTGAGACTTGGTAATTACAAAGAAGCTGCAATCAGTTCTTTGGTATATTCCTGCTGTGGTACCGTAAATATTCTTTCACAGGAAGACATCTCTACAATTTTTCCGTCACGCATAACGGCAATATCATCGGCAATTGCCCGAACTGCCGCCATATCGTGCGATATAAAAATATAAGAAATATTCTTTTTTTTCTGTATCTCCTGCAACAACGCCATAACCTGCTTTTGAATTGTAACGTCCAACGCAGATGTCGGTTCGTCCAAAATCACAATTTCCGGCTCCAACACCAATGCCCGAGCAATGGCAATCCGCTGTCTTTGCCCGCCGGAAAACTCGTGCGGATATTTCACCAAAACATCTTCATCCAAACCGACTTCTCTTAAAGCATTGATAATTCTTTTATTTTTCTCAGATTTTGGCAAGTCGGAAAAATGAACCTGCAGCCCTTCCCCCACAATTTCACCGATATTCATCCGAGGATTCAATGAGTTGTAAGGATCCTGAAACACGATTTGCACTTTTTTACGCAATTCCGCCTTAGATGAACTGCCCGAAATTCCGCTGATTTCAACCTTCCCCGAATACGGTATCAAATTGGCAACCGCCAATCCCAGTGTTGTTTTTCCTGATCCGGACTCTCCGACAATCCCCAGCGTCTTGCCTTTTTTCAACTCAAAAGATACAGAGTCCACAGCCTTCAGAATATTTTTCGGACGCCCCCAAAAACTCCGTTTCAACACAAACTCCACCAGAATTTTCTCCGCCTTCAGAACAATAGATGAATCAAATATTTTATTATTTTTCAAAGAGAAAAACGAATTTACTAATTTCTTGGTATAACTTTCTCGCGGACATTTAAACAACTCCTCCGCACTCCCCGTCTCAATGACTTTTCCGTCTTTCATCACACAAATATTGTCGGCAATTTTCCGTACCAACCGCAAATCATGACTGATAAAAATAATTGCCATACCTGTCTTTTTCTTCAAATCAAGCAACAAATCAATAATTTGTTTCTGCACCGTCACATCAAGAGCTGTCGTTGGCTCGTCGGCAATCAAAATCTCCGGATTATTGGCCATAGCCATCGCAATCATAACCCTTTGCCTCTGTCCGCCTGATAATTCAAAAGGATATGCCTCCATCCGCCGACGGGCATTTTTTATGCCGGTCATCTTCAAAAGACGCAATGCCTCTGCCTTCGCCTGTCTTCCGTTAAACCCGCGGTGCAAAATCAAAGTTTCGGCAATCTGCCGGCCGATTTTATGAAGCGGATTCAATGAGGACATCGGCTCTTGAAAAATCAGCGCTATTTTATCCCCCCTGACCTGCTGCATCTCCGTTGATTTCAGCAAATTCTCGCCCTCAAACAAAATCTCTGCCTGCTTGTCATACACAAACTTCTGCGGCGGCAACAAACCCAACACAGATAATGCGGTCAAAGATTTTCCTGAACCGGATTCTCCGACAATCCCCAAAACTTGTCCTTTTTCCAAAGACAAAGATACGTTATCCAGCAGCCTTTTCCCGTCTGATAAAGACAATCCCAGATTTTTTACCTCTAATATTGCCATCAGCCGTTCTTCCTTGCATCAAAAGCATCCCGCACGCCTTCACCGATAAAAATAAGCAAAGTCAACAAGCTGGACAAAACAATAAAAATAGAAATTCCGATCCACGGCGCCTGTAGATTATCTTTTCCCTGCCGCACCAAATCACCCAGCGAAGGATAATCATACGGCAACCCGAACCCCAGAAAATCAAGCGCGGTCAAAGACACAATTGCACCGGACATAATAAAAGGCACAAAAGTAATTGTGGCAATAATCGCATTCGGCAGAATATGACGATAAATTATACGCCAATTACTGACTCCGAGCGCCTTTGCCGCCAGCACAAACTCCAAATTCCGCGCCCGCAGGAACTCAGCCCTCACCACACCGGTCAAACTCATCCATGAAAAAAAGATAAGAATAAACAAAAGGCTGAAAAACGTAGGCGTAAAAATGCTGGCCACAATAATTAAAACAAAAAGCTGGGGCAATGCTTCCCAGATTTCAAGAATTCTCTGCATAAACAAGTCCGTCTTTCCGCCAAAATAACCTTGTACGGCACCAGCCGCAATACCGATAGCAGAAGAAATCAGCGTCAGCAGAAACGCAAAAATAACTGAAAGGCGTATGCCATAGAGAATACGGGCCACAATATCTCTCCCCTCGTCATCCGTTCCCAACCAATGTTGCCGGGACGGTGCAGCCGGAGTCGGCACATCCAGTTCATAGTCTACCGTATTAAAAGAAAAAGGCAGAACCGGCCACACGATCCACCCGTCTTTTTCAATATTTTCAAGAAGATACTTGTCTTTATAATCAGCAGGTGTCGGAAAATCGCCACCAAAATCCGCATCGGCATAGCTGTTTAAAACCGGAAAATACAATTGATTATTATATTTCAGAATCAAAGGCTTATCATTACAAATTAATTCTGAAAACAAAGACAGGCAAAAAACAATCAAAAAAATCTTAAAAGACAATACGGCTCGCTGATTACGCTGAAAAGCCTCAATCCTCCGTAAACTCACCGGAGATATTTTACTTTTCAGGAGACTTTTCAGTTTTGTCAACATACAGAATACCTTTATTTTTCTGCGATATCAGAGTTTTTTGCCTTAACGCCGGCCTCCTCTGTTTTTTCTTCGTTCGGACTGTCCCCTTCTTTGGATTGCTGTTCTTGCACCGCATCATCAGAAAACTTTATGGAATTCTCGGCTTTATTTATCTGCATCAAAGCTCCGGCATCTTCTCCTTTAATTAAAGCTTCTGCTTCTTCTTTGCTGATAATCCGCATGTCTTCCGGTTCTTCCGGCTTAATATCGGCAGCAGGAACTGTCAGATCTTCACTAAACCCGAGTTCATCATCAAGTTCACCTGCATCTCCGGAAATCACGTTTTCCATATCACTTTCCGTTTCCGTCAGAACAGACTGGGCTGCTTCCGCGGTTTTATCTTGCCCGGCCGACTTTTCCTCCGCTTTCTCTTCCGAATTTGCCGACAGCACATTACCTTTTTCTGTAACCTTTTCTACAGAAGTATTCTCAGGTGAAATTTCAGACGCTTTTTCAGCAACAACCGGTTCATTTTCATCCTTAGCTGCTGTTATTGCCGAATCTCCGGAAGCTTCTTCTTTTTCTGCCGTAACCGGCTTATCCGATGCTTTCAGTTCCGCTGAAACAGCCTTTTCTTTTTCAAAGGTTACCGCCGCTGCCGCATTTTCAGGCAAAGCTTTTTCTGTCGTTTCTGCATGCTTGGCCTCAGGCTGCTCTTCGATTTTTGGAGCATTTTTCTCTTCCGGCTGTACATCCGCTTTAATTGCGGCATCTTTTGCCTGAACTCCGGCTTTAGGTTTGGATGCCGGCAAAGCCTTGGTGCTATCGCCGGTTTTGGGCTGAATTTTAGACGGTTCTTCAGGGCTCAAAGCTTCTTGTGCCTTTTTCCAATCCTCATACCACAGCTTAAACTTCTCCGAAGCCTTGCTGATATCCTCTTTGGTAATTTTATACCCGTCCAATGCCTTCACAAGATTTTTATAAACCTCTGCATGAACGCCTAAAGCTTTCTCCGGACGACATTCGCCTTTTTTAAACAAATATCTTTGCAAAATTTCCGGAGCCGTACAAATTTCCTTTTTTATTCCGAAACCCTGACGCAACGGATCCCTGATAGCCATTGATACACTCTGACGATTCTGCAAATTCTCGGCCGCAACCGTCGTAACATTGTCATTCAGACCACTCAACCCCTGAATAATCAATACCACATTTTTAGCCTGTCCGCTCTTTTGCAATTCATCAACAAAAGATTGCAGGCTGCCATATGCACAAGCAAGCTGGTCAAAATAAGCATCTCTTTTTTTGGTCAGCGGAGTAGCCGGTCCAAAATCAAGATCATCTTTTCGTGTCCAGAGATTCATCGGCTTAATTCTGCAAAACTCATCATATACATACATATCGGAAGGCAAATCCATAAATATAAAATAAGCCGCATCTGTCTTTGCCTTGACAATATCCTTTGCAGCCTGAGACAAAACTTTATAAGAATCAACCACATAAAGCTTGTCATAAGAGGTTCCGACAAACGGAACGTTATCCACATTCATTACTGTGTCCAAAACCGAATACAACATTGACGATCCTTTGGCCAATCCTGTACTTTCAAGCCATTCGCCGGTCAGAGCCAGTGTTTTGTCGGCCTTGCTTAATTTGCTTCCGGACAAATTCAGCGGAAAATTATTTTTCTCCAGACAATGGTGTACTGCCGGACCGTTATTCTTCATGCAAAGTTCCAATCCGCGGGACTGATAAGCGCTGATTTCATAACCGGAACGTGCCAAAACATCAAAAATCTGATTTTCCTTCAGATAAGTCCGTCCCGCATTAATCCGGCTGAAATCCCAATTGCCGAACATCCATGGCTTTTTAAGCTCCAGCTTGTTAACATTTTCGGAACGCGCCGGATTTAATGTCGCCGTCAGATTTTTGACGGCATCTTTATCCGCGACCATGGCGTTGGTATACATGGTAAAAGCGTTATCATTATAAAATCCCAGCATGGCAGAAAGCGCTTTCTCTGCACGGGGATTATCTTTGGCCACAGATTGCAGATACGAATATGAGGCCAAATTCGGCATGGCAATATAAACAAACTTTTTGCCTTTTCCGTTGGGTTCATCAACCGGATTCTCAAAAACTACACGAAAATCACGCCTCTTGTTTCTTTCAACATGGTTGTCAAAAACAATTCCGGCAAAAATAATTAACAATATGCCGATAAAATATGATACGGTAGACTTTTTGGCTGTCGTACAAAAAACAAACATGAACAAAGCAGCCAGAGCGGCCAGAATATAATGGGAATACTCGGCAAAATATGAGGCGTCATTACCGACATAAGCTTTTGCCCAGCCGTAAAGCACGGCTCCCTGATTAAACAATGCAAATTGATTAAGCGTTGCCAGAAAGACCGCTGCCGCCACAGCTGCCAAAAACAAATTTTGCAAAAACTTTGAGAAAGAAAACAAAAAAACAAATGCAAAACAAACAAACACAATTCCGATAAGGATAGTCAGAACCTCTCCTGCCGGCACAAACGGCGCTTCAAACATATTAAAGCTCCCTGCTCCGCAAAACAGCACAAAATTAATACCGAGCAACAACGCGGCAATCAATGTTTTTTGCACCAAATCCAACAAATAAACAAAGAAGTTGCGTTTTTTCTTCGGCTTTTGAACATTAATTTTTTTTGCCGGTGCTTTAACCGGCTGTGGTTTTGTTTCGGTTCTTGCTTCAGAATTGATAATAACATCATCCATTTCAGTGACTCTCTAAAGTTATTCTCTAAAATAATTGTTAAATATAATAACTGATTTTGCTGATATTTAAAGCAAAAAACCTCAGGGCTTGCATAACTCCTGAGGTTTTTGATTTCTCTAAAAAACCGACTATCTTGAGTAGAACTCGATAACCAGATTCGGTTCCTGCTGACAAGCATAAGGAATGTCATCAAATTTCGGAACAAAAGAATATTTGGCGGTCAGTTTTTTGCTGTCAACTTCCAAATATCCCGGAAAATCGCGGTTTGTAGATTCAATAGCCGCCAAAACAACGGGCAACTGTTTTGATTTTTCGCGAACTTCAATAACATCGCCGGCTTTAACAATATAAGAAGGAATATTAACCTTCTTGCCGTTAACAAGAACATGACCATGGTTAACAAACTGGCGGGCGGCAAAAACTGTCGGAACAAATTTTGACTTCCAAACCAGATTGTCCAGACGGGATTCCAAAATACCAACCAGATTCTCGGCGGCATCACCGGTTCTGCGAACAGCTTCAACATAATATTTGTGGAACTGTTTTTCAGAAACGTTTCCGTAATAAGTTTTCAATCTCTGTTTTGCATAGAGCTGCTCACCATAGTCAGTCTGTTTTTTTCTTCTCTGTCCATGCTGTCCCGGAGCATATTCTCTTTTGGCAAAAGAACTGTTCGGATTGCCCCACAGGTTGCTCATATATCTGCGTTCAACTTTTTTCTTTGCAGAAACAATACTCTTCATAAAATTTTTCCTTTTTTTAACTTAAGCTTACATTATTGTCCCGATAGTCTTACGCCGTACGAAAACCGACACCTCAGCGCGCCATAAATCCGGCACTTTGAGTTTTCTAATTCCGGCACATTTCAACACCGCAAATCCGGCATGATTTCTGTTCTGCACCTCATTTCCGCACCCGTAAAACGGGGTATATTTCAACCCGCCTTCTCGGAAGTGAGCATAATTTACAACAATCAAATATAAATTTCAAGAAAAATATTCAAAAAATCTCTGGATTTTTCACACGGATAACCTAATATTAAACAAACAAAGGAGTTTTGCCCGAATGTCATATGATTTGCTTTTTCAACGCGCTTTAAGCTTGCATGATGCCGGAAATCTTGTTGCGGCGGAACAGATTTATCGTCAAATACTGGAGACGTCCCCCCGCCAGCCGGATGTCTTAAACCTGCTTGGACTGATTGCCCAAAGCCGCGGCATTGACCAAGAGGCTGTCAACTTTTTTTATCAGGCCATTCGCTGTGCGCCGGAAGAAAAAGCCCCCTATTACTTTAATCTCGGTGTTTCTCTGGCCAACTGGCATAGACCCCGAGAAGCTGAGGAAGCTTTTCAAAAAGTTATTGCTCTTGCACCGGATATCAAAGAAACTTATGTTCAGCTGGCAAACTTGTACCGCGACCAAAATCAGCCGGAACGGGCAAAGCATTATTATAAGCAGGCTCTGACAAAAGACCCGCAGTATTATGAAGCCCTTGTCCGTCTGGCCCTGCTTGACGCCACTGCAAAAGCTGCGGTAAAACTGAAAGAACTGAGCGCGCAATTCCCTGAGGAACCTTTGGCCTTTTATCACCTGGCCAATCTCTGTCGGCAAGAAAAAAATATGGCCGATGCAGAAACTTATGCCCGAAAAGCCTTGGAACGTGCCCCCGAAAATGCCGACATCAACCTGCTGCTTGCCGAAATCTGCCTGCAAAACGGCAACCGGCAACAAGCCCAGCCGTTTTTGCTGCAAACCCTGCAAACTGATCCGGACAACATCTCCGCCCTTATCAACCGCGCAAACTTTCTTTCCGAACAAAATGAAGACGAAGCCGAAAAACTTTATCTTCGGGCGCTTGAGTTGGATAAAAACAGTTTTGACGCCTGTCTTAACTATGCTGTTCTGCTTCAAAAACAACACCGCCTGCCGGAAGCTCTGGAAACTTTCCGCAGCGCTGTCCTGATAAATCCGCATTCTGCCGAAGCCAACAACAATCTCGGATTAATCCTCAAAGACACCGGAGACTGTACTGAAGCCCTCGGCCTGTTGTTTAATGCCTTCAAATATAATCCGGATCTGGAAGAAATATCTCTGAATATCACGGAAACACTCACTCTTCTTTATCGTTCCGGCCAAAAGGAAGAAGCACAAAAAATTGCGGCAAACTGGGCGGAGCAAAACCCTCAGAATATATATGCCTCACATATTAACGCCGTTTTCAAAGGAGAAAATATTGCGCCTGATAAAATTTTTACTCAAAAGTTTTTTGACCATTTCGCTGATACTTATGAGCTGGTTCTCCAAAATGTTGGTTACCAGCTTCCGCGAAACTTTAGAAACCTTGCGGGAGATGTTAAAGGGACCATTGTGGATCTGGGGTGTGGTTCAGGGCTTGTGGGAGAAGCTCTTAAAACGCCGCAAAACAAAATAATCGGTGTCGACCTCTCACCTGAAATGTTAAAACTTGCTCAAAGCAAAAATGCCTACGACCGTCTCGTCTCGCAAGACATAATCAACTTTTTGCAAAACAGCCTGCCCACAGACACGGCGCTGATCAGCGCCGCCGACGTCTTTTGTTACTTTGGAAGCCTTGACGATCTTATCAGGCTTTGCGCCCCCCACCACCTGATTTTTTCTGTTGAAACGACCTCGGATACGCCGGATTATCGACTTGCGGAAACCGGCAGATATAAACACAATCCGTTGTATATTAACAACATTTTAACCAAATACGGATACGCTGACATACGGCAGACACCTTTAACGCTTCGTACGGAAAACGGTCAACCGGTTGAGGGTGCCATATTTACTGCGCAATAAAATAAGGAGACTGGCAATGACGGAAGAGCTGATAGATATCTATGATGAAAATATGAACCCGCTTGGTACGGCTCCGATTGTGCAGGCTCATCAGGAAGGCCTGTGGCACAAGTCTTTCCACTGCTGGATTGTCAAACGCGCCGCAAACCATGACCACAGAGTTTGGATTCAGCTCCGCAGCAAAAACAAATATAACAGCCCGCAAAAACTTGACGTTTCCGCCGCCGGCCATTTGAGAGCGGGAGAAGAGCCCAAATCAGGAATCCGGAAAGCGGAAGAAGAACTCGGGCTGAAAATTCCGGAACAAGCCGTGAACAAACTTTTTACCGCCCGTCACATTACCACGCGGCGCGATTATAAAAACTATGAATTCAACCCGACCTACCTTTATGAAACTGATAAAGAATTAAATGATCTGAGCCTGAAAAAGGAGCAAGTTGACGGCATTTTTGAAGCTGGCCTGAAAGATATGCAAAACCTGTTTAATAAAAAAGTTTCCAAGATTTTTATCGGCGGTCTTAAATCCGATGGCAACGGCAGCTTAAAACCGCATACCGGTTCGGTCGGAATCAATGACTTTGTCGCCCATGACATAAAATACTACCAAAAAGCCCTGAAAACAATTGAAAACTACTTTGAAGGAAAATCGCTTGACTGATATTGCTAAACTGTCTGACGCTGATTACGATGAAATTCTGCATATATGGGAAGCGTCAGTCAAAGTCACGCACCACTTTTTAAAACCCGAAGAAATTGATTTCTACAAACCGCTGATATTAAAATATGCCCTGCCGGAACTGGTACATTTGTTTGGCATTTGCGAAAACAACAAACTTTGCGGTTTTATGGGATTATCGGAACACAAAGTTGAAATGTTGTTTATTTCGCCGGAACATTTCCGCCGCGGTCTTGGCACAAAATTGTTGGAACATGCCGTCACGCTGGGATACAGGCTTGTCGATGTTAACGAAGAAAACCCCGAAGCTTTGAAATTTTATCAGCATCAGGGCTTTCATATCGTTTCACGTGATGAACTTGATGACTGTGGCAAACCTCACCCGATTTTACATCTTAGTCTGTAACTACTTTCCGCCGATAGTCAGACCGTCAACCCATACGGTCGGTGAACCGAAACCGGAAGTTTTGAACTCCAAATCGTCGGCAATCATTTTAATGTCTTTCAGCAGCCGATAATAATTCCCGGCAACGGTAAACTGCACCAACGGACGGCCGATTTTTCCGTTTTCAATGAGATACCCTCTGGCTCCGAACGAAAAATCGCCCGACACCATGTGAAAACCGGCATGAAGCCCGTTCAGACGGTCAATATAAATACCGTCTTTAACTCGTTCCAACAGCTCCTGTTTAGACACGTCCCCAGGCTGCAGATACAAATTCATCGCCTCGACAATACCATTACGTCCGGCACCATTTCCGGTCGGTACCACGCCGTCTTTGTGTGCTGTTTTCAGACTGTGCAGATAAGTCTGCAAAACCCCACCGGCAATAATATCTTTCTTACGCGTCGGCACGCCTTCCCCGTCAAAAGGTGTCGTTGCATACCCGCCTTTCAACAACGGATCATCCGTTATCGTCACGATCGGTGCAGCCGCAAGCTGTCCGATTTTTCCGGCAAATTGCGATTTTTGTTTCTGAACATTCAAAGCCGATGCAATGCCTTCCACAAATGCCAAAATATCGCAGAAACATTTATTTTCAAAAACAACTTTTGTCATACCGCTTTCCGGCTTCATGCCGTTTAATCGGCTGAGTGCATTTTCCACAGCCTTACCGGCAATAAAAGCGGCATCAAAATCTTCCCCTTTGTCAAAGGCCACGCCTTTCAAACCCCATTCCTTACTATTGCCGTCTTCTGCCGTTACCATAACCGAACAGCTGGCGCTTTCATCTTCCCTGCTAAGATCAAGCCCGAGCGAATTGCGCATAATCCGCCGGGTTTTGCCTTTGGAAAAAACAACTTTCTGAACCTGAGTAATCCTTTTGTCCGCAGCATAAGCTTTCTTCTCAATCTCCTGCATAAACGCAACCGGATTTAAGGCTGCCATCCGTCCGGACAAAGGATGATACGCCTCAGCTGCGGAATATTCTCCCTTACCGTCATAAAAGAAATTTTCCTCCGTTTCACCAATAAGTAAAGCATTCTCCTTTGCAGCTTTCACAACCTCGGGAATCACCGCTTCATCAAGATTGCCGCAGGAACAATAGCCGATTTTGCCATTTTTCATCACCGCCAACAACAATGTCTGATTCTCCGTATCCGACTGTTTCTCAATTTTTCCGTCAAAAAGTTCCAGCATTTTCCGCTCTGCATAATCATATTCAATCTGAAAAGCCTCAACGCCCGATTGCTGTACAGCCACGCACAATTTATCAATAAACTTTTGCATATCCATTATTTCTGCCCTCCGACCGTTAACGCTTTTACTCTGATTGTCGGCTGCCCGACGGTTGTCGGAATACTGCCGGAAACCGAACCGCACATTCCGCACGCATAAGCCATATTATTGCCGACCATATCAATATTCGGCAGAATATCCGCCCCATGCCCGATAAGTTTTGCGCCTTTCACCTGCTTGGTAATTTTTCCTTTTTCAATCAGATACGCCTCATCAACCGAAAAATTAAATTCTCCGGTTGTCGGATGAACCGAACCGCCGCTCATATTCCTGGCAAAAAGCCCGCTTTCCGTTGCAGATATAATCTCTTCTTCCGTTGATTTTCCATTTAAAATAAGCGTATTGCTCATACGCGATGTCGGAATAAACTTGTAACTCTCTCGTCGGGCTGAACCATTGGAAGGCATTTTCATGCGCCGGCCGCCAAACCTGTCAACCATATAATTTTTCAAAACGCCCTTTTCGATAAGAACCTTACGCTGAGCCGGCGTTCCTTCGTCATCTATGTTAATTGACCCCCAGGCATTGGGAATTGTCGCATCATCAACCGCCGTCACAACTTCTGAGGCAATTTTTTGCCCCAATTTTCCGGAAAACACAGACGAACCTGTCGCCACTTTGGTCGCTTCCAGACTATGTCCGCAAGCCTCATGAAAAATCACGCCGCCAAACTCATTGCCAATCACCACCGGCATCATTCCGGTCGGACAAGCACAGGCATCCAGCTTGTTCACAGCACGCCGAACCACATCCTCGGCAATTTCCTCCAAATTATAAAGATCAAAAATTTCTGCCCCGAACAAACCGCCGATATTGCTTTCGCCCGCCTGCTCGTTCAAACCATCCCTGCTTGCAATGGCGCTCATCACAATCCGCATTCGGTTTTGTTCGTCTTCTGCCCAGACGCCGTCCGAATTTGCTACCAAAATCCGGCGGTTTTTATATCCGCCGCTGACATCTGTTCTGGAAATCAGAGGACTGGCAGCAAACATCTTATCCGAAACCCTACGATAAATATCAGCCTCCTGAACACGGTCAAATTTAAAAGGAGATATTTTGATTTTGTGCTTGTCTTCAAACGCCGTATCCACCAGATTAATAACCTTATTTCCGGCTTTTCCTGCTATGGCGGCTGCGGCTTTCCGCGCCGTTTTCAATAAACTTTCCCTGTCCGTCAGATTAGTATAGGCATAGGCCTGAAACACCCCGTCAAAAACCCTGATTCCTACGCCGCGGGACAATACCGCACCGGCAGATTCGACTTTCCCGTCGCCCAAAGCCAGATTCCTGACTTTACAGTCTTCGGCAAAAAACTCGGCAAAGTCGGCACCGGTAGACAATGCTTCGTCCAATATTTCCGCAACCAGTTTTTTATCAAACATAAAAACACTCCTTTCTCAATCATAAAAGGAGTGTATCATACCTGTCAGCAAAATTCCATAAGTTTATGACGGAATACTTTTCAAAAATTCCTCCATCTCGTTACGGATTGTCTGGTGCAGAAGCATTCCGACATGCCCTTTTTCCGGCACAATCACCAGCTTGGAATTCTTCATTGCCTTATGCAGACGGTAAGCCCCTTTCAACGGACAGACAAAATCCAGCCGGTTATGCACGATAAGTGTTGGTATCCATGAGATTTTCCTGATATTTTTTATCAACTCATCATCTTTAAGATAAAATCGCTTATTGGCATAATTCATATAAATCCGCGCCGAAGCCACGTCTTTTTCATCAGCAGCCTTCGGCATGATACACGGATTCAGGCTGCCGAGTATCCGCTCATAAGCGCCGTAATAAGTCAGTGCTTTTTCCTGCTTCTCCTGCTCGCCGGAATTTATCAGAGCAGCATAATAGCCGGACAGTAAATCATTGTCCGGCACCTGCTCGGCAATCTGTTCCCAAATGTCGGGATAAAAATTCTGCGTTCCTTCTTCTTCCCATTCTTTGTTCTCATTATTGGCCAAAAATATTTGTGACAATACCAGAGCCTCAACTTTTTCAGGATAAGTCTCGGCAAACTTCAACGCCAGAGTCGACCCCCATGAACCGCCGCGGATAATCACTTTGTCCTTAATGCCGCAAACCTCAAGAATCCGTTTGGCATCATCAACCAGATCTGCCGTGGTGTTTTTGTTCCATTGTCCTTCCGGCTGGCTCATTCCGCATCCGCGCTGATCAAACATAATAACCCTGTACCGGCGCAAATCGAAAGCTCTGGCATGCCGAGGCTTGCAAAACCCGCCCGGTCCGCCGTGAAAAATTAAAACCGGTTTGCCATTTTTATTGCCGAACTCGCGATAAAACACACGGTGTCCGTCTTTTTCCGGCAAATATCCTTCATGAAAAGCCTTCGGTTCAAACCACTTTTTCCAAAACATTTTTCTACCTCAAATAATTATTGCTCAGCAAATATTAAAAACAAAAAACACTCCGAAAGCAAATAACATTTCTATAACGAATATTTCAAAACTTACCTTTTCTTTACAAATTTGAACTATAAACCATTACAGGGAGAAACATTATGGCCAAAGTTTATAAAAATATTGTAATACTGACCGGTGCTGGCGTCTCGGCGGAATCCGGACTTGCAACTTTTCGCGCCGCCAACGGCCTGTGGAACAATCATCCGGTGGAAGACGTCGCTACCGTTGAGGCTTTTGCCCGCAATCCGGTCTATGTGCATGAATTCTACAACGAGCTGAAAACCGAACTGCAAAAAGCCAAACCCAATCAGGCACATCTGGCTCTTGCCAAACTTCAGCAGGAATATCCGGCACCGGTCAGTATCATTACCCAAAACGTTGATATCCTGCACGAAAAAGCCGGAAGCAAAGACCTTTATCACATTCACGGGCAAATCAATCAGGCCGTTTGCCTGAACTGCGGACAAGTCATGGAAAGCTGGGGCGATGTAGACACTCAGACAACATGCCCGCATTGTAGCGTTCAGGGCATGATGAAACCCAATATTGTGTTCTTTGGCGAAAACTTGTTGTATATGGATAAAGTTGACCGTCTGCTGACCGAATGCGATTTGTTTCTTTCGGTCGGAACCTCCGGCGTTGTATTTCCGGCTGCGGCCTTTGTCCGAATTGCCAAACTTCACGGCGCCGAAACTTATGAATTCAATTTGGAAAAAACTTCCAACAATTTTTACTTTGACCACCATGTTTACGGTAAAGCCGGCGAAACGCTTCCGCCTTTCGTTGACCACCTGCTAAAAACGGCAGCAGAATAAAAAAGCAGCCTGCTGAAAGCAGGCTGCTTGTGGACTAATCGAGAAACAAAACCTTATAAACATCATCCTGATTAAGGCTGTCCGTAACCTCAACACAACGTTTTACGGCCTTGTTCGTTTTTTGGGAAACCAGCAAAAAACACTGTGTGTCCTTGACCGGTACGGTATTATAAAGCGGTTGCGGATAAGTACCGGTCACCATATAACTGCCGATTGCAGATCCCACCAGTCCGGCAAAAAAACCGTCCAAACGGTCATGATGATAATTATGCACCACATGAACCGGCCGGTGATGCCTCTCCGTCACCGGAGGGCGCGGACGATGATGTCCGCTCCCCCAATGTCCCCACCAGGCATTGGCATTTGACGCAGCCAAAACCGTTGCCATAAAAACAATCAAAAACTTTTTCATTGCTTATCTTCTTTCTGTCCGGTCATCAATCTTCAAACGGCGGCAAAGGCATGTCGTCAGGAGCCGGCGGAGGCGGCGGAAAATCTCCTGTATGGCCAGGATGAGGCCGCGGCCCTTTATGCATCTTTTTGCCTTTTCTCATCCGATCTTTCATTTGCTTCCATTTCTCATGACGCTCGGCCTTAATCTTCTCAAACTTTGCTTTTTGATCCGGCGTTAAAATGGCTTCAAACTCTTTCATATTTTCCTGTCGCAGCTCATCCATCTTCTTGCGGATATCTTTCATCTCATCCATCAGCGGCTTTACCATCTTACGCCCTTCCTGATGAATTTTCTTGGCCTGAACCTGCTGTTCTGCCGTCAGCCCCAGCTCCTGAGCCAGCTTGTTTTCCATCTGCTCCATTCTCTGTTCGTGACGCAAACCTTGCGCCGGCGGCATCGGTCTGTTCTCTTGAGCACATACCTCAGTAATCCCCAGCATCATTGCTGCAGCGCATACGGAATAAAACCATTTTCTCATACTTATTCTCCTTTTAAAAATTTCAATTTTTCACCAAGAATTTTTCGGGCATTAAAAAGTCTGGACTTGATTGTTCCGACCGGTTCGCCGGTCTTTTTGGCAATCTGCTCATAACTGAGCTCTTCAAACTCAAACCAGACAACCGTCTGACGGAGCTTTCTCGGCAGGGCATCAACCGCTTTCAAAATCAGCTTCTGCCGAGTTTGGGCATCAACAAGTTCTTCCTGCGGCGCCGCTTCGGCACAGCAGCTTTCCAAAACTTCGTCATCTCCGCTTTGTGTTGCATTTTGCCGATATTGCTTTGACTTGAAATAGTCGCGGCAAACATTGGCCGTCAGCATGGAAATCCACTGCGCAAACTTCCCCTGCTCTTGATACTTGTCAAGATTCTGCCAGGTTTTAATATAAACTTCCTGCTCCAGATCTTCATTATTCGAGCCGGTCAGCCTGCGGATAATCGCTTTAACTCGGTTGCGGTTTTCAAGAATAATCTGCTTCATGTACGTTACCCGACCATCAACAAGCCAAACTCATCAGTCGGCAACCCCAAATCCTCAATCACCGATCCGTTCTCCGTCAGATATATCTCGCTTCCCAGATTATCGAAGTTATACTCGACATAAATATATTTTTGCGGATACAAATGACCGGCCATAAATACCAGAGCCAGCATTGCCGCCAATGCCTTAATCCGGTTGTTTCGCTTTTTTCTGGCAAAATAAAGCGGCTTGGCTTCTTTCAGCAGTTTAGAAATCTCGTCCATTTTTTCCTCCTTACATAAGGTATAACGAAAACACCTTTCCCAAAGTTCAAAAAATTTATAAAAAAAATCGCACTGCCTCAAAAGCAGCGCAATTTTCTAAATCCGGCGGCCGGTGTTTCCCTTGCGGCACAAAGGTACGTCCTGCCCTTTCATAACCTTATTCCATATCGCTTTAACCTGCTCGGGCGAATATTTTTTATAACAAAAGTCGGCCCGCAGAAAATCGGCCCTGACGGACGAAGCCTCCGCCGCGACACAAAACGGCTTTTCGGCAAACATCATAATCTGGCAGTCTTTTGACAAGGCCGTATATTTCTCGCCGTTACGCAACATCTCAATACGTTTTTCACCGCGCACACAATTTTTGCAGTCATTGCTTCTGATACAAGCCGCGCTGGTAAATAACGGCACATCCTGATAAATAACCAGAACCACCGGCAGCGCCGCTGATAACGCCACATTCTGCCAGTTGGCCGGTGTATCTTCCAACGCCAGTGTCACTCGGCCGGCACCGACTGATTTTGCCTCCTGAACAGCTTGCGTGTTCATCATATATAATGAAGCGTCAAAACTCAAATCAATACCATTGCGCGGCAAAACCTGCAATCCCCAATAATTGCCTATTTCCCATTTTTTATACCCCTGCCCCAAAAGCTTGGCAATCAGCGGTTCAAACTGCTTCGGCCGGCGGCAGACTGCCGGCAGTGCCAGACGCACTTTATTTTTTGGAAGATTTTTCAAAACAGAAATATTAAAATCAGGCGACAGAAGAACAATAATCTCATCAACATCTGCCAAATTCAGCAAAACAATATTTTCCGGCGCATCGGTTTTGACAATCTTCTTCACCAAACGCGGCAAAATCCTGCTCTCCATTGCCGGCAATATTCCGCGCTTTTCCGGCAGAACAATCTTGGCATACAGCAAACGGCGCAAATCATTAAGCAGCGATACCGGCACAAAAAGCCCGTCCGGATTGTCCATAACCAGTCCGGCAAGTTCAAAAAACGTGTCCCCGGTTTTGCCAAAAGCTTTTTCAATGGCTGCGGCTGTTTTCTCGGGTTGTTCGGCCGGCAAAAATTCACCTGAAACTTCCGCCGCAAAACCATTGGCGCCGGCCATAACCTTATTTTTCCGCACTGCCACAGAAACCTGCAGCGGATACCGCGGTTTAAATTTGCCGGCTTTCGGCTTTTCATAAGGATAAGCACCCTTAACCGCTGTTGCCGACGCCAAATAAACCGCATAACCTTTCTTTAAGACCGGCACTTTGGCAGGCAGAATAATTTCAACCACCTGCCCGGCCTCCGCCTCAAACACGTTTTTGCCGTTAACACGCAGATTTTGCAAAGAAAAACCAAAAGGCTTCTCCTCCCCCGGAACATCAATCTGAATCCCGTCAAAACGGGCAATGCCGTGAACCGGCGTCAACAACATCCGACCATTCTGCACAGAACTGATTTTGCCGATAAAAAGCCCCCTGTGACCGACGTAATCCCGATCAATCACGTCCTTGCTTTTACCGTTAAAATGAAACTTGCACCACGGCCGCGAAAAAATCTGTCTGATGTTTTCCTCTTTTTGTTCCGCAGCCCCCTTGCCGTCAAGAATATTCCGGTAATAATCCGTTACGGCGGCAACATATAAAGCCGTCTTCTTGCGTCCTTCAATCTTCAAAGAAGTCACCGGCATTTTCAACACGTCTTCCCGCAAAGCCATGTCCTTCATCGAAAAATAATGCTTCTCGCCGCTTTCTCCGTCAAACAACGCCCTGCACGGATACAGACATTTGCCGCGGTTGGCGCTTTTGCCGCTCTCCATGGAAGAAAACAAACACAAACCGCTGTAAGAATAACATAAGGCACCGTGAATAAAAGCCTCGGTTTCCAAACCGGGAATGGCGGCAATCTCTTTAATCTCGGACAATGAAAGCTCCCGCGCTACCACCACGCGTGAAAAGCCCAGCTTCTGCAAAGCCAAGGCTCCTTCTTTGTTATGAACGGCCATCTGCGTGCTGGCATGCATCTCCAGCTCCGGATACTGCTCCCGCACAATCCGCGCCGTTCCCAAATCCTGAATAATCACGGCATCCACGTTGCAGCGCGAACAAATATCCAAAGTCTTCAGCAAATCGGGCAATTCCTTTTCCTGAACCAGCGTATTGACAGCTGCAAAAACCTTACGCCCCAGATGATGCGCATAACCGACAAAATCCCGTAGATTTTCTTCATTAAAATTGGCAGCGGTCGCACGCGCCGAAAACTGTTGCAATCCCAGATAAACCGCATCGGCACCATAATAAAGAGCAGCGTATCCCGCCTCTATATCACCGGCCGGAGCCAGAAGTTCTTTCTTCATTTCAGTCCCTTACTTCTTTTTCTTAACACTTCCGATAAACAAATTGACCACATACGCCAAACCGGCAATAATTGTTTTCTTCTCTCTTTGCCGCAAAGACGACCAGAAATCCAACACCCCGCGCCAAAATCCGGGCTTGCTTTTTCCTGCCGCCGGCATTGCCTCTTCTTTCTCCTGCACGGCAAGCTTCAGCGGCTTGACTTCAGCCCGAAAAGGCTCCAGCACCGCGGCAATTTCTTTATCCGGCAGATATGCGCCGTGCACTCGTCTCAAATTGCCGTCTGCACTCAAAAATAAGGCATCGCCGCGGCCGATAAGATCTTCGGCGCCGCCGGTATCCAGAATGGTGCGGGAATCCGCAGCACCAGCAACTTTATAAGCCAGTCTGGTCGGAAAATTCGCCTTCAAAACGCCGGTAACCACATCAACCGACGGCCGCTGCGTTGCTAAAATCAGATGAATCCCGCAGGCTCTGGCTTTTTGCGCCAACCGTTGTACCGACAACCCGACACTCTTGTCCGCAGCCATCAAATCGGCAAACTCGTCAATCACGCAAACAATATAAGGCATCTTGCCGCCGCGTTCGTTATATTCGGCAATATTCTTCACCATATTGGCAGCCAACTCATCATAGCGGTGTTCCATTTCCGTCACCAGCTGCGCCAATACCGCGGCCGCCTCGGCATTATCAGTCACCACCGGACAATACATATATTTTTGATTATTGTAAACAGCAAATTCAATCCGCTTCGGATCAATCAGAACCAGTTTGAGCATTGACGGCAGCTTTTTGGCAATCAGCGATAAAATAAAAGTATTCAACCCGACTGACTTTCCTGAACCCGTTGTTCCGCCAATCAGCAAATGCGGCATTTTTGCCAAATCGGCAATCACCGGCCGGCCGGTAATGTCCACCCCCAGACACAGCGGCAGCGCGCCTTTGGCATTTTCAAAATCAGGACTGGCCAACAAAGCCGCAAAATCAACCGTCTTAAACTCATCCGCCGGAATTTCAAAACCCAGCGTATCGGCTCCTTCCACCGGCTCAACCCGCAAAGAAGAAACTTTCAGCTCTCGGGCAATATCCGGCAGCACGGCCGATATTGCCTTCAACTTTGTCCCCGCTTCCGGCAGAAACTGAATCTGCTTTACCAACGGCCCCTCATGAACAGCCGTGACCTTACCGGCAATCCCGTAATGGCGCAACACCTCTGCCAGACTTTCCATCATCACTCCTTTTTAAAATCAATTCATTATCCTTATAATTTAGTCTTAAACTTTAAATTATTTACTAATAAGGCATAAAAAAAAATTCCCTGACATACATCAGGGAATTAAAAAAGATAAACGCTCAGTCCAATTCGGCAATATAAGCACAGAACCAGTCGCGCGGAGGATTAGGATGGTTTGTCACGTCAGTCAGAATAGCCTTGCACGGAATGGTATCGGCACCAACCGAAGACAAAAACTCATTAATAACAGACTGTCCGTTTTTTGCCACAATCCGACAGTGTTCGTCATCCGGAATCCGCCATTTTTTGCCAAGCACCAAAGGCAAAGAAGCCGCATAAGCCATGGCCTCTTTCTTCGACCGCCGAACCATGTCCAGCTTCGCTCTCCAGATAAAACGTCTGCCGTTGGAACGTTGAAAAACAATGCCGGTTAAAACATCATTCTCAACCGCATACTCACTGATCCCGCTGTTTTTATAAACCACCGGATATCTGAGCTTCGGACCATACGGCCGGGCCAGAGTAACAGGCCTTGCCTTTGCGGTTGCGGCTTGTTCCGTTTTTGCTTCCTCCGAAACAGTCTCGCCAAACAAATCTGCCACAGTAAAACCGTTTGCGGCAATCAGCTTTTTCAGCAATTCCGCAAATTCTTCTCTGTTAAGCCCCCAATCAGTGAGTCTCTCAAGCGCCATTTTAACAATTCTGTTGTCCATAATCATTATTTTTAGAGTTTAACAATATCTTTTTTCTCAATAATCATCATAATAATTTTTCCAAACTCTTTATAATGCCCTGCCCCTGTGCCGGCAAACTGCCAATACAGCCGTAGAATTCACATGTTCTTCATCACCCCGCACCAACAAGGGCTGTCCTTCGGGCATTGCTTCTTTCAACTTTTCACAAAATTCTTCATCCGCATTGGGCGCCACACTTATCTTTGCCCGCGCCGGAAACTTATACCTCATCCACGTCACGTTTTCAATACATTCAGGCATGCACACCTGCTCCAGCTTCGGCGCACTGAAAGCGTGCAGCGTCAGCCGTCCCATCGTGTGGCAACGGCTCAGATCAAGCGTTTTCAGTTCCGGCATTTTCAACCCGCCCAAATTTAAATTCCGCAAAGAAGCAGGCAGTTTTAATTCTGTAACTTTTCCGATATTTCCACCCACCAGTTCCAGATCGTGTAATTTCCCACATTCCGCCAAATGCCATTCTTGCAATTCGGGCGCTTCCATCATTGTTGTGACCAGCCTTTCGCAACTGCTCGGAAGGCTGATTCTTTTCAGATTATCCGCTTTCAGTGTCATTATATCAATAGTGCTTAATTTATCAAAACGCGATAAATCCAGCGTTTCCGCATTATTCAACATCAACTGGTTGCAATACAATTCTTCCAAATTCGGCGGCAGAATATCCTCAAGCTTCCTATTGCCGATATCAATTGACAAAGCCAAAGACAGCTTTTTCATACGCTGACAGTTGTGGAAATCCATCACCCTGTAGAAATCCTTGTTATGCATAATGCAAATACTTTCCAGATTATCCGGCAGTTTGAATTTTTCTATGCCGTCCATCTGCAAAAATGAAACATTAAAAACTTTCAATTTGTGAAGGTTGCTCAAATCCAATTCCCTGCCGCCGCCTAACCTTGAATTGCTCAAATCCAGCTGTTCCAGATTGGGATTATTTAAATTAACTTTCTCAACATTGCTAAAATCAACGGAATTCAAATCTAACCGGCGCAACCGCGGAAAAACGGTAAAATCGGCATATTCGCCGCACTTAGGACGGAAATTTGCAATTTTCAATTCTTCAATATTCCGCAATACCGGCAACTCTTTCCAATCCAAACCGTTGTCAATCGGATTGACATAAAAACCGGTACTGGGATAAAACGTCATCACCAAATGCTTAAGCTGAGTATAACGTTCCGGTTTTAAAGTTCTGGCAACCGCACCCGTTAAATTTACAAAATCCAACGCCGTTACATTTTGCGGAAACAGCCATTCCTCAACATTAATATCTTTTCCTTCCGCAAATTCAAAAGAAAACGCAGGAATTTCTTCCATTACGACACGCCCGCACTTTTTTAATTCGGCATCAATAGCAAAATTAATCTTCCAAATTACGTCATCTTCAGCGTTTACACAGTCAGTCTGTTCACCTTCCGGCAACAATAAACAATTAGACAAATCAACTTTTCTGACATTTTCAAACTCAACACGTTCAAAATATATTTTATTAACACCCAATGCCTTGTTAAGCTTAGCCAAGCCGGCTTCATCCACTTTGCCGACTATTCTCAAATTGCCGATCCGACACCCCTCAAAAGATCGGACATGCTTCAAAAGCGTCCCCGGCAAAATGACCTCCTGATACGAAGAAGCCTCCCGTTTTCTGAGCAAATCAATCTCCGTTTCGCCGACAATCTGCACCCCGCTTAGACTCAACACATTAATATCAGAAAACGCACAGACTTTGTCCCAAACTTTTTGATCTGCTACACCGTTCAACCCCAATGATTCGGCTTTTACATTCTTTAAAATCGGCCACTTGGCTAAATCCTCGCATTCAACATACAAAGACGAAAACTCAGCGCCAATAATTTCTTCTTTGCCATGCAAATCCCAAATATTTCCGGCCCTGTCAGACGTATATCCGAGATTTTTCCAGTCCCCGAGCTTGTCTTTTTTAACAGAAGAAAGCTTATGTCGGCCGATAATCTGAGCGGCAAAATCCCGCGCCTCTTTCAGATAGCGTCCGATGACAGCTGTATTGTTTTTGCCTTTGCATTGCCGAATTTTATCTTTTTCGCACTCAAAAGTCACATGCGGCTTCCACTCTCCGCCGGCAGAAAGTTCACGAATGGAATAATACTGCCTGCTGCCGTCTTCCAAATATTTGTCATAACTGCCGCCGCCAATGCAGTGGCCCATTTCTTTGCCTTCATAATCAAGAGCTTCTTTGGTTAAAAGACGCACGGCTTGCAATCCGCTCTCGGGATAAGTTTTGACAACTTCCACACCCTCGCGGCTGGCTCTGATGTTATCCTGCTTTGCCGGATCTCTGGCTTCTCTTTGCCGTTGTTCTGCAAAATACGCCTCTGCCTTCCCCACCACTTCCGGCCAGCCGGCGCCGGACGGCAGCAATGTCTTAAAAAACCCCGGAGAATCAACTTTGGTCGGATTTTGCAAAATATAAACCGTAACATAATCGCACACATGCACCGCCTGCTGATAAAAATCAGAATTCTTAAACGCTTCGATATTTAACTCGGTCATACCGTTTGACAGCCTGTTTTGCACAAATAGCTGCCGCCTGCCAATTTCGTTCAACAAAAACTTCTGCATCAAATAAGAACTGCAAATACAAGCCTTTGCCTCATTATTCAAATGTAAGAATTTAGCTGTTTTTGCAACTTTAGCCGCTTGCAAAAGCAACTTCGCCCGTTTTTCCTTCTCAATCTTAATCTGCAAACTGAGGGCCTTTTTATCTTTGGCTTTTTTAAGCTCTTCGCACAGTTGCAAAATCCTTGCCTTAACCAACCTTGCTTCTTTTTGCAAAGCAGCACTCTCGGAAGCTCTGGATCTGTCTTCCGGCAAAATATCCCGCATATAAAAAAATGCATTCTGCCAATCTTGCTTATTGTACAATCCTGCCAGCGAACTGATATATTCTCCAAAATTGCTTATCTTCATCTTACCGCCCGCTCCACTGTATTTTCTTTTGGCAAGCCGGTGTTCTCTGATCTGTCACCCGAAACACCTGACAATCTTCCGGCAGCGATTGTGCTGTCATCTCCACTTGCACACATTCCGGCAACCATAGATGTTCTAAAGTTCCCAGTTTGCTTTCAATAAAATTGATGCGCTCCAAATTCCGACAACGGCTCAAATCCAGCCGCTCCAACTTAGGAAAACGGCTGCTGACAAAAGATACAACCCTGAGATTCTCCGGCAAATACAATTCTTCCAGTTCATTAAAATCTCCTTCCGTCAGAATCAATTTTTCCAACGCATTCAAATTCCGTAAATCCAACCTTTTCAACTTTGGAAAATATGGCTCGTCAGCTTCCCAGACCTTTAACGAAGCAGGCAAAACTATTTCCGTTGTATTGTCCCCGCAACACAAATGAGATTTCAGAATTTGCAAACCGCTCAGGCAATCAGCATCAAACTTTTCCGGAACAAAAGCGCCGCAGAAAGACAGTTCTTCCATTTCTGCCGGCATTCTTTCCAGAACCTTTGCCTCAAGGGCATTGCGGCAAAATCCCAAATCCAGTTTCTTAAACTTTTTCGTTGCTTCTTGGCTCCAGCTAATCGCAGCAACAAAATCACCACTGTTATTCAACTTTAGATTTTCCACCTGTGGCTTAATCTCAAAATCTTCCATTTTTTTTGCAGAGCATTCCTTAATTTCCAAAGTTTTTACTTGGGGTCCGGAATCAAAAATTCTTAAACTGTCTAAATTAACATTTTTCAGTGCCAAAGACTTACTCTCCGGCCAGACAACTTTTTCAACCTTGGAAAAATCACACCCTTGGCAACAAAAACTATACACTTCTCCAAAGCCGGAAAAATCAAGCGTCTCTTCATTTTCCACTTTCACGCCGTCCAAAACTATCTCAGATATATGCCCCGATAATTCCATAAGAGACTTTTGTATTTTTAAAGACGGCATAAAACCCAGCCGGCAACCGCCGATTTTTTTTGGCAGACAGATTTCTTCAATGCTATGCATATTGTTGTCACGGTCAAATTCAATAACACTTTCCAACCCAAAACAGATTTCACCTCCTATATAGCTAAGTCCGCTTTGTTGCAGTTTTTCATGTTGCTGTCTGAAACCTTCTTCTGCCCGATAAAAATTCTGCAAAAAAGATAAATCAAGCTTTTTCATGCAGCCAAAATTCACATTCTTAAAATTAAGATACTTAAGCTGTTTTACCCGTGCCAATTGCGCAAGATTATTTTGGGTAGCCGTGCCGGATAAATTCAGCGCATTAACCTTTATTTTTTCAAGAATCTCAATATTCTTCAATTCTTCCAACCTCAAGCTTAGGCACGCAAAATCATAAGAAAAGTTTTCATTAACAGAGGCATAGATATCGCAAATTTTACCATCGGCCCATTGATATCCCAGCTTTACAAGATCAGGAAATTTGCCGGCATTACTTTTTAACAAATCCTCTGTTCCCAACAAACGACAGGCAAAATCCCGTGCTTCTTTCAGATAACGTCCGATGACAGCTGTATTGTTTTTGCCTTTGCACTGCCGGATTTTATCTTTTTCGCACTCAAAAGTCACGTGCGGTTTCCACTCTCCGTCAGCTGAAAGTTCGCGAATAGAATAATATTGCCTGCTGCCGTCTTCCAAAGACCTGTCATAACTGCCGCCGCCAATGCAGTGGCCCATTTCTTTGCCTTCATAATCAAGAGCTTCTTTGGTTAAAAGACGCACGGCTTGCAATCCGCTCTCGGGATAAGTTTTGACAACTTCCACACCCTCGCGGCTGGCTCTGATGTTATCCTGCTCTGCCGGATCTCTGGCTTCTCTTTGCCGTTGTTCTGCAAAATACGCCTCTGCTGTATCATACAGATTCCGCCAATTTTTGTTATTGCCAAGCAGTGTAATAAAGTACCCCGGAGAAATCACTTTGTCCGTATGATTGCCGACATATGCTGCCACATAATCATTTATATGCTGAATCTGCTGAAAAAGCTCAGAAGCCTTCAAAGCTTCCACATTTACAGTAACAACCCCTTTCTGGTCCTGTCCGAGAAGGAACTCGGGATGAACAGCCAGCTCATTGGTCAGATATTTTTGCAAAAGGACGGAAAGGCACAGCGCGGATTTTTCCTCCGTATTCAGTTTTAAAAAAGGGTTTTGTCCGGACAATTTTTTAAGTTTTCCGGCTAATTTGGATTTTTCCGCCTTAAGTTCGCCGATTTTTGCACTGGCCGAAAACTTGTCCTGTGAATTCCTGATTTCCTCTCTTAGCTTCAAAATAGACTGACGGACAACAAAAATTTCTTTTTGCAGCCGTATTTTTTCTTGTTTGTCAGCAGCGGAAACATTGACCAAACCGTTCGCATATTTCCACAAAAACGCCATTGTTGCATTTGAGTAAAGAGGACGAACAGCCATGATGTATTCCGCAAAATTTGCAATAATCATCGCTTATCAAAAACCAAATATGTTAAAATGATTTCAGATAATACGCCCATAAAATACATTTGTCAACGATTTTGACAAATTTTCTCTAAAAAGAAAATTTCCTGCAACCGGACTGTTACATTACATGTTTTTTGGGAATAATTTCTATCCAATACCCGTCCGGATCTTCAATAAAATAAATTCCCATTTTCTCGTTTATCAAACAAACGCACCCCATTTTCTGATGCTTTTCCAAAGCGCCGTCAAAATCATCAACCTCCATCGCCAGATGGAACTCGGCTTCGCCCAGGTCATACTTTTGCGGATGAGTTTTCAGCTCTGTCAATTCAAGCTCAAAACCGGTCTTTCCGTCTTGCAGATACACAATCAGATATTCTCCGTCCGGATCTTCAATGCGGTGAAACTCTTTCAATCCCAAGGCCTCATCATAAAACTTTTTACTGTTTTCAATACTCATGACATTAAAATTAAAATGCGCAAATTTAAAATTCATTTTCGCTTCCTCCAAACTTAAAATATAGCATAATTCATTAAAATTTTATAAGTTTCTTAACTTAAAAACATTACAAACAAGATTATATCATAGCCAAAGGAGAAAAAACATGAAACACATTGCCATAATATTCTCTCTCGTTCTGCTCTGCAGCTGTGCATCCGGCAAAAAAATCTGCGGAACCTATCAGGGCACTTTGCCCGCGGCTGATGGTCCGGGAATTGCCACCACCATAACCTTTGGACAAGACCATTCTTACACCGAAGAACTGATCTACATCGACAAAGACGATGGGACATTTATTGAGAACGGAAAATACCGCATCACCGACAATACCATAGAACTTATCTCAGTTGCCGGCGAAAAATCTTATTATAAGATTGAAGATGGGCAAATCCGACGCCTTGATATGGATCAAAAACCCATCACCGGCCCTCTTGCCGGCTATTATATCCTCAAACAAAGCAAAAAATGCAACTAAGCCCGATAATCGTCTAAATTAAAATTTTTCAGCTTAATCAGATAGCGGTAAGCGTTATAATCAACCTTGCCGCATTTTTGCTCGTTTTTATAAAAATGCTTTAAGGAATAACTGTTCTGCGCGCTAAAAACATCGCCGCCCGGAATTTTCTTACTGACATAATAATCAAAACTTTTACTGTGATAATGATTAAACTGAAAATCAAGCTTTCTGGGCTGCTCATGCCAACGGCACAAAAAGCCGGCATTTTCCGGACAAACCTTGTTAAAGAATTTAAAACGGCAAAAATGAGAAAGCCGGAATTCTTTTATCCGGTCTGCCCATGCCGTATTCAAAAACATGGACGGAGAAACAAAATCGGAACAAACAACAAACTGCTCGATAACCGGCTTTTTCTCATCGTCTTTCATCCGACCGGATGATGAAAAATCTTTAAAAAACCCTAACACACAAGGAAACTTTTCATAATTTTTCAGCCAGTCTTTCACATTGTCATATGCCAACGGCACGGCAAACTCGTCCAAATCCATAAACGCAATCCAGTTGCTCTCATCCTTGAATTTGCCAACACAATCATTATAAGCCGCCATTTGCCCGTGCTGATAAGGCCAGTCAATCAGCGTGACAAAACCTTTTTCAATATAAGGCTTCAATACTTCCTGATAATTATCCGAGGAAAAATTATTATAAAGATAAAAATGTTCAAATCCGACAATCAGATGAAAATCAAGCCATTCTTTCATATACTTTCCTTCATTCTTAAAAATAGAACACAAAGAAAGGTAATATCTGGCCGGCTGCATTTTTTTGACCGGTAACAGACGAATAATCAGATTATTGGCTGATAACCGAAGATACTTGCAAAAATTCAATAGCTTTTTCATAAAATTTTCCTCTATCATGAAAAGATAGAAAAAAAATTACACTACCTTTAATCGCAAGTCAAACCATTCTTAAATTTTCAACATACCCCGAAGCACAAAAAGCCAAAACTTAATCTTCTGGCGCAACAAAAATTGACGCATATCAAACGCGCCGCCTTTGTAAAGGCGCCATATTCTGGGAGCATATCTCCCGCGCAGTTCACGCTTTTGCTGTCGGCCTTGCGGCTTTCTGGCTTCTCCGATTGCCATCAAAAGCATCCGCCGAAAAAAATGCTCCCGCAAAACAACAAAAGCTTCATCGTCATGATATTTTTCATAAAAATATTCCGCCTCGGCACAATAACTTTCCAATTTTTTCCAGCTGAACGGCAAATGCGATATTGAAAAATCATTCATAACATAAGCATATAAAGGCAAAAACAGCTTCACATAGCGAAACCCTTTTATCGCCAGTTCAAGATTAAACCCCCAGTCTTCGGCACCGATCCAGTCACCAAAGCGCACATTGCCAATCAGCTCACGCTTTATCAGTTTTGGAGAAACGCTGTAATTCAGCTTATGCACGTTCTGAAGATAATATCCTGCATCGGCAACCCCGCATTCCTGCTCAACTTCATTAAGATGATATTTTCCGGCAAAAAATTCTCCCTCGCTGCAAAATGATGCAATTGCAACTTCGGCATTTTCTTTTTCCGCAGCCTCTAACAACAATTCCAACATTTGCGGATGAACATAATCATCAGCATCAACAAAGCAGACAAAATCACCTTTTGCAGCTTTCAAACCTGCATTTCTGGCCGCCCCAACCCCTTTGTTTGACTGTGATATCACTAATATACGCGCATCATCTTGGGCATACTGCTCCAGAATATCTGCACTTTTGTCCGAACTTCCGTCATTGACCGCAATCAGTTCCCAATCATTAATTGTTTGATTTACAATACTTTGTAAACAAGATACCAAGTATTTTTCCACATTATAGACAGGAATAATAACTGAAATTTTCATACCACTCCTCTTTAATTATTAAAATTAAAGGTAAGCGATATTTTTAATCAGGTCAATGATAAATGTAAATACTGTTAATTGCTAAAAAAGCATAAAGAAAAAAAGTTTGACCTTTTTACGCAAAGATAAACTTTCCGTTCCGATAATTCCGGCCTTTTTAAATGTTCTGATTTGTGTTTTCCAAACCGCTTTCAACTCTCGCGCTTTTTCTTTCGGCAATTCCGAAACCTCTTTAACCATGCCGTAAAAACTGCGATTAACAATCCGGCGCTTTATAAGCCGCCACAAATCCGGCTTGCTTTCAAAATCTTTTTGCAGTCTTTTGTAACAATCCATATGAACATGAAGCTTTTCTATTTTAAATTCTCTGCGCGTAATCGAACCTGAAGACAAAATATAGTAATACATAACCAAAGGAACGAACACACCTTTAGAAAAACGCCGCATCGCCAATATGTTAAAATATAAATCTTCCACCCCCTGATTATCGGCAAACCGCAAACCGGCCAGCGCCGAAGTCCTGTAAAGCTTTGTCCAAACATTATTATTGATTTTCTTTCGGTTAGCACACATAAATTCAAGAGGACTATCAACAACTTCGTTTGATACATTCTGATTATAGACCGGAATTTCCGGAAGTTTGTTTTCCTCAACGGCTTCAAAATAACAACAGGCAAAATCAGCCCGCTCTTTCTCACAAGCTTGATACAAAAATTCTAAAATCTGCGGATGAAGAATATCATCGGCATCGGCAAAATAAATATACTTTCCGACAGCGGCATCCATCCCTGCATTACGTGCCGCCGGAAGCTTTTTATTAGGCTGTCTTATAATTTTAATTCTTTTATCTTTAGCGGCATAAGCAGCCATAATGTCCGGCGTTTTGTCAATACTGCCGTCATCGACCAAAATGGCTTCAAAATCCTTGAAGGATTGGTCCAAAATACTTTTTAGTGTATTCTCCAAATATTTTTCGGCATTATATGCCGGAACAATCACCGAAATTTCTGCCATGCTTCCCTCCGTTAATAATTAAACAGGATATTAGACAGGAATGACAACGTCAACGCAATTTTTAATATTTCCAACAACAAAAAAGCCCGCAAATTTTGCGGGCTTTCATTCCCTTTTACAAGGTTACTTTTTTTGCAGTTCTTTCGGCTCTGTCGATTCCCCGAAATTAAAAGAATGGCTGTAACCATTATCAACCATGGCATCAAGCAGCTTGCCGAGCTTTTTGGAACGTTTGAGCATATTCACCGTCCAGCCGTCTGCTCTTAACTCCGCCGTTTTTTTCAAAACCGCACCAAAATCGTCTCCATCGGCATAAATCAATACAATCTTCTTGTCTTGCGGCAATTTAACAGTCTTACTGTCCTTCAAAATTTCGCAAATACGCTCAAACCCGATGGAAAAACCGACTGCCGGTACCGTTTCTCCCAAAAACTTTCCGATCATCTTGTCATACCTGCCGCCACCGGCAACAGAGGAACCAAATTTGGTACTGACAATCTCAAACACCATACCGGTATAATACCCCATACCGCGTACCAGAGATTTATCATAAACAATATTAAACTTTCCGCCGGCCAATGACCTAATGGTCTCAATCACTTTTTTCAGATTAGCCGGAACACTTGCGTCAGAACAGAACTTTTCAATCGCCGATAAATCTGACAAGTCATTGCCACCAATGATTTCCATAAACTTTTCAACCGCTGCCGGCGCATATTCTTTCTCCAGCAGTTCGGCTTTAACACCGTCTAAACCAACCTTATCCAGTTTATCAAAACTAATGCAGACAGACGGAACATCCTCATCGGAAAATCCTGCGGCTTTAATCAGATCCGTCAAAATCCGGCGGTCATTAACCCGAAGAGTAAAATCATCAAAACCGATATTCAGCAAAGCCTGTGTCGTCACATAAATCAACTCGGCTTCCGCATTGGCCGATGCATCGCCGATAATATCAATATCACATTGAAAAAACTCGCGCAACCGGCCTTTTTGAGGACGTTCGGCCCGAAAAACCTTGTCAATTTGAATACATTTAAACGGCAAAGTCAAATTCTGACGGTTATTTGCAAAATAACGCGACAAAGGCATCGTCAAATCATAACGCAATCCGCTGTCAACCAGATCATCTTCGACAAGATTTTCTTTACTCAAATCAAGCTTCTGTCCGCGTTTGAGAATTTTAAAAATCATGCTGAGATTCTCACCGCCGTCACTTTTGTTCAACCGCTCGATATCTTCCATAATCGGCGTATTAATCCGCTGAAAACCAAATTTCTTATAAGTATCAAGGATAATTCCCTGAACATAATCCCGCAGCAAAACCTCCGCCGGCAGATAATCCTTTGTACCTCTGACCGGCAATGCATTAATTCCCATAACAACCTCTCTTCATATATTTTTTTATTTTCTCTAAAACTATTACAGTTTTTTTCAAAAATCAAACTAAAAAATACCGAAATGTCTTCGGCCATACAAAAAAGCGGAAACGTTTTCCGCTTCCGCTTTTTCATTTCTGATGCCGTCTGGTCAGATATTACAGGCTGTAACCGACGGCTCGTCTAAAAAAATTTTCGCCGGCGGCAATCCTCCTGCTACCTCTCTGTCTGATAACCTCACGAATAAGCATATTTTTCTTATTGGCAATCTGCTGCCATGTCAGGTTTTTAGAAACAAAATCATAACCGTTCCGCGCTACCTGCTTTCTGAGTTCTTCATTATTCAGCAGCAATGATACGGCTTTAACCTGACGCCGACGGTCAAGCTCCTGCGATGGCGCATAAAAACCGATCGCTTTGCTGAAATCTTCATTATCATGGCGGATATCGGCGCAATGGGCATAATCATTAAAGCCGCTGCGTCCGACAACAACAGCCGTACCACACCCCATCGCCTCAATCGGCACCATGCCGAAAGCTTCGTTCAGGCTTGACATGACAAAGATTGAAGAAGCGTTATAAACCCGTGCCATTTGTCCCTGATTCAAAGAAGGCAGAAAAACAACATTATCCAACACGCCGTCCAATTCTTTCCTGCATTCCTCGGTAACGGGGTTGCCTTTTTCTCCGCTGACCATATAAATAACGTTACGGTCTTTGGCAATAATTTCTTTCATTGTTCTGGAAAGCTCAACAAACCCCTTATCAGGTACAACGCGCCCTAAAGAAGAAACAACTTTTCTGCCGCTCAGGTTGATATGACGCTCGTTGCCGTCAAGATCCTGATATACAAAATCAGAAACCAGAGCCTGCTTTGCCTCTTCTGCCATCGGTTTAAACAACAGACTGTTATAGCCCGGCGGAATTACGGTTACTTTGTTAACATCAGCCAGATAAGGATCTGCAGCCAAACGGCGCTCCTCATCCGGAGACGTGGCAATAATAATATCGGCCTGATCAAAACCGTATTTTTCATGGCTGATACGCTCTTCAAAATTATGCCATTGCCAAATTTCGTCGGGAATCTCGCCGTTTTTATATTTCGGCAGATTTCTTTCATATTTTTTATGGCCGAGAGAGTGGCTTGTCACCAGCATAACCGGACGGCGTCCCGTATCCTGCTCTACTCTGTCGCACAACATTGATGCTGCCAACATACCGTCGCGGTAATGCCCCTCAACAACCTCAATATCCTCGTAGGTGCCTTCTTTTTTATAATAATCAACCAAATTATCAATCAATTCGTCAAGCAAAGGAACAATTTCTTCTTTCGGAACAAAAGCAAAATTACCGCCCGCCGGAACACGCAACACATTGCTTCTGGCGCGGCCGTGCAACCCGGCATCAACTTCATGCCATTGTTTTTCAACGGTATAATTGATATCCGGTCCCAAATCTTTAAATGTGCCGCCGAATTGCGGGCAAATTCTCGGATCAACCCTTCTGGTAACCAAATCTACATCATAATCTTTGTCATAAATGGAAGCCAGCGCTTTGACATAATAAACCTGCCCGCCGGTATCCTGCCCCGTAATAACTTTTTTGGAAATAACCTCATTGGTCGGAAAGCCCAGCTCATCTGTTTTATAGGCAAAATCACCTTCAACCAGACCATGGGTTGAAAACATAACTTTTTTACTCATAACTAAAATTCCTAATAATGAAAAATTTATTATGCCGTAAAAAATAATATGCCTTTTACCCCGAATCAAGGTGCTTGAGACTTTAAAAACGTTTCTGTGGATAATTCTTTGAAATCCTCGGATTTCCTAATATTTGCACAACAAATGCGACAAAAAAAATCTCCCGAAAACTGCTCGGGAGATTCAATCGGTTAGACATGGAAAAAAACGTTCTAAAAACGAAAATCACGCTGTCCTTTGACAATATTTTCCAAATTAGCCTTAACAATATTTCTGACCTTTTCATTCGGAATATTATCCAGCTCAGAAGCAATCAAAGCTTCGCCAAGCCGCTTTGTCTCAGGTGACGCATAATCCTGTATATATTCTTTCAGGGTCATCAGAGCATTGGGCAGACAGCAGTTATGAATTTGCATATTTTTGCACAAGGCCATGAAACGGTCGCCGGTCCGGCCTTCGCGATAACAAGCCGTACAAAAGCTCGGCACATATCCCTGCTCCATCAGCCAGCGGACAACCTCATCCAGAGTTCTTTTGTCGCTGACGTCAAATTGTTCGGATTTATGATCCTCGGGTTCCTCTTCGGCATATCCGCCGACACTGGTTTTGGAACCGCCGCTGATTTGCGAAATGCCGTAATGCAAAGCTTTTTCCCGACAGGCCTTGCTTTCTCTCGTTGAAATAATCATACCGGTATAAGGTACAGAAATCCGGATGCATGCAATAATCTTGGCAAAAATATCGTCATCAATGCCATTGTCAAAAACATTCGGATCAATATCATCGGCATGCTTAATCCGCGGTACGCTGATCGTATGCGGCCCCACGCCGTGAACAGCTTCCAGATGCTCAGCATGCATTAAAAGAGCGGCAAACTCATAACGATACAATTCCAACCCGAACAAAACTCCAAGCCCGACATCGTCAATACCGCCCTCCATGGCTCTGTCCATCGCCTCGGTATGATAGGCATAATTATGCTTCGGGCCTTTGGGATGCAGCTTTTCATAACTTTCTTTATGATAAGTTTCCTGAAAAAGAATATAAGTGCCGATACCGGCTTCTTTCAGCTTGCGATAATTCTCAACCGTTGTCGCTGCTATATTAACATTTACACGGCGGATTGCTCCGTTTTTATGCTTAATGGAATAGATGGTTTTGATACTTTCCAGAATATACTCTATCGGATTGTTGACCGGATCTTCCCCCGCCTCCAGAGCCAGACGCTTGTGCCCCATATCCTGCAAAGCAATAACCTCACGGGCAATTTCTTCCTGCGTCAGCTTTTTGCGCGCTATATGCTTGTTTTTGGCATGATAAGGGCAATAAACACAGCCGTTAACGCAATAATTGGACAGATACAACGGCGCAAACATAACAATACGATTACCGTAATAGTCTTTTTTAATCTGCTCGGCCAAAGCAAAAATTTCTTTGTTTTTGTCTTCAAGCGCACAGTCCAGCAGCACAATGGCTTCTCTGTGGCTCAATCCCTTGCGCAAACGGGCTTTTTCCAGAATTTTATCAATAAGTTCACGATTGTTTTTATTCTTTTCGGCAAATTCCAGCGTATCCAGAACTTCCTGATGACAGATAAACTCCTCTGCCTTTAATGATTTCGGATCATACATATAACAGCCTTTCTCTTTCGGGTCAGCCAATTCTTCCCCGTTAGTTAAAAATCACCGGAACTATACAAACTTCAAGGCAAAGATGCAAGAAAGAATTTAATTTTCACCCCCCGCGGCCGAATAAACCGTTTTGGCCGATACGCCGTTCAGCCGCCCTATTTTTCCGGCCATGGCACTGATAATGTCTTGCGGCGCATCAACGGCAATACTGATAATGCTGATCTTTTTCTCGCGATAAGGAATTCCCATCCGCCCGATAATAAAAACGGCATACTCATGCAAAATCGCATTAAGCTTTTCCACGGCTTCCGGATTCTCAACAATAATCCCGATAATTGCTACCCTTGTCGTCATCTCCGCCTCCTCTGTTGCTATTATTTTTTATAATAGAAACAAAAACAAGAATTTGTAAAGATAGAAAACTAATGCCTATGCTTTAGTCCTCAATTACCTGTTATCCTCAACAAGCTTCCGTAAATATCTTTGCTCTTCGGAGTTACACAACTGATAGTTTTTTTTACAGAATGTTTCTATTTTACAAACAAAGCGTGCCGGGCTTCCTGCCCATACTTCATTTGAAGGAACATCCTTTGTTACAACGCTGCATGCCCCGATAACACAATTATCACCGATTGTTACGTTTGGCAATATCGTACTGTTACACCCGATAAAAACATTATTTCCTATTTTTATTTTGCCGTATTTAAATAATTTTTCATTATTCAAAAACCTCTCACAAACATGAACAGCGGCATCATGCGTTACAAATGTACACCCAAAAGAAATACACACATCATCACCGATTTCAATCAAATACGGTTCACTGCCAAAATCTGGATAAGAATACACATGCGGATGTATAATCGGCCGAAAATTCTTTCCGACCTTCACACCCAAAGATTTTATATACTCAACCGGCGTACTATAATCCGAATACGTCTTCTTTGATTTTGCATGATCATAAAAATAATAATTCTTATGATCAATACGGGCATTCGGTATTGCAATATCTTCAGGCTTGATATTATATCTATACAAAACATAAGAAAAAGAAGCCTGATCCCTTTTTGAATAATTTAAGATAAAATTCCACCACAAGGCATCAATATCATTAACAACCTTATCAGAAATAACCCGATACATTATACCGGTTTCATTCAAGCCGTAATTTTTTGGCATTTTTTCTTGCTCAAAATAATCAAAACACTTCTGTAATGAAGCCTCATCATCACGTTTTGCTTTTTTAATTGCAACCAATTCATCATATATACAATCTCTTTCATAATGAATAGGCGTAATTAACTTTTTCTTGGTCTTTGAAAGACAAGAACTCAAATAATTTGTCAAAACATTTACATTTGCATCAATCCAAACAGTTTTTACATAGCCCTTACAACACAATTCGGGATGCGTTTTATGATACCCGCTATTTCTCTTTGCATCAAAATCATCAACCAGAGCAGGACATATCTTCCACACTCCGACCTTACCAAGCCTTAACAGTTCCCAATCATTAGTATACGCAATATAATCCCATTTCCAATTGACGTACTTATGCGAAATCAGCCTGTCATATCCGGACGAAATATAAGTATAGCAACACCACTTTGTTCTACGAAACTTACTAAAAATATTATATAAAAATATTTTTAACTTTGAGGCTCCTTTATTGGAATAATCCTTCATAGAACCAGACTTAATGTAATGCAGCAACGGATTTTTACGCACTTTTGGATGATTGGCCAAATACATATCTGTTATAAAATTCTCTGATGGATTTGCGTGCTCTTTCCACCCTTGATACAAATAATGATATGCAGCCTCAACACCAGCCTCTTTAACATCAGGTCTCATGGTATAATAATATTTTTCATCAAATAACGGCGATAATTTTATTCGCATCAGATCAGTTTGTACCACTTAATTTCCCCTGCATTTTTTCCAATATATTTTGATAATACTTATATTTCTGTTTGAATTTTTTCCGTAATGAAAACAAAGTAATTTTATAAAGCATCTTATATAAAAATCTTTTTTTACATACACTCAAAATATTATCTTCTTTCGCAGAAACATTTGCTTTCATCCACAAATAACATTCATCATTAAACGGATTTTCAAAATAATTATATACATCCAACCTGTTGCGGAATAAAATCCTTTCTTTCTTATCAATCAATTCTCCGTTTTCATAAAAAGCATATTTAAATTTAACTTTTCCAAGTTCGTTTTGCCCTTTTTCATACATCAGTTTTTCATACAACATGCTCAAATTCCAAACAGGATCACCTTCTTTGGCATGTTGAGCAAGCATAATTCTGTGTGCACCGGAATCAAACCCTGTAAAATGATAGAACTTCAACTTTTTCCCGTTAACTATCCACCCGTCTTCCTCATTTCCTTCAACTTTTCTGGTTGCCAAATTCCACGTTGCAACATTATATTCCGGTTCATGTATAATTTTAACAAACTCAAACAATGCGGGAGCAATATCTCCCCACTTTTGATCAGTAAAAAGTCCGTTTGGAATATCATCATAACAAAATTCCATCAGGCGGTCATTCCACCAACTTAAAAATTTAAGACCATTCTCATCATTTCGAACAGCAAAAAAACCAAAATTATAAACACCATGTTTTAACGAACAAATCTCTTCATCTATTATTCCTTGCTTTGAAACTGATGGATCTATTTGATGCGGCGTCAATAAAACGCTGCTTTTATCAAGCATATCACCAAGAGAATCCAAATTATCAAAAACACCGATATCCGGATCCAAATATATTAATTTTTCAGCATTAGTTTTTTGCAATATATGTAACGCTGCCGCACCTTTTACCGCAGTACACAATTCAACAACAGTATGCATATAGAACCATTTTTTATTATTCTCTGATTTAATAAAATCTTCAGCTATCCAAACATAATCAAAATCTTCTTTTGTTAAGTCAAATCCTTCCGGCAAATCATCCGAAATAACCAAATGCATAACGGCATCAGGATTATGCTTTTTTAATGTTGAAGCCAGAACTCTGGCTTTAGGAAGATAACAAGTCGTAACACTGGTAAAAAAATGCATTATTTTTTCCTTCTCAATAATTTTACAAATTTAACAATCTCATCTAGGGCATACTTCGCATCCATTTTATTTATAATCAGGCCTTTTTCATACGTTCTCACCCTCTCATACGGCGCTCCCAAGTTAAAACAGGCGACCGGCAGCCCCATACTCATGGCCTCGGCTGTTGTATAAGAAAACGTTTCTGGCCAAATTGACGGAATAAAAACCAAATCAATATTTTCTTTTTTCATAATAGACGGTAGATCTTGAGGATCATACTTGCCTGTTATTTTTAATTTTGAACGACGTTTTTTATAAGTGCCAACAATTTTCAAATTAACATCTTTATAATCCTCAAGATATTTGCACATTTCCCCAATAATTTTCTCCCCCTTTTGAATCAGGGATATATTCCCCAAGACAGCAATATTAATATCTTTATGCTGAGGAATAACTATCTGAGGATAATCCCGTACCTCATGAGGAACAATACGCGTTTTTCCTTTCAACTGAGGATATATCTCATAAAATATCTTGGCAATTTCCTCAGAAAAGGCAATAAACTCATCTAACGTATTTTCAAAAAATCCGTTCCATGCATTTCTCCACAGTTCAAGAGTTGTTGCTCCTGAACGCAAAATTTTATTATGAACCTCGTTTTCTGCAAATTTCTTGTTCTTTAAACAATTTTCACATCCTGTTTCATAATTCAAATGACAATATTTATCATCTTGATTAAGCAAATTAAAACTTGGACAAATACTCTGAAAATCATGCCCCCTGAAAGAAACTTTTATCCCTCCGTTAACCTGTTTAAAATCTGCAACATAATGCAATACAGCTGTCGTATCAGGATAACCTACCAAATTATTCACAACAATTTCTTTTATTTTTATATTTTGCAAAAACTTAAAAACCTCCCCAAGTGATAAAAAAGAAAGCTTTTTATTGCTTTTAGACTTGGGAAAACTCAAAACAAACGTTTCAAAAGACGAAAAATATTGCAACCTGATAAAAAATACATTTTCGGAAGATGAAACAAAGGTATTAACAGAATACGTTTCTGTTCCTCCGCCGAGAGAATGATCCAACCACAACACTATATGTTTCAATTTTCGCAAATTCTTTATGATTTTATTTCTGTATGCCTCACTATCGTTTACATTCATCGGAAATTTTTTATTAACTTTACTGAAAATACGAATTCCTAAAAACCAAAATACAACTTTTTCACCCTTTAACTTTTTCAAAACAGGCAACCCAAAAAGTTTATATCTCTTCACAACAGTACCATTCTGAACAATCTTTATTTTTTCAAAAACTTTCATTTTAACCTATCCCATATACCACGCTACGGTTTTGACAATGCCGGAAGCAAAATTCTCATCGGCTTTCCAGCCCAGTTCGTTTGTCAGTTTGTCGGCATCAATGGCATAACGCCTGTCATGTCCGGCGCGATCAGCGACAAAAGTAACCAAATCGGCATATTTCTTGCCGCCGGCACGCGGTTTCTTTTTATCCATAATCCGGCAGATTTCCGAAACGATTTCCAGATTGGTCTTCTCGTTATGCCCGCCCACGTTATAGGTCTCACCGGCTCTGCCCCGATGATAAATCAAATCAATTGCTTTGCAGTGGTCAAGCACATACAGCCAGTCACGGATGTTCTTGCCGTCGCCGTAAACCGGTATCGGCTTCTCGTTCAGGCAATTGCTGATAATCTTGGGAATCAGCTTTTCCGAATGCTGCTTCGGCCCATAATTATTGGAACAGTTAGACGTTGTCACGTTCATGCTGAAAGTATGAAAATACGCACGCACCAGAAAATCAGAACTTGCTTTGGAGGCTGAATAAGGCGAATTCGGAGCATAAGGCGTTGTCTCTTTGAAAAATCCGTCTTCACCCAACGAACCGTAAACTTCATCGGTGGAAATATGATGAAAACGGCATTTTTCATAACCTGACTTACATTTCCCCGGAGCGTCCATCCAATGCTTCCGGGCAGTTTCAAGCAAGTTGAACGTCCCGACAATATTTGTTTCAACAAAGGGGCGCGGGCCGGAAATCGAATTGTCAACATGACTTTCCGCTGCAAAGTGAATCACGCCGCGAATGTCGTAATCCGCAAACAGCTTTTCAACAAACGCCGCATCGCAAATATCTCCTTGCACAAAACGGTAATTTGCCTTACCTGCACATTCTGCCAGATTGTCCAAATTACCGGCATAAGTCAGTTTATCCAGATTAATCACCTGATATTCCGGATATTTATTTACAAAATACGGCACAAAATTAGAACCTATAAATCCGGCGCCGCCGGTTACTAAAATCGCTTCAGACATTCTTCCAGCCCTTTCTTCCAATGGGGAATTTCCATCCCAAAACTTGTTTTAAACTTTTCCTTGTTCAGCACGGAAAAAGCCGGACGCTCCGCCGCCGTCTGATACTCCTTGCTTTCAACCGGCAAAACCTTACAATTCTTCTTACCCTGCGTCATAATCTCCACGGCAAAATCATACCAGGAACAAACACCCTCGTTGCTAAAATGATAAACTTCCCGGCATCCTTCTTTCAAATACGGTAAAGCAGCAACAATCGCCTGCGCCAGATGAGCGGCATAAGTCGGCGTTCCAACCTGATCAAACACCACCTTGAGTACATCCTTTTCAGCACCCAGCCGCAGCATCGTCTTCACAAAATTGTTGCCGAAGGGCGAATACAGCCAGGAAGTCCGAAAAACAAACGCTGCCGAAGCTCTCTCCCAAACAGCCCGTTCTCCGGCAAGCTTGGTCCGTCCGTAAACCGAACGCGGCGCCGGCAAATCATTTTCTTTATAAGGACGGCAACTCTGACCGTCAAAAACATAATCCGTTGAAACATGAATCAGAGGAATACCGGTTTCTGCCAAATTCTTCGGCCCGTTCACATTCACGTTCTGCGCTTTTTCCGGCTCACTTTCCGCCTTGTCAACTGCCGTATAAGCCGCACAGTTGACAATCGCCTCAAACTCCCCTTTCCGGCAAAACTCCCTGACTGCCGCCCCATCCGTAATGTCCAAATCGGCATAATCAACATACATGGACTTATCCCCGAGAATAAGCCGCAGCTCCTGCCCCAACTGCCCGTTCGCTCCCGTTACTAAAAACAAGCCTCATACTCCTTAAAAAACGGCAACTTCAAGTCCTTATCCGACAGCACTGCATCTTTAAGGTTAACTTTCCAGTCAATATTCAGATACGGATCATCAAAACGAATACCGCCTTCGCTCGCCGGATTGTAAAAATTATCGCATTTGTAAGAAAACACCGCAGTTTCGCTCAGTACTGAAAAACCATGGGCAAATCCGCGCGGCAGCAAGAGCTGGCGCTTGTTTTCGCCTGACAACTCGACGGCAACATATTTTCCGAAAGTCTTGGAACCGGAACGCAAATCAACACCGACATCCAGCACTGTCCCCTCAATCACGCGCACCAGCTTGGCTTGCGCAAACTCCCCTTTCTGAAAATGCAGCCCGCGGACAGTACCGTAAGAAGATTTCGACTGATTATCCTGCACAAAATCATAATCCAGCCCGTGTGCGTTAAATTCATTTTGATTGTAAATCTCAAAGAAATACCCTCTGGCATCTTCAAAAACCCGCGGTTCCAAAATATAAACGCCGTCAATTTCCGTCTTAATAAATTCCATGATACTCCTCATAAATCTTCTGCAGATACTTCTTATAAGCACAACCGTCTTTAAGCGAAGCAATCAAAGCTGCCATCTGCTCGTCATTAATAAAACCGCGACGATAAGCAATTTCTTCAATGCAGGCGATTTTAAGCCCCTGCCGTTGCTCGATAATCTGCACAAACTGGGAAGATTCCATCAGACTGTCGGGCGTACCGGCATCCAGCCAGGCATTGCCGCGCCGCATTGGCACCACATTCATCCTCCCCTCTTCCAGATAAAGCTTGTTCAAATCGGTAATTTCCAATTCACCGCGCGCCGAAGGCTGCAGGTTTCTAGCTTTTTCAACAACATCAGATTTATAAAAATACAATCCGACCACGGCATAATTTGACTTTGGCTGTACGGGCTTCTCTTCAATAGAAACGGCTTTAAAATTTTTATCAAACTCCACCACGCCAAAACGCTCGGGATCAGAAACATGATACCCGAAAACCGTTGCTCCCGGATTGCGCAAAACTTCTGTACGAAAAGTATCAATCTGTCCGCCCAGATAAAAAATATTATCTCCTAAAATAAGACAAACATCGTCATCTCCGATAAAATCGGCACCAATGGTAAAAGCCTGAGCAATACCTTTCGGCTCGTTCTGAATGGCATAATGAATTTGAAGCCCCAAATGGGAACCGTCCTTAAATAAAGCCTGAATATTTGGTGTATCTTTGGGCGTTGAAATAATCAGAATTTCCCGGATACCAAACAACAATAAGGTTGACAACGGATAATAAATCATCGGCTTGTCATAAACCGGCAGCAATTGTTTTGAAATTGTCTGCGTCAGCGGATACAACCGGCTTCCGCTGCCGCCGGCAAGAATAATACCCTTCATGCTACTTTTCTCCTTCTGCTGAATATTTTATTCTCTCTGACCACAACGGCAAAATTCCAAACAACTTTGCTTCCCTAAAATTCTGCCGTTTTCTGATTGTCAAAAAGGGTAGAAAACCAAACAGTTTAAACCGCCTGACCCAATCGGCATTTTCTTTTGCCGCCGTCCAAAGAACCGGATAAGCCTGACGAATGTTCCGCTGAACGCAACGAACCGCCGACTGCATTTTTTCTTTTTGAGAATGTGTTGTATTACCGCAATAATCCCGATATTCAAAAAGGACATCCGGCAAATTGGCAAATTTCGTCACCGCCATCAGACGGCTCCACAAGACATAATCCTCAGCCGGACTGAATTTGGCCTCATAAGCAATCTCGTAATTCTGCAAAACAGATTTACGGATCATTGTGGCCGGATGGCAAAACGGGCTGAAAAAAACAAGAGCTTCTTTGATACTGCCGTCATCTTGGGGCAATTTTCTAACCTTTGACGTTCCAAAATAACGAACGGCACATCCGACAACACCGACTTCCGGATGAGCATCAAGAAAAGCAGCTTCTTTTTCCAGACGCTCCGGTAAAGAAACATCATCATGATCCATCACAGCCAAATACTTCCCTTTGGCCAGATTTATCAATTTGTTTCGAGTTCCTGAAATACCAAGATTTTGAGCATTAACGGAATATTTAATCCGCTTGTCTTTATAAGATAAAACCACCTTCTCAACACGGGCATCGGAAGAACAGTCATTAATAATCAGAAATTCAAAATCCTGATACGTTTGTCCCAAAATACTTTCTATTGCCTGCCGTAAAAATTTTTCATCTGTATTGTAAACCGGCATCAATACCGAAATTTTAACCATAAAAAACTCCCGCCCGGCGGAGAACATATAAGTTATCGGGATGGTGACAAATACCTGCAAATAAAATAGATATAAAACGGTACCTCCCGGATTTTAGAAACATACATTCCCTGAACATAGCCGGAACACCCCGATAATCACCCGCATCTGCCATACCTGACGACATCAGACAAACCCTTGCCGTACTGCCTGTAATCGCCATATCGGCAAAACTCCAAACACTCTCCAATTACGCAACTTTAATGCCCTGAAAACGGACATATAAATTTCTCATAAAAAGTCGGAGAAGTTGTTTTGGGCAAAAATAAAACATATGGGGACAGGTATTTAAAATTTATCCAATAAAACTGTCACTTTTATATAAATAGTACTTGAATAATTTTTTTTATTATTTAAGATAGCGCTATATGAGAAATTTATATGTCCGTTATTTATTCCCGCTTATCAATTGTTTTTTCATAAAATTATACAAGGTGCGCCGGCTGACACGAAAATATTGCGCAATTTTCTTTTTTGACATATTTTCCCTGAGCATCTCGGCAATTTTTTCCTCTTTGCCGCTTAATTTAGCAAACTTATTGCCGCTTCCTTTCGGACGCCCCAACCGTTTTCCTTCGGCTTTCAAACGGGCCAAAGCTTCCTTTGTTCTCTGCGAAATAAGATTCCGCTCAATTTCAGCAGACAATCCGAACGCAAAAGCCAAAACCTTTGATTGAATATCCGCCCCCAGACGATAATTGTCTTTAATCGTCCAGACCTGAACATCTTTCTTCATGCAAAAATGCAAAATACTCATAACCTGCAACAGATTCCTCCCTAGCCTTGACAACTCGGAAGAAATTAAAATATCTCCTGTTTTCAGCACATTAAGAAGCCTGCCGAGTTTCCGTTTTTCCAAATCTTTGGTCGCACTGATGGTCTCGTTTATCCATTTTTCAATCAGAATCCCGTTGCTTTCTGCAAAACGCTCAATTTCAAAACGCTGATTCTCGGTCGTCTGCTTGTCACTGCTCACGCGAATATATCCATAAATCATCTTTTCTCCAGTCCCAAAAAAACATTCTGCCGGATTTGGCAAAACTAAATCATAACATATTATGCAAGATATTATACATTTGCAGAAAAAACAGAATGATTATATAATTAAGTAAAGGTAAAGGAGAAAAAAATGGCAAACGGCTGGACAGACGATGATGCAGTACAGGAACAAATTCAGGATTCTATTAATGACGAGGTTTTACGCGCACGCAAAAATGTCCCTTGCGGTGAAAGTTTGGAATTTTGCGAAGAATGCGGAGAAGAAATCCCGCCGGCCCGCCGACAGGCTCTGCCCGGTGTCCGCTTATGCATTCATTGTCAGGAAGAATCAGACAAAGAACAAAAAGCCGTCAGTTTGTACAATCGCCGCGGCAGCAAAGACAGCCAACTGCGTTAAGGCTAAAACTCACAATCAAAAACAATTGTGCCGGAACACCCGTCAAGGCAGCCTTTTTTCAGTTCTTTAACCAATACATATCTGTCCGGCAGACCATTGAGATTCTTAACATTTTTTGCAACCGTTTCCTCAAAACCGAAACGATTGTAAAAATCCGGATTCCCTACCAGAAAAACCGCATCAAACCCAAATTTTTCCGCTTTTTCCAAAGCCATGTCTATCAGCCGTGATCCCAGCTTTTTTCTCCGAAAAGCAATATCCACGCACACCGGCGCCAACAACAGCGCATTTATACTTTTTTTCATTTAAAACAATCCGTTGCCGTGTCAGCATAATGTGGCCAATTATCTTTTTACCCTCTTCCGCCACTAAAGCCAGTTCCGGAATATAATTTTCCGAATACCGTAAAGAAGAAACAAAATCCTGCTCCCTGCCGTCACTGACTTCCGCCGTTTCAAAAGCCGTTCTGACCAAATGATAAATCTCATCAAAATCTTGCGCTGTTTCTTGCCTGACGTTCATTTACCGCCTTCTCCGACATTACCGTTCATTTTTCTCTCCAAAACCGTTACACAACTCCTGCAACCCGTCAATCAGCAAGGCGGCATGAAAACCATCGCAAACCGCATGATGCAGTTGTAAAGCCAGCGGCGCAAAAGTTCCGCCGTTCTTTTCAACAAATTTTCCCAGCGTAAAAATCGGCAAAAGATAATCATCGGAATGCGGTAACTCAAGATTAAAAGACGTAAAATTCACCCAAGGCAGACAAGAAATGTTAAAAACGTTTTCCGGCCTGTCCGGCTTGGGAGCAAAAATCTCAATTTCACCATATTTTTCCCAATCCCGAACATAATTAAGATAAAACTCATCAAAATTCTCGGAAAAAGGAGTCCATATCGTAGAAAAGCTTTTGCTCTGAGAATGAAAAACCGTATACTCCGGCCAGACTTGCTGCCAATAACCAAGCTCTCCGGACCGATTGAAAGCCATACGAAACTCTTCATGACGGTTGACGATACGACTCAATAAATGAATAAAAACCGGAAAAAACATCAGTTCCTGCTTTTTCACGCTTCGCACCAGTCGGGTAACATCCAGTTCAACCGTCAGGCTGAAACGGCAGGAAACCTGCCGGTAATAATGCTCAAAATACTCCCGCCGCTTCCATTCTTTCTTGTCAATAACAATAAAATCAGCCATACACAAATTCCAACGCATTAATCCACCGGCGCGTCAGACATACCCAAACGACCGATAAACGGCAGTTTGACAGCCGGGCGCAGGAAATCTATACCAAAGACCATTCCGAGAATATCAATCTCCAGTCCCTCACCTTTGCCGACCGTCAGACCGAAAAGGCCGAACAATGAAAATTGATACCCTTTTTTGCTTTCTGCCTTGGCAAAAAACTTATTATATCCCAGAAAATCCTTGCCAATTGCAATCGGCGGCAATTCAACCGTTAATTCCGGCACCTGACGGATAATATAAGAAATAAAAGTATTGCTGTTCGGCCCCGGATATAAAACATATTCAGAAGCAAAAGGATAATTTGCAACCGCTTTTTTGATTCCGGAAATTGCCTTTTCTGCTTCTTCTCCGCGCAAATCCTGCAACAATGTCGGGCTCATGCCATACCATTTTCTGTCCGGCACATCTTCGGAAACATCAACGGCATTGCCTGTCCGCCATTGCTTCCACCCTAAAACCTGATAAACGGTATAATGATCGGCGTTTTTGTCTTTTGTTGCAATCCACGGATGCACTGCAAAATACTTGCGCCAGTTATAAACTCTGGCAGTATAAACCTGCACAACTGCCTGCTTTTCGTCTTTTGGCAAAGGCGCTATTCCGGCGCTGCTGCGGTCTGCTGTCCTCCAGTCCACATAATTGTGCTTAACATCATAAGCAAGCAACCCTGCCCCGATAATCAATAATCCGATGATAATATACATTTTCATAATTTGCTTCTGCCTTTTCTGTTTTCTTATTAAGATTGATTATAACAGGAATAAAAAAAGAAATCAAATTATGAGTTGATGATTATAAAAACTTTATACTTCTTATTAAAAAACGATAAAACAACAAAGTTTTAAACAAAGATAAGGTTTAATTGGCGGAAGTTGAGAGTTACTTATCGCTTCGTTCGAGTTGCACAGGCACTCATTCGCTTCGCTCACCGGCATTCTTCCGCCCGCCTTTCGTTGGTAGTACACCACAACGAAAGCCCAAGCTTTCTACTCACGTAAACAACCAAGTGTTGCTCCAAACAAGTTTATCGCAACACTAAGAGAAGTTTCAAACTCCCTTTCTCGGGAGTTCTCACTTTTCATTTCATCCAATTAAAAAACCCGCTATGAAAGCGGGCTCTTTAATTGGTGGGAGTTGAGAGGTTCGAACTCCCGACCCTCTCGGTGTAAACGAGATGCTCTTCCAGCTGAGCTAAACTCCCATCGTGTTTACGAAAGATTTTATACACTCTTAAAATGAATTAATCAAGCAAAAAAATAAAAAAAATTCAAATTTTTTAAGAAAACAAATATTTTCAAAAGGATAGGAAAAATATATTTTGTTATGACTGGAAATAAAGGCTGAAAAGCCATCACTCACAGGCTGTCTTTTTCAACACGGAGTGTTACCCACATCCCCCAATTTTATGCAGCATTTTCGCCTGGGGTTATTTAACCGTTGCCTCAGCCCGTAAAAAGCCGACACAATCTTTTATTTTTACTTCAAAGTTCTGAAAGAAAAGCTTTTCCGCTCAGACCTCGAAACTTTAAATCAAAAAAAGCCGCTTCGGTTATTCGCGGCCTCCTCTTGGTGCCCGTTGTACATACCGGACACGATTTTCTTGCGGACTTTGCTCACGCTGTTCCTGCAGTGTCTCCCTTTGACGTCCGGCCCCCGTGACTGTCCTGACTGTTTGAACAACACCACCAACTCTCTCGGCGGCATTTGTCACCCTGTTTATTCTTTGATTAATTTCCATCGGCAACGCCTGCCCGAACATAAACTTGGCCGACTCAATTTCGCCTTTTCTTCTTCTGACTTTAGAAGCCAAATCTCTTCCGGGCTTTGTAACTTTATCAGCTGCACGATCAAACTTTTCCAACTTTTCATAAATTTTATTAAAAAGCTTGCTGCCGTCCTGAGCCTGCATCTGGGTCGCAGACAGGGAAAAAGCGCCAATAGCAATCAACGCTGCACGACGCAGGTTCTTTTTGGCATCATCCAATTTGAAAATTTTTTTCATCCGTGAAATCCTTCAGTTAAAACAAAATTTCAATTATATAATAGCTTATTTTGTCTAAAATGGCAAGAGAAATCGTAAAATAGCCATAATTTCTCCAAAAGCAATATATTCTGACGCTTTCCGCTCAAAACAGATTCTTTTATTCAAACAACCAAAATACTAAACAATAATATTTTATATTCCATAGCGTGTAAAAAAATAACAATTTCGAATCCAAATGACTAATAAACATAAAAAAACGGAATCCATTTATGGTGAATCCCGTTTTTGAATAACTCAGCTAAAATAATAGGACCGGCCGAAGCCGATCCCTGATATTAGTTTACAGAGTCTTGCAGAGCTTTACCAGCTTTGAATTTAGCCTGCTTGCGAGCCGGAATTTTGATTTCGGCACCGGTACGCGGATTGCGGCCGGTAGTAGCAGAACGTTTAGATACAGCAAATGTACCAAAACCAACCAGACGAACTTCATCGCCGGATTTCAAAGCAGAAGTAATAGTAGATACAAATGCATCCAAAGCTTTTGCAGAATCAGTTTTTGTCAGACCGGTTTCGTTAGCAATGCTAGAAATTAATTCGTTTTTATTCACTGTGAGGACTCCCTCTAATATATTAAGTTACAAACCACTGTAAGCCGGCGTTTCCCTTAATTTCTCAGGTCTTGCGCCCCTTACACAAAAAATTTAAGCGTGATTTTTTAGCAAAGTCAAACAAAAACAACGCTAACGAGGCAAAAATTCCACATTTTTCCTCATAAAAGTGCATTTTTGCCAAGTTATTAACAGGAAAAACCGCAGAAAACCGCGTCACACCTGATTTTGCGCGCGATTCGGCTTGCGATTCTGATTTTTCCGGCAGAGTCGTTTAAAACCCGAAACTCCGGCCTCATAAGATGCCGGAGTTTGCTGGCTTGTCGATAAATTATTTTGATTTCTGCGGTTTGACCTTATCTTTGAGAGCAATTTCCAAAACTTTGGAAACCTCGTCAACCGGAATAATCTTCATTCCTTTTTTCACATTGTCAGGAATTTCCGCCAAATCTTTTTCATTATCTTTAGGGATAATAACAGTCTTAATTCCGCCGCGCAGAGCCGAAAGCAGCTTTTCTTTCAGTCCGCCGATAGGCAGCACCCTGCCCTGCAACGTAATTTCGCCGGTCATGGCCACATCTTTGCGCACCGGAATTTTAGTCAGCACGGAAACCAGCGTCGTATACATGGCAATACCGGCCGACGGTCCGTCTTTCGGCGTTGCCCCCTCAGGCACATGAACGTGAATATCTGTTTTCTCAAACACTTCAGGATCAATCCCCAGCTGCTTGGAGTGCGCCCGCACCACGGAATAAGCCGTTTCAATAGATTCCTTCATCACATCGCCGAGCTTGCCGGTCTGAGTGATTTTTCCCTTTCCGGGCATGTCAACCGCTTCAATAAAGAGAATGTCGCCGCCGACTTCCGTCCAGGCCAGACCGGTTGTAACACCGACATGATCTTCGGATTCCGCTTCGCCGTAACGATATTTGATAACACCGAGATACTTCTCCAGATTCTTGGCATTAACTTCAACATAGCCGTTTTTCTCCAGCAAAATATCTTTCACTGCCTTCCGTGCAATTTTAGACAATTCGCGTTCCAGATTACGTACACCGGCCTCTCTGGTATAATAACGGACAATATCGCGTATAGCCTCGTCAGTAATAACCAGTTCATGGGGTTTGACGGCATTTTCTTCAAAAATCTTCGGAATCAGATGCCGTTTGGAAATTTCAATTTTTTCATCTTCGGTATAGCCCGAAAGCCGGATAATTTCCATACGGTCCAAGAGCGGACGCGGCATATCCAAAGAGTTTGCCGTTGTCACGAACATCACGTCGGAAAGATCGTAATCAACCTCCAGATAATGGTCGTTAAAAGCCGCATTCTGCTCCGGATCCAACACTTCCAACAATGCCGAACTCGGATCGCCGCGCCAGTCATTGCCGAGTTTATCAATTTCATCAAGCAGAAACAACGGATTAGACGTTGCAGCTTTTTTCATTCCTTTAATAATTTTCCCCGGCATTGACCCGATATAAGTTCTGCGATGTCCGCGAATTTCCGCTTCATCACGCATACCGCCGAGCGAAGCACGCACAAAACTGCGCCCCGTTGCCCGCGCAATGGATTTACCGAGCGAGGTTTTACCCACGCCGGGAGGACCGACCAGACACAAAATCGGACCTTTTACTTTGTCAGCACGCGACTGCACGGCCAAATACTCCACAATCCTTTCTTTGACCTTGTCCAGCCCGTAATGGTCTTTTTCCAGAATATCCAAAGCCTTTTGCAAATCTTTGTTGACTTTTGAACGTTTTTTCCAAGGGATATCCAAAAGCCAGTCCAGATAATTGCGCACCACTGTCGCCTCGGAAGACATCGAACTCATATTCTTCAGCTTTTTCACTTCGGCCAAAGCCTTTTCCTTGGCTTCTTTGGACAACTTTGTCTTTTCAATTTTTTTCATATATTCGGCAATTTCATTGCCGTCTTCATCATCGCCGAGCTCTTTTTGAATCGCCTTCATCTGCTCATTCAGATAATATTCCTTCTGGCTTTTTTCCATCTGCTGTTTAACACGGGATTTAATCCTGTTCTCTACTTCCAGCATCGTAATTTCAGAATCCATAAAGCCCAAAATCTTTTCAAAACGGTCATGCAGGGTCTCTCCCTCCAACAAGGCCTGTTTTTCCTCAATTTTCAGAGAAAGATGCGAAGCAATGGTGTCCGCCAGCTTGCTGTAATCCTCAATCTGGTTAACGGCCGACAAAGCCTCGGGCGGCGTCTTGCGGGAAAGTTTCACATATTCCTCAAACTGCGACAATACGGCACGTACCAGAGCCTCCAATTCCAGATTGTCTTTTTCTTCAACTTCAGGCAGAATTGTCGCCGTGACTTCAATAAAGTCCGGATTATCGGCAAATGCGTCAATCTTAACCCGCTCCAACCCTTCAATCAAAACCTTGACCGTACCGTCGGGAAGTTTCAAAAGCTGCAAAACCGTACCGACCGTACCGACCTTAAACAAATCCTCTGCGGCCGGATCGTCGATTTTTGCGTCTTTCTGAGTCAGCAGCACCACATTTTTATCTTTGTCAACACCGGCCTGCAAAGCCTTGATAGACTTGTCCCTTCCCACAAACAGCGGAACCACCATTTTCGGATAAACCACGATGTCCCGCAGCGGAAGAACCGGATATTTTTCTTTTGTATCTGCCATTTCATAAACACCTTACAATTTTAACCTACCCATAATATATAAGTTGGCATAATGCCGTCTGCAACAATGCTGCAAAACTTTTTTGGCATAAATACGCATTACAGGCAATCTTAAACTTTTTAATCCACAAGCTTCCGCCCCGAATACCGATTCATTCAGGACAAACCGATATCAAGAATACGGACCGTCACATAAAAAAATTCAAAGTTATGCGCAAAACCCATAAAAAGACTTTATAAAAAATAAAATATATATAAAATGGCATTAAGTAACAAAGTCCATATCCGGAGAATAAAAAACAAATGGTGTCAGGCAATAAGAATATCATCCCCAATGACGGAATCAGGGTTGAACTTTCCGTCACGCTCGGAACCGCCGACCTGCGCGTCCATCAGTTGCTCAAACTCGGCCGCGGTGCAGTTGTTGAACTTGACCGCGGAATTAATGACTATGTTGATATCTACGCCAACGATGTCTTAATCGGCCGCGGCGAAGTCATCATCACGGAAAACGATTCTATCGGCATCTCCGTCACGGAAATGATCGGAAGCAAAGGTTAAGTTCTCCATGTCTAAATCCAAGCCGTTAAAAAAAGCGCTCAAAAAAATTACCAGATCCAAATTCGTCACCCTGCTCGTCAGCCGGTTGCTTTATCTGTACGTTAAATTTACTTTTGCCACCAGCCGGTGGGAAATCCGCGGTCTGGACAACATCCTGAATACCTGGATGGAAGAAGGCAATTTTATTCTGGTGGGCTGGCACGGCCGCGCCCTGATGATGCCGATGATTTTCAAAAAAAACTATCATCCGGAAATGCGGGCCTTGGTTTCATTGCATAACGATGGCCGCATTATTGCCGGCATATTGGAAAAATGCGGCATCAAAACCATCGGTGGTTCAACCAGCAGCAATGCCAAAGGCGCTGCGGTCAATATCATGCATACACTGAATAACAAAATTTCCGTAACCATTATTCCTGACGGTCCGCGCGGCCCGCGCATGCGCATGAGCATGAGTCCGGTTTATTTTGCCCACAAAACCGGCAAACCGCTGATCGGCATGGTCTATAGCGCCCAAAAAGCCAAAATCATTGAAAAAGCGTGGGACAAAATGATGATCCCGGCACCGTTCAATCGGGGCATATATCTGATTTCCGAACCATTTTATGTTCCCAAAGACGCAGATGAAAAAGATCTGGAGCGGTACCGCCTTGATTTTGAAAAAATTATGAACGACCTGAATGACGAAGCCGACCGTGCAATGGGCATTCCGCCGATCCTGCCCGGCGACAACGTCAAAACCAAGAAACATACGGCGGAGAAAAAATAATGTTTATCGGTATTTACAACACTCTGATCCGCGCATTATATCCGCTGGTCATCAAACGCTACATCAACAAACGCAAGAAAAAAGGCAAAGAAGACCTCAAGCGTTTTAACGAACGCATCGGCAAACCACAAAAACAACGGCCGGAAGGCAAATTGATTTGGATGCATGGCGCATCCGTCGGCGAAAGCCTGTCCATGCTGCCGCTCATCACCCGTCTGCTTGAAGCCTACCCTGATCTCAACATCATGGTCACAACCGGAACTGTCACTTCTGCCGAATTAATGAACAAACGGCTGCCGGAACGCGCGTTTCATCAATATATCCCGATTGACCATCCCCGTTTTGTCCGACGTTTTATCAAATATTGGCAGCCCGATCTGGCTTTGTGGTTTGAATCTGAATTATGGCCGGCTCTGTTGTCCGGAATCAAAAAAAACAATATTCCGCTGATTCTGATCAACGGCCGCATTTCAAACAAATCTTTCAAAATGTGGCAACAGTTTGACTACATCTGTAAAGAGCTGCTGGGCTGCTTTACCCTGTGTCTCGGCCAGTCGGAAGAAGACGCTTACCGCCTGCGCGTTCTGGGAGCCAAAGCTTCAATGTGCCTCGGCAATATCAAATACGCCGGTATCAACCCGCCGGTAGACGAAACCAAATTGGCTGAATTAAAATCCCAAATCGGCAACCGGACGGTATGGTGCATTTGCTCAACCCACAACAATGAAGAAATCCGCGCGGCGCAGATACACAAGAATCTCAAAAAAGAATTTTCCGATTTATTGCTGATTGCCGCCCCCCGCCACCCGCACCGCGGACCGGAGATTCAAAAAGCTGTCAATGAGCTCGGGCTGAAAACGGCGCTTCGTTCAGCCGGCGAAAAAATTTCAGACAAGACCGATGTTTATATCGCTGATACTATCGGAGAAGTCGGCTTATGGTATACCCTGAGCCCGATAACTTTTATCGGCGGGTCGCTGATTCCGCATGGCGGACAGAATTTTATGGAACCGTCGCGCTTCCGCAATGCCGTGGTTGTCGGACCGCATATGCATAATTTTACCGATGCGATGAATAGGGCCAAAAAAGCCGATGCCGTTATTCAGATACAAAACGATACGGAACTGGAAGAAAATATCCGCAGCCTGCTTCAGCATAAAGAACTGCTGGAAGCAAAACGCAGCCTTGCCTACAACTGGGCACAGGGCGAAGCCAAAATTCTGGACGGCATTCTTGATAAGGTCAAAGGATATATTTAATGAAAACCCCTGCTTTCTGGAACAGCGATAACTTTCTGTCAGACCTGCTTAGTCCGCTGGGCCGGATTTATGCCCTTGCCACCGGATTGCGTCTCCGCTTCAAAAAAAGCCGTAAAGCCGCTTGTCCGGTTATCTGTATCGGCAACCTGACAGCCGGCGGCACCGGCAAAACGCCGGTTTCCGTAGCCATTGCCGCAATGCTGCAGCAGGCCGGTAAAAATCCTTTTTTCGTTACCCGCGGTTACGGCGGCAAAAGCCGCAATATTTTTGCAGACCCGACACATTACGATGTCCGCCAAACCGGTGACGAGCCATTGCTTCTTGCCCGTCAGGCACAAACCGTCATTAACCCCGACCGTGCTCAGGGAGCTGAGCTGGCTGTACAGAACGGCGCTGACGTCATTGTAATGGATGACGGCTTTCAAAACCCCGGATTATATAAAGATTTGTCGCTTCTGGTTTTTGACGGTGCTGCCGGCATCGGCAACGGCAGATATATTCCGGCCGGTCCGCTGCGCGAAAATTTTGCCGCCGGCTTAAAACGGGCACAAGCTGCAATTATTCTGGGAGAAGATAAGCACAATCTGGCAAAACGCCTGAAAAAAGTGCCTGTTTTTTACGGAAAGGTAAAAGCTCTGCCTCCCGAACTGCCGCCGCAAAACATTATCGCTTTCGCCGGCATCGGCCGCCCGCAGAAATTTTACAACTCGTTAAAAGAACTCGGCTTTACCTTGATAAAAACCTTTGACTTTGGAGATCATCATTTCTATACCGAAGACGAGTTGCAAAATCTCCTCCATGAAGCCCATTATTTTAACGCCGAACTGTTCACCACGGCAAAAGATTTTGTAAAAATTCCGGCCATATTGCAGCCGCGCTTCAATGTGCTGGAAATTTCCGTTGAATGGGAAAAGCCACAGGAACTGACAGACTTTATCTTACAACGGCTGCAAAAATAAGCCGTTAAAGCCGGTACAGCGGTTTTTGCTCGGACACATCTCGCAATGCCCAGTTTTCCCAGTCAAAAATCTGTTTCGAGGCTGCCGGGCGCTGATAAGTCTGCTCGGCATTTTGAAACAGAAAAGCCTCAAAATCCGCAGTCACAACACTTGCCCAGGCATTTCTGCCGGCAATAATATTCTTCCCCACATGATTATGCAGTTTCTTGGCTTTTTCCCAAACATTCATCGTCATCTGTATTCTCCGTTCAAAATTACGCTTGGCATACAGTCCTATTCCCAAATATTTTCAATGGTATAATCACCGAAAACAAAAGCCTTGCCGTCGATAAAACGATGATTTTTATCCAGCTTGGCAATGTCTTCCATATCTTTGCCGTCCAAAACAAGACTCTGAGCTTCGAAATTTTCTTTGATATGCCCCAGATTGACAGACTTCGGAATAACGGCAATCCCCTGCTGCATGGCCCATGCCAAAAGCACCTGAGCGGGAGAAGCCTTTAATCTTTTAGAAATTTCCAAAATAACCGGTTCGTTTTCAATGCTGCGATCTCCCGATCCGAGCGGCGAATAAGCCGTCACGGCAATGTTATTCTTACGGCACAAATCCACCAGCTCCGGCTGTTGCAAATAGGGATGATGTTCAAACTGGTTTACACTCGGCATAATCTCTGCTTTTTCAAGCAAAGCCTGTAATTTTTTAACACCAAAATTAGATACACCGATTGATTCGACCAATCCCTGCTGTTGAATTTTTTCCATTTCGGCCCAAGTCATCTCCAAAGGAATCTCAGACAAAGAAACCATGTCATCCGCACTCTCCGGCAGCATAACGCCCTTTTTCTGGGCAACCGGCCAATGCATCAGAAACAAATCCAGATAATCCAGCTGCAAAGCATTCAATGTCTTCTGCAAAGCCGGCATCACATCTTCCGGCGCATGGTTGTCGTTCCATAATTTTGACGTAATAAACAATTGCTCGCGTTTAATATCGCCTTCGGCAATTGCATCATGAATCGCCTGCCCGATCTCGTCTTCATTGCCATAACACGGTGCACAATCAATATGCTGATACCCCAGCTTTATTGCCCAGCGAATGGCCTGATAAACCTCACCTGCAGACGCTTTCCACGTTCCCAAACCAATAATCGGCATTTTGCTGTCATTATCCAAATCAATGGTCTTCATCTTTTTCTCCTTAACATCCCAATCAATAACTGCTGCATATATAATCACCGAAATAAAAGCTTAAAGAGAAAAAGAATAAAAAAATATTCCGGACTTTATATGTGCCGAACAGAAATTATATTCAAAGAAAACAAACAAAGGAGAAGCAAAATGAGTCTGGCCCATGCCATCTTCGCCGCCGGCTGCTTTTGGAGCGTGCAGTCGGCATTTGACAGCACCCCCGGCGTCTATTCCACTCAGGTCGGATACATCGGCGGCACCACCTCCGCACCAAGCTACGAACAGGTTTCCAGCGGCAAAACCGGACACGCCGAAGCGGTTGAAGTCACTTATGACCCGCAACTGATAAGCTACAAACAATTGCTGGACGTGTTCTTCAAAATTCATAATCCGACAACATTAAACCGCCAGGGACCGGACATTGGCACCCAGTACCGTTCCGCGATTTTTTATCTGAATGAAAAGCAAAAAACGGCCGCCGTCGATAAAATCACCGAACTAAAAAGACACAAAACCTTTTCCGCCCCGATAGTCACGGAAGTCGTTCCGGCCAAAACCTTTTATCCGGCGGAAGACTACCATCAGGACTACCTCAAAAAGCGCGGAAAAAACCGTTGCACCCGCGGATCCCCACTTTGACAGAGAGGAACAGAAGCACAAGCCGGCAACATCATAAAAAAAATAAATAGTTTCTTCATACTTCCCCGCTTGAAAAATCATATAAAAAAGCCGCCCTGATAAAACGGCGACTGGAAGTCGGAAAACTATACACAGATAGTGTAACCTATTAACCTTAAGTTCTGTTTTGTCATTTTCCAGTCACTTCTAAAAATCTCATCACAAATCCAAATCGACTGTCCACAATCCCTGACGGCCGGAAAGATAAATGTCTCGTTCCGGCTTTCTGAAATTCTCAAACTTCCACGCATAATTCCCTGATTGCCAATTTCCGAGACGGCGCTCTTGCTCTGTCTGCTCAGTAATAAAATCCTCATCCATTAAAATGCATTCCGTTAAATCGGCTATAGCGGCAACATACCCCGTCTTTATTCCTTTCACGCCGAATTCCTGCGCCAGAACCTTGTCCTCCGCCGTCATCGGACGCGCAGAAGTATGAATCGCCACCGGCCCCCGATATTTTGTCTTCCATGTACGGGTTTCATATATTTTTATCCCGCTGGCCAAAGCCTGTGCATACAAGTGCCATATTGTCAAAACTCTCATAATGTCATTCGACCTTTCACATTGCCCAAAAAAAACTCCGGTTATTTTCAACCGGCTGACTTTCCGTTTCATTATCTCCGTAATAACACCGTCCGTCAAACTTTTCTTGGCATTTATGCTTAAAAAAGAAAAAGCATATTTCATAACAATATGATATATTTAATTTTCCATAAACCGGCTCTCCGCATAAAAAAAAAGCCGCCCTAAAGGACGGTTTTTTTTATGGCGGAGAGTATAGGACTCGAACCTATGCATCCCAATCGGGATGACAGATTAGCAATCTGCTGCATTACCACTCTGCCAACTCTCCGCAAGCTCGGTTTTATATGTATAATATCTTTTCTGCTCCGTCAATACCTTTTTTATTTTTTTATTCACAAATTCCCTTTTGCTGTTTGCAAATAACAATCCCGGTTGACAATCACCGATCAAAAACTCTATATTTTTTACAGAAACAAATTATAAAATATATTATTTATGAAAACGCAAAAATTATTTATTGCACTGATACTTGTTTTGGGAGTTGTTTGTTCTTCTTGCTCATCTTACTATCAGACATGCACGCCGCTCTCGCCCAGATACTATTATTGTATTGCGGGAGATTCGACTAATTCCGTGCCTGTTCCGCATCCGAATTTTGCAACGACCGGACCTTCACCGTCTCAGAAACAAGCATCAGAAAAAACAGAATGGCTGAACAGTATTATCTCTCACAACAGTATCATACCTGTTGTGTTTATCCTGTTCAGCTCGCCACATTAAAAAAAAATCCCGCTTGTCACCATCGGCTTGCGGGATTTTCGCAAATTTAGTGCAAAACAATGTTAAGATAAGTCATAAAAATAAATCCCAAAAACAATGCAAAAGCAGAGCGGTTTGTCTTATGCGTTCCATAAGTCTCAGGCAATATCTCATTCACAACCACAAAAAGCAACGTTCCGCCGGCCATGGCCATTCCCAAAGGCACAATTTTTTCACTAAGCCCCATTGTCACCAACCCCAGCAAAGCACCCAGAGGCTGAATCAGACCGATGGCAGCAGCCGTCAACGCGGCTTTCAGGCGTGAACACTTGGCCGCCACCAGAGAAATCGCAATCGTCAGACCTTCCGGAATATTGTGTAAAGCTATCCCAATCACCAGACTGTCCGGATTCATAAAGTCTTCGGCACTATATGCCACCCCCACGGCCAGCCCCTCCGGAATTTTATGCAGTGTGATTGCAATAATAAAAAGCCAGGCCTTCCTCAGGTTAAAACCGCTCATCCCGTGATGGCCCATATTATTATGCTCATGCGGCAAAACAGCATTCAAAATCCATACCAGAGCCACACCGGCAAAAACCGCGCCGACATACCAGAATCCGGCCACATGGACATCCGGATCAAAACGGATAATCCGCCCCATTGCCGGTACCAGAAGAGAGAAAAAGGCCGCGGCAATCATAACACCGGCCGCAATATTGAGCATAAAATTAATCTCTTCCTGCGTGTAGCGCTTTTTCAAAAAAATCATAAATCCGCCGACACCGGTAATCAGGCCGGCAATCGTCGCCGCCGCCAGTCCTTGTAAAAAGACACTGTCCATTACAATTTCCTTTCTTTAACCTTTTCCATAATCCGTTTATAAACCGGCGCTGTCGACTCCTCATTGGTGACCGCCAGCAATCGCTCATTGGCAATCCAGCTCACGGCCTTGTTCTCATCCGGCTTGGGGCGGATAAATTCATGCTCGTCAGCCTCAAACAAGTAGGTAAAATTCAAATGCAAATGAGCCGGAACCTGCATTTGGTTTTTATAATGCGCTCCTACCCCGAGAATGCAAAAATCAACCGGCTCATCGGCCAACAGCTTCATCGACTGCAAACCACACTCTTCCGCCGCTTCTTTTCTGGCCACCGCCACCAAATCCGTCTCGCCGTCAGCATGGCCGCCAAACCATCCCCAATGCTTGTACAGATTATGAAACCCCAGCAGAGTATGATTGCGCCGGGCATTGACAATCCAGCAGGAAACCGTGACATGTGCTGTCAAATTCTCTCTTTTATACAAAGAAAGCGAATTCTTTTTACGAGCTTCCAAAAGCTGTACCAGAGCTTTGCGATCAGCTTCTTCCGCTTCGTCATACGGCCAGTAGCTGCCTGCCCAGTCTAAAAGCTCCATGTCTTTTCCTATCTGTTATTGCGCCAGTTTTTCCGAAAGCATTTTATTAACAATCGCCGGATTGGCCTTGCCTTGGGATTTTTTGATAACCTGACCGACAAACCAGCCCAGAAGATTGTTTTTTCCAGCTTTATAAGAAGCAACATTTTCCGGAGAAGAAGCAATAACTTCATCAACCAGCGCCTCAATCGCACCGGAATCCGTCACCTGCTTCAGCCCCTTTTCTTCCACAATTTTATCAGGAGCCTGACCGGTTTCCGCCATAATTTCAAACACGTCTTTGGCAATTTTCCCCGAAATCACGTCTTTGGCGATCAGATCAACCAGCATACCGAGATTCTCGGGGCTGATCGGACTTTCCGAAATTCTGAGCGCGTTTTTGTTCAGCATGGCAAAAAAGTCACCCATCATCCAGTTAGCCACTTTCTTGGCATCACGCCCTTTGGCGGCTGTTTCAAAAAATTCGGCAACCTCGCGGTTCTCACAAAGGATACGGGCATCATATTCGGTAATGCCCAAATCGCGGACAAAACGCTCACGCTTGGCATCCGGCAACTCAACCATATCTTTTTTAATGCCGTCAATATATTCGTCCGAAAGCTGCAACGGCAACAAATCAGGCTCGGGAAAATAACGGTAATCATGAGCAAATTCTTTTTTGCGCATCACTTTTGATTTTCCGGTAGAAGGATCAAACTGACGGGTTTCCTGCTCAATTGTTCCTCCGGCTTCATAAACCTCGACATGGCGTTTGGCTTCGTTTTCAATCGCCTGCATCACAAAACGCATACTATTGACATTCTTCATTTCCGTACGCGTCCGATAACCGTCCTCGCCGACTTTGCGAACCGAAACGTTAACGTCGCAGCGCATGGAACCTTCATCCATATTGCCATCGCAAGTACCCAAATAACGGACAATCGAACGCAGCTTTTTCAAAAACTCGCCGGCTTCTTCCGGAGAACGAAAATCAGGTTTGGTCACAATCTCCATCAAGCCCACGCCGGCACGGTTCAAATCAATAAAGCTCATGCACGGGTCAAGATCATGAATGGACTTTCCGGCATCCTGTTCAATATGCAGGCGCTCAATGCCGATTTTCTTGACGGATCCGTCTTCCAACGCCACGTCAACAAAACCTTCTCCGACAATCGGATGCTGAAACTGCGTAATCTGATACCCTTGCGGCAAATCGGCATAAAAATAGTTCTTGCGGGAAAATTCGGAATACTTGTTGATTTTGGCATTCAGCCCCAAACCTGTTTTAACGGCCTGACGCACGCATTGTTCATTCAACATCGGCAACATTCCCGGCATGGCGGCATCAACAAAAGACACATGCGTATTCGGCTCGGCACCGAACTCGGTGGAAGAACCGCTGTACATTTTAGATTCCGAAATAATCTGACAGTGAATTTCCAAACCGCAGATAACTTCCCATTTGTTGTTTTCGGTTTCAATAATCATTGCCGCCATTTTACTTCACTCCCTTAAAAGCCATATCTTTTTCCAAAGCCGAAGCGGTTTTGAAAATCGTTCCCTCGTCAAAGGCCCGCCCGATCAACTGCAACCCCAGCGGCAACCCGCTTTCGCTCAAACCCGCAGGCAGACTCATTGCCGGCAGTCCGGCCAGATTGACAGATACGGTAAAGACGTCATTCAACCACATCGTCAGCGGATTTTCCTGCATGGACCTGTCTCCGATCGGAAAAGCCGGTGTCGGCGTTGTCGGTGTCAGAATAACATCGCATTTTTCAAAAGCTCTCTGAAAATCGTCACGAATAAGTCGGCGGACTTTCTGAGCTTTCAGATAATAGGCATCATAATATCCGGCCGACAAGACATAAGTCCCGATCATAATCCGGCGTTTGACTTCTTTGCCGAAACCTTCGCTGCGGGTATTGACATACATCTCGTCCAAATGCTCGCCGTCGACACGCAGACCGTAACGCACGCCATCATAACGTGCCAGATTGGAAGAAGCCTCCGCCGGTGCAATAATATAATAAACAGCCAAAGCATATTTGGTATGCGGCAGAGAAATCTCAACAATTTCGGCTCCGCGCGCCCGCAGCATCTCAATCCCTTTGTCCCAGTATTTAATCACATCAGCGCTCATGCCGTCAACCCGATACTCCTGCGGAATACCGATTTTCAAACCTCTGATATCCTGACCGAGAAAAGCCTCAAAATCAGGAACGGCAATATTAGCCGACGTCGAATCTTTAACATCGTGGCCGGACATTGTCTTAAGCAACAAAGCACAGTCACGCACATCTTTGGCAATCGGACCGGCCTGATCCAGAGAAGACGCAAAAGCAATAATACCGTAACGGGAACACCGGCCATAAGTCGGTTTGATACCGGTTACGCCGCAATAAGCTGAAGGCTGACGGATAGATCCGCCGGTATCCGTTCCCAGCGCACCGGCACAAATATCGGCCGCCACAGCCGCCGCCGAACCGCCGGAAGATCCGCCGGCAACCAAATCCCGACTGTCATTTTCAGCCTTCCACGGATTAATTACCGGCCCATAATAACTGGTCTCATTGCTTCCGCCCATGGCAAACTCATCCATATTCAGCTTGCCAAGAAAAGTTGCGCCGGCGTTTAACAGATTCGATGTAACGGTAGACTCATAAGGCGGAGCAAAACCGTCCAAAATATGAGAACAAGCCGTTGTCCTCATACCTTTTGTGCAGAACAAATCTTTCACACCGAGAGGAATACCGTCCAATCCCCGCGCCGAACCGTTTTGATAACGTTCATCGGATGCCTTGGCCTGTTCCAGCGCTTTTTCCGGCATCTCCAAGACATAAGCATTATAAGACCGATTGTTTTCCATGGCCTCGATATAAGCCATATTCAGCTCGGTTGCGGAAAACTCTTTCTTTTTCAAAGCATCTAAAGCCTGAGCAATTGTCAAATCTGTTAACTTAACCATTCTTTTTTCTTTCTTGTTCAATACCAAAATAAAATCACCGCAGAACCCGTCCGACACGCACGTCAAACTGCAAATTGCTTTAGAAAACTCTCTGCCGGTTCTCCAAAAACTTCGTCAGAGAGAATTTATAAAGTGATTTGCCAAGCGAAGAAAATTTTAGCGTACAAATTAGTACGTGAATTTTCTGAGACTGCCGCAAACTGCTTTAGAAAACTCTCTGCCGGTTCTCCAAAAACTTCGTCAGAGAGAATTTATAAAGTGATTTGCCAAGCGAAGAAAATTTTAGCGTACAAATTAGTACGTGAATTTTCTGAGACTGCCGCAAATTGCTTTAGAAAACTCTCTGCCGGAGTTTTTACTCTACAACTTTCGGCACCGCATAATACCCATAGGCTTTGAGCGGCGCATTAAGCAAAACTTCCTCCTGAACATTGCCGTCAGTTACTTCGTCTTTACGCATGGCAATAAAATGCTCGTTCACGGAAGCCAGCGGTTCCACACCGTCCGTATTTACTTCGTTAAGCTCGTCAATCCAGTTCAGAATTTTGTTAAATTCTTGTTCCGTTGCGGCAACTTTATCTTCATCAATTTTCAAACGCGATAAAAAAGCCACCTTTTTTACATCTTCGGCACTGATTGTCATCTTCATGTCCTAAAAATACATTTTCATCAAACGGAGATAGAATATTCAAAAATGATTCAAATTTCAATCATTTTTATCTACATAATCACCTTTAACGGCGGCAATATCGCATCAAAATTCAGTCTCTGCCACAAACGCCATTCTTCCATAAGCCCTTTCTCCAACTTTGAACGGGACTCAACCATCACTTTCGGACTGTTTTCCAAAATCTCGTTAAGCTTCTCTGCCAGCGTTTTGGGCTCCGGATAATAAATCACCTCAAATTTTTCTTCCGTCCCGATACCGGCCAGCTCTTTGGCCTTCATAATTGCCTCGTTCACACCGCCGATACCGTCAACCAGCTTAAGCCGGACGGCATCTTCTCCGGTCCAAACCCGCCCGCGCGCCAAAGCATCCATTTTTTCCGGCGCAATCTTACGTTCCTGAGCCGTTTTAGCGGTAAAATCCCTGTAAACATTGTCTAAAGAACGGTTAAAAGCTTCTTTCTCGCTGGAAGAAAACATCCTGCTTGACGTCAACAAACCGGCATTTTGCCCAAAATTAATCTGCCCCCAGTGCACCCCAAGTTTATTCCAAAGTTCCTGCAACACAATCTTCCCGCCCAAAACACCAATGGAACCGGTAACGGTCGAAGGCTCGGCATAAATGTAGTCACCGGCAAGAGAAACAAAATACCCGCCGGAAGCAGCATAATCCCCCTGAGAAACAACCACCGGCAGTTTGCGCGTCAGCTTCATCTTCTTTAAGGCATACCAGATTTCGTTTGCCGCATTATAACTTCCGCCCGGTGAATTTACACGTAAAACCAAAGCCTTAACCCTGGGATTATTGGCAATCTTGTCCAAATACCGAGCAATAGTCTCTGAACCGCTGACCAGTTCGTTACGCACCGGATTATATAAACTTTTTCCGGTATCTATCGTTCCTTCAATCACTAAAAAAGCCACGGCAGGCATATTTTTCTTTTCCGTTTTGAGCTGCGCCAGATAATCATACACGCTGACAATCTCGGCATTTTTGTAACGGGAAGTAATTTCCTGAATCATATCCGGCCGGTAAGCGGTATAATCAATCAATCCCGCCGCAATGCCGTCATTTGAACGGATCGGCGCCTCGTTGACCAGCCTCATCAAATCTTTCAGCTTAATTTTCCGGTCAAGGCTGACATCGGCCATAATCCGTCCAAACAAAGAATTTCCGAGTTTAAAAGTTTCTTCCAGATGTTCCTTGGAAAATTTGTTTGACAACAACGGCGCTACGGCATTTTTATATTCATAACGGGTATAAAACTCCGGCGTCACTCCGATTTTATCCAGAAAATCTTTTACAAACGGCATTTCTATACTAATGCCGGTCAGCCCGATATCGGTATCCGGCTGCATCCAAATCTCGTCAAAAGCGGCCGCCAGATAATATTCCGAAGTTCCGCCGCCAAAATCCCCCATCCCCGGAGCATAAATATAAGCTTTTTTGCCGCCTGCCCGAATAGCCTTGATCACATTGCGCAATTCCTGAATCTGTGCCAAACCGAGCGAAGAATTGCTGATTTCCGCCACCACTGCTTTAATACGTGAATCCGAAGCCGCCGTGCCTAGAGCCTTTAACAAATCAAAATAACTGATTCCGGGGACTTCCGTAATATCGGAAATAAGCGTGTCTTCCCTGACCTCAGAAACGGCATTGTCAAAATTCACAAACAATACGGCCGCTTCCGGCACGGGCTGCAACGGCGAAGCTTCTTTCCGCAACAGGCTGATCACCACCACCGTCAGCAACACAAACAAAATCCCCAGAATGGCAAAAGCATAAGTTACGGCTCTGGCCAGCAGCTTAATGCTCAAAAGTTTTCTCCGGCTTTTTCCTGCCATTTTTGGAAAAGGTTCATTTATCTGCGTCATAACACCCCCGCAAAGCTAAAAAGACAACATAATCACTATAGCTCTTTCCCAATCTGACTCAAGCCCTATTTTACTTCATAAACAAAAAACAGGCCTGAATAAAATCCAAACCTGTTAAAAAAAACGTTGTTCAGTTATTTATAACAAATCCACAAAGCACCGGGATAATATCCATTACTGCCATGACACATCTCAATCTTTACAGAGCCACCAGAGCTTCTGCAATAAGAAGCTCTCTCACTGCACGTTTTTCCCAAAGCCGACATACAATTGGAATAACAAGTGCCGCTTCCGTAATGAGACTTACATAAAGAATCATCAGGATGCGAAGTACCGTTGAAACCACACTCCGATGCTCCACAACATACCCCTCTTGCAATTTCGACAGGCGGGGTATAACAAGACCCGCAGCATTTTCTGGTACCGCCGCACCCGTCGGAACAAGAATAGCAGTTGCATCCGCTTTCATCACCATAAGGCGTACAGCATGATTGATAAGGATAATAGCATGTTTTCGTGCGGCATCCGTTCTTGGTTGACCCGCCGCAACCTCCGGGGTTAGAGGTTGAAGTTCCGGACGGGCAGTTTGGAT